>NZ_PVWK01000024.1 GCF_003003795.1 Stenomitos frigidus ULC18 | reverse complement strand
AACGCAATCCAGAATTACCAAAATGGGATATCCTTATTCAACCTGCTAGCGGGTAAATTCATTCCTAGAAATCTCCTTAATACCTTTGATCGCCTTGCATAGGCAGGCTGGTAAACATGTTTTCCAAGCAGGCTAGAACAACCAAAGGTAGCCAAACTGTTTTTGTTTTTGTCGTCGCGACTCTTTCTGCTGGCATTGGTTTCGCTGCGACCCCGTCAGCGGTACAACCGAGCGGTCTAGAGACCTTTATCCGCGTGCGCTGTTCGACCACAGGGAACAATATCTACACCGAATGGCAAGGGTCAATGTATGCGTTTGTCCCACAAGAACGGCAGCGCAAGCTTTTTAAGTTTTTAGGTATGAATGTTGCCCGCTGCCTTAAGAATCAGCAGGGTAAATGGCAGTTACTTTCCCGTGAACTCACCTATTATCTCGACCCTCAAACGAATCAGCTTGTCCATCGGTGGGAAAATCCCTGGACTGGCGAAACTGTTGCCGTCGTTCACGTTGCCAATAACCCAGTGCAATATGTTTTGTCTGGTAATCCATCCAGTGAGAACGATGGGAACAATATCACCTTTGTCAGCGACAACCTGCTGACTTATCCCAATGTGCTCGCTGCCGATGCCAAGTTTAAGGACTATAGTCCAGAAAAGCTCTATCAAGCCGGGGAATTCTTTCAACTCACAACCTCCGTTACCGACTTGAAACATTCAACTCATGCGGTGAAAAACATGCACATCGCTTGGACGCGAGTGGGGCCCTGGTTACCCTGGATGAAGATGAAAGGTAAACCCGGATATTTAGTCTATAGCGCGACTGGCGAGAAAGTAGCCAACTTTGAAGCCCTTGATCCTCTCTTAAAGGCAGAAATCAAGACTCGACTTCCTTTGTACAAGGAGGCTCCTCGCTGTTTCCTGGCGACAAAAAACGAAACGTCGTGGACATATTTTAACAAGTACTTTGCTGCCTATCTTCAAGCTGAGCGCTTCCCTATAGCCGCACCTGCAATGAATGATGTGTGTGAACACTAATTCCTGGCGATCGTAAACCCAGGTAAGCGCATCTCCAGAGCCTGTTTATAGTGATGCTCATTATGAGCTATCTACTCCACAGACTTTTCAGCACAGCGTCGGCATCAGAGATATAACGAGATCTTTATTTTTAAGCCTCTGTCCTTAACAAATTAGAATTTTTCCATCTTGTTAATCTAGCTACAATTTTCTTTGTAAAAGCTGGAAAAACCTCTCTTTAAAGATGCTCATGGTGCATCGACCCTGTTCTTCATAGTCGCTGAATGGATTGGCTACTTGCGAATTTAACGAGTCTCAAAGCTTCCTTTTGGGATTGAGCCGAGATACATGTAATTTTATGCCATGGAATGTCGAAATGCTTATGTAGCTTGGATCATAGACAACGATTACCTTAGCGTTCTCTAGCTTGATCTACTGCGCAGACAGCAACTAACCAGACGTGTTTAGGGCGTTTCAGCGACTAGCCTCTACGACAGAATCAGGGTTTCAGACCATAACTTTTGCGTTATTGATGCCAAATTTAGTCCACTCGAAATTGGTGGCACTGTTTTACACGTATCTCGGCGCGACCCCACCTAGGTCCAACGGCTTTTCCAACAACAACGTTCCTACTAACTCATCGAAGAGGTAACCTATGGCGAATTTTGTGATTCAAGGTCGGGTCATCGATCGCAACTTCCAGAAAGGCGCATCGAGCGTGCAGGTGGAAGCTTGGGACAAGGATTTGATCATCAATGATTTGGTCGGAGCTGCAACTACCGATGACCAAGGCGGATTTCGGATTGAGTTTGAGTCGGCCTACTTTCAGGAACTATTTGCCGATCGTTCCCCCGATTTGTTCTTCAAGATTTTTCAGAAAGGCGAACTGATTCGCAGTACCGAAAACGCGGTGCTGTGGAATGTGGCGGCGGGCGAAACCGAGATTGGTATCGAAGTTGAGTTGAAAGCCTGCCCGTTTCCCACTGCGCCTGGTGCATCCTCTAGCTCAACCCCTGCTCCGACAAAACCTGTCGTGCGGGAAGCGCCACAACCCTCTGGCAAGAGCTTGAAGCACGACCCCACTCGTCCTGCCGTACCGACCGAACCCGTGCTGGCGATCGAAAACATCCAGGGCAATATCCTGTCTGGCTTCAACAAAGACCAGCAAACGCTGCTGTTTCTGCGGGTAGATAACCAGTCCGATTTCCGGCGGTGGCTGGGGGAACTGATTCCCTTTATCGCCACCACTGCCGAAGTGCTAGCCTTCAATCGTCTGTTCAAGGAGATCCGGCGGCGACGCTCTGCTGAAACCCGGACGGTGCAAGCCACATGGGTGAATATCGCCCTCTCCTTCCGGGCCTTGCAACTGCTGACAGAGGATGACGAAACCCTGCGATCGCTGGCCTGCGAGTTCCCCGACTACCAGCAGTGGGCGGACGATCTGGCAGTGCTGAAGGCAGACGCATTCAAAGATGAAGCCTTCAAACAGGGCTTGCAGGCGCGATCGATCGACCTCGGCGATCCGCGTGACGCAGAAGCAGGAGAAGATCCAGAGGCGATCGAAGGCAACCGTCACAACTGGCTGGTCGGTGGGCCAAAGAACGAAGCCGATGTCGTGGTCATCGTAGCCAGTGACAGTCCGGCAGAACTGGCAGCCGAAGTCGCCCGCATTGAGGAAACCATCTACTCCGGTCGCACCCACAACGGCAAACACGCCAACAGTGGCGTCACTATCCTCTATAAACAGCAGGGAGCTACCCTGCCCCCACCTCTCGTTGGTCACGAACATTTCGGCTTTTTGGATGGAGTCAGCCAACCCGGAGTCCGAGGTCGGATTTCGGAAGACGAGCATGATGTCCTCACGCTGCGTCAAAACCCCCAGGAGCCACTGGATCAGGGCAAGCCAGGACAGGATCTGCTGTGGCCAGGAGAGTTTATCTTTGGCTATCCTGACCAAGATCCTCTCGCTGCCGAGGTTAAAGATCCTGGGGTAGATTCGCTCACAGGCGAAAAGTGGGATGGCAACAAGCCCAGCACCGACCGACCCAAACAAGGTCCAATTTGGGCCAAGGATGGCTCCTTCCTGGTGATCCGGAGGCTGCGACAGGATGTGGGAGGCTTCCACAAGTTTTTAGCAGACACCGCTACGACGATCGGCACCACTCCCGAACTGCTAGGAGCAAAACTGGTGGGTCGATGGAAAAGTGGCGCACCAATCTTGCGAGCCCAGACCAAAGACAATCCCAAACTAGCGGACAACGACTGCGCCAACAACCACTTCGAGTTCGTCGGCGCATCCGAACCGATTCCGCCCCAACCCGATCCTGACAAACCCGATTGCCTGGTCGAGGATGCCCGCTGCATAGACAACGACCCTACGTTTGAAGTTTCCCCTGGTGATGCGTTGGGCGCGATCTGCCCCTGGGCGGGTCACATTCGTAAATCCTATCCCCGCGATGACGAGTCTGCCAGCATTAACCCCAACCTGCCGCCGGGCGTGCCCAAAATTGGCGAAGTAAGTACCCAAACTCACCGCCTGCTACGCCGTGGCATTCCCTTCGGACAGCCCTACTACCCTCCAAATGACCCGGATAGGACGATCGACTCTGGCAATCGTGGTCTCGTGTTTGCGGCTTACCAAACCTCGATCATCGATCAGTTCGAGTTTGTGACCCAGCGCTGGGTTAACAGTCCTGGGTTTAAGGAAACAGGCACAGGCCACGACCCAATCATTGGGCAGAACAATACGCCTGGAGAACAACGCAAACGTACCTTCAAGGTGACGATTGATGGCAAACCCCAAGAGCTTTCTACTAACAACGATTGGGTGATTCCCACGGGCGGCGGCTATTTCTTCGCCCCGGCGATCAACGCTCTGTGTCTGTTGACGGGCAGGAAGAGATGATGTCGGCGTACAGTGCCAATTAGGGGTGACTGAAGCGAAGCCGTCATGAAGTGCAATTAGGCTGAAACTATTACATGTAGCGACCTGCAATACTAATCGCTCAAACCTGCAATCAAGACAGTTTCAAACCAGGATTAACTGCATCCCGGCGCAGTAGTGCTGTTTTGAGGTCAACGGCTTACGGCTTTTCTCAAACTCACTCTAGGTAAGGCTTATCGGTCATCTGGCACCTTTTTGCCTTTATGTCGGCGTGCGATTCGTTTCTGCCTAAGTCAAGCCCCTCCACCAGGTTTGAAATAAAGCAGAGTCAGGGTGTTT
>NZ_PVWK01000117.1 GCF_003003795.1 Stenomitos frigidus ULC18 | reverse complement strand
ACTACTATGAGGACATCCGACTTCCCATAGACCTTCAGGCTTCCTTCCGGTTTGCCGGTTGTGCTGCCCTACCCCCAAGTTGGAGGGGTCTATAGGATCTCCCGAGTTCCCGACTTTGCCATAGTGACGTGCCACGGTCTCAGACCCCGGTGGATCCTTGGGAGCCATGGCTATTGGCTCCTTTGGTGTTGCCTTCCGCTCCACTAACGGCGTCGGCATCCACAATTGATTCTGATATCGAGGCTCATTCCCTTCACGCTTTCGCATTGTGGCCCATCACCTCCTTGTGTACGCTTCGCTGGCTTCGTTACCGAGACCAGCGCAACACTCAGTTCCTGGTGCCTTGCCAGGGCTTCCAGTATGGGGACTTTCACCCCATCGACAAAGCCGAGCTTTGCTCGGCGCACTAGTGGTGCAGAAAACGGAGTGAACACCTCAGTTTTTGGCAAGCGCTTTACCCGGTGAGAACAGCAGTACTCCACGCGATCGCTCCTAAAAAGGGGCTTTAGAGGCCGAAAACGGCTTGAATTGCGACGCAAAGCAAAAAATGAGCATGAATCCTCTTGACAAGAAAACACTGTTTTTGATAAGCGTTTTGCCGAATTCATGCTATGCTAAAGAGGCATTTACATAACAATGAGAAAGAGCATCATAATTTCTGTTCTCTGCTCTCGAGAAAGAGTAAAAAGTGTTAGCTCGTTCTGATGCTTGATAGAAATTACGCTTGAAAACGCAGGGTCAAAACTTTTTGCTTTTGTGCGGTTATGTCATGGCTAATCTATTACTAAGTTGAGTCTTAATTGAAAATTCAAGCGTTAGATATTCAGATGGGCGATCGCATCATTGCATACTGCAATAATAAAATGCAGATCTGCACAGTGAGACAAGTGCTCGATCCGGGTCAGATCAATATCACCCTATCCGTTTCAACGTCAGAGCACTCTCGCAGTTCCTTTTCGCGTGTGATTCGCTTTCAACGCGATGCATTGGTTGATCTAGCAAGCTAAAACGCTTTCGTTGCGCAAAGCGGGTTAAAGCAGGAATCTACACCAGAGGGGCACCATGGCAAAAGAACAAAAGAGCAATAAAGAGTCGAAGAAGCAGAAGAAAGAGACTGATGGCGCGAAAAAGCAAAAGAAAGACCCCAAGCGGTATGATGGTTTGTCTTAGTCGTAGGGTGTCTCAAGC
Source organism: Stenomitos frigidus ULC18 (assembly GCF_003003795.1). Taxonomy (GTDB): domain Bacteria; phylum Cyanobacteriota; class Cyanobacteriia; order Leptolyngbyales; family Leptolyngbyaceae; genus Stenomitos; species Stenomitos frigidus_A. The sequence goes on along the minus strand of NZ_PVWK01000117.1, from coordinate 95,324 downwards.
ATTGCTGCCGTCCCTTTCAAGCGATGACTGTGTTACATATCGTTACAACGCCGCGCCCCATGTCGGCGGAAAACACTTAAGGAAGTGTTATAATAACGAGTGAGAATAAGTAATCGGTTGCAGAATTTGTTTCTAGTCTTGACGAGTTTTTCACGTTTTGTATTGGCAGGCTTCTCTCCGAAATCTCACTCTCTACGACCTTCTGATTTTGGAGCCAATCTATGTCGATTTATGTAGGCAACCTCTCATATGACGTTGCAGAAGCTGATCTGAGTTCTGTCTTTGCAGAATACGGTTCAGTCAAAAGAGTTCAACTTCCTACCGATCGCGAAACTGGACGCCCCCGTGGCTTTGGTTTCGTTGAAATGGGTACAGATGCTGAAGAAGCAGCTGCCATTGAAGCACTTGACGGTGCTGAGTGGATGGGAAGAGATTTGAAAGTGAACAAAGCGAAGCCCCGTGAAGACAGAGGTTCATCCTTTGGTGGCGGCGGCGGCGGTCGTCGTAACAACAGCTTTTCTCGCAACTAAGCCTTGATAGAGCTGGAGTTTTCCAGCCTTCAAGCCTTGCTTAAGAGAGTGTGGCGATCGCGCTAGTCGATTTTCTCACTCATCTTGAAGCTTAATAAAAAAGCTCAGACGTTAATGTCTGAGCTTTTTTTTGACCAGGTGAATTTGCTACTAAAACTGTTTGTGGACTGTAATTTTGTTTGTATTAGATCGGTTCATTTTAGGTGCCGTTGCCAGAGAGGCAAAAACACCACAGATTATTGCAGATCACAGACGATTCAATTGAGAGAACTTATCGCCAAGGCGTTACTTGCGTGACATAAAAATGGAAGTTGTAGATCCAAATAGCGAATTTTAACCGTTGAACGATCGTGGTTGTTGCCGCATCGAAGAGAGATCGATCGCCTGCTGTATCTAGCCCATGAAAGAGAGCGGGATTACCGGATGGTCTCAATCAGATTGCGCAGCGTTGTTTGAACTTGCTGAAAACCTGCGGCAGTGAGGGTTCCCAGTGAACGCTCGACTAATCGCTTCTCCAAGGTGGCTAATTTGTGGAGCCGAACGACAGAGGGAATTCTCAGTCCGGCTGCTTGCCATTCCTGAAGTTCTACATCGAATTGAGTTTGGATAAGCTGTCCTGTAATGCGGGCAACTAGGATATCGTCGTCTTCTGCATCAAGCAGGGTAAGGGCTGGACGCCGCTTTGCACCCACGGCATCGGAGAAGGGAAAAGAAAGCAGTAAAACCTCCCCAGGTTGATAAGTCGGTGCCATGCCTTAAAGCTCATCGTAGATGGCATCAACAGGGCTGTAGCCTGTCAAAAATTGAGTGGCGGTGAGTGCTTGCCATTGCTGTTGCTCTGCAACAGCATCTGTTTCGTCAATCAGCACAATGACTCTGACGGTCTGGTTGTTGAGCGATCGCGGCAGAACGCTATCGGGCAATTCTAGTTTGCCGTCAGTCGTAATGTGCGCTGGAAACTCGTAGGCTTTCATCATTAGCGCCGTTGGAAACTATTCTCATTGTACTGGCATAGATTAGCGCGATCGCCCTCCCTTCCTACACCCCACCCCCTCCTGCATCTCCCTCAACACCCCCGCGTCATTGGATCATCCGACAGTTCATCCGCGCGCTGCTCCTGGATAGCTTTTTGAAACACCTAGATCGCTTGAGTCAAACTGAAGCGATCTAGGTGTTTCAAATGAGTGGCAGCGTGATCGTTGTTGAACCAAGGAGCAAGGATTTATAGATACTGCCTCTGAAGTCAATGTCGTAGACCTGCAATGCATCGGCTTCTGAGTCGATCGTGAAAACCACTCTAACTTTCCCCACGCGCATTCGGAAGAATCCTTTCCAATCTCCCTTCAAGCTCTTGATGTCTAATTCATTAAACGGGATGATCCCTTCTGTTTCGAGCGATCGAAGGAGAGTGGCAAGTCTATCTTGGAGTTTCTCGGTTTCTTTGAGGGACAGTCTTTCTAAAAATTTGACAGCGGCTTTACTGAGGACGAGTTCCATTTTTTACCCAGTCCGTCATATTGACAAATTCTGTGTCTTTGTAGTCAGCGGGTGAACCCAATTTGGTTTGGATTTCTTGCATTTCTTTATCGCTGACGTAGGGAATGAGCACTTGACAGAGTTTCAAGCGTTCTTCTCGCAGCACTTCCCGCAGGCTGTCTTTGACCAGTTGTTTGAGTTGATTGGCTTCCACGAGATGATCTCCGATCGCGCGTGCTTTCTACTTTCAACGCTACACAGCTTCAGTCTACCTCTAGTGCAGCGACAGCGCCCTCCCCCACACCCCTCTCTCAACTCCCCCAACACCCCCTGCATCATCGGATCATCCGAGAGTTCATCCGTGCGCTGCTCCTGGATGACTTTTTCTGGCATTTTCAGGAGTTTGGTAGAATACGATAAACAGAAGCACATCCAAAATGGAAGTACTCATTGAGCAAATTTTGGCACAACTCAGCGATCTACCGGAACCGAAGCTTCGAGAAGTACTCCACTTCGTAGATCATATGAAACAATCTACCCTCAATGCTGAAACAATGACTGCCTCAGAAGAGCCGCTTCTGGCGATCGCAGGAATGCTTTCTGGAGAACCGCTATCGGCTCAAGCGATAGAAGCAGAACTCTATAACAGCTAGCGATCGCTGCCGTCCTTTATGCAGACTGATTCTTCGATTTTTATTGACACTTGGGGCTGGCTGGCTTTAGGGCATCGCGCTGATAATTATCATCAAACGGTCAAAGAAATTTATCAACACCTGCGCCAAACTCAGGCTCAGATGCATACGAGTGATTATGTGTTGGATGAATTGATTAGCTTGCTATTTGGACGTGAGCTTTTTCAAGAGGCAACGGGGTTCGTCGAAGGAATTTTTGCTGCTACAGAATTAGGTCAGCTTCAGATTCATCGGGTGACCTCCCAGCATTTTGCCCAGGCTTGGGGTTTGAGAAAACGCTTTCAAGACAAACCTTTGATATCGTTTACCGATTTAACGTCGATGGTGATGATGCAGGAGCAAGGCATTCTCTCGGTTTTGACTCAGGATGATCATTTTCTTCAGATCGGCATGGGCTTTGTGAAAGTTCCCTAGTGGACAGCGCGATCTCGTCCTCCCTTTATGCTTGATCGCCCTCCCTGACACCCCACACCCTACACCCCACCCCCCTCTTCCAACTCCCTCAACACCCCCTGCGTCATCGGATCATCCGACAGTTCATCCGATCGCTGCTCCTGGATGGATTTTTGGAGGAGGGCGCGAAAGTTTTTGGATGCTTCCTGTCTCCAGAAATGGGCTTCCTCTAACCTAGCAGACAAGATGGATAAGGATTGCAGGTACAGGGATTCTGCTTCACGATAGCGTCCTTGTAAATCGTAGAGATGTGCTAGATGACTCAGAACCCTTGCTGCTAAGGGATGTTCGGTAAAAAGCTGCTTTTGTAGAATGGAGAGCGATTGAAGAAAAAGCGGTTCAGCATCGCTGTAGCGTGCTTGCGAACGGTAAAGCCTTGCTAGATTGCTTAGACTGACTGCCACTTCAGGATGTTCTTGCCCCAAATGCTTTTGCCGGATTTCCAGTGATCGCAGATGCAACGGTTCGGCTTCCCCATATCGTCCTTGTAAAATGTATAAGTTTGCCAAGTTGTTCAGACTGACTGCTACATCGGGATGCTCTTGACTCAACTGCCGTTGCCGCATTTCCAGTGATCGCAGATACAGCGGTTCGGCTTCTCCATATCGTCCTTGAGAATGGTACAAGTTTGCCAAATTGTTCAGACTGATAGCCACATCAGGATGTTCTTGCCCCAAATGCTTTTGCCGGATTTCCAGTGATCGCAGATGCAACGGTTCGGCTTCCCCATATCGTCCTTGTAAAATGTATAAGTTTGCCAAGTTGTTCAGACTGACTGCTACATCGGGATGCTCTTGACTCAACTGCCGTTGCCGCATTTCCAGTGATCGCAGATACAGCGGTTCGGCTTCTCCATATCGTCCTTGAGAATGGTACAAGTTTGCCAAATTGTTCAGACTGATAGCCACATCAGGATGTTCTTGCCCCAAATGCTTTTGCCGGATTTCCAGTGATCGCAGATGCAACGGTTCGGCTTCCCCATATCGTCCTTGTAGAATGTACAAGTTTGCCAAATTGTTCAGGCTTTGAGCCACTTCGGGATAGTCGTTTCCCAACTGTCGTTGTCGGATTTTCAGTGATTGCAGATACAGCGGTTCGGCTTCTTCATACCGTCCTTGTGACCAATACGATTCTGCCAAATCATTCAAACTTGATGCTACATCGAGATGTCCTTGTCCCCATTGCTGCTCCCGAATCGAGAGCGATCGCACATAGAGAGGTTCTGCTTCCCCATAGCGCCCTTGTTCGTAGTGGAGTCTTGCCATCCAATGTAGACAGGTTGCCAAATTTAGCGCTTGTTCTGGTCGGGTTAACCGGTCGATAGCCGCTTGCAAGTGAGCAATCATCACTGTTGATTCCTGGATGAACGATCGCTCCGGCTTCTCTTGAACTCTCTCTGCCTCCGCAATCACTACCTGATAAAACGTCTGCTGCAATGCCGACTCATCGGCTCGGTGCGATCGCTTGGCGGCAAAAAATTCTCGCAGCAGTTGATGCAGTTGGTACATCCCCTGATCCACGCGCTTCAGCAGATGGGTGCCCAATAGCTGCCGATCGCGAAGCTCCTCCAACTCTTCCGCATCGAAAGCTGGCAAACACTGCTCTACCATCGTCCAGGGGATTTCCACCAGGGCAAACAGGCTCAACACAGCGGCAACTTGCTGTGCCGACGCGTCCAATGCCTGCCAGCTCAACTCAAACGCGGCGGCAACGCCCAATGATGCGGTCATGCCTGGTTCCGCTTGCTTAAAGGCGATCGCGTCCAGACGTTTGTCTTGCAACCGTTGCCACAGGGCGGCGAGGGAAAGATCGGGCTTGCGGGCTAAATACCGCCCCACCAGTTCCACTCCCAACGGCAAATAGCCCAACCACTCACAGAGTCGCTTTGCAGTGTCGAGACCTCCGAGGTTTTGGAAACCTCGGAGGTCTGGGCGATCGCGATCCACCAATGTTTGCAACAGCTCCAGCGCCTTCGCCTCCGACAACACATCCAGTTGTATATCCTGCACGGGTGAGCCAAAGTGCGATCGCGTGGTCAGTAACACCTTAAAGCCCGCGTCCTGCGGTGGCAGAAACAGTGCGATATCGTCGTACTGCTGCACATCATCAAAGATCAGCAGTGCGGCTCCCTCGCGCCACCGTCCCCAGCACCACCGCACCTTTTCGACTAATTCCAGGTCGTCTGGCGGCACCAACTCCAGGCACGATCGCACAAAGCTAATGATTTGCGTGCCTACATCCTCCCGTGCCCGCACCCAGCAGAGTCCACCGGGATAGTCACCCTCACGGCAGTGTTGGCGGGCATATTGCAACGCCAATTCTGTCTTGCCAATGCCGCCCATCCCCGAAAGGGCTGAAATTGCCACCGTCGTGCGCTTCGCTGCGGGACGCACTCGCTGCTGCAACTGCTGATGGATCTGCGCTAACTCCGCCTCTCGTCCCACAAAGGCAATCACACCACTGTAGGGGAGGTTCTGTGGCGTCCCGATGGTCAAGGCCTCTGGCTCAAGTGCGGTCAGTTGCGCGTCCAACGCTGCCAGTGCTGTTTCTTCAGTTTTGATTTGCTGCTGCAACCGAAACTGTTGGCTCGCGTCGGTTTCAATCGCTAATGCCTGACGCAACACACCCAACTTTTCTTGTCTCAGCGACCACTCGCTCTGGAGACGTGCTTGTTCCTGCAACTGTCGCTGCTGCTGAGCTGTAGGACGTTGGATGGCGTCATCGGGAGCGGTCATAATCGGAACCTACGATCGCATGGGTAGAGCAACGATTAACACCGTGCCCTCTTTCTTTTCTACAGGCAAAACCAAGCCTCTGCCACAGAGTGCCAGAATTTCTCTAGAAAGTGGAACCGTTGAAGAGAAACGCGCGATCGTTCTTGCTTAAAACGCGCTAGCGAAGCGTTCCAGCGGCATCGTTCTTGCTTGAGACGGGAACGATCGCGGTTCAAATAGCATCACTGTCGTTCAAAACACGATCGTTCTGCTCTCAAGCACGATCGTTCCTGTTTAAACCAGGAGCATTCCTATTTGAGATGAGAACGTTCTTGTTTGAAGTGGGAATGCTTCTGTTCGAGATAAGAACGTTCCGACTTTGAGCGACATCGTTGCAGTTCGGAACGCGATCGTTCCCATTTCAAACCGCATCATTGCCATCTTGAGTGCGATCGCTCCAACTTTAGGCAAGCACGATGAAAGCGACATCGACAGAAACCGGGTTTCTTTGTAAGTCTCTGTCGTCAAGTATCCAGGTTGCGTCCAGAAACCTGGTTTCTCTCAAGGAGCGATCGACTCCACCCACAATCACCCCTTCAAGAACCAACCTGCTTCTGTTGCTTCTGTTGCAAAAACTCTGCAAAGTTAAAGACTTCTGTAATTAAATCGTCTGGAAGTTCGTCCAGTACAGCCGTTAATTGTCCTCGTACACCTGTTGTGTCGCGCGCCGCTTTTACTAACTGCAACTGTTGAGGATAAGCCAGTTCTACGCCCAAGGTTTCCACAAACGCGCCTGGTTCGTCTGGGGTTGCCGTGACGAAATTTCCCTTTTCATTGCTTTTTACCCAACCATCGAAGAGTTCTACCAGGTAGGCTTCGCCCTCTTTCAGTACCTCAACGATGGCTCCCGGTGTACCTTCGGGTGCAAGTTCTCCGTTAGACAGCGCGATCGCCTCTGTCAACTTAACGGAATCAAAGAGTTGAAACTGAGCCATCCCTACCTCCCTAATCGTTCTCTTCTAGATTACGTTGGCGTCACGTTAAAATTGCGCCACCCATGAGGCGACGATAGCGGTAGTCTAACTCTTGCTGCATCAGTGTCCAGCGGCTCAAGGTTTCGTCCTTTGCCATCACCGTTTCGGCTGCCTGTCGTGCCAGTTCCAGGACATCTTGATCTTCCACCAAACTTGCCAGCGCGAAGTCGGGTAAGCCCGATTGACGCGTGCCCAGCACTGCACCAGGCCCCCGAAAGCGCATATCCATTTCAGAAATAAAGAAGCCATCCTGCGACTGTTCCAGCACTTTCAGCCGTTGTCGTGCGGCTTCGGTTTTGGAACTACTCATTAACAGGCAGAACGATTGCGAACCACCGCGTCCGACTCGTCCTCGTAGCTGGTGCAGTTGGGACAGTCCAAAGCGATCGGCGTGCTCGATCAGCATCACCGTTGCATTGGGGACATCCACACCCACTTCTACCACGGTGGTCGAGACGAGAATTTGCGTTTCGTTATCGCGAAACCGAGTGATAGCATCGTCTTTCTCAGCCGAGGTCATGCGACCGTGCAGCAGACCCACCGTGAATTCGGGGAAGACATTTTCTTGCAGTTCACGATGTTCGTCGATCGCCGACTTCAGATCCAGCTTTTCCGATTCTTCCACCAAGGGCAACACCACATACACCTGCCGTCCCTGGGCAATCTCGCGGCGAATCAGGTCATACGCCTGCATCCGTTCTTTCCCCGTGAGCATGGTGGTTTGAATGGCTTTACGTCCCGGTGGCAGTTCATCAATCTGGCTCACATCGAGGTCGCCATGCAGGGTCAGCGCCAGCGTCCGGGGAATGGGGGTTGCCGTCATGGTTAACACATGGGGATGCTCGCCCTTTTGCTGGAGCCGCGCCCGTTGCTGGACACCAAAGCGGTGCTGTTCGTCGATTGCCACCAGTCCCAACCGTTGAAAGTTCACCGTATCTTGAATCAGCGCATGGGTTCCCACTAACAGCGGCAATTCACCCGTTTCAAGCTGGGCATGAATGATGCGCCGTTTGGCAACTTTCGTCGAGCCGGTGAGCAGTTCTACAGGCAGATGCAGCAGGTTAAACCAACCAACCAACTTGCGATAGTGTTGCTCTGCCAACACTTCAGTGGGAGCCATCATCGCCGTTTGGTAGCCTGACTGAATCGCGGCCAGTAGTGCCACTACTGCCACCACCGTTTTGCCGGAACCCACATCGCCCTGCACGAGCCGATTCATCGGTGACGGCTTTTGCAAATCGTTGAGAATGTCGTTGATGACACGCTGCTGGGCATTCGTCATCTGAAACGGCAGGATGTCATAGAACTGTTCAATCAGTTGTCCAGTCGGCGCAATGACGGCGCTTGCCTGGATCTGTCGCTGGGTTTGACGACGCTTGAGCAAACCCAACTGCAAATAAAAGAATTCATCAAACACCAGACGACGACGAGCCGCATCCAGCGTGGTGCTATCGGGCGGAAAGTGAATGTGCGCGATCGCCTCCTGAATCTCTACCAAGCCATACTGCTCCCGCAAGGTCTCAGGTAACGCTTCTTGAAGTTGCTTGACCGCTGGCAGGGCGGCAATCACCGCGCGTCTGACCAAATCGGCACCAACCCCTTCTGTTAGTGGGTAAATGGGCACCACACGTCCGACCGTAAGGGAGTCGATCGCGTCTCCTGACTGCTGCAACACCTCAATTTCAGGGTTGTCCAGCGTCATTCCAAATTTGCTTTTTTTGACCAGACCAGAGGCCGCGATCGTGGCTCCCGGTGGATATTGGCGCTTTTGCTGCTCCTGCCAACCCCGACTGCTGTAGCGACTGCCTGCAAAAAAACGACCGAGCTTAATTTGTCCCGTGTGATCACGAACGATTAGCTCTAAAATCGTCAGCTTGGTATTGCGTGGGCTAGAGAAGCAGGTACAGCGCTTGACTGTGCCCACCAGCGTGACCGTTTCACCCTCGGTTAAATCGCGAATTTTGACCTGACGCGCATAGTCAAGGTGGTCACGCGGATAGTAAAAAAGCACGTCTCGCACCGTGATCAGCCCTAACTTGGCTAGTTTCTCCGCATTCTTAGGCCCAATCCCCGCCAGGTATGTGACCGCTTGATCAAGCGCCACCGGACGACTCGCATCCACCAGTGGCGTCGTTTTCGGAGTCTTCGCTGGCACCGTAGAGGCTGACTCCCCAACCCCTCTCCCCTCTCCCCTCTCTCCTTTCCCTTGCTCTTCCCAGGTTTGCCGTACCTGGTGCAGAAACCGTCGAGTGTCTGCGACTAAGTGCTGTCGTTGCGAGAAGGTTAATTCGGCGTAGGTTGTGAACTTAGACCCCAACTCCTGCCAGCGCTGTTGGTCGATCGCAGGCAACGCAACAGGTGCTTGGCTTAACGTCAGGCTAATAAATTCGCTAAAGCGGTGTTGTTTCCCTTCCACATCATTGAACCCACGATCAGCTTCGACAGAGAGGGCTTTTTGGAGGCGAATCCAGTCGGGCGTAGTGTGAGGTGAGAGGGGTGAGGCGAGAGGGGAACCGGGTGTTAGCGATTCGGGAGCCGCTGGCTCTTGGTCTGAGTGATTCATTTCCTACTCCCTACTACCCATTCCCTACTCTTCCGTCCAACTCGATCGCCATGCGGCCTGTGCTTCTGCGATCGACTGTTCATGCTGCTTTTTTTGATAATCCCGTCCCAGTCCTTGCAGTTGAGCAAACAGACTGCGAAGCTTACTGCGTGCTGCTGCGACAACGGGGTCAGCAAACTCAATTTCAGAACGGCGCAGGCAAATGGCAATAATCGGCATCACCGATCGCCCATCGGCTTCGTCTGATGGCTCGGTTTCAACCGTGTCATCGTCCGTTGCGACCAGCAAATTCAGCACATTGGGAGTGCCCACTCTGGCATCCGACATCTCAGCGTTGGTGGCGGCCTCCAAAATCCGTTCAGGCAACGTTTGGGGCAGCATCTGCGCTTGTTGCAGTAGACGATTAGCCGCATGAGACGCTGTTTTCAGCTCAGCCACGATCGCGTGTTCTAGCTCTTCGCGCCAGTATGCCAGATCGGTGGGAGTGAGCGATCGCGATTGAGGTGGCGGTGAAGCGATCGCCAACGGCTCATCGGGCGACCATGCTGAAATAGATGACTGGTCAGTGTCAGGCACAGGCTCTAAAGCCAGGCGATCGATCGGAGGGGCAATTGCAACGGGTTTGTGGAGTTGGGCAGCAATCTCTTCTTGCACGTGCTGCGCCAGCGTCCGCAACCGTTGCTGTAGCTGCTGGCGTTGGCTGTACGACAAACGGAGAAACGCCTCTGGATAGCCCTGAGTGCAAACGTGATAGCTGGCAAGAATCAACTGCTGACGCACTGCTTGCCCCAGCACCGCAAGATAGGTCGAGTACGCGCTATAAAATGCGTCCGCGATCGCGCTGGTCTCTTTGTCCAACGCTGCAATTTCCTGCGCAATCCGCTCAACCGCTCCGACCATTGCCAACCCTACTCTAAACAAGTCACTATACCCCAGGATAGCGAGTCCACTGAATCATCTGTCAGCCCCGATTGAGATGCGATCGTCAAGTGCTTGAACTTCCAGCACGCTCTGCTTTACTGTTTGAAGACGGCTTTACTGTTTTAAGGCGTTCAGATTTAAGGCGTTCAGAGCGATCGAACATGGCAACTATTAACGACAACTATCTCAAACTCAAAGCGGGCTATCTGTTCCCTGAAATTGGGCGACGAGTGACCGCTTTTGCGGAAGCGAACCCTGATGCGAAGGTGATCCGGCTGGGCATTGGGGATGTAACGGAACCCCTGCCAGAAGCCTGCCGTACAGCCATGATTCAAGCGGTAGAAGACATGGGCGATCGCGCCAGCTTCAAGGGTTATGGGCCAGAGCAAGGCTACGCGTGGCTGCGGGAGAAGATTGCGCAACACGATTTTCAGTCACGCGGCTGCGACATTGACGCGTCGGAAATCTTCGTCTCCGATGGCTCTAAATGTGACTGCGGCAATATTCTCGATATTTTTGGCAGTAACAACAGCATTGCGGTCACCGATCCGGTGTATCCCGTGTATGTCGATACCAATGTCATGGCAGGTCATACGGGCGATGCCAACGAGAAAGGCGAATACGGTGGCTTGGTATATCTGCCGATTACTGCCGATAACCACTTCACGGCCCAGATTCCGACTGAAAAAGTTGATTTAATCTACCTCTGTTTCCCCAACAATCCCACAGGCGCGACTGCTAGCAAAGAGCATCTGCAAGCCTGGGTGGATTACGCCCGATCGCACGGCTCTATCATCTTCTTTGATGCTGCCTACGAAGCGTTCATTACCGATCCAGCGATTCCCCATTCGATTTATGAAATTGAGGGTGCGCGGGAGTGTGCGATCGAGTTTCGATCGTTCTCCAAAAATGCAGGCTTCACAGGCACTCGTTGCGCGTTAACCGTTGTCCCCAAAACGCTTACTGCCAAAGCTGCCGATGGTGCCGATGTGGAACTCTGGAAGCTATGGAATCGGCGTCAGTCCACCAAGTTCAACGGCGTTTCATACATCGTGCAGAAGGGTGCTGAAGCCGTTTACGCACCAGAAGGACAGGCGCAAATCAAAGCGCTGGTCAGTTTCTATATGGAAAATGCCCGCATGATTCGTGAACAACTGACGGCTGCTGGATTGGCGGTGTATGGCGGTGTGAATGCGCCCTATGTTTGGGTACAGACTCCCAATGGGCTCTCTAGCTGGGATTTCTTCGATAAGCTGCTGCAAACCTGTAATGTCGTCGGCACACCGGGTTCTGGCTTTGGTGCAGCGGGTGAAGGTTACTTCCGCATTTCAGCGTTCAACAGCCGCGACAATGTGGAAGAAGCCATGAAGCGGATTACGGCAGCGTTTAAGCAGTAAGGCACTTGCCAGGAAACAACAAACTCAGTTATTACCTGCCTCATAACGGGACGTAAGGCTTGCGTCCCTACAGGGGTAACCTCTGTCTCTTATCCAATGAAATTACGATCGCGGTGAGGATGGTCGATCGTGCTGTGGCGATCGGCGGGCAGAGAAACCGGGTTTCTGGCTGCAATCTGGGGTCTCAAACGACCCGCGTCAAGAAACCCGGTTTCTGGCAAACCACGGGTCAGTCGTGAGCATCGAGGTTCTGAGGCTCATCGTTGAGCGTCTAAGCTTCACACACGAGGCTCTGAGGTTCGTCGTTGAGGTTCTGAGACTCGTGAATGACACTCTGAACCTCGTCGGTGAGTCTTTGAACCTCGTCAATGAGTTTCCGATACTCGTGAATGAGTCTTTGAACCTCGTCGTTGAGTCTTTGATACTCATAAACGAGTGTTTGATACTCGCTGCTGAGTCTTTAAGCTTCGTCGTTGAGTCTTTGATACTCGCGAACGAGTCTTGGACACTCATCAATGAGTCTTTGAGGTTCAATGACGAGACTCTGAGGTTCATCATTGAATGGTTAGAGTTCACCGTTGCCTGCTTGAGGTTCAAGTATGACCTACGATGCTTCCTCTGAGAACCCATCACCATCATCACATCGTCACTATTGCAGCGTCTTGATCTGATTCAACGCATTCTGATGCCACTCCGTGTTTCCCTGCTGTTGATAGAGATCAGCAGCTTTCTGATAATCCTCGATGGCGGCCTGCTTGTCGCCCAAGGCTTTACGGGCACTCCCCCGGCTGTAATAGGCATGAGCATAGTCGGGTTTGAGCTTGATCGCCTGGTTGAAATCCTGGATGGCGGCCTGCTGGTCGCCTAAGGCAGCGCGGGCAATCCCCCGGTTGTTGTAGGCAGTGGGAAGACCATAATAGCCAGAGCTAAAACCTCCCCAATTGTTGTTTACTTAAATTGCCTGGTTGTAATCCTGGATGGCGGCCTGCTGGTCGCCTAAGGCAGCGCGGGCAATCCCCTGGTTGTAGTAGGCAACGGAATATTGTGGTTTAAGCTTGATTGCTTGAGTGTTGTCGTCAATGGCACCCTTATTATCACCGTTTTTGATCTTACCCAGTGCTCGCTCAAAGAAGTCCTCTGCTGACATTTGACTGGTAGGAGTAGTCGCAGGACTATCAGATGGGCTAACTGACGGTTTAGGTTGAAGAGAATGCAGCGAGGAAAGAGAAATACCAATTGCTGAAACGACTGCAACACTGCCTCCTACCCAAATTAGAGGCTTGTTATTTCTACGGGCTGGGGCAGCATTGGACGTTGGAGCTTGTAATAGTTGAACTGGCTCAGGCGATCTGGTTGTAGCAGAGGGTATCTCTGTTTTTGCGGCTGGTGCAAGCTTGGGCCATCGCGGTCGGGGCTGCTGAGCCTTGGGGAGTCGAGCTTCGATCGAAGCAACGTTTTCATCTTGAAGTCCTAAAACCTTCTGGAAATACTTCAAGTCCTCACGCGTTTTTTCACTAAGCGATGATTCTTTCTGTAGCGCTTCAGCAAGCTCTTGCTCGTACCGTCGCAGTTTCTCCTCAAGTTCTCGATAAGGTCGCAAGACCTCACTCTGAATCACCTTTGCCTCTTCCGGTGACAGCCCTAATGTCTTTTGTTTTTCATCTAGCCCTTGGAGGACAATGCTAGAGAGCTGACCATTCCGTTGCTGTGCCAACTGCTCCACTTCCTTGCGGTACTCCAGCTTCGGGTCGCCCAGCGGTGCTCTCGCCCGCATGATCGTGTACCCTTCCTTTACGGCAAAGCTTTCTGGCTTCATCGCGGGTGCCGCTTCCTGCACTTTGCGCTTGGCATAGTCATGCAGTTCGTCAATGGTAATCACGCCGTTATTGTCCGTATCTGCTGCCCCTGTCTCAATGCCTTCCACAAGATAGCGTGTCTAAACCGCTGCTTCCTGTTGTTCAAACGAGACTTGCGTAGCGGTAGAAGAGGTCAGCACGGCACGACCTTCCCCGCCAAAGGCAGCAATCTCCACAGGTTGGTTAATCGATTTGGCCTTCATCCCCTCGGCAAAGGCACCGCTAAAGCAACAGTCCAGCACCAGCACTTGCCGTTTGCAAGGGCTGCGACTCATCCAGTTTTGCAGCACGCTGGCAGGCACGGCAGTTGATTGATAAATCTGGTGCGGCGATCGCTGCTCCGTGGTGCGCGTGACGAAATAGAGAGAGCCATCGTCATCCTTAAAGCCATGTCCTGAAAAGTAGAGCAGCACCAGGTCATCCCGCTGACGGTCTGCCAATAGCTTTTCGATCGCCAGTTCCATGCCACTCTTGTCAGGGTTCGGCAGCAAATCCACCTCGTCGAACCCGCCCATCTGCGGATGCTGCAACACGCGCTGCATTTCCCGGATGTCGGTCTGCGTTCCGGGGAGTGAGTTAAACCCAGACTGGTAGTCGCTAACGCCAATCAGCAGTGCAATCTTTGCCAAGCTAGCCTCCTATACAGTCGTGACAAGCTGTACATAGTTTAACAGGAGGAAAACGCCAGGTTGCGCGAACTATGACCTCACGACTGCTGAAGTTGCTGGAGTTGGTTTAACGCCCGGTCTTGCCATTTGCCGTTGAGCTGTTGCTTAAACAGAGTGGCAGCCTGTTGAAAGTCCTCGATCGCGCCTTCCTTCTCCCCCGCCTCTACCCGCAGTACACCACGCTCATAGCGAACATAGGCATTATTTGGTTTTAGCAAGATCACCTGACTGTAATCCGCGATCGCTGCACGTCGATTGTTGGTTTGAACGTACGCATAGCCCCGGTTGTAATAAGCAGGCGCATAGTCTCGTTTGAGCGTAATGGCCTGATTAAAATCCGCGATCGCGCCTTCAAAGTCCTTCTTGCTGCTTTTCGCCACGCCCCGTTTAACGAAATCTATTGGCGTCTGTGGCTCAGTTAACGGGATCACTGCCGGACTGCTTGACGTCGTCTCTGGCAGCGGCGATCGTTCCAGCGGTCGATCGTCTGCCGCAGGTGATATCACAGGTGCAATGATCACGAGCAGGGCGATCGTCGAGGCACTAAAATTCTTAGCCAAAAGTCTAAACTTCATTGATCGTCATCGCGGTGAGTGGATTGCAGTCAGGCATTCTGACTGGGGTTTCTTCATTCTATGCAGCAGGGCAGACAACGGATCCGGGGTTTGTCACGATAAGATACCGTTTGAGCGTTCAGGTCAAGCCTGGCCGTTCGCTTTTTTGCAAACCAGGCATTCGTTCTGATAGTTGGAACCCTTTGGTAAACGTATGGCTTGCCTTAGCCTGCATTAAGCTTGGGTAAATAAAATAGACGTGATGAAGCTAGTTCAGAGCATGGAGTAAGCAAAGCATGACGGTATTACTGGCTGGCGACATTGGCGGTACAAAAACAATTCTGCGCCTAGTTGAGGCAACGCCTTCAGCATCTGGAAACACGCTCAAGTCACTGCACGAAAACCGCTATCGCAGTGCCAGCTTTCCCGACCTGGTGCCAATGGTGCGACAGTTTTTGGCGGAGGCAGAGCAAGCAACCGGGAAGCCTTTTGCCCCAGAGAAGGCGTGTTTCGCGATCGCCGGCCCTGTGGTTGATGACACCTCTAAACTCACCAATCTTTGCTGGTCGCTCACGGCTTCACGCCTCAGTCAAGAGCTAGACATCGATCGCGTGTCGCTGATTAATGATTTTG
This sequence comes from Stenomitos frigidus ULC18, assembly GCF_003003795.1. GTDB lineage: Bacteria > Cyanobacteriota > Cyanobacteriia > Leptolyngbyales > Leptolyngbyaceae > Stenomitos > Stenomitos frigidus_A. Next base: position 79,833 of record NZ_PVWK01000117.1, on the reverse strand, counting down.
CGGCTGTGGGTTACGGCGTGCTGGGGCTAGAAGCCGACGACTTACTGACCTTGCAAGTTGGCAAGCGCAATCCCCATGCCCCGATCGGCGTCATTGGCGCTGGCACAGGATTAGGACAGGGCTTCCTCATCTATCAAGAGGGCGATTATCAGGTCTATGGCTCTGAGGGTGGACACTCTGACTTTGCACCCCGATCGGGAATCGAATTTCAGCTTTCGCGCTACCTGCTCGAAAAACATAATATTCAGCGCCTCTCTGTAGAACGTGTCGTTTCTGGGCAGGGCATTGTTGCCATTTATCAATTTTTGCGCGATCGCCAGTCTGCTGAAGAATCGCCTGATGTAGGCAAAATCGTGCAAACCTGGGAGCGCGAAATCGGGCGCGAAAAGAGCGTCGACCCTGCTGCTGCGATCGCCCAAGCTGCGTTGGCAAAGAGCGATCGGCTCTCAGAACAAACTATGCACATGTTCATTGATGCCTATGGTGCCGAAGCCGGAAACCTGGCACTCAAGCTGCTGCCGTACGGTGGGCTGTATATCGCTGGCGGCATCGCACCCAAGATTTTGCCGCTCATCCAGGACAGTAGTTTCCTCAGCTCACTCATCGACAAAGGACGCATGCTGCCGTTGCTCGAAATGGTGCCTGTCCATATCGTGCTGAACCCGCAAGTCGGACTCATCGGCGCTGCCTTGTACTCTTCGAAACTTTGAGAAACGGTCTATAGCGGTCAGCTTTCAGCAATCAGCAGTCCGCTTCAACTCACTCATCTCCCAACTCAAAACTCTCTAGCTTGCCAGCGCAAAGCGTAGCCCAAAACTCAAAACTCACTACTCTCCCAACTCAAAACTCAAAACTCAAAATTCTCCTCCCTCCCGCCTCCCGCCTCATCCCCAAAATCCCCCACAGGTTGCATTACGATCGCCCACCCACTGCCTAAAGTTGAGAAGATCGCTTATCAAACTGTGTGTGGATATTTACATTCTTGACCTGTTAGTCCTTGGCTTGCTGTTGCTGCTAATCACACTGGGGTCAGGATGGATCGCGCGTTTACCGCTCTCCTATGCGCTCATCTATCTCATTGTGGGTGTGGCGCTCAGCCCCTATGGCTTCAACCTCATTCAATTACGTCCCGACGCAAAGTTTTTAGAGCGGCTGACGGAGTTTGTTGTGTTGATTTCGCTCTTTGGCTGCGGCTTGAAAATGAATCGCCCGCTTAAAGCATGGGCCTGGAATTCGACCATTCGGTTAATCGGCTTTCTGATGCCCCTTTCAATTTTTGCTGTGGCAGCGATCGCACACTGGTGTTTACAGCTAAACTGGGGCGCTGCTATTTTGTTGGGCGCAATTCTGGCACCGACCGATCCGGTATTGGCATCAGAAGTGCAGCTAGATGGTCTTTGCGATCGAGATGAATTGCGTTTTGGTTTAACCTCCGAAGGCGGCTTGAACGACGCACTGGCCTTTCCGTTTGTCTATTTCGGGTTACGGTGGCTTGAGAATGACAACTGGCAAAACTGGTTCGTGCAATGGGTTGGCATCGATTTAGTCTGGGCGATCGCTGCTGGTATGGTGATGGGTATTGCCGTTGCCAGAGCGGTTGCATGGATCGATCGACGTCTGCAGCGGTATCGTCCAGTCGATGATCTCATTGAAGACTTTGTTGCCCTTGCCACCATCCTCATTACGTACTCATTGACTGAGTTAGTGCATGGTTATGGTTTTGCCGCTGTCTTTGTAGCAGGTATTGCCATGCAGCGTCGCACAGACAACCCTGACAAATCCAACTCCCAACTTCGCTTTATTGCGCGCCTCGAAAAATTGACTGAGGTAGCAGCCATTCTACTGCTGGGTTCCATGCTGCGTTTAGAGCCGATCGTCCGCTTTGCGGCTCCAGCCCTCCTGATTGCAGGGCTACTGCTCTTTGTCATTCGGCCGTTAGGAAGCTGGCTGAGCACAATCGGCTCTCCGGTTCACCCTGCTACACGGTGGCTCTTCGGCTGGTTTGGCATCCGCGGCGTTGGCTCCCTCTATTACCTGACTTACGCCTTTGGGCATGGACTAAGTGGTGAAACAGGCGAATTAATTGCCTGGATTACCTTTATTACAGTTGTGCTTTCAGTTGTGCTACATGGGGTTAGTTCGACTCCTCTTATGAAGTGGTACGAAAAAAATATTGAGGGCAGTAATGCTTCAGAAAAAGTATTACTTGAAAAGTGAAGTGCTCACTCTAAAGTTTATTTGCTGAGCCCGATCGTGCTATTGAGGGTATTCCTAGAAAAGGCTAAAGCTGTATGTTTGACGCCCTGCTCACATTGGTGCGATCGCTCCTTCCTCCCAGAGACGCGCCAAATTTAGTTACCTGAGCTTGTAGTTACCTGAGCTTAAAATGTTTTGGTAAGAGCGATCGTGCAGAGGGGAGGAGTGATCATCAGAACAGCATCGCTAGGCGCTACAACAGAACGAGTTGTCGTTAGTCCAAAACAAGTTGTCGTCACATCCGAATTTGCTGCAATAACGACAGAACGAGCTGTCCTTACGTCTGCTCGATCGCATTAAGGTTACAACAAATCACCAATATTCTTTCCAGGCATGAACCGGGCTTGTCGCTATTCTAAGCGAGCGATCGCCGCCTTCAAAGGTGCTGGTGCGACGTCACCCATGATTCACCTGGCACCTCAAGCCATACAATCGAATGGTTAGCACTTTGGCAGTTGGTCGTAAGCTTCTGGCTCTACGTCAGGGACTTTCGTCAACACGGCTTCATATTTATCTCTGCTACCGCGTTGCGCCAACGCTTTCAAATAGGTTTCGGTTGTCAAAGCGGCTATCTTTTCCGCAACGGCTGTCGCGATGAACTGGTCAACGGTAATGCCATCTTGCTCTGCCAAAACTTGCAGATTTTTGTACAAAGAGTCAGGAAGCTGAACATTTACGTGACTCATAGCAACGCTCCAATTGCTCTCAAAAGTTCCCCAGGTGTAATTGCTTTGATGCCAAATTTCTCGGTTCCAACAAAGTCGCGGATATTATATGTCACTACGCTATCACATCCCGCCGTCACTGCCAGTTCCAACACCATATCGTCTTTTGGATCAGGGAGATACGGACGCCAAAGAAAGAAGATCCGATGTCTCTTTGCGACGGAACAGTGAAACTCAATGAAGTCCTCTATATCTATCGCACTAACATACAAGTTTGCTAATTCTCTCGATAGTACCTCTCGATATTCCAGCACTAATGGCACCGAAAGGTGAATCTCAAACTTTTTTGTGCCTACCAGGGTTAGTAACTGAAAAGCACTGCCTCGTCGAGAACGTAAGCCAGCAACGATGACGTTGGTATCAAGGACAACTTGTGGAATTGGCATAGAAGCGTCATGAGAACTCCAGGGGGAAGCAATCACCTTTTCACATATTTCATCCTCAAGCCAGTAAGTAACGGTTAAGCTTCGAGTATTGGACGGCAATGTCAGTTTCCAGTAGTTTGGAGAGATTGCTTTGCTGTATTCGTGACCTCATGCAAAAGACTCGTGCCTTCGCTCTCCTTGCTTCAGTACCAGAAATAGACTTAATGTCTGGGCTAGAAGCCATCGCTGCTCAACTGGATGCAGACGATTTGCCACCCGATCACTCACCCAAAGTTGCCTTTGGCAGCATGGCCTTTGAAGTGTTTGCGGAAGTTGAGAAACTGCGTGCTGGGAAGGCGATCGAGGTTTTCATCTACGCCGCCAACGCCAAAGGAGAGCAACCATTGAACCCCAAAGTGACCTGGCGTGGACTTTACATCGGTTCGGTCGGATCTCGGCGTGGTCGCTATCCCGACAAAGCCATCTTTCGTCCCAAATCGACAGCTACCGATCGCCCCAGTTGGGCAATTTTTTGGGAAGTGCAGGAGCTAGAGTTGCTCAAAACGCCGATCCAGATTGGCTCGTTGCGAGGGAAGAACAAGAAAGCAAATCTGCAGCCACGGTTCATCCCAGAAGAGCCGACGATAGTGGAATATCTTTAGGGTCTGGGGCGATCGAGTGAGAGCCTGTTGAAAATAGCGGTACAGGTTAGGATTGGCTATCAGCTATCAGCTATCAGCTATCAGCTTTTTTCTGACGGCTGACCGCTGACGGCTGACCGCTAACCGTTCTTATCACCCTGTAGCGATCACTTCCCCAACCTCACTCATTACCTCCAATGAAACTTAGCTTGTCCCTGTAACGCCTCAACTGATATAACCTGGGGTAGAGATGGGTAATATCAAGCTGCCCTGATTCGTGAGGTTCACATGATTGAAGTTGAGCACTTAAGCAAAGTTTACGGCTCAACCCCTGCCATTGAGGATGTCACGTTCGCGGTGGAACCAGGGGAAATTTTGGGGTTCTTGGGGCCCAACGGAGCCGGGAAGACGACCACGATGCGGATTTTGTCGGGTTACCTGCCAGCGTCAGCCGGTACGGCAAAAGTGGCAGGGTTTGAAGTCCACGAAAATTCGATGGCCGTGCGGAAGCATATCGGCTACTTGCCCGAAACGCCGCCGCTGTATACCGATATGACGGTCGAAGGCTTTTTGCATTTCGTCGCGCGCATTAAAGGCGTGAATGCAGGCGATCGCCCGAATCGAGTCCAAACTGCCATCAAACGCTGCAACCTGACCGAAAAGAGCCAGACGCTCATTCGCAAGCTGTCTAAAGGCTATCGACAGCGGGTGGGCATTGCACAGGCGATCGTTCACGATCCGCCTGCCATTATTTTGGATGAACCGACTGTGGGGCTAGACCCACGTCAGATTGCCGAAGTTCGGAGTCTGATCAAAAATCTGGCAGGCGATCATACTGTCATTCTTTCGACTCACATCTTGCCGGAAGTCAGCATGACGTGCGATCGCATTGCCATCATCAACAAAGGTCGAGTCGTGGCGACGAACACACCCGAAAACCTGATGGCACAGTTAACGGGTGGTTCTGGCTATGAACTTGAAGTCGAGGGCGATGCGGCAGATATTCAGTCTCGCTTAGTGATCTTTCTTCAGGGCTTACCAAACGTCAAGCTGGTCGAGCAAGCACCAAGTGACGTGCCGGAACACCACAAGCTGCGGGTGATTGCCGAATCTGGCACCGAGTTAGTCGGTCGAGATATCGCGAAGACGGTCGTTGGCGCGGGTGTGGGATTGTACGAAATGCGGCGATCGCAAGCCACGCTCGAAGATGTCTTTTTAGAACTGACGACTGAAGAGAAGCCTCTGGATGCCGCCACAGACCTGGAATCTGATGGCGAATCCGAGGGCGAAGAGGCTGAACCATCAGCGGGAGAAGCAGCTTAATGCGTGTGATTATGAGCAACATTCTGGCTATTTACCGCCGCGAGTTGCAGAGCTACTTTGCGTCGCCCCTTGCCTACGTGATCGCGGGTGTGTTCTGGCTTTTAGCAGGCTTTTTCTTTGTTTCGATTTTAGGCGGCATTACGCAACAGGTTGCCTATGCCGATAGTGCAGGCTACGCGTCGCCGATCGATGTGCCTTATCAGTTCTTGCAGTTTTTCTTAAGCACCCTGGGTTCGATTGCGCTATTCATTTTGCCGATCTTGTCGATGGGTCTGTATGCCGAAGAACGCAAGCGTGGCACGTTGGAGCTTTTAGCGACCTCGCCGATTACCAACTGGGCGGTTGCGCTTGGCAAGCTGTTAGGCGTGTTGACGTTTTTTGTGACGATGGTGCTGCCGCTGCTGATCTATGAGGCGATCGTCTTCAGCACCACTACACCGCCGTTCAGCTTTAGCATCGTGCTGGTGGCACATCTGGGCTTAATCCTCCTGGCTGCTGCCATTCTGTCTCTGGGGATGTTCATTTCCTCGCTCACAGACAGCACGATTTTGGCCGCGATCGGTACGTTTGGCTTAGTCCTTTTCCTCTGGGTTGTCGAAATTCTCGGTCAAAAGCTGGGTGGTCCCGCTGGCGCCGCGTTAGGACATCTGTCTTTGCTGAAGCACTACAACAATCTGACCCAAGGCATTCTCGACAGCAGTAGCCTGGTTTTGTTTGGCAGCTACATTGTCTTGGGACTCTTTTTGACGGCGCAGTCGATCGATGCGTTTCGCTTCCAGCGATCGTGAACCGCAGAAACTCGTGAACCGCAGAAACCGGGTTTCTTCACCGCACATGCCGCCAGTGCCCAATATTGCGCCCAGAAACCCGGTTTCTCTTGACTCTATTTTTCTTCTTTTGATATGAAAACGTTTTCTCCCAATCTGAAATACCTTAAATACCTCTTCTGGCTGGGGCCGATGCTGGTGGCTGCAGGCGCGATCGCGGGTCTGGTTTCTGGCTCCTTTAGTCCCATTCCGTTGGGGCTCGTCATTGCAGGCGTAGTCGTGGTTGGTCTATGGCTGGTGTTTCAGTCTACCTATGCTGAACAATCCACACAGCCGGGGTTTTGGAGCCAGCGATCGACTCAAGTTGGTGCAAATGCGCTGATCACGACGCTCTCAGTACTGGCGATTTTGGGGCTGATCAATTTCCTGGCAGCGAACCATGTGGGGCGGCTGGATTTGACGGAGAATCAGTTGTTCTCGCTGGCACCGGAAACGCAACAGTTGGTGAAGAATCTGAAGCAGCCGGTGAAGGTGTGGGTGTTTGTGCCACAGCCCAGTGCGCGCGATCGCGAGTTGTTGGAAAGTTATCACCGTCAGAGCGATCGGCTGAGCTATGAGTTTGTCGATCCAAATTCGCAGCCATCGGTTGTACAGCGGCTAGAAGTCAAGAGCAACGGTGATGTGATTGCCGAGATCCAGCCGGAAGGACGCAAGCAGTATGTACAGACGATCGCGCCCACGACGGGGGATAGTCTGGTTGGCGACGGGGGTTATCTGTCAGAAGTTAAGCTGACTGGCGCTTTGGAGCAACTGGTGAGTAATCGTCAGTCGTTTGCCTACGTGATTCAGGGACATGGTGAACACCCGATCGACCAGTCGCAGGGCGCAATTTCAGCCGCCGTGAAAGGATTGCAGGAGAAAAACTTCACCGTCAAACCGCTCAACTTGCTGGAAACAGCCACTATTCCCGCCGATGCGAATGTGCTGGTGCTAGCAGGGCCGCAAAAGCCGCTGCTCGCTCCAGAGGTCACTGCATTGGATGAATACCTTAAGAACGGTGGCAACCTGTTTTTAATGCTCGATCCTAATACGACTCCGGGTTTGGATAGCCTGCTCACTAACTGGGGCGTGACGGTAGACAAACGGGTCGTGATTGATGTCTCTGGCCGCTTATCTCAGTTGGGGCCGGCGTTTTCGTCAGTCAGCCAGTACGGCAACCATCCGATTACCAAGGATTTTGGCAATGCACTCTCGATTTATCCGCTAGCGCAGCCGATCGATGTGAAACCCCAAACCGACGTGAAATCCACACCATTATTGTTTACCAGTGAACGAAGCTGGGCCGAAAGCAACGTCAAAGCGCAACCGCTGAAGTTTGACCAGGCCAGCGATCGCCCCGGTCCCTTAGTCATCGGTTTTGCTCTCACCCGCACAGTAACGCCAGCGGTCGCGGCACCAAAACCATCGCCCAGTCCCTCACCAAGCACGTCTCCAAAACCGTCTCCCTCAGCCTCAGCGAGTCCGGCAAAGCCGTCACCCAGTCCTTCCAGTCCTTCCCCTTCTGCGTCAGCGAATCCGTCACCCAGCCCTTCTGTGGCCGCCAGTCCAACGACGACCGATCAGAAACCCAAAGAATCCAGGCTGGTCGTGATCGGCAACTCCCGCTTTGCCGAAGATGGGGGCGTGAATCAGGGCATCAATGGCGATGTCTTCATCAACTCAGTGCGCTGGCTTAGTCACGCTGATGACCAGTCCCTTTCCATTCGTCCCAAAGAAGCCAAAAATCGTCGCCTCGGCTTGTCGGGGCAGCAGGCAAGTCTGGCAACCTGGACCGCGATCGCCATTCTCCCGCTGATTGGGTTTGGCGCTGCGTTTGGGGTTTGGTGGAAGAGACGGTAAGTAGAAGGCAGAGGGCAGAGGACTGAAGGCTGAAGGCTGAAGGCTGAAGGGGTTGTTCATTGTTGGTTATTAGTGAGAAAAAAGCTGACCGCTGACCGCTGACTGCTCAAGCAGCTCAAATCTCAAAACTCAAAACTCAAAACGTTCCTTCCGGTTATGAAATTTCAAAAAACGCCGTTGATTTTGTTAGCGATCGCGCTGCTCCTGGGTGCGTTTGTCTATCTTTATGAGGTGCAGGGAAAACCTCAGCGAGAAACGGCAAAGGCTCAAACTGAGCAGCTATTTGCGTTTAAAGAAGAGGAGGTGCGATCGCTCACCCTCACCACACCGACGCAAACCCTGGCATTTGCCAAAACTCCAGCGGCACGATTGCCTGGTGCCAAGCCTGACCAGCCAGCGAAGCCTCAGCCAGCGTCACCAAAAGCGACACCAACCGAGACACTGACCTGGGCGATGACGGCACCAGAACAAACGGTGGCAAACGATGCCTCAGTCGCATATCTACTCAACCTGCTGGTAACCGGAAAGCGACAGCAAACGCTCACGGTATCCGCCGCGAAACAAGCAGAGTTTGGGTTGGACAAGCCGATCGCGATCGCTGACGTGAAGCTTGCCAGTCAGCAAACCCATCGCCTGGTGCTTGGTAAGCCGAACTTCAACCGCAGCGCTTTGTACGCTCAGGTTGATCCGCCTGCTCAGACGAAAACTGATTTGACAGTGCTACTGGTTTCCACCGATTTCGAGAATGCGGTCAATCGTCCATTAGCTGACTGGAAGGTTAAAGAACCAGCTGCCCAGTCGTCGCCAACCCCAAAAGTGACGCAACCTGGGTCTAAAAAGCCCTAAAGCGTCATGGCACGGACTTACATAGGGTCGGGACGTTACAGGTCACGTCCCGACAGAGACCAGGATGACTGGCTACTGACCGTTTATTTCTTTACACCCACTAAACTTTTCGACGAAACAGCCAACCAAAGTGTCTGCGACCGCGCGATTGATGCTGGCGACGAGCGACAGGAGTACCGTATTTACGAAACCTGGATCGTCGTTTTGGTTCGACAACTGTTGTGACCTCTTTTCCTTCTTCTTCTTCTTTTGTCTGCTTCTCTGCTTTAGTCGGCACATAGGATGCTTTAGGCTTGAGCCATGCTGCAATGATCCCGCTGGCAACGCCACCGATCGCCCCAAACGTAATGCTGAGAAGGGGACTGTACCCTAACACAGCTAAACCAAGCATGAACACTAGCCAGTACTGCACACCAGTCGCTAAGCCTACGTCGAAATCTGGTTTTTTGGACATCGCTGCTCAGTGGGGAGTGGGTGAAAGGAAGTAAGGGGAGAGGAGTGAGGGGTGAGGAGTGAGGGGTGAGGGAAGTTTTGAGTTTTGTATAGCCTTAGGCATGCAAGAAACGCTTCGCGTTTCGGTAGCGTTGGCTTCCCGCAGGATAGGAAATATTTTGAGTTTTGGGCTACGCTTTGCACCGACAAGCTAGAGAGTTTTGAGTTAATTTTGACTCCTGCCTTCTGATTCATTCTAAAAAACTTGTCTGTTCTTTCTTGTACGCCTGAAAGGCTTTAGGGCTTTAGAAGCAACAACTCCTTCAGCCTGCTGCCTGATCTAATTGTGCTTTCAGGTCTTGCGTTGTGTCTAACGTCGTAATGTAGGGTTGCTCATCGTTGCCAAACGTGTCCATACGTTGCTGTGGTAACAGGTCAGCCGTGGCATCAGAAATATCGTCGTGGCGTTGCTGTAGGCGTTCTTGTAGAACGGGTAGCGGTGCTGTGCAGTAGAGAATTTGCAGCGGTAAGTGGTGTGCGGCGGCTTGCGCGATCGCGGCTTGTCTCAGCGGTTGTCGATCGTACTTGGCATCGAGAATCACTGTGTAACCCTGGGTTGCCAGAGTGATGCCGAGTTGTAAGAGCCGATCGTACGTCTTTTGTGTCATCGCGGCGGTATAGAGATCATCGCTGCCTGGGGTGTCTAAAGGAATGCCTGCCAGATGTTTACGAACCGCATCAGAGCGAATTTGAATGCCTCCCAGCGTTTGGGCTAGATGGCGGGCTGTAGTGCTTTTGCCAGAACCAGATAAACCTGCCATCAAAATCAAGCGTCCTTTCTGTGGTTGTGTATATTCCCACGCCAGGCGGTAGTAGCGAGCCGCAGTGGCAGCAGCCTCTTGTTTGACGGGCTCTGGGACAGATGGATCGCTCAACAAAAAGGAGGTGACTTTAGCCCGCACGTAGGATTGACGGCTAAGGTACAGAGGCAACACCTGTAAGCCTTCCCAGTCGCCGGTTTGCTCAATGTAAGCATTAAGGAACAGATTGCTGAGATCGCGGCGATCGCGCGCATCCAGATCCATGATGATGTACGCAATGTCGAACATGACATCGACAAACCGAAACGGCTCGTTGAACTCGATACAGTCAAACAGCCAGATTTTTTCTTGCCAGAGAGCAATATTGCGTAGATGCACGTCGCCGTGGCATTCCCGAATCCAATTGTGTTCGATGCGGCTGTTAAAAAGGGCTTGCTGTTCCGCGAATAGGCGATCGGTGTACTGGCGCGTTTCGTCTAACTGCTGCTGGGTTTGCGGGCCACCGACGTATTGGGCCGTCTGGTCGTAGTTTTCGTCGATCGCAAGCCGAATGTTTTCGACAGTGCCAAAACTGCGGATGTAGTCATTGGTTGCTGCTTGAGCGTGAAAGTTTGCCAGCACTCGTGCTAACTGCTCCAGTAGCGATGCCGTCAACTCGCCGCGATCGAACAGTTCTGTAAATAAGCTGGACTGTGGAAACTGACGCATCTTGACGGTGTACTCAACTGCATCACCGATGCCGCCTAGCTGAAAGCGATCGCCTACTTGAGTGATGGGGCTAACGTCCAGGTACAAGGCTGCGGCACCGCGCTGGTTCAGGCGTAATTCTTCGGCACAAAAATGCTGTCGTTTCTCTAGCGTTGAGAAGTCAAGAAAGCCAAAGTTCATTGGCTTCTTTACTTTGTAGGCATAGTCGCCCGTTAGTAAGACATAAGAAATATGAGTTTGAATGCATTGAATCGGCTCCTTGACAGGATGAGGATAGAACGCTGGTGCCGTCATCTGTTGAATGAGAGCAGGAAGAAGAGCATCAGTCATGAGTCGTGATTTCGTTGAAAAGTGATCAAATCTAACAGATCTCTTGTGGTGCAAGCTTTTTAATCATAGGGTTCTCGGTTCTGATGTCAAATTTGTTTGAGTTAGGAAGCTTTGACAAGTTTCGCCCTGCTAGTTGGTTACATTTCGCAAAAACGTGTCTGGCGATCGGGTTTGTGTGTTTAATAAAAGGTTACTGAGCGCGCTTGCTCTGCGTTCGTGATGCTTTCTATGAGTCATCAGAAGTTTTAGTCATCAGCCGACCTGAATGAGACGGTGTTTGCTAATCAACTGTTTTTGTGGTGTGAGTGAGACAACATATGAAGAAGTTTTTGTTGAGCGCCCTGGGTGCTAGCGTGGCGCTGATGGGTAGTGGGCTGCTGCTTGAGCAAACAGCCTTGGCTGATGTAAAGCTGCCAGAACGTACGACTCGCCCGAATGCGGCTTTAAAGTCATCGGCAGCAGTCAGCCAGACGGCCAAATCCCTTAGTCCAGAGCCATCGCTTGAGGCAGTTACAGCGTTGCAAGAGGCCGATGCGTCGATCGCTGAGGTGGATCAAGTCACCTCTGTGTCTCAATTGACGGATGTAAAGCCGACTGACTGGGCTTTTCAGGCGCTGCAATCGCTGGTCGAGCGCTATGGCTGCATTGTTGGCTACCCCGACAAAACTTATCGCGGCAACCGTGCGCTGACCCGTTACGAATTTGCGGCTGGGCTCAATGCCTGCATGGATCGCATTAATGAACTCATTGCTGCTGGCACTGCTGATCTCGTTAAAAAAGAAGATTTGCTAGCACTGCAAAAGCTCCAGGAAGAATTTGCTGCCGAGCTTGCGACTCTACGGGGTCGTGTGGGCGCGCTTGAAGCCCGTACTGCGACTCTAGAGAAGCAGCAGTTTTCAACTACCACGAAAGTCGGCACAGAGTTGATCACCTATCTTGCCGATGCCTTTGGTGATAGTGCTGGCCCACGGAATAACGCAGCCATTGGCTACCGTCTCCGTCTCGACCTTGACACGAGCTTCACCGGCAAAGATCGACTGCGAACGCGACTGCAAGCCACAAACTTGCGGAAGTTTGATGTGGGTGACGTGTTTGGCGTGTCGCCAGTGGGTAGGGCCACCAGTGACTTGTCTGACGAAACGCGTTTTTTGGCTACCAGCACGAGTTCTAACAGCAATGTGACGATCAACCGCTTGCAGTATCGCTTTCCGGTGGGCGAGAAACTGACGGTGTTTGTAGATGCAAACACGATCGACCCCTCGATCGTCACTGATCCCATCACTCCGTTCAATGACCAGGCAACGGGATCGCCGTCAAATTTCGCCCAAATTGATCCGGTTTGGTTCCCGATCGGCAACCAGGCGGGCGTTGCCGTCAACTATGCCATTAGCCCTAATTTCCAGTTTGACTTTGGTTATCAGGGTGAAGGCGATAGCCCCAACAACCCTCAGCTTGGGCTCTTTAAGGCAGGCTATAGCGCCTTTGCTCACCTAATCTTTTACTCCGGTACGTTCAAGCTGGGCTTCTTTTACATCAACTCTTACTCGCCACAGTTTGGGGTGGATACGCTGGCTGGCAGCAACGCCGCAAAAATACTGGGAGCGGGGCCAGTGATCGGCAATGGCTATAGCGTCCAACTGGACTATCGCATCACGAGTTGGTTTGAAATCGGCGGTTGGGTGGGGCTGACCCAAGCACGCGCACTGGGCTCAGGCACTAAAGGCGATGCCGATATCTGGAACTTTTCGATCGATCTTGCCTTTCCTGACTTGGGCAAAAAAGGCAACCTCGGCGGCATTGTCTTTGGGATGCAGCCACGGCTAACCGGTACAAGCAACGCAGCGTTTGCAAGCGCGATCGGGCTTCCTGCTGGGCAACGTGAAGATCGCAGCACAGGCTACCACATCGAAGCGTTCTACCGTTATCAGCTAACAGACAATATTTCGATTACGCCCGGTGTGATCTGGCTAACGGCTCCTAACCACGACGATCGCAACCCAGATGCTGTGATTGGTGTCATCCGCACAACCTTTGTGTTCTAGGCCGTCTCTTTAAGGCACACTCGCCCCTGGTTTAAAGTTTGGCTGAGGCTATTTGTGACGCTAAGAATTATGCCAGGGGCTTTGCAAGCTGCCACGATCGTGTGAAATTTGCCTGATAGATTGACAGACCCTTGAACGCCCATACGACTCTTTGATAAGGAAAAAATTTGATGAAACGTCGATCGCTTTTAACACTGTTATTGACAACAACCGTTGCTGTCAGCGCACTGGCAAGCTGCGAACCACCCCAACCAGGGCAATCGCCTACCTCAAGCAGCGGCAAAAAGGTGCTGACGATGGTGACATCGCCTGACTATCCACCCTATGAGTTCTATGACACTGCCAGCGGTGAGCGTAAAATCGTTGGCTTTGATGTGGAGATTGCCACTAAAATTGCAGCTGAATTGGGCTACGAATTGAAGATTAGCGAATCGGACTTTAATGGCCTAGTGCCTGCATTGCAAGCGAAGCGGGCTGATTTTGTCATGGCGGGCATGACACCCACACCCGAACGCCAGAAGAACGTTGATTTCTCGACCATCTACTACGATGCCAAAAACACTATCATCGCGCTGAAGACAAGCAATCTGAAGACGACGAAAGATCTCGCAGGCAAGACGGTAGGCGTGCAGTTGGGTTCGATTCAGGAAGGCGATGCGAAAAAGATTGCCGAAAAAGTGTCTGGTATGAAGGTCAAGCAACTCAACAAAGTGCCTGATATCATTCAGGAAATCAAATCCAAGCGCATTGATGCCGCGATCGTTGAAGATACGGTTGCAAAAGGCTTTACCGATTCCAATAGCGATCTGGTCTTTAACGTCATTCCACCCGAAGGCCCCTCTGGTTCTGCCGTTGCGTTTCCTAAGGGGTCGCCGCTGGTTGCTGATTTCAACAAGGCGCTAGAAAAAATGAAAGCGAGTGGTGAAATCAAAACCCTTGCGGCGAAATGGTTCGCCACCAGTGTCCCGCCATCGCCATCGCCATCACCGTCTGGCTCTATGTCACCCTCTGGTGCCATGTCGCCTTCGCCCAAAAAATCTCCCTAGTCATCTTACAGGGATAGTTCAACGCTGTTCGTGCCTTCTGTAGGGACGTTACATGTAACGTCCCTACAGAAGCAGTTGTTTATGTCCCTCGTTTGCCCTGTTGTCTGCTGCATTGAAAGGCATTTATGTTCCTACGCTTCAATAAACGTGCTGTGAGATTCCCTGTTTTAACCCACCTGCGATCGCGCTGGGCGATCGTTGCCCTCCAAACCTTCCTAGTGATTCTGCTGGCAGGTCATCTGGTGGCACAACCGCTGCCGTCGATCGCGCAAAGTGCTACAACTGCCATTGAAAGCATTGCTACGAATGATCAGAAGACTACGATCGTCGCCCAGGCACCGCCGCCGCCCACTGATGCCCCTGCCAGCAAAGGCGGTTTCGATCTCGATTTTAGACGCATCGCCCCAGATATTCCCTTTATTCTGGCAGGCATCCCCGTCACCCTCATTTTCACCATTTCGTCTGTGCTGCTGGGTCTGGTGTGGGCTTCCGCGCTCTCCCTCTGCAAAATTTCGGGTGTCAAGCCGCTCCAATGGTTTTCGTTTATCTATACCACCATTTTTCGGGGTACACCGCTGCTGTTGCAGTTGTCGCTGGTCTACTTCGCGACCCCACAGTTGACGGGTTACAACATCACGCCCTATCAGGCAGGCGTGCTGACCTTTACGCTCAACTCTGGCGCGTATATGTCTGAAACCATTCGGGCAGGCATTCAGGCTGTGGATAAAGGACAAGCAGAAGCCTCACTGTCGTTGGGCGTCCCCTACTGGCGGCTGATGTGGGATGTGATTATGCCGCAAGCGTTGAAAAACATTCTGCCAGCTCTGGTGAACGAAACCATCAGTTTGCTGAAAGATTCTTCGCTGGTTTCCACCATTGGCGTTGTGGAAATTCTTCGCGCTGCACAAATTGTCGGTGCCAACAAGTACATCTATTTTGAGCCGCTGCTGTTTGCTGGCTTGATCTACTACGTTTTAGTCATGGGGCTGACTTACGCCGCCAGTCTACTCGAAACACGGCTAAGACGTAGCGAATGACGCAGTAATCCGTGCGATCGGTGCGCCATCCTAGTAGCAGACGTTACGCTTAAACTATTTAGATCAGGAGTTTAAAGCCGTGAGTGAAACCATTATTAAAACGGAAGGGCTGTTTAAGTCCTTTGGCAAGCTGGATGTGCTGAAAGATATTTCCACCGAAATCCGCCAGGGTGAAGTGGTGGCGGTGATTGGGCCGTCTGGCTGTGGGAAATCGACGCTGCTGCGCTGCATGAATCTGCTGGAAACACCGACTCAAGGACATATTTACTTTAAAGGCGAGGATATTACAGCGCCCAAGACCAACATCTCAAACGTGCGTCAACATTTGGGCATGGTGTTTCAGCAGTTCAACCTGTTTCCGCACATGACCGTACTGCAAAACGTGACCTATGCACCGATTAAAGTCTCAAAGCTGTCCTCTGACGAAGCTAAGCAACTGGGCATAGAACTGCTGGAAAAAGTCGGGTTGCAGGAGAAGGCGGACGTTTACCCGTCCCGGCTTTCTGGCGGGCAAAAGCAACGAGTCGCGATCGCCCGTGCTCTGGCAATGAAACCCGACGTGATTTTGTTCGATGAACCGACCTCTGCACTAGACCCCGAAATGGTGCAAGAAGTGTTGGAAGTAATGAAAGGCTTAGCAAAAACGGGAATGACGATGGCGATCGTGACCCACGAAATGGGCTTTGCGCGTGAAGTTGCCGATCGCATCTGGTTTCTCAATGAAGGTTGTTTAGCCGAAGATGCAGAACCCGACACGTTTTTCACTAATCCACAGTGCGATCGTGCCAAGCAGTTCCTCGAAAAGATGCTTTAGAGGTTGGGATGTTCCGTCAGACAGCATCGCTGAGCCAGGTTGACCCAGGTCGTCCGCTGTCTCCTGCCTGGTTACACTGGTTGGTCATTTTCCTGCTTGTTGTAGGAGTTGTCTTTCGCTTCGTCAACTTGAACCATAAAGTGTATTGGCATGACGAAGTGTATACGTCACTGCGAGCTTCTGGCTACACGGTGCAAGAAATTGGTCAGGAGATTTTCCAGAACCAGGTCTTTTCAGCGAAAGACTTACTGCGGTTCCAACAGATCAAACCAGGCAGCACTCCAGCCGACACCGTACGATCGCTAGCACTGGAAGATCCGCAGCATCCACCGCTCTATTTTTTGCTCGATCGCTTTTGGGTTCAGGCGTTGGGCGCACCAATGCAAGCGATCTTTGGCAGCCCACTCACGGCATCGCGACTGCTCCCAGTGCTGCTGAGCCTGCTATCACTACCCTTCATGTACGCCCTCGCCTGGGAACTATTTGCTTCTCAAGCGGCGGCACTGTTGGCGACGGTCTTTCTGGCTCTTTCTCCGTTTGACCTGTTGTTTGCTCAAACGGCGCGGCAGTATAGCTTGCTGACACTCGCCGTGATCGCCAGTCACTACTTACTGCTGCGAGCCATTCGGCTGTCTGGCATCCAAAAAGTTTGTTCGCGTGACGTGCTCAAACGCCCACCTACTGTCTGGAAACACTGGGGTTTATATGCCCTGGCAGTCACGCTGGGTTTATACACTCACCCTTTTTTTGCCTTGACGCTCATCGGTCATGCGGTTTACATCATTCTGGTCATAGGCACTCACAGACAGACAAGTCGTCAAAGCATCCTTCAGTTCTGGCTGGCGCTGGCGATCGCTGGTCTCCTTTACGCGCCATGGCTGTTTGTGATGTTAACGGGCTTCCAGCGCACCCTCAACACAACCAACTGGGCCGCAAATGTGCCGGGTTCAGATTACCTGGTCAAGCTGTGGACACTCAGCTTTACAGCCTTATTTTTTGATCTGGATGTTGGCTTTGACAATCTCTGGACGTTTGTACTGCGAGTCCCCATTGTGGTGCTGATTGTGCTGGCGTTCTACACGCTTTACCGACGCTGCGATCGCGGGATCTCGCTCTTCGTGTGGACGTCGACGGTGGTACCCTTTTTGGGGCTGGCACTGCCTGATCTTGTGCTGGGCAGCAAGCGATCGGCGGTGAGTCGCTACTTGATCTCCTGCTATCCCGGCGTGCAGTTGGCGGTCGCTTACTTTTTGGCAAAGAGGCTTTCACCAAAGCCCCATTACCTCAGCAGTAAACCTCAGCGGACTGGATCTTCCCGCTTTTGGCGTCTCACGCCCTATACTCTGACGTTTCTCAACCGTTGGTTTTGGCGGCTCGTTTTGCTCACTCTCTTTACTGCCAGCCTTGCATCCTGCACGGTGAGCGCAGCCTCCTTTACGTGGTGGCACAACGTACCGAGCTACTTTAACGCGGCCGTTGCTGATCGCCTTAACGCTGCACCGTCGCCGCTGCTTCTGAGCGATCGTGGCGATGATTTTACCAACCTCGGCGACTTGATTTCACTGAGCTATCGGTTGCATCCCAATGTGCGGATGCTGCTACTAAGCCAAAATGTCAATTGGGTTGCAACTCAATCATTCGCATCACAAACAGACGGTTCTACCATCTTTGCCTTCCGTCCTTCAAAACCGCTCAGAGTGGCACTAGAGCGATCTCGCGGTACACTTCAGCCCATCCTACCGGCTGCTCGCGTCTGGCAAGTGCCAGAATAATCAGTCTTTCCCCGGTTTCTTACACTATGGATCACTTGTACATAGGACTTACGCATTTGCCCCCAAACCCCCTTTCTTGTATGCCCGGTAAGGACTATATTCTGGGGGCTTTAATAAGCTCAGTTCCCCCAATCTTGGGGGCTAGGAGGCGAACTTCGACAGCTTTTGCGCAAGTGTCCTGGTACAATAGTAGTGTCCGAAGGGGAGTAGCTGCTGGTGTACCGCCAGCCCATTTGAGTCAACATACTGGCGATGAGCCTGGCTCAGATGACAAAAAGTTTTTAGTACTCAACTTTTAGCGCTCAGCTTTGATGATTGAATCATTTCCAAAGCTGAGTGTTGAAGGCTGACCGCTGACTGCTGTTTGCAAGCGAGACCTTCACTAAGTTCACATGAGTTGTGAGCTTGGTGAAGCTATTGCAGTTCTCATCAAGCTCACTTAGATAGCAAAAATCTGAGGAGTTTGATGAAATGCTGACAGCATTTACGGCTGGATTATTGTTGATTACGATGTCGGAGCTGGGCGATAAAACGTTTTTTATCGCGATGCTTTTGGCAATGCGGCATTCTCGTCGTCTGGTGTTTATAGGGGCGATCGCCGCATTAGCAGCAATGACTGTGCTGTCGGTCTTGATGGGGCAGGTCGTTTCGCTGCTGCCCAAAGCCTTGCTGCATGTCGCTGAGATCGTGGTGTTTATCGGCTTTGGCTTAAAGTTGCTGTACGACGCGAAGCAAATGTCCAGCAATGCCCTTTGCGATGAGGTGAAAGAAGCCGAAGAAACCATTCAACAGGCTGATACGGTAGCCGCAAAACAGGGGACACGACGAGGGGTTGTTATACAGGCGTTTGCGTTGACGTTTATGGGAGAGTGGGGGGATCGCACCCAGTTTGCGACAATTGCACTGGCTGCTGCAAATGATCCCTGGGGTGTTACAGCCGGTGCCATTTTAGGTCATGCCATCTGCGCAGCGATCGCAGTTGTTGGCGGACGCTTACTCGCCGCACATCTCTCAGAAAGGCTGATCACAACTCTAGGCGGACTGCTCTTTATCGTGTTTGGCATCATTGCCTGGATGGAAGGAGCGTAAGAGAAGTGGCTGTCTGAGAGCCGTTACGGGTAACGGCTCTACGGATGAAAAGCCTCAAGGAGTCCGTGCCGGAGCGCTACTTGGCGTTGGGCTCGGTGCAGCGCCCGGTGTAGCAGTCGGTGCTGGAACACTTGCTCCTGGTGAAGACGCATTGGCAAGCTGCTTAATCTGATCTTTAAACTGAGCGGGCGCTAGTTCGGCAGCGCTGGCAAAGAGTGGCTTAGCAGCATCCGTTTTGCCTTGTTCCTTCAAAATCAGCGCTTTGCCAAGGACTGGACGGAAATCTTGCTTATTGCCTTTGGTTGCTTCGTCAAAAACTGCGATCGCTTCATCAAAGCGCTTCTGAGACGCATACACCTGTCCCAAAATAACCTGCACAGACACGACATCCACGCTACCTGCCTGAATTTTGTTCACTTGAGGTGCGGTCTTGATGGTGTCTTGCAACAACCCAACTGCCGCTTCGGGGCGTTTTTGTTGCAACAACAGATTAGTCAAGCCTTGTAGCGCATTGCGATCGCCCGGTTTCGTCTTCAGAATATCCCGGTAGGTTTGAGCCGCTCCTTCTGGATCGTTGGTTTGCTGTTTCGCTTGCGCTAACAGGACGGCATACTCGGTTTCATTTGGGTTCAGTTTCGCCAGCTTCTCAAGTGGGGCGATCGCGCCCTTTACATCGCCTAGCCCCAGTTTTGCTTCCAGCAGTCCTCGCAGCGCTGTCGGGTTCTCGGGCTCTCGTTGCAGCACTAATTCATAGCCCTTCGCTTGTGCCTCTAGCTCCTCTTTCTTAGGAACAGCACTAGCAGATTGCGTCGGGGTTGGGCTAGCAGCTGTCTGACTCTGGTTGCCCTTAAAAGCGGCGTCAATCAGTGGGATCAGCGAAAAGCCCACGAAGGCAACGACTGCCAGAATTAGAACGACATTGATAATCCACCGATTGCGCTTATCAGTCACAAAGCTGCCTCGAAACTCTACTGCCATTATCGACGACAATTGCCCTTTACGATGGCAAAACGATGGCAAAAACAGGTGGAAGGTTTTAGAAAAGAGAAGATAACGCAAAAAAAGTTAGACGCCGCTTGGAAACCCGTTATAAAATATGGGCTGCGCTAGGGCATTAAAACTTGTCCGTGATAGGATGATAGGTTCCAGTAGTCTGTCGATTTTTTGCCGTTGGCTAAAGGTTGACCGCTCCCCTGAATTTCAAGTGATCCTAGACATTAAGTAATAGAAAGAATCCGCACAGCACCATGATCAAACTGCGATTGAAGCGATACGGCAAGAAGCGTGAGGTTAGTTACCGGATTGTGGCGATGAACAGCCGCGATCGTCGGGATGGACGCCCGTTGGAAGAATTGGGCTTTTACAACCCCAGAACTGACGAAACTCGGTTAGATGTACCCGCGATCGTCAAGCGATTGAAAGATGGGGCACAGCCAACCGATACGGTACGCAGCATTCTGCAAAAAGCCAACGTTTTTGAACAGGTCAATGCCTGAGACGAACGCCAAATCTGCTACCTCTGAAGCAACTGAGCCGGACTACGCAAGACTGGTCACGTTTTTGGTAGAGCCATTTTTGGAGCTACCGGAGTCGCTTAAGGTAGACTGCGAAGTGTCACCCAGCCGGGGCAAGGTTTGGGTGCGCGTAGCGTTTGAGGGTGCTGACAAGGGGCGTGTTTTTGGCAGAGGTGGTCGTAACATCCAGGCTATTCGCTCGGTGCTAGAGGCGGCGGCTCGTGCGGCTGGTTACTCCGCTTATTTAGACGTATTTGGTAGCTCCGCTCAGGGCGGTAATGATGGTGAGATCGATCGCGAGGATGTGATCGACAAGCCACCACCACGACGGTCTTCGGGAGTCAAAGAGCCACCAAAGTTGCGATCGCGCAGTAGCCCTCCCGAGGTCTAACCTTCATTGGTCACGCTGACCAAACCTGAATACATCTAACACAACGCCTGCAAGATCCAAACCTAAAGGAGCCAGGCGTTTTTGCCTTCTCATAAGCGTTGCGGATTACTCAAATTGATTGATTGGCTAACCCAAAATTGATTGCATGGTAGAGGCTGTCACCATTGAATTGCCGAGTATTGCAAGCGCGATCGCCCTCGCTGGTGAGCGAGAAGAAAATCTGAAAACGTTAGCGCGACAAACCGGCGCAACGCTAGTGCTGCGTGGGCAGGATCTACGCATTTCAGGTACAGAGAATCAAATTGATCTGGCAACGCGTTTAGTGAGAGCCCTTGAAGACGTTTGGATTGGCGGCACCGCCATTTCGGGTGTCGATATTCTGACTGCTCGTCATGCGTTGGATACCCAGCAGCAGGATGAGCTACATGAACTGCGGCATGACGTGTTGGCACACACTCGTCGTGGTGAAGATATTCGCGCCAAAACCTTTCGGCAGCGACAGTATATTCAAGCCGTTCGCACCCACGACCTGACCTTTTGTATTGGCCCAGCCGGTACGGGCAAAACCTTTCTAGCAGCCGTTCTGGCTGTGCAAGCGCTGTTGGCAAACCAGTACGAGCGCCTCATCTTGACGCGTCCGGCAGTAGAAGCAGGCGAAAAACTGGGTTTCTTGCCAGGAGACTTGCAGCAAAAAATTGATCCTTACCTGCGTCCGCTCTACGACGCGCTTTACGAGTTTATCGATCCAGAAAAGATTCCTAGCTTGATGGAGCGGGGTGTGATTGAGGTCGCACCGATCGCCTACATGCGGGGGCGCACACTCAACAACGCGTTTGTCATTCTCGATGAAGCGCAGAACACGACGCCATCGCAGATGAAGATGCTGCTGACGCGCTTGGGCTTTCGCTCTCGGATGGTGGTGACGGGTGACCTTACCCAGACGGATCTTCCCCAGCACCAGTCATCTGGCTTAGCCGTGGCACAAAAAATTCTGCAATCGGTAGAGGGCGTGGCGTTCTGTCACCTTTCCAAAGCAGATGTTGTTCGCCATCCTCTAGTGCAACGCATTGTGGCTGCTTACGAACAGCATGAGCAGCCACAGTAAGCCTCTCCGCATTGCACTGCTGACCTACTCGACCAAGCTCAGGGGTAGCGTTGTGCATACGCTGGAGTTGGCAGAAGCACTACACGCGATCGGTCAGGATGTTTGCGTCTATGCGTTGGATAAAGATGGCACCGGGTTTGATCGCCCCCTTTCATGCCCTCACACACTCATTACTGCCCAACCCGCGCCTGCTGATATTGAGGCCCTTATTCAGCAACGCATTCAAGAGTTTGTCGAGCATTTCAGCCAATCCAGCGAAACCTACGACTGCTACCATGCTCAAGACTGCATTGGTGCAAATGCGCTGTCCCTCTTGAGACAGCGACAACGTTTGACTCACGTTGTTCGTACTGTGCATCATATTGAAGCCTACAACAGCCCTTATTTACAGGCGTGCCAGGAGCGATCGATTCGTGACCCCGACCTATGTCTTTGCGTTAGTACGCGCTGGCAAACGGAGCTACAGCAGCAATACCAGATTCAGGCACCGAGGGTCATCAATGGTGTGGATACTTTACGGTTTTCTGCTGAGCAAGATGGTTCAGAACCACTATTGAAGCAGCGACTAGGCATCAAAAATGGGCTATTTTATTTAACAGTGGGTGGCATTGAACCCCGCAAGAATGCGATCGCTCTCCTGCAAGCTTTCGTTCAGATTCTGGCAGATCACCCGCAAGCCCAACTGATGATTGCGGGTGGCGCCACCCTCTTTGACTATCAGGAGTATCGCCAGGAGTTTTTTGCCCTGGTAGAGCAAACGGGTGTTCGCATTGGTGAATCGCTACTTCTACCAGGCGTGATTCCAGATGCCGAGTTGCCTGCGCTCTATCGCCTTGCTGATGCGTTTGTCTTTCCGTCAGTGAAAGAAGGGTGGGGCTTAGTGGTGCTAGAAGCGATCGCCAGTGGTATTCCCGTTATCACTGCCAACCAGCCACCGTTTACCGAGTTTCTGACCGCACAGCAGGCCTTGCTCGTTGATCCCAGGTCGCCAACGGCGATCGCTCAGGCAATGCGATCAGTTTTGGCACCAAGACTTGCCGCTTCTCTAGTGCAGCACAGCCAAACCATTCTGCCTCACTACTCCTGGAACGCTTCTGCACAGATGCATTTGGTTCATTATCATAAATTATTGACTTCTAACAACCAACCATTAACCAATGCCTGAAATCCGTTTCCAGATTGAATTACCAGATGGATCGCAAGAGGTGTGCTACTCGCCGTCACTGATCGTGAAGGACTATTTCACGTCAGGAAGTGAATATGCACTGACTGATTTTATTGATCGATCGCGCACTGCACTCAATATCGCCAGCGATCGTGTGCGGGCAAAATATGGCCGTCCTTGCGGCTTGGCGCTGGGTCAACTGGCGCAAATCGAAGCGATGGCAAGCAAGTATAGCGACGTGACTAAGCCCAAAGTCCGCCTGCTCAAATTCATTGAGTGAGGCAAGAAACCGGGTTTCTGAACACAATCCACGACACAATATTGTCTGTGGAGAAACCCGGTTTCTGTGTCAGCTTCATAAACTAGGGATAGATCAGGATTTTGTAGGTTTCGGGGCCGGGCGAGACGGCCTGTTCGACAGCGGTTGCTAGTTCTTTGAGTGGATAGCGATCGCTCACCAGGGCATCCACATCAATGCGTTTGTGAAACACAATATCCGCAGCTAGCGCCTGCACCCGATATGAGGAACTGTAGCTGCCCATTAAGTCAATTTCACGTCGATAGAGGATGTTGGGATTAATGGGAATCTCCAACTCATCAGGAAATTCGGCGAAGAATAGAATTTTGCCGCCTTTGCGGGTGCAATCAAGTGCCTGGAAAAAGGCTTTGTCGCTCGGTACGGCTAAAAGACTGGTATCCACCCCCATGCCTTGTGTGAGCGCGTTAATTTTGGCAGTCAGATCGGGATCGCGGGCGTCGAAGGCAGCGTCTGCACCCACACTGAGCGCTTTTTCAATGCGGGTGGGTAACAGGTCAGTGGCGATCGCCCGTGCGCCAAAATACTTCACCAGCATGATAAACATTAGCCCGATCGGCCCTGCGCCTGTCACTAGAACGGTTTGACCAGGAGCAATTTGCGCTTTTTTCACCGCTTTGAGGCAGCAGTTAGTCGGTTCTACAAAACTTGCCTGTTCAAACGTCACATCGTCAGGAATAGTGACCAAACCACCACTGCGGACAATATGACCCGGCACTTTAACATATTCAGCAAAACCACCACCGCTGGGAGCAAAGCCTGCAGTCGTAGTGATGTTCTTATAGACGTCGCACATCGAAAAATTGTCGTTCAGGCAGTACGCACAGTGCATACAGGGAATGTGATGCAGTACCACCACCCGATCGCCAATTTGCCAATCCTGCACGTCCGACCCGATCGCCGCGATCGTGCCTGCGGTCTCATGCCCAAAAATGCGTGGCGGGTTGTAAAGGGGATAGCGAATTTTCTTAATATCTGACTGACACAAACCCACTACCCGTACCTGCACCAGCACCTCATCGGCAGCAATCTCTGGTACCGGAATTTCTTCGTAACTAAGCTGATTGACGCCTCGAAAGACCTGCGCTTTCATGTGCTTATTCCTCAAAACCCTCCAATGCAGACTCTAGCACTGCTGACGCCTTTTCATTGCGTTGCCTGACGGTTGTAGAGCAGAAAAGAGGCTTCTCCACAGTTTCTCCGTAGTAAAGATGTATCGCTTCCGCATGACTGCACAACAAAAGTAGAGGCGCATAAATACGCCTCTACTGGTATAGAGCGTGAGGATTCGTGCTCACCTCTAACGGTACTAAAGGGACATGGCGTTAGCATGAAGCAAACGTCACGATTAATTCAGTAAAAAAGTACCGTATTCAACCAGAGGCTTTGGACATAAACAATCAGTAGCCCAGCTGCATTGCGTCGAATAGCATCAGCGCTGATCCGTCTGTTTCGTCCTAGCCTGCGACTGTATCAATCAAGCTCCACTGGCGATTATCGGCGATCGCTTGACTCACTAACTCGTACATCCGCCGACAATGGTTATTAATCTGAAGCGGTAATTCTTCGTTTTTAATCACAAAGCTCATGCGCACTTCCCGATCGGTGGCTAGCGTTTTATCAACGAGCACTTCTACCGTCACTAGTTTAGAAAAAGCAACCTTGCCGGGTACTTCACGTGCCATCAAATAGTCGCCCGTTTCGTAGATAATATCAAAATTGCAGGATTCCAAAGTCTCGCTCAGCAGGCTCTGGACGTTTCCTACGGATGCTGCAACTGTAAATAGGCAGGTATAACGAGCCATGACTAACCCCGGACGCGTGACATTAAGACTTCGCTATCATATCGTTCATTCAGCATAACAAGCTTCATCGTTTAGCGTTGTACCAGAATACTGGGTTCGACACGTCACATATGTAACCTTTAGCAAGCATAAAGTATGCATGAGCAAGACTAATTATTCAGCGGTCAGCAGTCAGCATGAGTCGTTCAGCCAACATGCCCCTCTAGTGGCTCAAGTTGCTGATCTTAAATCCCCTGTCTAAAACCTGTTTGGCGAGAAAACATGCGCGGTAAGCTGATTGTGTTTGAAGGTGTAGAAGGCTGTGGCAAAACAACGCAGCTGCGACGATCGCAGCAATGGCTCGTGGATAGCGGTTGGCAAGCGTTACTGCAAACGAAAGATTGTCTCCAGCAAATTGCCGTGACACGTGAACCAGGCGGCACCGAACTTGGTTTGAAGGTGCGTCAACTGTTGTTAGAGCCATCCACCGCCGAAGCGATCGAGAGTCGTGCCGAATTGTTGCTCTACGCGGCTGATCGCGCTCAGCATGTGGATGGCTACCTACATCCGTATCTGCTTCAAGGCGCACTGATTCTGTGCGATCGCTACACCGACTCCACCATCGCTTACCAGGGCTACGGACGCGGTATTGATCTAAATCTGATTGCCCAACTCAACCACATCGCCACCAACGGACTCGAAAGCGACCTCACCCTTTGGTTAGATTTGGACGCCGCCACTGGACTAGCCAGAACGCAACGACGGGGAGCTGCCGATCGCATCGAACAGGCTGATCTCTCCTTTCATCAACGCGTTCAGCAAGGCTTTACCGCACTAGCCCAACAGCACCCTCAACGCATCGCCCGCATTGATGCGTCTCTCAGGGAGGCTGAAGTTGCCCAACAAATTCAGACGGTTTTAGAGCAACATTTTGCTGAGTGGTACGGCGTCGAAAGGCCAAAGGATGAAGGATGAGAGATGAAAGTTAAAAGTTTTGAGTTTTGAGTAGCGCTTTGCGCCAACAAGCTAGAGAGTTTTGAGTGCCAAACAAGCCTTTGCCTCCCCTGCCCTCTTGACTCCTGGCTTTTGACGCTTCTAACGAACTAATAACGCCTTTCCCCATGCCTCCTTTCGCCCCACTCATTGAGCAAACCCAGGCAGTTGAGCTGTTGACCCAGTCAGTTGCTAAAGGCCGCATTGCGCGCATTGCGCCTGCTTACCTTTTTGCAGGACCGCCGGGTGTGGGGCGACGGCTGGCAGCGGAGTGTTTTCTGTCGCTTCTGTTTAGTCCCCCCAACGCGACGATCGCCCAAACAAACGCATTGCAGCATCGCCTACGAGCGCGCAATCATCCCGATTTACTGTGGGTCGCCCCGACCTATTTACATCAGGGGAAACGGTTGACGATCGCTGAAGCAGCAGAGGCTGGTCTTAAGCCCAAGTCACCGCCAGTCGTGCGGCTGGAACAGGTGCGCGAGATTGCGCGTTTCCTCTCACGTGCACCCCTGGAAGCATCGCGATCGATGGTTGTCATTGATCATGCCGAAACGATGGCAGAAGGGGCGGCGAATGGATTGCTGAAAACTCTGGAGGAACCGGGTCAGGCAACGCTCATTCTCATTGCACCGGGTATTGAGTCGTTGTTGCCCACGCTTGTGTCACGCTGCCAGCGGATTCCGTTCTACCGTCTGACGGTTGAGGGGATGGCGCAGGTACTCCAGCAAGCAGGACAGTCTGAAATTCTCCAGCACCCTGAGATTTTGCAGTTGGCTCAGGGTAGCCCAGGGGCTGCGATCGTGCATTGGCAACAGCTTCGGGCCATACCACCAGACCTTCTCCAAGCCATTACTCAGATGCCGCGCACCGCTCGAGAAGCGCTCAGTCTGGCTCGTGACATCGACAAAGCATTAGAGTCAGAGGCCCAACGCTGGCTGATCGATTATCTGCAACAAACCTACTGGCAGCAAAGCTGTGTCACAGCCTCACAGCTACCAAATGCTGCTCCTGTGAGTCTTCTAGAGCAAGCACGCCAGTATTTGATGCGCAACGTTCAGCCGCGACTGGTTTGGGAGGTGACGCTAATGGGCATGGTGCAGCAATCCCTGTAAAGATCTATCTGCTTCAAGAGCTATCTGGGATAGATGATGATCTGCTGCTCGGAACGGACGGCGGGCGATCGATAACGAACGCCATACTGGGGATCGATATACACTTCTGGCTCTGGGCGTGTGGTCGTTGTGATGGTTTGAGTGTTGTAGTAAGGCGATGGATAGTACGGTGTCGAGTAGTAAGAGCCTAAAGGAGTGGTGACGATCGTCGGATTGATCAACGTTGAGTTGCGAATGGGGCTGTTGATCACCGTGGGGTTAACTAAAACCGAATTGTTGATGCCTCGACGCTGAATGACGTGAGGCTGCCCATAACTATATCCCGATTGGTAAACACCTGATGGATAAACGTTAGGGGTGCCAATCTGCACCGAAAGACCGCCCCCAAAGCCAGGATGGATGGTTGTCTGAACGGGACTGTAAATTGAATTGTTGAAAGGAACTACAGCCGGGAAATTGATGACTTGCCTTTGAGTGCCATAGCCATTGCCTTGCACCGGGACACTCTGCACCTGAATATAAGGTCTAGCGCTGGCGGCAGGCATCCATGCGGCTAGAACCGCGATCGCCATTAATAGAGATGCACCAGGAAAAAAGCTAGCCCGACGCGCTCGGTGGAATGTCTGTAGAGATTCTGCGTCACGGAACTGCAAAGGTGTTTTAGCCATCGTTTTTACCACTAAGGAAGGAAGACATGAAGCGGTTGACGCAGCCTTTTAATGTCCGATCTATCCCTGTACAAAAAGGATGTCTTCGCTGAGAATCCTCTTAATCCA
This sequence comes from Stenomitos frigidus ULC18, assembly GCF_003003795.1. Classification (GTDB taxonomy): domain Bacteria; phylum Cyanobacteriota; class Cyanobacteriia; order Leptolyngbyales; family Leptolyngbyaceae; genus Stenomitos; species Stenomitos frigidus_A. The sequence goes on along the minus strand of NZ_PVWK01000117.1, from coordinate 51,761 downwards.
AGACTCCTTTCTAGCCTAACGTGTTCCGATAGAATGGAGGGAGTTTGTCCTTCTTCTCAGCTTAGACAAGGCGCTTCCACTCGCACAACTGTCAACGTATTTTTCAAGACTGTGAGTTCAGATCAAACTGTGAGTTCAGATCCACTTGACGCCGCTAAAGCAGACTACCAGGCTGGAAAAGCGGCCTTTGAACGCGGCGACTATCGTAAATCGGTGCAGTATCTGGAGTCGGCCAAGTCATCGGTGCTGCCCATGTCTCGCTTTGGGGGCGAGGTGCAAATCTGGTTGGTAACGGCTTACGAAGCCATGGGGCAGAGATCGGACGCACTGACCCTTTGCCGTGAGCTGAGTCGCCATCCCGATGCGCAAACCCGCAAACAAGGTCGTCGTCTGCTGTACATTCTGGAGGCACCCCGCTTAACGACTCGCCCAGAATGGCTGACCCAAATTCCCGATCTAACCAATCTGGGCGATGGTGATGCCCGCGATCGACCAACAGCGGCAACCATTGCATCCGCTAAGCAGCCTGAAAAGCCTGCGTTCCAGCTCGAAGCTGTCGTTGATCCGGAACAGGTGAATGTAAAAGATAACCGCTTTGTTTGGGTGGCGCTGGGAGCGATAGCACTCGTGCTGGGTGGCTTGCTCTGGTTCATGTAGCGGCACCGTTCTTTTCACGTCATCTTCGCGTATGCTGAATTTCCATAAGCTTTCGTTTCTCCCCCTGAAACTGATGACGCGAACGATCGGTGCTGTCCGATACCAGAAAACCTCTCGCCGTGATCCATTGCTCCGCCAGATAGCGCAAAGCTTGGTACAGGCGTTTCAGCGATCGCGCCAGGTTTGGCTCATGCTATTTATCTCACTCCTACTCTCTGGATGTGTTCGCTACGACGTTGGTATAAGGTTTGACAGTCCCAATCGGGGAGAGTTTACGCAACACATTCAGCTTGAAGAACGATTGCAGCGCTTTAGTGGCAGCACGGCTCAGCAATGGTTGACGTTGATTGAACAGCGAAGTCAGCAATTAGGCGGCCGGCGCGATCGCTTGCCAGATAACGATCTGCTCGTGACCATTCCGTTTACAAGTAGTGGCGATTTGCAAACCAAATTCAACCAATTCTTCAGACCATTGGAGCAGGACAGTGCAGCCGCAGCCGCCATTGCGCTACCGCCGATCGCCTCTCACTTTACCCTGGCAACCAGCAATCTACTGTTAGTCGAACGCAATCATCTTCGCTATGAATTGGATCTGCGATCGCTGGGCGTACGGTCTTCTAGCGGCAGTTTATTGCTCAGTCCTGCCTCTCTCATCGATCTGGAGTTTCGGCTACAAACCCCCTGGGGGGCTAAAAGCATCCCATCTGCCAGCAACCAACCCGAAGCAGCGCTCTCTGGCAACACGTTGGTCTGGCAATTAGTTCCTGGTGAATTGAATCATCTAGAAGTCGTATTTTGGTTGCCCAGTCCTCTAGGCATTGGCACGCTGACGATCGTCCTGCTCGTTCTGGTAGGGCGCTTTTTGAAGTACCCAAGCTCAATGGTTGCAGTGCCAGACTCGTTGCCTGATTGATTTCAGCACTGAAGCACCGCGTCTGGCACATGAGGGATCGGCTAGCAGAAAAAGCTGACCGACCGCTGACCGCTCTTTTAAACCATCAGCTTCTTTTCTAAAAGCTTCTCTCCTAATCTCCTCTTTAGGAGCGTGGATTAAATTCTTGTTCCTTAGCAACTGAAGTTTAGGCTAAGGACAGGCGGAAATAGCTCAACTCTTGGCTGGCCTTGCATGGCCTCGAAAAAAGCAAAGCAGTCAGAGTGTAAGCAGACTGTTTAGCGAGCCTCTCCTCAGGAGAAATGAGGCGTTTGTGCTACGTACACGCAACGCAACAATGACCGGGTTTAATTTTTAACTTCTATACGTTGTCAGAGGCGTTTGCATTTGTGCTTGACAAGGTTCTCTCAGTCTCTTTTGCTGAATCAAACCTGCTTGTCTTCTTTCCTTTGCTATGCCATACTGACGAAAATACGGTAAACCAATCGAGTTAATATAGTATTTTGGCATACGATTGCATCCAGACAAGTTGGTAGGAGTAGAAAGCATGACGATCGCAGGAAATCGTAGAGCGGTGCCCCTTGAGTTTCGGCTCGATAGTGCCAGGAGGCGACATACTCACGGCGTTGCAAGCAGGCTGTTGGCATGTGTTGCTGTGCTGAAGTGGAGTTGGTGGCACGCAAAATCCTATGTGCCGATCGCGGGTCTTTTACTGTTGGCTTTGGGGAGTTTGGTGGTACTGCAAGGCCACTGGTTGTACCGACGCATCACGCACCTTCCCCTGCGGCCAAAAGAAGTACTCAAAAATGTGGGTTGAATCGGCTTCGCCAACGCCTGCAAAAACGCTGAAGGCATTGACAATCGTTTCGTACCTGGCTCCTAATTGGTTCTGGTTTTATGAGGCGATCGCGGCTTCCATCAGTCAGGCCTTGCAACGTGAAATCTCTCTCATTCAGAGTTTCCACGATCCCTTGCATGATCCGCTACTGCAGCAGGATCAGGTCGATCTTGCTTTCATGTGTGGGCTACCGTTTATCCGGCAGCATCAGCGTGTGCCTCAGCAGTTCCAAGCGGTAGTTGCGCCTGTAATGGCATCGCCTCGTTATCACAATCAGCCGATCTACTTTGCTGATGTGATTGTGAATGCTGCTAGCGCCATCACGACGTTTGAACAACTGGCAGGAAGCACCCTTTGCTACAACGATGTGGGCTCAAATAGTGGCTACAATCTGCTTCGTTATCGGTTGCTTCAAAGCCATTTACATTCTTTTTTTAGTAAAACCATCCCATCAGGTTCCCATCAGGGATCGATCCAGTGGGTCGCTGATGGATTAGCGAGTTGTGCCGCGATCAACAGTACTGTGCTAGAACAAGCACTGCGAAATGATCCTCACTTGGCTCAACGTTTACGGGTTGTTGAGACGCTGGGTCCTTGCCCCATGCCGCCGTTGGTTGCAGCGCAACAGTTGGGCTCAGAGTTGATCGCTCAACTCCGGTCGTTGCTGTTGGCTCCAAATTTGATGTTGCAAGAGGCAATGGAACAGGCGCACGTCCAGGGGTTTGCAATCGTGACAGCAGATGAGTATGAAATACTTGCTGAAATGTATAGTGCCACCCTTCGAAGAGGGCACCAATTCTGAATCTAAGAAGAGTTTCAGAGAACTAATTACCTACTGCTTTTTAGTCTCACGTAGGGACGCAAGACCTTACCCTCCTACCGGAGTAAAACCTTTCTCATGCTAATTTAAATTGAAAAGGGGACACATCTTTTAGGGGCATGACAATTCTATTTAATCCACGATCCTAAGCGGTAACGTCAGGGTTATTTCTTCGTGGGTTTGGCTGGGCAAGACGCTGTGAGTGGCTCTTGGGCATAGTCTTCTAGCTTCACAGATTGCAGCAGGTGTGTCCAACTTGTGATGAGGTTCTGGTCTTGGGGATTGGTACAGCGTGCCTGTGCAAGGGTGGCGATCGCATCCTGCCAGATACCGTTAGTGGCGTAAATGGTTGAGCGATCGCGGGCACTTGCCTTTTTCAGCTGGTTCGTTAAGGTAGTCGCCGGTTTAACTCGTTGTACAACACCTTCTACAAATGGGTTAATGGATGGTTGATTGGGATCGCACAGAATAGAAAACTGCCAATAGTAATCCTTCCCAACCGTTAAGATTGATGCCGCGACACTTGTGGGCAAGCTGAAACTGAGTACGCCTGCGGCTTCCGGCAAGTTAAGCGTGGTTTTGTAGAGCGTGCGATCGGTTTCATCGAGCAGCGCGAACTCGGCTGTTTGAGCGCCTGTTTTGGGTACGTACCAAAAGAACGTAGGGCTGTTCGACACCGTTGCACTAAAACTATCGCTTGGTGTAAGGGGCATGAGTAGTTTCGGTCCACGCAGGCAAGTGCCTCGTGTTCCAGCACCTTCGCGCCGTCCAGGGATGCCTCGTTTGGGTGGGTGATATTCTTGGGCGATCGCCAGCAGTGGCACACCACATACTGCGACGCTGAGAGCACTAGACAAGCAGACGGTCAATAATTTTCGATAATCGTTTTTCTGAAGCATGTGTCGTTCGTTCTAACCGTGACAAATAGATGGCTTTATAAATGCACTGCAATAAGTCGCGTGTTTTTAGCTACTGGCTCTACACCTTAGCTTACGGAAACATTTGTCTAATTCTGCCTGATCGCTTGTAGGTAAAGCCTGTGAAGCGGTAATCTCTTACTGCTTTGCTGATGGCGATTAACGCTTCAATGTTCCCCTTGGGAGATTTCCAAGCAAAAATTTACCCTTGGGTACGGGCAGGTTTTGCCAGAATCTTGCTATCTAGCCTTTAACCTTGGGATCAAACCTACTCCTACCACGGCCCCGACTAATTGTGTGCCAAACAGCCTTTTTTGCCGTAGTAGCAGCGTTACAGATAACGGTTCTGCAACCAGTTAAATTTTGAGACAGGCAATCATCTTCAATAGGTTAAACAAGTTAAATAAGCACATCACTGGCATAGCCTAGCACCCGATAAACATCGATCATTTGCTGTTTGCCTTTGAGCGCCAATGGCCCCCACGGTTCAACAGCAAATCGGTCTTGCAAATGCACGAGCGTATCTTTGGCAATGAGGATACGACACACTTCTAACTGCTGGTCTTTGGCGTAGCTTTCTAGGCGCGAAGCGATGTTAACGCTGTCGCCAATCACGCCATATTCCAGGCGATCTTTACCACCCAGACTTCCTGCAACGATCGGCCCTGTGAAAATGCCAACCCGCATTTGGGCGGTGGGTAAGTGGCGCTGCTGCCAATCCTGGTTCAGTTCTTGCAGGCGATCGCGCATTGCCAACGCACATTCAACTGCCAGGCGCGCATCTTGAGACACTTCAATTTGTGTCAAACGGTTCATTGGCACTCCGAAGACTGCCAGCAAGCCATCGCCTGTGAATTTGTTAATAATGCCTTGATTAACTCTTACTTCCTCGGTAATCGCGCTCAGATATTCGTTCAGCCACTCCAACAAATTCTCAGGGGGCATTTGTTCTGAAAGGGTGCTGAAGTTGCGAATGTCGGTAAACAACATGGTGGCCGTTAGCCGTTGCCCTGGAAGTTTGCCAGATTTCAGCAGGCGATCGCGGCTTTTCCACAAGGCTCTGGCAATTTCAGGGGAGGTGTTTTGCCCCAGCAGCTTCATCATCATCATTTGCTGACGCTGTGCCTGTTGTGCCCGGTACGATACCACCAAAATCGCGACCGTCATGACACCGATCGCGGGTGTGGCCGTTGGTACCCAACCTTGATGCAAAAAAAGCAGGTAGCAGGTTCCTAACAGCGCTGTAATGGTGACTGTAATTGCCAGCCCTAGACCTAGTGGATGGCGAATAAACCAGGCGAGGCTGCCACCCATGACCACCCATGCCCCAATCCAGAGCACCTCCACCCAATCAGACCAAAACCAAAATAAGGGTTCGTGGTTCAAGGCCGCACCGAGAAATTGACTCACCATCTGAGCATGGATCACCACTCCTGGCATGGAGGCAGTCTGTTTTTCAGCCGTACTGTAAGGAGTGAGAAAGATGTCCCTCGCACTCCGGGCAGTCGTACCCAGCAAGACAATCTTGCCGTTCACCCAACTGGGATCGATCGTACCGCTTAACACCTGAGTGAGCGTTACCTGCCGTGCCAATTGGCTACGAGCACGATAATTCAGCAAGATCTGATAGCCGTTCGCATCGACAGATTGGTAAGCTCCAGCGGTAGGTTCCAACGGGATGAATTCGGTGTCGCCAAAGCGTAAATTACTGGGATTGAGCAGACCTGCCTGGGGTGAAATACCTTGCTGATGCAAATAGGCGATCGCCAGCCGTAGTGAAAAGGCATACAGCGTTGTTTGGTCGGTATCCACAAACAGCAAGCCGCGACGAATCACACCATCCGGGTCACTGGTAACGTCGTTAAAGCCAATGCGATCGGCGGGCACACCGGGCGGCGGCGCCACGCCTAAATCATCCGCATCCTGAACTTTGGTAATGGCAATGACGTTCGGTTGCTGCAATTGTTTGGTCAGAGCCGCCTTCCCTGGCTCCTGAGGCAGATCACGGTAGAGATCCAACCCAATGACGCTGGGCTGGAATTGCTGGAGCTTTTGTAATGCTGTAGCGATCGTCCAATCGGAAAGGGGCCAATGCTTCTGTGCCTTAATGTCTGACTCTGTAATTGCTACAAGGAGCAACCGTGAGTCAGCGTCTCGATCGGGCCGCAGACGCACCATCAGGTCATAACTAGCAAGCTCCAGAGGTTGCAGCGCACCAACCTGACGCAGGCTCAGCAAGCAGCCAGTAACGACAGCACTCGTCGTGACGATCGCCAGCGGTAAAAGCACGATTGTCGGCAGAGCCGCTAGCTGTATCCACCCGTCGCGGCAGCGTTGAAAGAATTTAGCAGTCACAGGTGCACTCAGCGTTGTGTTACCGAGGTTGAAGGTTGGGCAGACAGTGTTGATTGATTCACTCAAGACTGCTAGGCATCTAGCTAAGAAGCCCTAAGCCTTTTAATCTCTAACCGCTTTCCGTTCAAACTCCATGCAGTTGAGCGATGCACCTGGATATCTGTGAGGATGCACCACCTTCTTCTAAGGCAATACACTCTCTTCTCCACAATATCCTGACAATATAAAAAGCGAGACGACATGCTGAGCAATTCTCAAAATACTTTTCTTTACGTGCACACGAAGATTACTTGAGCAGTTGCGGCATCAATGTTCCAGACATTGCTTTGAGCCTTGGCAATTAAATATCAAATTCCTGGAAGACGGTTGAAATGTCCTTTTTCCCATTGCGCGATCGTCGCATGACCAAACTGACACACAACACTGTTCAATTAACGCTGAACTACACGATCGCTTCATAACTCTGATGAGGCTGACTGGAGAACGCTTGATTACGATAAAGCACCGTCTCTGAAACCAGCGTCATATCCTGGTCAAGCCAGACGATCGACGCCTGAGCCACAGAGCCAGCCTGGAGTGACACCAATGAGAAGTTACGCAGGCAGTTGGTGTCAGTTTTCACGATGCGGGGCACGCTGGCAGCGTTGAGATAAATCGTGCCGTTGGTCGCAACGAGGGGGACGCGCTGGTGCTGCCTGGTGTGTCGCAACTGATGGTGCATGTGCCCAAAGGCAACGAGCGGAACCGTTTTGCCCAGTTTCCGAGTGGCTTCGATCGCATCAGCAAAGTCAGGATCGCCATGATCACCGCCTGGAGGACTCCAATCTTTCCCGCAGGTGTCTTCAGCACGATCTCCCAGTCCTTTGGGGCCACAGTGTCCCAGAAAAATGACCGTATCAAGCGTGCTACTGCTGGCGGCTTGAACAATCCGTTCGGTGGATTCGGCAAAGCTGTTGATGCCGTAGCGCGATCGGTAGAACGCGTCTGTGTTCTTCCATTCTGAGCCGCCCCAACTAAAGGGACGACTGCCTACAACAGTCAGATTCAACTCTGGGAAATCGAGTTTGCCATAGCCGACATGGGTTTCTCCGAGCAAATCAAGCTGTTGCTGTACCCGGTCTTCTTTTGTGCGATCGTACGGACATTTCTTGATGCCCCATTCGGTCGCGCTGTACCAGGCATCGTGGTTTCCCAGCACGGCTGCTTTGGGGATTTCAAGTGCTGCGATCGCCCGGACGACCTCGACAGATTCGTTACCAAAATCGCCGACTAGCAGCACCAGATCTACGCCTAAGTGGTTGAGCGCGATCGCATCATCGGCATCCCAGCGATCGTGAACATCGCCAATGACGGCAATGGTAATCGCAGCAGTTGCATCTGCTGGTAAGGAGTGTCTGTTTGTCTGTGCGGTCTGTGTTTGTGGGGGTTGATTGTCCGGCAGCTGAGTCATGCGTATCCCTTTGCCCGTCTCTTCCAGCATAATCAGATTTAGAGGCTGGCGGATGTTAAACCAGTTTCTAAAAAGCGCGTGACCCATCAAACGCCTGGCTGCCTGACAGGCGTCAATACTGCCATGCTTGGGATTTGCGTCACCTCAAAGCGTTGGCCGTGAGCGCCTTACTCTGTAGCGGCCAACTAAGTTTGCCGGTCTAGGAACCCTCTGCGTCGGGCCGCGCATCATTTGCGATCGCACGCCCCAGGTAACGATGACCATTCGACAACTTGACACTTGACCGCTTCTTTAACGACATGAAGCGCTGTCAAAATAGTGGCATCAGCATCAACAATGCTGCCAGCGCCAATTTCTGAACCCGAATACAGTGTGACAACGGCATTTGCCGCTTGCTGACAATTGTGATAAGCATTGGCAGGCGTTGCTGACGTGCCTGCAGCTACTTGAGCGATCGATGGCAAAGGTAGACCAACGGCTGCAGAGCCATAAAGCAGCACAGAGGGGGTGAAAAACAGCAGTAAAGACTTGAATTTCATGTTGGTTGAATCAAGAGTTATAGCAAACGTCATCTGGGTGAGGACGGTGTATGGGGACAACTCCCTGCAAGCCCTTTCATCCCAAAAGCCTGAATACGTTGGCGACCGCTATAGGACATCACAATCCATATCGTTACCGTAGCGTTCCAAAGCAAAACATGCGATGCTTCAAAACGCAAAGATACTTAATGAGAAAAGATGGATGGCAGTGCCGTTGCGTTAGATGCAGCTTCGATGGCTTTCGTAGGGGCGTTTTGAGTTTCTTGTCTGTTGCAGCCTATCAGCCCCTACAGCAGGGATACAGGTTCACAAAGCAGTCCCAGATTTAGCCATGCCATGCCTCACACTGGCGATCGTGTTTCCCAGTCTGTCCAGCTTGAATTGCCCTGATGCTTCAACGTCCAATACCGTAAACCAGACACGTTGAATGCTATAAGCTGGACAATGATGACACCTGTGACTGGGCTATTGCAGGCATGACGCTGAAGCAGCAGCCGAGGTTCCAGTTCAACTTAGAAACGCACCTGAACGCTAGCGACGTTCTGACCACGAGCGATCGTGAACAGCGCTTGGTCAGGTTGGCGATCGAGAAATGACTGCAAAGCAGTAAAGCCGCCAATGCGGTTGCCGTTGATTGCCAGCAGTTTATCGCCCGGCCGAAACCCGCTGACCGCAGCGGCTGAACCTGGCTGCACCCGTTGCACCACCAAATTGCGGATATCGATCGTCATGCCCAAACGCCTGCCTGCTGCGGGACGATTTGTCGATGGAGCGCTCGGCTTGACTACATCCGGTGACGGTATTGGCTGCTGAGCGGGGGCTTCGGGAGCCGTCCACGTCCACTCTGTTGCAGGAGATTCAGCGATCGAAGGTGAAACGAGCGGGGCAACTGCAAGAGGCTTGGCAGCAAAAGAAGAGCCGAGTAAATTCCTGACCGCCTGTACATTGGTAGCAAAGCTAATACCTGTGTTTCTGCCCGATGGCGACTCCAAAATGGCTTTGTTGACACCAATCATCTCACCCTGTGGGTTGAGCAAAGGGCCACCCGAATTGCCTGGATAGAGCCGAATACTGGCCTGTAAGTCGCCATTGTTCCTGACCAGGCTCAGCGTACCTTCACTCAGAACACCAGGACGACCGTAAGGACTGCCGATCGCACAGACCGACTGACCAATTTCTACATCACTAGTGCTTGCCAACGGCACAATTGGAAACTGGTTTTGGGCCTCTAATTGCAGTAACGCCAAATCATTGTGGGTATCGGTTTTGATCACGCGCCCTCGATATTGTTCACCATTAGCCGTGCGAACGATGATCGGCTGACCACCTCGATCCTTGATGACATGGTTGCTGGTAATAACCAATCCCTCTGGGCTCACGATGCTACCAGAGCCTGTTTCATTGCCAGCATAAACTGTTAGCACCGCTGGGCTTTTCGTTTGACAGTTACGGTAGGTGTCTGGTGCTGTGTCTGCTTCAGGCGTGAATCGAGTCGCTGTTGTCAACCGACTGACGGCTCGGATGGGAGCCGCTATGGAAGCAGTGACACCAACTAGCCATACGGAAAACGCAAGTAGGAGTAAGTATTTAAATTTCATAGATGGCACGCGATCAAGGTTCGAAAGGGTCAAATTCGAAAGGGTCAAAATTTGGCGAGCAAGTGCATGCCCTAACTGCTGCTAGACCGCCAAAACAAGATGGCGATCAGTTAGATCAAGGTTTGCGTAGATCAATGTTTACGGGCGATTACAGACGCGGTCTCTCGAAGTCTTGTGAGTGCGTCTCTTAGGGGTACCAATGCGGGTACCACCAACTTTCGCCACTAAGAAAACAGCATCCGGATGCTTTCAATACGCACCAGCTGTGATCGCTCAAATTGTGCTCACGACGCCAAGGATCGTGGATTAATTAATCTGAACCATTTCCCTTCTGTAGGGACGTTCCATGGAACGTCCCTACAGAAAGAATTGCACCTTATTAAATCTGCGTTCCTAAGGATCGTGAATTAAATAAAACCAAAAAATTATTTGCCGTAGGGGCGCACGGCCGTGCGCCCCTACGGCAAATGCCGAGATTATTAAATTCTTGTTCCGAAGAATTGGGTATAAAGATAAGTTCATAGTTTGGGTAAGGAGGGGAAGCGGTCAGCGGTCAGCGGTTAGCACCCAGCGGTTCATGATTAAGGGTCAACGGTCAAATTTACACACCGCTGATCACTGACTCTTAACAACACCTACGTTTGAGTTATGGCCACCCTGGAAAGTTCTGCTCACAAGGGCCCTGCAATCAAGCTCTGCTTTGCTTTGGGATCGAGGTTGCAATGAGGACAGCACCAAAGTCTATGCTTCTACATCACATACTCCTGCGTAGAATGGAAAAAGCGCTTACCTGGAGTATGTGTGAACGGAGTCATCGAACAAGCACAAACTCAATACTCCGTCCATCCGCCCAGTCGGTTCGTTTGTAACCATCGGGATCAGCTGCTGCCAGATTGGTCATGTCCGGCACGATCGATGCTCATTGTGCTCCAGCCGTGCGACTGCGATTTGTTGAAGCGATCGCCCATTGCCGAAGCGCAGAAAGATAAATTACGGCGACGGTTTCTCAAGCTTGGCTATGCAATCGCTGTTCAAATCAACCGTTTGGGTTACGCCGCAGCCATCTTTGATCCTCGGACAGGCTTACCGCTGCTGGCTCGTCCTGGGAAGCTACGGTTAGATGACGTAGCGATTGTGCAAGCGACCTTAGGGTATCGCACTACTTGCAGCCACGGGTGCTCCATCGTGCTTCACCCAACATGGGGACGAGCAGTCTATCCTTCAACGCTGGTTTCATCGGCAGAACCAGCGCTGGTAGAACAAATTTTACGTGAGATAGCGGAGTAGAGAACTTGCCCTGCAATGCATCTATCGGGGTTTGTGGTTTACTCAGGCTATCTTTCCACGCCCATCTTAAAGAGAAAAGGTAGTGGTCGATCGTGACCGTTTGGTCAAACTGACTACTTGCAGCTGGCTCAAAAGCGCCCTTGACGCTATGGTAATAGTTGCCGATTTATGTCCTTAGCAAAACATGGCTTTAAATTGGGCATATTAAGGCTGAAATACTGACGACCATTTAGCTAAAGCGTTTAAAGGCACTGTTAGCGGTCGCTTACCATCATGCATACTGTCGTCACCCAACGTACTAACGAAGTTCGTGTGCTCAAACGGACAGCCCGCTACGGCATTCGCCTAGTAGTCCGGTCTTTTGATCCTTGATTTTGGAATAGCACTTATGAATCAGCGTCAGCAAAACCTACGGTATGCAGCAGCCAGAGCATTCATAGAATCGCTCGACCAGTTGCAAGAGACGCTTCAACCCGCTGATGAGGTTGTATCGCCAATGGCTCCTGAACACAATAACCCCAGTTCTACCAATGCATCCGTTGAGGATCAGTTTGACCTTAATAGCCTTGAGCAGGCCGTCGCTGATATTGAGCAATTTATTCAGAAGCGGCAGGAAGATGGAGAAGAGAGGGGTGCGTAGGGAGGGGATTCACTCAGAACCCACGGCCATTAGTCAGCAGTCCGAATCAACTAAAACTTCACCCTCTTTCCTTAGAATCGTGGATTAAATAAAATCGACAAATTATTTGCAGGTAGGGGCGCACGGCCCGCCCCTACGGGAAATGCCGGAGTGATTAAATTCTTGTTCCTTAGCCCTCTCTTGCAACTCAAAACTCAAAATTCAAAACTTTCTCACTCCTTACTCCTCACTCCTCATCCTTTGCCGTTTCGCTTCGTATAACATCAGCGCGGCCGCGATCGCCACATTTAAAGACTCCACGCCAGGGTTCAGGGGAATCGTTACTTGCTGATCGGCAATTGCAGCCAGTGCTGGAGACAAGCCTCCACCCTCATTGCCCATAAGAATCAGTGTCGGCTGTCGTAAATCAACCTCCCAGTAGGTCAGGTTTGCGGTTGGTAGGGTTGCCACAATCTGCATCCCCCGCTGCTGATAGTGAGAAAGTTCTGTTTGCAGATCAAAACTCGCCGCCATTGGCAGCTGGAACCATTGACCAGCCGACGCCCGCAACACTTTAGGATGGTCAAAGTCAACGCTATCAGCACTGAGCAATAAGCCATCGGCACCCGCGGCGGCAGCGGTGCGAATCATGGTGCCTAAATTGCCAGGATCTTGAACCGTTTCCAGCACTAAGCCAAAGCTGGTAAACGCTGGAGCAGGCGTTGAGGTGCGTTCAATCGTCGCCACAACCCCATCCGGCTCAACCGTCGTGGCGATCGCGCGCAGTACGTCCGCGCTGACTAATTCAACCCGCTCTGCCAATTGCTGCGCATGTTCCCATAGCAGGGGATATTTTGTTTGCCAGGCAATCGTATGGCAAAGGGTTATTAATGGGCGATCAACAGCCAGTGCTGCTTCTAAGAGATGAGTTCCTTCCAGCAAAAAAAGCTGTTGCTCCCGCCGTTCTTTGGTCTGGTGCAGTTTTCGGATCTGTTTAACCAGAGGGTTCTGAAGACTAGTGAGCACTTAAGATTGACTCATTAAAGTTTTATTACAAATCCTGTTCAAAGATAAGTAAAGCTGAGGAATACACGCAGTTAAAGTGATACCTCGGTTGCTGAGTTGACCCATATTATCTGTCATGATCTCAATGCGGAACCCGGGACTTGAACCCGGAAGTCCTTGCGAACACTAGAACCTGAATCTAGCGCGTCTACCAATTCCGCCAGTTCCGCTTATTCGCAGCCGAGGCCGCGATTCATAATCATGGAGTAATCGGCGACGTCTGTCAATCACTTTTGGGCAAAAATGGAGCATACTTCTGTGGTGCCCTTAACCAGCGGAGCGATCGCACTGATGACGAAAAACTGTACATTTTGAATCTTTCCGGTAAAATTTCGATGTTCGTTTTTTTAAGTCATTAGAAATGGTGGCTTCCAAAAGTGACGCTTCACGTTGACTCGTAACCCAGTATTTATTGGAGGACAGACCAATTACTCTCTCGCCTAGCCTCTCCAACACTCATTCTTCATCGGAAGAAGACAAAGCCGTCCTGCAAGTCTCGGGCGGCGCCTCTTTGCATGGTCACGTCGGTATCAGCGGTGCTAAAAATTCGGCACTGGTCATTATGGCCGGGGCCTTGCTTTGTTCGTCGCAAGATTGCCGCATCCGCAACGTGCCAGCTCTGGCGGACGTTACCCGCATGGGCGAAATTCTCTCCGCGTTAGGAGTGAAACTAGAACGGCAGGGAGATAGTTTATTAGTCAATGCCTCTCATATTGCTCAGTCGAAAGCACCCTATGAGTTGGTGAGTCAGCTTCGCGCCAGCTTTTTTGTGATTGGCCCTCTGCTGGCTCGTCTGGGTGTGGCGAAAATCCCTTTACCAGGCGGCTGCGCGATCGGGGCTCGACCAGTTGCTCTGCATGTCAGAGGCTTGCAGGCAATGGGTGCAGACGTGCAAATTGATCACGGCATTGTGAATGCTCACCTGCGCGGCAGAAACAAACGCCTGCAAGGGGCCAAAATTTATTTGGACTATCCCAGCGTTGGCGCGACTGAAACGTTGATGATGGCGGCAACGCTGGCAGAAGGCGAAACCACGATCGAAAACGCGGCACAGGAACCAGAAGTGGCTGACCTGGCAAACTTTTGTCGGGCAATGGGTGCCAAGATTCGCGGTGCTGGTACGAACACGATTACGATCGTCGGTGTGCCCAGCTTGCATACAACCGATTATGCGATCATTCCCGATCGGGTTGAAGCAGGCACCTTTCTCATCGCTGGTGCGATTACGCATTCTGAAATCAGCTTGTCCCCTGTCATTCCCGATCATTTAACGGCAGTGATTGCCAAGCTGCACGCGATCGGTGCGCAGGTCATTGAAGACGCGCCCAACCGCCTCCGCATCTTGCCTGGCTACCGCCATCTGGCAACCGATATTGAAACGCTGCCGTATCCTGGGTTTCCCACTGATATGCAGGCTCCGTTCATGGCCCTACTCACCTTGAGCGATGGCGACAGCGTGATCACCGAAACCGTGTTTGAAAATCGTCTCCGCCATGTCGCAGAGCTCACTCGCATGGGCGCAGATATCCGCGTCAAAGGCACTCATGCGATCGTCCGGGGTGTCCCGATGCTCTCTGGTGCCCCTGTCGTCGCCACTGATTTACGCGCCTCGGCGGCTCTTGTGCTGGCGGGACTTGCCGCTCGTGGTACAACGGTTATTCAGGGTTTACAGCACCTTGATCGCGGCTATGAAAACCTGGAGCTGAAGCTGCAAAAGCTTGGCGCTAACCTGAAACGGCTACCGTCTGTAGAACACCTTGAAAGCCCGTTGATCGTACCTGAAACTACGATCGCCGTTCCGGTGGCAGAACCCAGTTAAGTGCATTCCCAGTCGAACAGAGCCTCTTAGGACTTGTAAAAAAATAACTGCATACGTTTGGCTTCGCTATCAGCTATCAGCTATCAGCTATCAGCTTTTCTCTAATGGCTGACCGCTGACCGCTGATGGCTGACCGCTACAGTCCATAGCGTTATTTCTTCACAGCCCCTTAGCGGTTCGACTGCGGTAGAACCGCTAAGGGGCTGAAACATCATTGATGGGAACACCAACGCAGGATAGCAGGGGTTCTCGTTATACTGTCGGTGAGCAGTGCACGATCGCTGACTCAGGCTCCTCAACCCATCCTTGTCTTCTCACCGCATGTCTTTTCTCCAAACGCCTCTCATTGGCTTAAGAGCCGATCACTTTCGACACCCTCTAGACTTTGAAGCAACGGCAAACCTGAAGCAGTTGCCCGGTTTGGATGTGGTGATTCGGAATTTGCTTGGGCCGATCGCGGAACAGTTTTTCTACCTGGAAAATATTGCCTCTAGCGTGTTGGTGGGTGAGCAGCAGTTGCCTGATCTGCACAAGCTTTTGCTGGATGCCTGCAAGGTGTTGGATTTGGAGCCGCCTCAGTTGTATGTGCGGCAGCATCCGGTTCCTAATGCGTATACCTTTGCGATGCGAGGCAAGCAGCCCTTTATTGTGGTGCATACCTCACTGCTGGAGTTGCTCACATCTGAAGAGATCCAGGCCGTCATCGCCCATGAGTTGGGGCATCTCAAGTGTGAACATGGTGTCTACCTGACGCTGGCGAATCTGTTGGTGCTGGCGGCAGGGCAATTGCCCACGCTGGGAGGCGCGATCGCGCAAAGCTTGCAGGCACAAATTTTAGAATGGGTGCGCTGTGCCGAATTTACCTGCGATCGAGCGGCTCTCCTTGCTACGCAAGATTCCAAGGTGGTCAGCTCGGTGTTGATGAAGCTAGCAGGCGGTTCGCCAACGCTGTCGGGACAATTGAATCTGGAGGCCTTCCTCACTCAAGCACGCGCCTACGATGACATTAGCAATGACCAACTGGGCGAACTGTTGAAGCAGGCAATGACCGCACAACTCACCCACCCCGTACCCGTTTTACGTGCGCGCGAAATCGATCGCTGGGCCAGTAGCAAGGAGTACCAATCGTTGCTGCAAACTCGCCCGACACAGTCTGGCCAAGGCACCAAAACGGCAGGCGGATGGCGCAATTGGTAGTTGACACAACTACTCAACGCGATGTGCGATTTCCCTGAAATACCTGCTGAGACCGCCCTCACCCTAGCCCTCTCCCAGCAGGAGAGGGAACTGGAAACGCCTGAAAGCCCTTCTCCCTGGGGAGAAGGGTGGGGATGAGGGCAAATTTAGTTGCACATCGCGTTACTTATAGTCGAAACAACTACTTACATTGATAGATTTTTCTTCAGGCGCAACCTCCATCTACAGCACGATTTAAACGGTGAGCTGGATGAAGTAGAAATGGAATCTAATCTAAAGGAGATTGTATTCCATGAAACTGAATTATTTTACAAAACGGGTATCGACGATCGGGCGTTGGTTGACGACTGCACTGCTCTGCGTGTCGGCGATCGCGTTTACTTGGCAAGGTGCGTTTTTCTCAAGCAATGCAGCGATCGCGGCTCCTGCTAGCAACTTGATTGCGGCAGCGGATGCAGGCAGTGAATTACAAGGGAAAGCCAGTAAAGATGCTGGACGCACTAAAGGGTTCGTTCGCGACACGACCGATAAGCTGAAGAAGACAGCAAAAACCAATGCTGCCAAGGTCGATCGCGCCACAGACAACGATAGTGCCATCGGACGCAAAGCTAAGAAAGACGCCGCTAGAATTGAGCGCAAAGCTGACAAAGACTCGGCTCGCACTCAAAACGCGATTGACAAAACCAAAAATGCTGTTGAAAGCGCTGTTGACAATATCAAAGATGCCTTTGGCAACTAAATCCTAGGTGCAAAGTCAGATCTAGTAGGGTGGACACTGCTCACCCTACTGCTACTTATTAGCTGGTTTATTGCAAATCTAGCCCAAAATCTAAAAGCATTTAAAAGCTAAAGCTGAAGATCCCTGTGGTTAAAGTTTCTCGGGCGTTCTAATCAAACTCGCACTTCTGCGGCTGTGGCAGAAGTGCAATTTAAGTGAAAAGGAATTTATAAAATGTAAAGCCAGTTGGAAGAATGTTCCCAGTTTAAGTAATTGCGTTAAAATAACGCTTACAAATCGTCTCTCCTTAAGGGTTTAGCGGTATGAAAACTGGCTTCTTTGCTTACAGTAGTCAACCTAAATCATCTGGTGAATCAATTGAAGAAGCAATTAAATTGATCAATAGTTCCCAGGTTGCCTCGCTAAAATCTTGGAGAAGCCAGACCATCAACGGCAAGCTAATTATTGATGAAGTAACGAGAGCTATCGACGAAGCTGATTATTTCTGTGTCGATCTAACAGGTTTTAGCGACAATGTTATTTTTGAGCTTGGTTATGCGATGGCAAAGGATAAAGCAATATTTTTGATATTTGACAATACACATATTGAATCAGTAAGACGATACAAAGAGTTTTCAGCTTTGACAACAACTGGTTACCAAAGTTACATAAATACTACAGATATTGTGTCGGCTTTTAATTCTTTTATTTTCAATGATACCACACAAGAAAAGCAAAAAAAGAAGCAGAAGCAGGGCTTAGATAATAGTAGGCATCCTTTACTTTTTCTAAAAAATCAATTTGACAATATTTACAGCCAAGCCATATCTAATCAAATTTTAAAATATAAAATCCCTTGTAGCACAGATGATGCGTCAGAAAATAGAATACAGCCTCTTGAGTGGTATCTGCAAAAGTTGAATAAAGCCGTTTTAATAGAATTTTCTTCTATAGATCGTTCAGGTTATCAAATTCAAAACTCAAAATGTTCACTTATTGCGGGTTTTGCTCTGGGTTGTAATTTAGATCTTTTGATGTTGGCGGAAGAACCTTACGAAGTACCAATTGATTATAGAGATTTGTTAGTTAAGTATAATCGTAAAAAAAGATGTGAGGAGATTGTAGCTGATTTTCTAGCGCCTCTTAAGGATAGGCTCTTAGAATACATCTATCAACAAAAAACTAGTCAGCAGATAAAGAACGAGTTGACTAAACTCCAACAAATTAGTTTTGGTGAATTTTTAGCCGAGAATGAAAGTGAGGAATTACCATACTATTATGTCCAAAACTTTAACATTCCAGCTTTAATTAAGAACGACTACAACATAGTTATTGGAAGAAAAGGGACAGGAAAAACGGCGACTTTGTACTATTTAAAGAGCCTTTTAGAAAAAGATTCAAGAAATCATGTTTGCCTTATTAAACCTGTAAACTTTGAAATTGATGCTTTAGTTAAAATCTTGCAGGTTTCTTCAGAAGAATATGAAAAGAGTTATTTAGTTGAAAGCGCATGGAAGCTTTTAATCTATACAGAGGTTGCAAAATCTGTTTATCTTAAAATCACTTCAAAACATTCATATGCACTCACTACAACAGAAACAGCATTCAAAGATTTTATTGATAGTAATTCTGAGCTTTTCTTAAAGGATTTCTCTGAAAGATTAGAGGAAGAGATAGAAAAAATTAGCCAAGCTAATATAATAAATACAGGTGAAAAATTTTCAGAATTTAAAATAAAGTTAGCTGAGATCATGCATGATGAAACTTTGTCTAAAATAAGAAATTTCCTGGCAGAGCTATTTGACAAGGATAGAAAAATTTTAGTCCTTATAGATAATTTAGATAAATCCTGGAAAAAGGGTAACAAGTTAAATCTTCAAAGTGAATGGATTTTAGGCTTACTTGGTGTTACAGGCAGGATTGTTAGAGAACTATCATCTTTTACGGTGAAAGGACAACCCAAGAAAATTGATTTTCATCTAACTATCTTCCTAAGAAGCGATATATTTAAATACATTCTTGGTGTTGCTAGAGAGCCAGACAAAATAGAATATACGAATCTTCTAAAGTCAGGTGACAAAGATGTTTTATTTAGAATAATAGAACAAAGATTTGTCGAATTAAGTGTTAACGAACTGCTCGCCAGTACATTATGGGAGAAATACATCGTTAAGACGGTAAAAGACGTACCAGTAAAAGATTATATTTATGATAAGTTAATACCTAGACCTAGAGACATTATCTATTTCTTCAAAAATGCTCATGAGAATGCTATTTCAAGAGGACACTCGATAATTGAAGAAGACGATTTAGAAACTGCTTATGAAAACTATTCAGCTTGGGCTTTCCTCTCCATGCTGGTTGAAAATGGAGTTACCATAGATCAGCTCAAAGAGTTTTTATATCAGTTAGTTAGTTGTCCGAATATTATTGATAAAGAAACTTTATATGTGGCTATGTGTGATGCAGATCTATCAGAATCTGAAGAGTTTCTAGACAATTTAATCGAGCATTTATCAACGTTATCCATTCTTGGGAAAGAGGTTGAAAAAAATCAATTTGAGTTCGAATATGCTTTCGACAGCAAGGAGCTGATTAATGCTAGGGCAAAGAAGTTAAGCTCTAATCGCTATAAACTTAATAATGCTCTCCTACCATACCTATCTTTAACGAATGAATTTGAGTAAGCCTAAAAACACCTTTGCTCTCTAATTACAAGTTTAGCAATTTAATAAGAGAGTAGATGAATAAGCAAAAGTAGGGAATAGAAACAATTATAGGAAAGTAACCATTGCCACAATTTCTAAAGTGTCTTTAGAAATTGTGGCATAACTCCCTTTAGATCACCTGTGCATGTGAGTTTACCCAAGCATTAAAATTCCTATGGACTAAAAGAATTACGGGACGTTGTAATTATGTTTATATAGAGTAAAATAAGCTTGGATCGAGAAATATCTTAGCTGCGTGTAGTTGGAACTATAAATGATCGACTCTGATAAATATCTTTCTAAGTACTTTAATCCGGTGGAAACAGATCAAGCACTTGAACTTATGCAAGTGCTTGATACTATATTCCAGTATGAGTTTGGTTGGTTGCTGAGCGGTAAGCGCGTTGAACATCAGAATTCTGAGTATAGAGAAGAAGCTCAGAACCAAGTTAACGGGTTAACTCAAGGTGTTCTTCTCGTATATCTTTTCGCCATTTTCGACGATTATACAACTGAAAAAATGCGTGGTGAGTGGCTTACTGCTGATGAGAAAAAGTTGTTAAAAGCATATCGACATATCCGAAATGGTGTAGCCCACAAACATGGAGGAAAAAGGGCTAAAACATGGCGTAATGAATTTGAATCTATTATGAGTTCAGATCAAGCTTTTTCTAATGCTGGTCTTGTTTGGGATCGTGAGGCTGATACAATCGACCTTACTAAAGCACAGGTAGCATTGCCTTGCCACACTATGATGAGAGATTTAGCGCAAAAATTAGCGGCTCGTCTTGCAAGTGATAAAAAACCTTAAGCCTAGTAGAAAGGCTTAAGGTCTAATAAAACCATCTAAGAATCATTGCCACAGTTTTTTAAGTTGCTTTAGAAAAACTCCGGCATAACGTCCTTTAGCTCACCTGTATACCTTGCATAGTGACGACTGACCATATTTAGCGATTTATGTCCTGCCACCTTAGCAGCCGCTAACAAACCATGATTCTGTGCGATGTGGCTTAATGCGGTGTATCGAGTTTGGTAAGGCTTGCGGTATTTCACCCCTAAACCATCTAAGACAAGCTTTCTGCTGGATGTCCTAGCTTTCGATCGCTTTTCTGCCAATTTGGGACTTTTTCCTCATTTGGCAAGCAATCAAAAGTATCAGGAGCTTCTCCAAAGTTGCCCAATCCAGTATAATGATTAGACAAATACATGGGCGGATGGCGGAATTGGTAGACGCACCGCACTCAAAATGCGGCGCCGAAAGGCTTGCGAGTTCGAGTCTCGCCCCGCCCATGATCAAAAACGGCTGCTAGCTGAACCGTCAAGGGACTCTAGCAGCCGTTTTTTAGTGAGTTTTTACCCTTCAGCGTCAGTAAGCGCCTTTACCGCAAACAACGATTTTGACGGTTTCCAGCAAAATTTCAAGATCCAGGTTGAGCGACCAGTTGTCGATGTAGTACAGATCCAGCCGAGCCGCATCATTGAAAGCATCGAGGGACGATCGCCCAGAAATTTGCCAGAGCCCCGTGATGCCAGGTAGCACCTGATGACGCGTGTGATGCCAGGGGTCGAAGCGCTCGACATCTCGCAGTGGTAGTGGGCGTGGCCCTACCAGGCTCATTTGCCCCAGCAGCACATTAAACAGTTGGGGCAGTTCATCAATGCTGGTGCGCCGAAGAAAATGCCCGATCGCTGTAATCCGTGGATCGTGCCTGATTTTGAACATGACACCATCGCCTGCTTCATTCTGCTGTTCCAAGTCGGCTTGCAGGGCCGCGGCGTCCGGCACCATTGTGCGAAATTTCCACATCTGAAAGACGCGGCCGTGGAGTCCCATGCGTTCCTGACAGAAGAAAACCGCGCCAGGTGACGACAGTTTAATGACGATCGCCACTGCCAAAAACAAGGGTGAGAGCAGTATCAAGCCGACCAACGCGCCCAGACAATCAAACCACCGTTTCAGGCGATAATCCCAGCCGCCCAGCAAGGTGGCCTCCATACGCAATGTGGGGATGCCCGCTACAATTTCTGGGACACCCCTTCGATGCAGCATCTCGACGCTAGACGGAATCAGCCGCAGCGTAATGCCAGCACGACGTAACTGCCAGTAAAGCCCCGATGCCAGTTCAGTCTGCGGCAGACTTTCTGCCAATACTTCCTGTGCGCCAGAACGCAGGATCGCTTGAATTGTTTCAGCCGTGCTGGTCGTGGCAGCAAGGGCAGTCCCCACAATCTGATAGCGCGATCGTCGCTTTAGTACGTGAGCCAGCGTTGCCAGTCGCTCTGCACGTGCCAGTAAAAAGACGGTTGTTTGAGCCTGTTCAAACTGCTTAAGCATCAGACTTGCCAGTAGCCGAAAGCCAATCACCAAACTAACGCTACCCAGCCAGGCAGTAATCACCAGCGATCGCGGTGGCGCCAGTTTTGGATCATAAAAATAGCCCAGAAGCAGGGCTGCTAGATAAACGGTGCTCACCAGTTGCCCAGAGCGCACATAGTTTTTCCACTGACTAGAGGCACTATATAAGCCACTGCGTGCAAACAATAACAGCGTGACCGTCATCAAGATCCAGAACAAACCTGGCAATCCCACCCAGGTGCCCAAGACAAGTGGTGGCGGTAGCGGTGCGTAAAACTGGTTGAGGTGTGCCGCTAGGCGTCCAGCGATCGCCAGTGCCGCCACATCGCACAAGAGCAGCACGATCGCGCTATGCCAGCGCCAACGGAAGCTTTTGCGCCAATCTAACCCACGAGGGGCACGGATGTCAGTCGCTTTGGGGTACGCTGCACCAGGAGGTAGATCCATTGCAGAGAGGCTCGTGAGAAGGCAATCTGTACTGAAGTCAGCAGCAGGCTTGCAGGGCAATACGTTGAGTATTCCGCAAAGCGTACCAAAAGTTATCGCTACCGTTCAGGTTTCTGCCGCTTCCTCCACCAGTCTCCCACTCCATGCGCTTTTACAAATTGCTTTTGCGGTGATGGCATAGCCGTGCCTTTAAAAGCTGCCAACCAAAGAGAACGACAAACGCAGGGTTGTTAACTAGATAGCGCTGCCATAAGCGTTTGGGTTCCATCATGAAACGATAGAGCCATTCCAAACTCCATGCCATCATCCAGCGCGGTGCCTGCAACACCTCGCCGCTATGAAAGCTAAACGCAGCCCCCACGCCAATCATGACGGCTTGCAAGTTGCCCTGCTGTCGTACCATCCATTCTTCCTGCTTGGGACAGCCCAGACCAACAAAGACGACAGGCGCACCAGTGGCATGGATGCGATCGCGATCCGCCTGCTCCTCCTCTGGTGTCAGGGGACGAAACGGCGGCGCATGGCAGCCCGCGATCATCAGCTCCGGAACGCGTTCTTTGAGGGTTTGTTGCAGTGCGTCCAGCATCGATGGTGTGCCGCCGTAAAGGTAAATCGGCGTGCCAAGTTGCGTTGCCCGATCGCACCAAGCCAGCATTAAATCGGGACCGTAGACCCGTGTCTGGTGCTTCATGCCTAAAAGCCGTAAGCCAATCACCAGGGGCATTCCATCTGGCGTCACCAAAGCAGCACCATTGATCATACGCTGGAATGATCGCTGCCAGTAGCCAGTCATCACCACATGCACATTCGCTGCCACGATGTAACAAGACGTTTTTGCGCTTGCCCAGGTCTGAATGCGATCGCACGCATCCTCGTAGCTTGTCGCATCAACGCGAGTATTCAGGATGAAGCGGGACGGAAGGGTAGAAGACATGGAAAGTTTTGAGTTTTGAGTTTTGAATTTTGAGTTTCGCCGCTGGAGAGTTTTGAGTTCTGAGTTTTGAGTCCGGTCCTTACTAATCCCTTTATTCCCCTTGCTCCCTTCCTCACCACCCCACCACCCCACCTCTTCACCTCGCCACCTCCCCCGCCTCCCAATCCCTAGCCACTGATCACCTTCCGATACACCTCCTCGACCTGCTCAGCAACTTTTTCCCAGGTAAAGCGTGACTCGACTTTGTGTTTCCCGGCGGCTCCCATCGCGATCGCGTCAGTAGGATGCAGCAAAAGAGCAAGCAGCCGATCGGCGATCTGGTCGGGCTCTTGCGTTGTCAGTAAGCCATCGCTGCCATCGCTGATGACTTCCGCGACGGCTGGAATATCGCAACCAATGACAGGCTTACCGAAATTCCAGGCTTCGGTGTAAATGCCGCCAAAGCTTTCTTGACTGGAGGGGACACAGACCAGAGTACAGGCAGCCAGGGCATCGGTTTTGGTTTGTAAATCAACGTTGCCTAAGCGATGAATCCGACGATCGCTCACTTGAGCAAAGGCTTGCTCCGAATCGGCGACAGGCGGCCCCATGAAAACAAACTGCGCCTCTGGTACCGTTTGCCACACTAAAGGAGCGGCTTGAAGCATCTGCTGGTAGCCCTTGTACGGATAGTGCTGTCCCAAGAAGAGAACGATCGGCCCCTCCAGACTGTAGTGCTTGAGAAAGGCGATCGGATCAGCAGTGGGTGCTAGTACAGGGCCAACGCCTGTTACAGTAATGCGTTCTTCACCCACACCCAGCCCCATCAAAATTTGCTTCTCAGCCTGAGTGAGAGCAATCACGGCATCTGCCATCTGGTAAAGCTTTAGATAGGCACGGTAGCGCCAGCCAACCCAGCGGGGATGGTGTACTGGCGTCAACACAAACGGACGATCGTATCGTTGTGCAGCTTGATAGGACGCATAACTCAAGCCCTCTCGCCCAATGCGAATGTTATGGATCACGTCAGCCTTAGCGGCAAAGGGAGCAATGTGTGTTTCCAGAAGGTTGGCGATCGGTGGTAACGCCACCTGCATCAGCGGGTAATACAGCGGTATATAAGGAGCTAACCTGATTTTTTCTCGAACAGATAGCCCCAAACGATGTACCGGAATGTCGTCGATCGCATAATCTCGGCTTGTTGCAGGTGCCCGCAGCGTTGTGCCCAACAGCCAATCGGTGCGATTAGCATCCCAATGACTCACAACCTGTACGGAATGCCGTAAGTGCAACTGCTGTGCTAGGGAGTGCTGGTGGATTTGGGCACCACCGACGCTGGGCGGATAAGCAGTAAGCGTATAAAGCAACTTCATTGCATCACACGGCTAATGGGTTGCCGTAAACCCAGTTGGATGAATCGTATTGACCATTGCGTAACCTTTGCCAAGAAAATCAAACAACCGGCAACTGCACCGTACTTTTGCAGGTAATAAAAGCATTGGGTGGGCAAGAAATAAAACGATTTTTTGTGACAAAAAACGGTGCTGAGATGATGAAGGCACGATCGCTGGGAACCTGACTGATCGAGAAAATCCTCCAGTTTGGCTTTAATAACGCCTGCATGATAAATTTTGGCATCACCCAGAATGTAAGCCGGAAAGCTAGCACGAGTTGCCTTGAGGATGTACATACTATCGCCATGGTAGTGCGGAAAACGGTAGACATCGGGTAAGCCGATTTGCTGCACAACTGCGATCGGAATGCCCACACAATGCCCACTCATTTCATCCACCGCGATCATCTCACCTGGTTTAGCTGCCATCCGTTTACGTCCCTGTGCACCAGTGGCATGAAGTGTGTTGTCTTCCAGGTTATAGCAGGCGGCTCCCACGATCGACTGAGGATGCGTCTGCCAAAATGTAACCAACTGAGAGAGCGCACCGGGAGAGGGCGTGCAGTCATCATTCAG
Source organism: Stenomitos frigidus ULC18 (assembly GCF_003003795.1). Classification (GTDB taxonomy): domain Bacteria; phylum Cyanobacteriota; class Cyanobacteriia; order Leptolyngbyales; family Leptolyngbyaceae; genus Stenomitos; species Stenomitos frigidus_A. The sequence goes on along the minus strand of NZ_PVWK01000117.1, from coordinate 26,597 downwards.
CCAGATTATCAATGCCGCCCCTTGTTGGCTGGCATACACCATCCCCTGAACGATCGCACCCGTCCACCACAAATTGCCATCGCCTTCCAAGACCGTGACATCGGGATAGGCAGTCTGAATAGCTTGCCCTGTGCCATCGGTGGAACCATCATCGATCACGACAACTTGATAGCGTCCCAGGTCGCCATTTTCCTTCAGCGTTTCTAAGCACTGTAAGGTGATGGTTTTGCGGTTGTAAGCCGGAATGAGAATAAACACCGACTGCCGTAAAGTCATAGCTGTATCGTTAGAATTGAGGCGGATTAGGAGAGAACTTTTTGCTTCCATCCTTTCATCGTTTGGAGCCAATGGAGTGGTAGCAGCCAGCGGGCGATCGTAAACAGGATGAGACGCAAATACACCTGAGCGAAGGGAATGAACGCCAAGCTGCCATAGAAACTGGTGCAGTAATGCCAGTAGGCAGAAGGGTACAGATTGGATTTGGGAGACGTGAGCAACGACCAGCGTTTGGTCATCGGAATTGCACTGGACGCCCAACCTTCTTCGAGTGGATTGAAGGCACACACGGCAGTGGCATCCCCCAAGACTTTCAGGTGATAGCCAGCTTTTTTGGCTTCCCAGGTGTAGACAATATCTGCAAGGCAATGGGGTAAGCGATCGCTGGGTGGATAGCCAATCGTTTCCACAACGGAACGAGGCAGACACACCAGATTTCCGCTCAGGCAATCACAGGCGATCGTCTGACCACGCGGCGTATGGAACAGCTCAACAGACAGCAAGGCTTTCGTTTGACCGCCATAGGTTGGTTGCTCTAACGTCCCTGACGCATAGCACTGAGCCGAAACAATGGTGTTGGGATTGTGGGTACATTCAGCGACGATCATGGCAAGGCATCCCATCGTCGGCAGCGTATCATCGTTGAGCCAGATAAAGGCGGCTGCCCCCTGTTCATAGGCATATTCCATCCCTTTTCTAATCGCTCCCGTCCACCACAACGTGCCATCGCCATTAAGTACCTTCACGGTCGGATAGAGCGATTGGATAGCGGCTGCGGTGCCATCCGTCGAACTATCATCAATGACCACAACGGTGTAGCGCTGGAGATCACCTAAGCGATCGAGTTCGCTTAAGCAGTGCAGCGTCGTGCTTTTCCGGTTGTGCACTGGAATCAGGATATAGATAGAGTGGAGTGCAGCGCTAGTCATGGTTTGGCTTGAGCAATCACGGTTTCATACACTTGGGCAAAGCGTTTGGCTTGAAGCTCCAAATTATATTCTGTTTCAATCAACTGTCGGCACGCGTCGCTCATGTGCAATCGTTGCTCCGCGTCAGTCAGCAATTGGAAGGTTCCTTTCACCAAATCGTCTGTGTTCCGGTAGGCAGCAAGATAGCCTGTTTTGTGAGATTGCAGAATATCGCCAACGCCGCCAACGTCAAAGGCAACACAAGGGGTGCCACATGCCATACTCTCCAAGATCGTGTTCGGAAAATTTTCCACCAGGGCAGGATGTAAGAAAACGTCTGCGGCTGAGTAAGCCATTGCGAGGGCGCGATCGCTGTCAGTGCTTTCCAAACGAACGGTGTGATAGCCGGAACCATCTTGCCACGTTTCTGAGTCCTGCCCCAGCACGACCAGCACTAAAGCCGGGACATTGGCGGCTGCAAGGTTTTGCATCACAGGCAGCACATAGTCGCACCCCTTGCGCACTTCGGTTGTATTCGCAGCCGCAAACAAAACCACATTGGCATCGAGTGGAAGGTTGAGAGCTGCACGGGCATCCACTTTGGGAATGGGGTAAAAGACATCCGTGTTCACTCCGTTGGGAATGCGATGGATTGGCAAATGGGACAGTAAGGGACTCTTCTGTAGCAGGCTTTCCATCCAGCGGTTTGTCACCACGATCGCCAATTGGGAGCGATGATACATCCGCTGTTTCTCACGCCAGAGGAAGGCCGTTGTATCGTGCTTCAAAGGCGGATATGAGTCTAGATGAGGACAGTGCCCACAGCCTGTTTGCCAGCGATCGCACTCATAAGAGTAAGTGCAGTGCCCGGTGAAAGCCCACATATCTGGTAGCCGCCATACCACAGGCTTTTGGCGGCTCAGTTGAGGCAGCATGCGATGGCTGAAGAAATGAGGATGCAGGTTGTAAAGCTGCACCACATCGGCTGACTGAAACCACGGGTGCTGGGCTAATGCGCTGGAGGAAGGGTAATACCAGTTCTCTAGACACAGTTGGCGATCCAGTAGTTTACGGCTCAGCGCATCACCAAACCACAACCAGGACTGGTGCTTTTGAATATCATCCACATCCCGATCGTTCGTGATCTGTTTACGAACCAGCATGTGTGAGTTCCAACCCAGGTGCCGCAAACCAGAGTGGATTTTATAGGCCGATCGCGCTGCGCCGCCGTCATTATCGGCAAAGTTTAGATGAAGGACTGAGTTTCCCATGACTATTACACCAAATCTTGCCAGGAGAAACTAGGAGCTTCAACGGAGGCTTGCTCAATAAATACTACATGCCAAAGTTGGAACATCAGCAATGTCCAGACTTGTCCGGTGTAATCGGCCTTCCCGCTCAAATGAGGTTGTACAAAGCGCGAGTAGATTTCTGGTCGAAGAATGCCCTGTCGCGCGAGGCGATCGGGTGCCAGCAAGCGTTCGACCAGGGGGCGCAATTTGTCCCGCAGCCAAAGGGTATCGGGAATGATGAAGCCGCGCTTACGTGCCGTCAACAGCGGCGCGGGTAGGAGGTCGCTGACAGCCTGTTTCAGCAGGTATTTCAGGTCGTTGGGGTGAGTACGAAGGCTGGTTGGAATGCTGAGTACCCGATCGACCAATTGGGCATCCAGGAACGGTACTCTTGCCTCCAGGGAGTGCGCCATTGAGAAGCGATCGGTCATCAGCAAAAATTCTTCCGGCAACTGAGTTTGAAGGTCTACCAGAGCCGTTCCATTGCGGATTTCGGTGGCCCCACTGGTTTGATAGAGAGTTTGTAGCCAGTCTGCTGTGTCTGTTATGCCGCTCACCTCCGATAAATAGCGACGTTTGGTGGCATCGCTGAAATAGAGGAAGTAAGCATCCATTGGAAAGCGGAATGTTCGGTAATACTCCAACCAACGTTTTTTGCGGTCAGCCCCAAGCAGCAACTCTGGCAGGTGCGACGCCGATCGCTTGATGCGATCGCGCATGCTGTGTAACGGGTGGCCCAATCTGGATAACCGATTCTCGTAATGACACCATTTGCCATAATTACCAAACAACTCGTCTCCACCCGTTCCCGTTAAGCCGACTTTCACATCCCGGCTCATAAACTGGAAGATATACCAGGAGGGCAAACCGCCACCATAGGGTTCATCGAGAGACCAGACCATGCGCACCAGATCTCGCAGCAAGTCATCGGGTGTGAGGAGAAGCTCATAGTGCTGAGTGCCCCATCGTTCGGCCATCTGACGTGCCAGGGGCAGTTCATTCCAGTCTGCTTCTTCAGCCTTTTGGAAGCCGAGGGAGTAAGTAGAGAGTCGTTCATAGCCCGCTTCTGCCAACAAGCCGACGATCGCCGTTGAATCGATGCCACCCGACAGAGAACACCCGATCGGCACATCGCTCAGTGCCCAACGCTTGACGGCTCCCCTGAGTTCATGGCGAATCATCTCGCTCCATTCGGCAATGGAATGCGTTTCGGTAGGGCTGGGGTCAGGTTGCCAGTAGCGCTCAATGGTAAAGTCTTGCGGCTCCAGGCGGTAGCGAAAGGAATGCGCGGGCGGTAGGCGCTGAATGCCCTTGAAAATGGAATCGGCACCGGGAATATAGCGCAGACTGAGGTAATGGTAAAGGCTTTGGAGGTTGAGGTGCCGTTCAACGGTCGGCAACTGCAACAGGGTTTTGAGTTCAGAAGCAAAGGCAAAGTGATTGGCAGTTTGGGTGTAATAAAGCGGCTTGATGCCAAAGCGATCGCGGGCTCCAAAAATCTGCTTGCGCTCTCGGTCATAAATCACAAACGCAAACATGCCATTGAGTTCCGCCAGCATGGCTTCACCGTAGGCTTCGTAGAGGTGCAGCAGGCATTCTGTATCGGAATGGGAGGTTTTGAAGTGGACGCCCTTTGCTTCTAACCGCGATCGCAGTTCGGGCGCATTGTAAATCTCACCGTTAAACACAATCCAAACCGAACCGTCGTGGTTGCTCATGGGTTGATGCCCACCCGACAAGTCCAGAATGCTTAACCGTCGCATTGCCAGCGCTACACCTCCCTGCTGATCACGGTACTCGCCTCCATCATCAGGGCCACGATGGTAGAGGCTCTGGTTCAGTTGACCCAAAAGCTCCGGTGCCCAGTGGCCAATTAGTCCTACAATGCCGCACATAAAGAGAAATTTGTTGGTTTAATAGCTTCTACAAAAAGCGAATCAGGCTTATAAGTAGTGCCATCTGGTTCAGTATCAAGATGCCAGTCAGACCAGTTTGGAATGTAGCTTTCAGTTGCAGTTCTCTGCATGATACTCTCTAAGCCACATTGCCTCAAAAGAAGGGATAAAGAGTAGCGATCGTACATCCAATAATGAACTTCGCCACTTTGACGAAAACGCCCAATCTCTAGAGCACTGAACTCCTGACCTAAAAGCATTTTAAGCAGAAGATCACGACGGTATTTTGGATAGCGGAAGAAGTAATAAAACGGCTTCAATAAAGATCTGAATTGCCCTTTAAAGTTCTTAGGATAAGAATCCAAATCACGCTGCCGTTGCCCCATTTCAATAATCGTCTTTATTTCGCTATTACAGCGTTTAATTACATACTCCACATTTGGAATATTTTCTTGATGAAGATAATAAAGCATCTCTCCGCCTGCTTTATTTCTGGCAGTCTGATCATACATTTCTAATAGTATCCAGTCATAGTTAGCAGCCCCTTCATGACTACCAGAAAGTGCAAGTTCTAGTGCTGCTAAATAGCTGTGAGCAATTTGCTCTAAATCGGGAACTGCGACCCTTAGAATGCCATCAGGACGTAAAACACGACAACATTCTTTGATAAATGCTTTAGCTGCCTGCTTTGAGAAATGTTCTAACAAATGGGAATGGTAGACTACATCAAATGAATTTTCAGGAAAAGGAATGCTCTGACCCAAGTCATGAGCAATAACGTCTTTAGCTGTCGAAGTAAAATCAATATTTGTCCAATCAGAGTGAAATCGACGACCGCAACCAAGATTAAGATATTTCATCAGATTTTCCGGAACTGCACATACAAGCTTTGGCCTGTCAAAAAAAAACTTACTCCAGCATTAAGAATCTTTCTAAATACAGGGAGGGTAAACCGATTAAGAAAGACTTTACCGGTAGGGTGTTTGCTGCGAAGATGGTCACGATAAGCACTCAAATAGCCTTCCGTATGATAAGGAGCTAATGGCTCAATAACAGTTTTTTCCAGTTTGATTGGGAAAAGAGATTCTAATGATTTAAAGGAACCGGCAGACCACAAAGTCATGTGGTGAGGAGGTAAGTCTAATAAGTTGTACTGGTATTTGAGAAAACTGTCTGAATTTGGTACACAACAGATTAACTTCCCTCCTGGCTTTAGCATCTGCAATGACCAATCGATGAAATCTTTGGGGTTTGTTACGTGCTCAAGCACCTGGAAACTACAAACTGCATCTAGTGATTCTTTGTACAAGATTGCTGCTTCCCTCAAATCTAAACGCTCAATAGGAATATTTTGACCTTGAGCAAACAAAGCAGCCGCTTCATTTAACTCAATGCCTCGAATTTCTAGACCTATTTCACGCCCTGATTTAACAAAATATCCCCATGCAGAACCGATTTCGATAACCTTCTGGCAATCTGATAAATCCTTTAGGGCTATTTTATGTTCCCAGCGATCGGGCATGTAATAATGACTAGTTCGCTGTAATTTTTTATATAGTTCACCTGAACCTGCTATATTAGATGGCGTGAAAAACTTTAACTGAGTTTGATTGCATTTGTAGAGATAAATTTCTTTGTTTCCATGCAATTCTTCAGTTATATCGATCTGAAAGTCTCTTGCCCAATCACGAACAAGTTGTTCTGACTGAATTGTTTTCAGTAACGTAACATCATCAGAGCCAGTGAGAGGGCTATAAATTTTCATCTCAAATTACTTATCTATAGAATGCCTTGTCAATCTTGCTGCCAGGGTAAGTCAATCATAACAACCCCTGATTTCTGATGTTGTTGGTATTTTGCCAACTTGGTTCCAGTTTCAATCACTCTAAAATGAATCAGATTTTCATGCGAATCATAGACCTGCACCATTGGCTCATGGGCTCCGATCGTGACTAAATAGGCACCCGGCATTAGAAACATGGCAGGGATTTTGATGTTTGTATCGTGAACACCAATTTCTCTAAAATTAAGGCACTCAGTATTACAGTCTGATTGATGAGTTGTAAAGACTGGTCTGCCGTCATCTGTGTCAATACGAAGCGAAAGTTCCGCATTCTTCAGTGATTGTGCGACTTCATAGGTTAAATGGATATAAAACGGATAACGAACATCAAATTCTGAACTTAATTCACCTTCTTGATTTTTAATTTGAATCGTTCTAAAGAAGATTGCTTTTTTGTCTTGCTCATCTAAACCTGATGGGTGCAGTGTCCTTGAAGCATCATTGGCAACATCAGACAAGAGATAGCTTGAAACAACAGAATTGATGTCACCAGTTTCAGAAATTTGTCCTTGTTTGAGATAAATACCCCGTGTACAAAGTTGGGTGACAATTCCCATATTATGGCTGACAAATAAAACCGTTCGTCCCTGATTTTTTGCCACATCTTCCATCTTGCCCAAACATTTTCTCTGAAACGCGGCATCCCCTACCGCCAGCACTTCATCGACCAGCAAAATATCGGGCTCCAAATGGGCAGCAACGGCAAACGCCAGTCGTACATACATCCCAGAGGAATAGCGTTTGACAGGCGTATCCAAAAACTTTTCGACTTCAGCAAACGCCACAATTTCGTCAAACTTACGCCTGACTTCAGCTTGCTTCATGCCCAACACAACACCGCTCATAAAAATGTTTTCCCGCCCGGTCAGTTCTGGGTGAAAGCCCGTGCCAACTTCTAGCAGAGAGGCAATCCGCCCATACAAAACCGCTTCCCCAGTTGTAGGCTGAACAACCCGCGAGAGAATTTTTAGCAGCGTGCTTTTGCCTGCGCCATTGCGACCAATAATGCCAACCACCTCACCAGGATAGATCTCCAGATTGATATCCTTCAGCGCCCAAAATTCCTCAGTGCGCGTTGGCGCAGCCTTACCGCCAGCGAGGCGTCCCCACGTTCCCTGTATCAAGCCCCGCGCACTCTCAAACAAGTCATCCCGCAACGTGTGATAGCGCTTCTTTTCCCCAGTGCGGATCTGGTAGGCTTTCCCCAGTCCTTTGACTGCAATGATGGGTTCCATACCTGCTTTAGATAACATCTGCAAAGCTACGCTCAATGTGCCGGAAAACCGTGGAGCCAAGCAGGAAAAAGGCGATCGCCACTCCCACCGACAGCCCCAAACCCATCCAGGGGATGCTACCCTGCCCGGTGACTGCAAACCGGGAGAGCTCGATCAACCCAGCCATTGGGTTCAAGTAATAAAACGGGCGGATTGACTCTGGCACAATACTACTGGAGTAAACCACTGGCGACGCATACAGCCAGATTTGAATCAGAAACGGTACCGTGTATTGAAAGTCTCGATACTTCACATTAAGCGCCGCCAGCAGCATCCCCACACCTGCCGACAGCACCATTGTGACCAACATGGCGATCGGCAGCAGCAGCAAACTCCAGGTCGGTCTCAGACCATACAGGTACGTCAGCGGCAGCAACACCACTAACGCGATCGCAAAGTCAATCCAGGCAGAGCCAACCGCCGCAAGAGGAATAATGAGGCGAGGGAAATAAACTTTTGTGATCAGCTTCTCGTCTGCAATGAGGCTAGTGCCCGCCCGTGATAGTCCTTCTGAGAAAAGCGTCCACAATACCAGCGCGGAGTAAACAAAAATTGCGTAGGGCAAGCCATCCGTAGCCAGCTTGGCAAAGTAGCCAAAGATGATGGTAAAAATTGCCATCGCTGCTAATGGTTGTAGCAAAACCCAGACGATACCAATAGCCGTTTGCTTATAGCGAACGCTGACCTGACGCATCGTAAGCATCCAGAGCAAATCTCGGTAGTCCCAAAATTCTTGGATGGCTTCTGCCAACGGCTGCTTGCCAGGGTGAATGATCGTCTTCTTCGACTGCGTTCTCATGGGACAGAGTCACTGGGGGCGAGTGTGAGGGGTAGAGGGGCTATCTCTAAAGTTCCCCCAACACCTCAAAGAGCGATCGCGTATTCACAACTCCTTCATCAAGGTTACGTAACGGTTGCTGAAGCTGAGGCTGATTCGTGAATCACTGTTGCTATAGCAGCGGTGTGGCCCGTGACAAAGAAGAAACGCAAAACACCCCCACAAAAGGCATCTCTCGCAGCAGCAAGGCCTTACAGCGCGTGCGATCGGTGGCTATGATGTGCTTGATGTCCAGGTTCCGTTGAGCGGTGGTAAGAGGCTATGCAAAGGTACCGACGGCTTTTGGCTCGGCTTGTTTTGAGTCTAAGTGTGACTGCACTTTGCCAGACAGTTTTGCTGCCAGCCAAAGCGGGCTCCTCTCCGGTTGCGCCCTCCGCGACTCGCACTCAAGCTACAGACACCCGTCAAGCTCAAGCGGATCAACTGCTAGAGCAAGGCATGCAACAGTATCGCACCGGGCAACCAACCGAAGCGATCGCCACCCTTCAGCAGGCATTGACCCTCTATCAAGCGTTAGCCGATCAGCCCAAGATTGTGAAAACGCTGCGGAATTTAGGCAATGCCTACTACGTGATGACCGCTTACCCTCAGGCAACAGCGTATTACCAGCAAAGCCTCGCACTGGCGCAAAAGGGGCGCGATCGGGCAGGAGAAGCGGCGGCACTGGGCAATTTGGGCGTAATTACCGTCAATTTGGGTGATGCTGCCAAAGCAACGGCCTATTATCAGCAAGCGTTGGCGCTCTATCGGGAGGTTAAAGATCGTCAGGGCGAAGGGCAAACGATCGGCAACCTGGCTGAGATTGCTTACAATAAAGGCGATTATCCTGGCGCGATCGCTGCGTATGAACAAACCATTGCGATCGCGCGTGAGCTGAACGATCGCCAGCTAGAGGCAAATAGTCTCGGCAGCTTAGGCGTGATCTACTACAGCCTGAGCAATCAAACGAAATCGATCGCCTATTCGCAGCAGCAATTGACGATCGCGCGTAGCCTAAACGATCGTCTGGGTGAGGCAGCCGCACTTAATAATCTGGGTAATAACTACTACGCGCTGGGCAACTATGGTCAGGCGATCGCTTCTTTGGATCAAAGGTTGACGATCTCGCGACAGATTCAGGATCGTCTAGGCGAGGCGCAATCGCTGGGCAACCGCAGCAACATTTACTATGACCTGGGCGATTATGCCAGGGCGATCGAAGATGCCTTTAAGGGATTAGCGATCGCTAGAGCCATTCAGAATCCATCGGTTGAAGCCTCTTTCCTGACCAAGTTAGGCAATCTTTATTACGTCTTACAAGCGTTTCCAAACGCGATCGAGTATCACGAGAAGCGTTTGACCACAGCGCGAGCGACCAACGATGCCAACAGTGCCGAGATTTCGCTCACCAACCTGGGCAATGTGTATCGCTCAATGGGTCAGTACGCCAAGGCGATCGACTATCACCAGCAGGCCTTAGTGCTGGCCCGTCAAACCAACGACAAAGCGGGGGAAAGCACGATTTTGGCAAACCTGGGTGTGGAATATGACGAGCAGGGGCAGTTTGGTCAGGCGATCGCGGCTTATCGGCAAGCGTTGGCGATCGCTCGTGCCATCCAAGACCCGGCAACCGAAGGCCTGGTGCTCAACAATTTAGGGAATACGCTCTTTCAGACAAAGCAGTTTGCAGACGCAGAAACAACCTTGCTGGCAGGGCTAAAGACCTGGGAATCGCTGCGGGCAAACCTGGGTAACAACGATCGCAATCAGATTTCGCTGTTCGATCAGCAAGCGCGTACCTATCGCCTTTTGCAACGCGTGCTGGTGGCGCAGAAAAAAACCGATACTGCCTTGGAAATTGCGGAACGGGGTCGAGCACGAGCCTTTGTGCAACTGTTGGCACGACGCTTGTCCGGCGCGGACAGCCGCTCAACGGCCTCCTCAGCCACAGTTCAGCCGCCGACGCTGGCTCAGATCAAGCAAATTGCTCAAGCCCAAAACTCAACGCTGGTGCAATATTCCATCCTCTACGAAGACAGTTTGGCGGATGGGAAAGTGAAGCCCCGTGAGGTAGAGCTTTACATCTGGGTGATCGCACCGAGTGGCAATATTACTTTCCGCCAAGTTGACCTCAGGCCTTTGGACAAAGCAGGCGCTTCACTAGAAACCCTGGTGGCGATCGATCGGGAACGTATCGGTGTCAGAAGTCGCGGTTTGGACTTAGGTCTGAGGGCAAGTGCCGCTACGCGGGCAACCAAACAAAGCCAATCACAGCAGCTCTACAACCTGCTCATTGAACCGATCGCTGATGTGTTACCCAACGATCCCAACGCCCGTGTCACTTTTATCCCACAGCGATCGCTTTTTCTGGTGCCCTTCGCTGCCTTGCAAGATCCCTCTGGTAAGTATCTCATTGAGCGTCACACCATCCTGACTGCACCATCGATTCAGGTATTGGCCTTAACGCATCAACAGAGAGTGAGAGGAGAGGGGAGAGGTGTGAGGAGTGAGGGGAGAAAACGAGCGCGTGCGTTAGTTGTTGGCAATCCGACGATGCCGTTTCTCTCGGCTCAAAATGGTGAGCGAGCAGAACAGTTAGCGAGTTTACCGGGGGCAGCATTAGAGGCAACGGCGATCGCGCCTTTATTAGGGACGCAAGCCATTACCGGCGATCGGGCAACCAAAGTGGCGATCGTCCGGCAGATGCCCCAGAATCGCATCATTCATCTGGCGACACATGGGCTACTGGAGGATTTCAAGGGCTTGGGCATACCGGGCGCGATCGCGCTAGCGCCTTCTGGCAAAGATAATGGACTGCTCACTGCCGACGAAATTCTGGATCTGAACCTAAACGCGTCACTGGTCGTCCTTAGTGCTTGTGATACGGGACGAGGACGGTTGACGGGCGATGGCGTCATCGGTCTGTCGCGATCGTTTATTGCGGCGGGTGTTCCTAGCCTGATTGTGTCTCTCTGGGCCGTGCCCGACGCCTCGACCGCGTTTCTCATGCGGGCGTTTTACCAAAACCTCAACCGATCGCCCGACAAAGCGCAAGCACTCCGACAAGCCATGTTGGCTACGCTGAAGCAATACCCGAATCCCAGAGATTGGGCTGCGTTTACACTGGTCGGGGAAGCAGAATAGGATGATAGCTGTTAGTGAGTGATAGGTGATCGGCGACTAAAAAGCATTGAACAAAGGCTAAGTTGGCGGAGCTAGTAAGGGCTTTGCGAGCAAATTGTCTTCCAGCGTAGCAGCATGGCACTGCTATGCCGCTAACAGACAGAATTCGTGGTTGACTGGTACTTTGTTTCTGCGCCTGTTCCTACGTCCATCGGTTGAAACTTAATCTGATTTCTTAAAGCTCTGTTCGTATGAAATTTTCTCTCTTCTTTGTGCTGCTCATGGCTGGGGGGCAAGTGCTGCTGGGCAGCCTTTTGCCATTGAACGCTCACGGGCTATCTTCTACCAATCCACTTGAAATGGCGTTAGGAGCAGTAGCGATCGATCGGGTTTCTCTGTCGCCAAAACCACCCTCCAACGATCGCGTCCGGCTTGAAACCAAAACGGTGACGTTGATCCGTGGCAAAAAGGGGCAGGAGTATCCAAATTACAAAGAAGCCACTATCAAATATCCGCAGGTGACGGGTCTGGCCGATCAGGCACTGTTGCAAAATATCCAGTCAGCGGTCAGCCTCAAAAGCGTTTTTGGGCAGTCCCTGGAAGAATTGCGCACAGAGTTTCTAGAAAGCTGGTGGCTGAGCGAAATTGATTATGCGGTGAACTACAACCAGAACTCCTTACTGGATGTGACCTTTACGATTAGCGGCGTGGGCGCCTATCCCAGTACCTATGAAAAACATCGGCTGGTGAGTTTGAAAACAGGCAAGGTGCTGAGAGCGACGGATGTCTTTAAGATGCAAGCGTTTGGCACGATCGCGGTGATGGTCAACAAAGCCATGCAGGCTGAAATGAAGGAGGCGATCGCAAACGGCGACAAGGAGGGAGCCGATCTTCGCGATCAGCTTAGCAAGCAACGCTTTCAAATCAGAAATCTGAATAGTTTCTCGATTAGCGATCAAGGAATCACGTTTCGCTACGATTTTGACTTCCCCCACGTGATGAAAGCGCTGGAGCCAGCGGGCAGATACTTTTTCAGCTACCAGCAACTCAAACCTTACATCAAGCCAGATGGGGCGCTTGGCTTTGTCTTGTCCTCAGCAGGCACTAAAGGCTAGAGAAACCCTATGCTCGATCAACTGTAGGGCACTTTTTGTCGAGTTTCACCGTCCGTTAGCTTGATGCCCCTTTAGCGGCTACGACGGTCTTCAAAGCGGGCTCATCAAGAGGTGTTACGAACAAGGGTAGCGGGCCACAATTGCCGGTCTAGCTTTGCTCCACTGACGGACGAGGCGACTGCGAACGCTGTTTGCCCTTGACCTTATTTGCCTCTACTCTGAAAAACAGGACTTTAGGTTCTAGAATCTAGAATCCAGATCGTTAAAGCTGATCGGTGCCATGAGTGATCTGACTCACCAATCCTGATACAGTCTGTGTAGCGTGAAGATCAACGAACGTTTACTAATCTCTGCCAATTGAGTAATCCGACTATGTTTCCTAGATCCTTTGTTAAACGCGCCGTCTCTGGGCTGGCGATCGCAGGCCTCCTGGTTGCAGGGCTTCCACTGCTGAGTGCTGCCCAGGGGTTACCTGGACTAACCATTTTTGGTGGTGTTAAAGGTGAAGACAACCTGAACTACCGCCTAGATTTTGGCGGCAGAGCTGGAGTGAGCGGTGAGCGCTACCGTTTGAGAATTCCTGCCAAAAAAATGAAGCTGGCAGTGGCTCAGTTTTCCATCGCCTATCCCGATTACTTCAAAGGCCAATTCGACACGAAGGATGTCGAAGTAATCGTGAAGAACAAATCAGTGCCGCTTCAAGAAGTGAATTGGAACAAGGAAAACAACTTCATCGAGATTTTCCCGACTGATCCCGTCCCGGCAGGCAGCAGCGTCGAAATTCAGCTTGCTAACGTGCGCAATCCCAATTCGGGCGTGTACTATTTCAACTGCCAGGTGCTATCGCCTGGCGATACACCACTCCTCCGCTACATCGGTACCTGGGTTATTTCTATCGACAACAACTAGCCTGAGCACTGCTTCACCTGTTGCTGGCGATCGTGGGCTCATCAAAGGATACGAATGAATGTGCTTTGATGAGCCTGAGGAATGGTATAGTTAGAAGCTGTGGCTTTTTAGAGCCTCTAATGGGGAACTGCGGGAGACGCGAACAATGACAAAACGAACTTTAGGCGGCACCAGTCGCAAACGCAAAAGAACCTCTGGGTTTCGTGCTCGCATGAGGACTGCAACCGGTCGCCGGGTAATTCAAGCACGCAGAACCAAAGGACGCTTCCGTCTGGCCGTCGCTTAGGTCGGCTTTGTAGCACTGTAGAGGACGTGGCACTATCCAAAGCGAACCGTCTCAGGTCCAGACAGGACTTTAATGCTGTTTATCGTAAAGGCAGGCGACGAAAGTCTAACTTCTTGACGATAATCGTGCTGCGGAAAGCAGCTATCGGCGACGCCAAGCAGAGCAACGACGGGACGGAAGCATTAGCTGCCGTTAAGGTAGTCCCGCACACACGGGTAGGGATCTCTATTAGCCAGAAGGTGAGTAAACGCGCTGTTGTCCGCAATCGTATTAAGCGGTGGCTTAAGGTAGCAGTGCGTTCGTTGCTGCCCGGGTTTCCAACCGGTTGGGACATTGTGGTAATCGTTCACCCAGAGGCAACACAGTGCGATTATCGACAATTTCTGCAAGAATTAGAGCAGTTACTGGTAAACGCTGAGGTATGCGATGGGCATTAGCGAAGACATTTACTATGAAGGTGGCCCCCATGTGGGCGACCTGATCGTAAATTTACTATTAGGCTTTACGGTGATTTGCTTACCGTTGACGGTCGGTGCAGTTGTCAGAGCATTCTGGCTACGCTATCGCATTACGAGTCGGCGTATTTCAGTTATCGGCGGCTGGATGGGGCGCGATCGTGCAGACATTATCTATTCCGAAATTGTTAAAGTCGTCACGGTTCCCCGTGGTTTGGGTCTTTGGGGTGATATGGTCATTACACTCAAAGACGGTAGCCGCTTAGAGTTACGATCACTTCCCAATTTCCGCGCTACCTACGACTACATTAACGATAAGCGCACCCCTAGAGCGCAATCTGCTAGCGGTGCGCTAGGTGGGCAGGGCTAGGAAGGCAGTTGCAGAAAAAAAGCAGTTGCGATCGCTTCCGTTGGTGTATTACCCCTACTTGCCGATCGTTCATTGCGTACCTGTATGCTGAACGAATGTAGGTTGGGTGAAACTAACTCTATAAGATTGACTACATTTAGATTTAAACTGCTAGATTCAAACTGCACAACGTACGAGAGGCGACATTCGGCGCATGGACTTCGGTATTGGGTTTATTTCCAACAATATAATGCTGCCGATCCTGGATTTTTTCTACGGGATCGTGCCGAGCTATGGATTAGCAATTGTCGCTTTGACGTTGGTCATTCGCTTTGCACTCTACCCCTTGAGTGCAGGTTCGATTCGCAGTATGCGCCGTATGAAGGTTGTGCAGCCTGTGATGCAAAAGCGGCAGCAGGAGATTCGCGATCGCTACAAGGATGATCCTGCCAAGCAACAAGAAGAAATGGGCAAGGTCATGAAGGAGTTCGGTAATCCCTTAGCCGGATGCCTGCCCCTTCTGTTCCAGATGCCTATTCTGTTTGCGTTATTTGCAACCCTACGGGGATCGCCATTCTCAGATGTACCGTACTCAATTAATCTGCAGATCTTGCCGAAAGAGCAGTTAGAGCAGATTCAACCCCAGGCATTCACGACGCCACCACAAAATATCTACGTTTCGGAAGGCGTCCATGCGCCCGTTACAGCACTGCTTCCAGGCGGCAGTAAACTGGCGGTCGGTGAAAAGACAAAAATTGATTTTCAAACGGTTGAGGGCAAGTCGTTACAAACTCTTCTGGACGAATACCCTGAGACGAAGCTGGCTCCACGTTTTGAGGTGGCGAGTGGTGCAGAGCGCGTCAAGCTAAACGATGATGGGACGATCGAAGCGTTGCAGCCCGGTGATGTCACGCTCAAAAGTATCCTCCCCGGTCTTGCAGCCGACAAAGGGTTTTTGTTTATCGATAAGCTGGGGCGGGTTGGTGCGATCGATCCTGATGGCGTCATTCATTGGGATATCGTTGGCATGATCGTCTTCTTCGGTCTCAGCCTCTATGTCAACCAATTGCTTTCGGGGCAGGGTAAAAGCGCTAACGCCAACCCTCAGCAAGAAACCATCAATAAGATTACGCCAGTCCTGTTTTCAGGCATGTTCTTCTGGTTCCCCTTGCCGGCTGGGGTACTGATGTACATGACGATCGCCAACGTCTTCCAAACGGCTCAAACCTTCGTGCTATCGCGAGAAGCATTACCGGAAGAGATCCAGAAGCTTGTAGAGGCGGAAGAAAAGGCAAACGAAAGCAAGGCTACTGTGCTGCCATTTGAACCGGGGAAGACAAAGAAAGAGCCTGATGCTAAGGCGACGCCTAAGAAAGGCACGGAAGCCAAAGTCAAAACGTCGAGGGTGAAGGCAAAGGAGTCGAAAGTAAAAGAGTCTAAGCCTATAGACGTTAAGGCTGAAGTCGTTGCGGAGAAGCCTGCTCCTACAACTGCTACTGATCACTCAAAACATAACTCTGACCATAAGAGCACTGTTGAAGTGGCAGACAGTGTAGATTCTGTACCGTCTCCTGAACTAGAGCGTTCAGAAAAAGAAGCCTGAGGTAGCGTATGGATGTCAACCAAATGCAGCGTGGACAGCAGTGGCTGGAAGAGTTGCTGCGTTTGTCTGGTTTACCCGCAGTAGTCACAGCTGAGCTAAATTCAAGCTTTGCTGAAGAGAGTTACTGGCTCACGATCGATGAAGCAGCATTGAGCCCTGACCAAATTGAACTGATTACAGGCCCCGGTGGTTCTGTCCTGGATTCGATTCAATATTTGACCAACGCGATTCTGAATCTGAGTCAAGAGCGTGATCAGCAGAAAGCTTTTACAGTGGAGTTGGCAGGTTATCGACTACGCCGCTACGCTGAACTTAAAGATATTGCCGATCAGGCAGCAGCAGCAGTGCGAAAGACGGGCACAGAGTTTGAGCTTAAGTCACTCTCGTCTGCCGAGCGTCGTCAGGTGCATACGATGTTGAAGGAATATGGTGATCTAGAAACCTTTAGTCGTGGTCAGGAGCCCGATCGTCGTCTGGTCATCCGTCCTTTACAAGGTTGATCGGTATAAGCCTGCGCGCTTGTGTGGGTTCAGTCAGTGAGAGCATTGATGCATGGGTGCTTGTAGTCAAAGCAACTTGACTAACTCAGGAGCACCTCATTGGTTAGAGGAGAAGCCAACCGATGGACAAAATCCACATTCCGCAGTTGACCAGGGCACCCCAACAAACTGAGGTCATCAGCTTCAACGAATTAGTGCCTGGACTTGAAACCCTTACCCCTGTGCAAGGACAGATAAAAGTCACTCATCAGGGTAGTTATCTCGACGTGTCAGCCAAAGCAGAGACGATCGTGACCCTCATGTGCCATCGGTGCTTGCAACAATATAATTACCGTCTATCGATCGCACCCTCTGAACTCATCTGGCTTGATGAAACGACTGATGCGATCGAACCCGTACTATTAGACCGAGATATCGCTCCCGAAGATCTGATTGAAACATTGTCGCCGAAGGGGGACTTTGACCCCACTACCTGGCTTTACGAGCAATTGTGTTTGGAAATTCCTCAGCGACAGTTGTGTGATCAAGCCTGTAAGGGCATTGAGCTAACCACCATCGATACGCCTACCCCAACGGTCGATCGTCGCTGGGCGTCCCTGGAAACCTTTAAGGATCAGCTTCGCCATTAGATCCTCAACCGACGATCATCAACAAAGAGTCCACGCGCTATCAATTTGCCCTCTTGAGTGAGTCTGCCATGAGCTTCAGCGATGAGTTTGAGTTGTTGCTACGGGCACGGTACACGCTCATTTACATTCCGACCCGTGAAGAAGAGCGTATTGAAGCCGCGATCGCCCAATCTGCCAAACACCAGGGTAATCGCGCTGTGTATATTTGGGATTTTGTTGATGGCTATCAAGGGAACCCTAACGATGCTGGTTTTGGCAAGCGCAATCCGTTACAAGCATTAGAATTTGTCGAGAAACTTCCAGCCGCAGCCGCAGCCATCTTTATCCTGCGTGACTTTCAGCGGTTTCTGGAGGATGTTGCCATTTCACGTAAGTTGCGCAATCTAGCGCGTCTGCTGAAGGCACAGCCTAAGAACATTGTGATCTTGTCCTCGCAAATCACTATCCCTGATGAGCTGAGTGAAGCGCTCACCATTCTGGAATTTCCGCTGCCTGCCGCTGCCGAAATTCGGCTTGAGGTGGAGCGGTTGCTCGCCGCCACAGGTCGATTGCTGGAGAATCGTGTGTTGGATGAGTTGGTGCGTTCCTGCCAGGGCTTGTCTATGGAGCGGATTCGTCGCGTACTGGCGCGAGCGATCGCCACTCATGGCGAACTTCTACCCGAAGACGTAGACCTGATTCTAGAAGAAAAGCGGCAGACTATCCGCCAAACCCAAATTCTCGATTTTTATCCTACCACTGCGAACATTTCTGATATTGGTGGCCTGGATAACCTAAAAGACTGGCTGTTGCGGCGCGGTGGTGCCTTTTCAGAACGTGCACGGCAGTATGGGTTACCCCACCCTAGAGGCCTGTTACTGGTTGGCATTCAAGGTACGGGTAAGTCGCTTACAGCCAAGGCGATCGCGCATCACTGGCACTTACCGCTACTGCGCTTGGATGTGGGACGGTTATTTGCTGGTCTGGTGGGTGAATCTGAGTCTCGCACTCGCCAGATGATTCAACTCGCTGAAGCGTTGGCTCCCTGCATTTTGTGGATTGACGAGATTGACAAAGCGTTTTCTGGCGCTGATGGTCGAGGGGATGCGGGTACGACCAGTCGCGTCTTTGGTACGTTTATTACCTGGCTTGCCGAAAAGACAACCCCTGTTTTTGTGGTTGCCACTGCTAACAACATTCAATCCTTGCCCGCAGAAATGCTCCGCAAAGGCCGGTTCGACGAAATCTTCTTTGTTGGCTTGCCCAGTCAGGAAGAACGGCAGGAAATCTTTTCCGTCCACCTATCGCGGCTGCGCCCACAAAACTTGAAACAGTACGATTTGGAGCGCCTGGCCTATGAAACCCCTGATTTCTCTGGAGCCGAAATTGAACAGACGTTAATCGAGGCAATGCATCTTGGGTTTAGTCAAACCCGGGACTTTACGACCGATGATATTTTAGAGGCAGCTAGCCAGACAGTGCCGCTCGCTCACACGGCTCAAGAACAAATTCAGTTTCTACAGGAATGGGCGGCGGCAGGTAAAGCACGCCTCGCTTCGAAACACAGTAGCTTGAGTAACCGAATTCAGCGACAGATGCACCAACCGGATTGAGAGACGATACAATGCTGCCAGCGCTAGAGGTCTGAAAGCGATGAGTTGGGCAGATTTAGTCAAAGTATTGAGTGGGGTTTTTCTGGCGATCGCGCTGATGGTCGGTGGGTGTTTCTTCGCTGCACAGTACGTCATCGCTCAGTTCACGGCTCCACCTCCAAGACCGACCTTCCCAAACGACAATGCGACGGCTAAACCAAAAGCTCAGCCCAAACCTTCAGTCACCCCAGTGGCTACGCAAGCTTCGCCTCAACCTAGCGTGAGCCCAAAGCCCTCACCGAAGCCGAGCGAAACGGTTGGCTTCCGCGCACGCATTACGCTATCGCAGGGTTTAAATTTGCGTGAAAGCCCCAGTCGGGACGCTGCCCGCATCGGTGGTGTTGCAAGCAATGCCCGCATTACGGTGCTGGAAGAAAGTCCCGATCGAGAATGGCAGCGCGTTAGATTGGAGGGTGGTCGAGAAGGATGGGTTAAAGCTGGCTATACCGAACGAGTGAACCAGTAAGGTACTGGCACAATTCGTAGGGTGCTGTACAGCCTTCGGCCTTCAAGAACAGTGATAATGGGCACCAGAACAAGCGCCAGTCATTAGCGCTCGATACATAACTAAAACTGATAACTAAATTTCTCGCCTCTACAAGCTATAAGCCTTGTATGACGGCGTTAGGCGCTTAAAAATTGATATTCTAAGGGTTCAGCATATCGGATATCTAGGTGTGACTGCCTTTCTCTGGGGCACGTTTAGATCTAGACCGTTTAAAGCTAATGTCGAGTGGAAGTCAGAGAGATGTATGTTATTCAAGTAAACGATCAAGATTGGCTAGTCGGTATTTGGCGAGGTTGGTTGACATTATCGCTTAGCCCTTCGGCGGCTCTGGTGTATCGATCGCTAGCGGCGGCTGAAAATGCGATCAGTTACTATAACGAAGTGGCTCCGGGAAGAGACTATGCGGTGAAACCTGCATGTGTAGCGATCGAGCCACTTCCACAACGATAAAGGACAGAAGCCATCAGAGGAAACAGTCTAGGTAACAGTCGTAGCGTTATCGATTCGAGACCTTTAAACTTGCTGCCGCCAAATTTTCACTGTAGCATCCCAACTCCCGCTGACAATGACCTTTCCAGGTGTTGTGTTAACGTCGGTCTGAGCAAGCGAACTCATTGCCACTGACCAGACCCAGTTTGTGTGACCCGCTAGAGAGTCCAGCAGAACTCCAGTAGCCAAAGACCAAAGCTTAATGGTGGTATCTTGACTGCCACTAACTAACGTGGTGCCATCTGGGTCGATCGCTAAAGCGTTAACCGCACCTTTGTGATCAGAAAGTACCTGCTTGAGTTTTCCAGTTGGCAAATCCCACAAGCGAATGGTGCTGTCGTCGCTGGCACTAGCGAGTGTGCGCCCATCAGGACTAATGGTGATCGCGTTGACAGCATCCTGATGACCTTCTAGCAGGTGAACTAAGGTGCCTGCGCTGGTGTCCCATAGACGTATGGTTTTGTCGCGACTACCGCTTGCGATCATCTTGCCATCGGGGCTAAAGGCGACGGCAATGACCCAGTGCGTGTGTCCCACAAGGACTTGTTTCACGTCTCCGGTTGGCAGTTGCCATAGTCGGATCGTTTTGTCTTGACTACCACTGGCAAGCAGGTGCCCATCGGGACTAAAGCATACCGCACGAGCCCAATCAGAATGACCATCAAGCGTTTGCAGACGTTCGCCTGTCTCCCAATGCCACAGCACGAGGCGTCGATCGTTATTACAATTCGCGAGGGTTTGCCCATCCGCACTAACCGCGATCGCCCGCACCCATCCTGCATTGGCTGATAGCGTCCGCAGTAAAGCGCCCGTTGCTAAATCCCAGATTTTGATGGTGCGATCGCCACTACCGCTGGCAATGCTTGTTGCATCAGGATGAATAACGACCGATCGTACCCAGCTTGAATGATCCGTCAACGTCTGCGTACAAACCCAGCTTGCAGCTGCTTGCAGCCCAGACAATTGAGTCACGGGGGCCGTTGTTTCAAGTGCCACCGGAGAGGTTGTTGAGGGGCTGGGCGATCGTGCTAACTCTGCGCTGTGAGCAGGCTGAGCAGTTTGCGTCGGCAAACGGTAGCCGTCTGTCGAGAGATGGAGTGCGTCCATTACTACTGGTGAATTGAGGTCGCGCAACACATCGGCTGCTAATTGATAGCGCCGTTTTACCGCACCTTGCAGCATTTTATTCAGAATCTTGCCCAACGCCCCACTCACTGGATGCTTGAGGTATCGCTGCCATTGCCAGTTGCCTTCCTCCGTATCAAACAAGTCTGCCGGTGGTACCTGAGTCAGCAGATAGATACAGGTCACGCCTAAACTATAAAGGTCGCTGGCAAAAATGGCCTTCCCGATCGCCTGCTCTGGTGCGGCAAACACAGGACTACCAATACTCGTTCCAGTTTGCGAGACATCAGAGCCTGTCATCGTTTTAGCCGCACCAAAATCAACCAGCACAAACTGCTGCGTTGCAGCACGACGAATAATGTTCTGCGGTTTGATATCCCGGTGAATGACTTGATGGCTATGAATAAACGCGATCACGGGCAGTAGATCGTTCAACAGCTGCCAAACCTGCTCTTCGGTAAAGGCGCCCCTTCTAGCGGTTTCCTGCAGGAGATTGGGGCCGTCAATAAACTCTTGTACCAAGTATTGATACTCTGCCTGCTCAAAATGCGCCAAAAGCTGCGGAATTTGAGGATGTTCGCCTAAGGCTTCTAACTGCACCGCTTCACGCCGAAACAAGGCCCGCGCGTGTTCAGGGTCGTAAAAACTACGGTTCTGCGGAAAAAATTGTTTGATGACGCACGACGGTTGTGATGGTTTGTACTCATCTACGGCTAAAAATGTTCTGCCGAAACCACCCCTTCCAATCGGTTGTAACGCTCGGTAACGATCGCCCAGCAGCAGTTTAAATCCACAGGTCGAGCAGAACTTGGCCGTATCAGGGTTCTGGGGTGCACGACAGTAAGGGTTAAGACAGTAGCTCATACTGAGGAGCAAAAAAGCGTTTATGTCTATCGTAGATGCTGGTAAGCTTTCCTACTCACCGGAACGCTTTATAGAATTGTCAAAGGAGGCTGGTTAGATGCAATCGTCAGTGACTATTGATCGATTTAGCGTGCCGCGATCGCGAACAGCCAGGAAATTGCACACATTTTGAGATCTGGCTGTTTTGTACCCAGACTGCATCAAAAAATAGACTAATTAAAAAAGGCAGACCAGTAGCCTGCCCTTACAAAACCTTTTGATGTCGTTTTGCTCAATGCAATTATCTAAAACCGACGGCTGCCTGCCAAACAAACGCCAGCAGCAGGAAGAAGACTGGAATCACTGGTAAAACGTCCACCAGTGGATCGAAAATGGCATAAGCTTCGGGCAATTTTGCTAAGAGCAAGGCTGCTTCCATGTTATAAATGACCTCTTCAGCAAGAACTTCAGAATTTCTCCTGATTTTACCATGCTATGAGTCTTGCATCAGAGTCAAGCTTAAAGGAGTGTTGAGAAAAATTAAACGACGATCAAATGGCGATCGTACAGCGGTCTATAGAAGTGAGTTTGCTCTCAAGCAGCAGTAGAGCGATCGCGGAGCGCCACACACCTACGACTGGCTAACTTTGCAGCGAACGTCGTTTAGAAGGTGTTTGAACAATCCTCGCTCATGGCGTCACCTGCCCGTGATTGAAAATCACGGTCTCACTGGGCAAAGTCGACTAAAAGAACTAAAAGCTTGATCGAGCAAGCGTTTAATCTGTGATCGTCTAATGTCTTCTAGTCACCGACTAATAGGTGCTTGCCGACAGCCAATGTCCAAACTCGGCTGTAAAACTGCCGTTGAAAATTGCGCGACGAATGGCTTGGGTGAACTGCACCAGCTCAGTAATGTTATGAATCGAAAGCAGCGTGTACGCGAGTAACTCTTGCGATCGCAACAAATGACTGAGGTAAGCACGACTGAAGTTTTGGCAGGTGTAACAAGCACAGGATGCATCTAAAGCCGTAAAGTCTTCGCGAAATTTAGCGTTACGCAGATTCCAGCGATCGCCCTGCACCAGAGCATTGCCATGCCGCGCCAACCGTGTTGGGATCACGCAATCAAACAGATCGACGCCAGCCGCGATCGCCTGCACCATTTCTCGATAGGTGCCAACGCCCATCAAGTAGCGGGGCTTGTCTGGTGGCAGCAGTGGCGTTGTGGCCTGCACAATGGCCTCGATCAGCTCAGCGGGTTCCCCTACGCTCACGCCTCCGATCGCGTAGCCTGGCAAATCAAGTTGTGCCAGTTGTGCCGCTGCATTGTGTCGCAGCTCAGGGTACACGCCACCCTGAACGATACCGAAAAGCGCCTGATCAGAGCGTTGATGTTCTGCCAGGCAGCGTTTTAGCCAACGATAGGTGCGCTCTGTAGAATCCATCACATTATCGTAACTGGCTGGATAGGGCGGACATTCGTCAAACGCCATGATGACATCCGCTCCCAGAGCATTTTGGATGGCGATCGAGCGCTCCGGTGTCAGGTGAATCATCTGCCCATCACGGGGAGATCGAAACGTCACCCCCTCTTCGGCGATCGTTCGCATTTCGCTCAGGCTAAACACCTGAAAACCGCCCGAATCCGTCAAGATTGGGCCATCCCACGCCATGAAGCGATGTAGTCCGCCTGCTCGTGCCACAATATCTTCTCCAGGTTGGAGATGGAGATGATAGGTATTTGCTAAAACGAGCTGTGCCCCAGTCGCCCGCAACTGTTCAGGTGTCACTGTTTTGACATTTGCCAGTGTACCAACGGGCATAAAGCGGGGTGTTTCCACTAGCCCATGCGGCGTTGCAAAGATTCCTGCCCGTGCCTTAGTTTTGCAGCACAAAGCTTGGCACGTAAACGAAAAGCCAGTAGTCAAGAGTTCGTGAATGTGAAAGGATCGCTAGAAGTATGAAAAAAGACGCGTTATCAGAAACCCTCAAACAAAAGTAAGGTCAGCAGCCGGTTGTGTCAACGAGCGAAGAGCTGCAATCACGGGCTCCACTCGTCTAATAACTGCTGTTTGCAAAAGCTGCTAGAAAGAAAAGTGCTCTTCATCATCAATTTGAACATCCCAATTGGCTGACAGCACCTCTGCAACCACCGCTTCTAAGGCGGCTACGTTGAGGCGGTGATGATTTTGCTCAATCATTGGGTTAGAAAGCGGAATGAGGCGGAGTTGACGACCATCTTGGATGAGGTTGAACCAGGGCTCTTGTTCAACTGATTTACCGAGCTCCAAATAGTCAAAGCTATGGACATTCAGATAGAGTGCATGATTCGCAATCAGAGTAGACCGTTGCGGATCGGCGAAAACTTCCAGTACATGGCCCTCGCCTTCGCTGGTGAGTGTGCCATCCTGCGTATGAATATAACGGACGCGGCTCAGGTCTGCCAGCAGCCGCAGCATGTCCTGCTTATTAACAATGGTTCCGGTGTCAACAATGCAGGGAGCAGGCAACTGTTCACTGCGAAAAAACTGATCGTGACTCATAAAGAGAACGCCTCTGGTCTAGGTGAGCCGATGGCTCAGATAGCGAATGTGTAACAGCGGGATAACAAATTTGAAAAATTTCAGCGCTGGAGGCTGAGTAGAACGGTGAAAAATTAGAATGCAGCGATCAATCCTGCCTAGTGGAGGAGAGGATGAAGCACCGAGAGCGGTATAGAGTAATGTTAAAAAACCTCTATGAATAAGGTCTTCGGGGCAAGAACGATTGACTCAAAGGCAGATTCTGCGGGGGCTAGCGTACGCTGAGAAAGCATGGTTCAGTAGTGTATGAAACAATTCTATCCTAAGTTTTTCAGCTCGCTCCTGATGAAATGTACTGAATTGGCGAAGCGCTCTCCCTCATTGCGGAACGCAAAGGTAGGACGAATCTTTTAATTATGTCTATAAACCACGATTGAGCGCGTCAGCCAGACCACGGAAACATCAAGATTTCATAACACAAGCACTGATCTAGAACACTGATCTAGCAGTTCACAAGCAGCTTGTAAGCACTTTCTTCATGAGCTTTAAGCTGTACCCACTCATCTCAATCAAGCTGGGAGTAATGGTAAAGCAACTTTCGACGTTTCTTGGAGCGATCGCCTTCTATACCTGCCTTCCCGTGCCCCAGTACTGGCTACTCACCTTTAGCGGTATTGCCCGATGGGCACCGCTTGTGGGCTTGATGATCGGCAGCCTATTGGGACTGCTTGACCGCGGTCTGTCTATTTTGACCATGCCCATGCTAGCCCGTAGCGCGATCGTCGTAGCTGTTTGGGTTGCCCTTACAGGAGGGTTGCATTTAGATGGCGCAATGGATACTGCCGATGGGCTAGCCGTTCTCGACCCAAAGCGTCGTCTCCAGGTGATGGCAGACAGCCGCACGGGTGCCTTTGGAGCAATGGCAGCAGTCATCATCCTGTTGCTCAAAGTTGCAGCATTTGCTGATATAACCTCTCACCGCTGGCTTGTGCTGATGCTAGTAGCGGGTTGGGGGCGTTGGGGCCAAGTGGTCGCGATCGTTCGTTATCCCTACCTCAAGCCCGAAGGAAAGGGTGCCTTTCACAAAGCGGGACTGCGATCCCCGTGGGAGGCCGCACCCACCCTGGTGCTGTTGCTGGCATGCAGTGGGTTGCAAGGATGGCTCAGTCCAACACCCTGGTTTACAGTCGGTTTAACGAGCTTGAGCGGCGTCGCGATCGCGCTGTTCACTGGAGCCTGGTTCAACCAACAACTGGGTGGACATACAGGCGATACCTATGGCGCTGTTGTCGAATGGACAGAAGCGTTGTTGTTGTGTTTGATGACGATCATTGTTTAAGAAATCCTGGGTGCTTTCTGAGAAAAAAGGTACCGCTTGGTAGAAGGCAGGTTTTGCCTCCAGCCGATCGCTTTGGTGTCAAATCTACCTCTACGGGTCTTTTGTTTGCTAGAAATCTCCTAAGATCTCGATGAAGACGAGCTTTTCATCATCGGAATAGTGCAAGATCACTTGTCAATCGTTTTCGCCTAGGCGATCGGCTCATCGGATAGTTCGACCAGCAGCGCATCGACCTCTTTGCCATAGCGAATCTTTTTCCATAGCGGCTCTGCCCTATTCCCGCCTCCCTCCAAGCTACGTTAATCTGTTACTAGCTAAGGAGTTTCACGTCATGACTACAAAATTTATTCTCAGTGATTATGTCGATCGGGGAATGGCTCAAGCGGCTTATGACAAGCTAGAAGATCTGACGTTTGCTGGTCGTATTCCAGCCTGTAAAGGTGTGATCGCGTTTGGTGAGACGCTGAGAGCCTGTGAAGATGAGCTGCGATCGACCTTAGAAGATTGGATTGTGGTTGGTCTGAAATTGGGGCACCCGTTGCCAATATTGGATGGCATTTGAAGCTCAGAAACCGGTTTTTTTGAGACGCACATCGCAAGGCTCTAAGTTGCAGTCAGAAACCCGGTTTCTCTTAACGTTGCCATCTACTGTCGCTTGTCTTCTTTAGAACCTGTTTGAAAAGTTTGAGGACAGCTTACCCAGCGTGAGTTTCAGGCTTTAAGCGTCGCACCATGAGATGTACCATAGCGGCATAAAGCATCACTTCGCTAGTCGTTGCCAAAAATTCATAGTCTTTGCTTAAGCGACGGTAATGACCAAACCAAGCATAAGTCCGCTCCACCACCCATCGTTTCGGAATCACCGT
>NZ_PVWK01000045.1 GCF_003003795.1 Stenomitos frigidus ULC18 | reverse complement strand
TGGCGGTTTACGACAGCCGATGCACGCATCAAACTACAGCGACTTTACCCATCAACTGAAAATTGACAGACCACTAGAGCGATTGTCACTGCCCAAAGTCTGCCCAGTTTCGTCTTCAGGAAGAAAGGGTTCTGCCATAAATGCTTCAGTTTTAAGGGTGCATGAAATCATGTCGTCACGAGTGCGAGGAAGAGTCGCTAAATTTTGGTCATCTTGGCGTAAAGGTAGCGAAGATACGGTAGTTGGCTGTCAAGCCGTTTGCTGTTTCACCTTCCTATAATCTGAGTCAAAGGGTCGCCTGTTTTTCACGACAGCCCAAGCAATGTGCAACAGCTTCCTGGTTGCTCAGGGTTAGGGTTCGGGCGCTTGGCTTTGGGTTTGTGCCCGTTGACGGAGTCTTTGAGGGCATCGGTGTTAAGGGGCATGCGTTTCTAGCTCCTGAATCAATAGGGTTTTGAATTTGGCGATCGACCGACAGCGTTTGAGAAACAAGACAAGCCTGATGAGCACGGCTAAATCACTGTCGTCATAAAGTCCATAGGCATTTGGCTCGATGTGAAGCTGTTCGATCCACCAGCACAAGGTGCGGTCAGGGACTTTCCGACCTCTCACTCTTGAGAGTCGCCACGCTAACTCTTTAAGGGAGTGACCCAGCGGCTATAAAACATGAACGGTCATGGTTTTGCCTCTTCCATTGCCGCGTCATCCGAAAGGATCCCGTTGCAATGAAATAGCAACGAATCTCGTAGAGGATGCTAACATAAATTACATCAATTGACGCATTTAATGTATTTGATTAGCTTGATGCAAAAATGAGATCGTCCAGAGAGGGAGGATATGATTTATGCATTCCAAGCGGGAAGCAGACGATATGCGGCGCACAACCGTATCTTTCGAGGATGATCAGTTTGAAATTCTCGAAAAATGGGCAGATAAAGAGATTCGGACAGTGCCGAACCTCATTCAAGCGATCGTGGTCAGTGTTCTAAGAGGGGAACCGCCAAACGTTCCAGACCTTCCAGGGTTGGAGAAGTTGAAAGGCAAGTAAGGGGTAATCGCATGATTGCAGCGATTGAAAAACCGATGAGTTTTGAGGAGTTCGTCACTTGGCTACCCCAGGACGGACGCTACGAGTTGATTGATGGAATTGTTTTCGAGATGCAACCAACGGGTGGACATGAAGATGTCACTGATTTACTGTCCACAACGCTCACTCTAGAGGCGAATCGGCTGCAATATCCTTACAAGTTCCCCAGGCGAGCACTGATTAAGGCTCCTAGCTGGAACACAGGCTATCTACCCGATGTACTGGTAGTTGATCGCCAAACCTTGGCAAAGGAACCCCTTTGGCAGCAGGAAGCCACCATTACTAGAGGCAGCACTATCAAGCTCGTTGTCGAGGTGGTCAGTACCAACTGGGAAACTGACTACGCCCGCAAATTTGAAGACTACGAAACGATGGGAATTCAAGAGTATTGGCTGGCCGATTACTTAGGACTAGGCGGCACTCGCTATATTGGCAAACCAAAACAACCCACTTTTTCAGTCTATGTACTCAGAGATGGAGAGTATCAGGTGAAGCAATTTAGAGGTAGGGAGCGGATTGAGTCTCTGACTTTCCCAGAGTTAACACTGACAGCTGAGCAAGTCTTCAGGTCTGGGCATTAACCCTGACCGCTGCCGTTAAAAATCACAGCAGGGTGTCCGGATCTGGGAGCAGATCAAATATACTCTCTAAAGTCGAATTGCTGAGCTGAGAAACACGGCTGGTACGTCACCAAGTTTGTTCTTTTGAAAGCGCAAGGAGCGTGGTTATGTTCTAGGAATATCTAGAAGTCAAAAACCCCCACTGCGGGAAACAGAAGGGGTTAGAAGGCTTGTTATTAAATTGAAGGATAGGGGCGGGGACTCTAACTCACAGCTTTGGCGAGCACAAATGTTAGGTCACCCAGCTTTGCTATGCCAATTTTAGTGGCAATTTGTCAAAAGGTGCAACCTTTTTGATGAATTGTTCTAGTTTTTGCATGGCTTCCTATCTGCTGTTGTTCCAGCCATAGGGAGTTAACTTGTGCATCAAATTTTTTATCAATGTTGGGAGGGCAGCCCATGCAGCTAGCCCCCTCCCGTACCTTTCCCTCTGTCCAGGAAGGCGACGATCCCTTCCTCGCGCTCTGGCCCCACCGCTATGATTACCTCTGGGCCGAGCATCCCCATCCCGACGAACGACCCGACTGGCAAACCGAGAGCCGTCATCCCTTGAGCGATCGCCTGCTCCAACAGGGCACCGCACTCTACGGTGTCCGCTTTGGTCCCACCACCCGTTACTGTGTACTCGATGTCGACAAAAGCAGTGCCTACCACCCCACGCGAGATCGCTTCGCTTGGCGACGACTGGTGGAAGCATTGGAAGTCTTAGGACTAGTGCAAGCCGTCGTCTGCACGTCCAGCTATAGCGGCGGTCTCCATCTCTACTTGCCCTTTGACACCGAACAGAAGACATGGGCGATCGCCCTGGCAGTCTCCACCCTGCTGGAAAACAAGGGGTTCAAGCTGGCACCGGGACAACTGGAAGTCTTTCCCAACTGCAAAGCCTATGTGACCAGTGGCGAGCCTAGTCTCTACAACGGTCATCGTCTGCCGATGCAAGCGGGGTCGTATCTGCTGAATCAAGACCTCCAGATGATCTGGGGCAATCAAGAGACCTTTGTCCAACACTGGCAGTTCGCCCAACAGCGCAACAGCCTCGATACCAAAGCACTGGACCGGATTCTCAAAGCCGCGCGACGACGACAGTTCCATGTCACCGGCAAAGCCGATAAGTTCTTAAATGACCTGAATGCCGAAATTGAACAGGGCTGGACCGGTCCCGGACAAACCAATCGCTTACTCGGGCGCATTGCCATGCGCTCTTACATCTTTGGGCATGTCCTCTATACCGACAAGCCGTTAGAAGGTAATGCGTTGGTACACGATATCGTCACGATCGCCCAAGCCCTACCCGGCTATCACGATTGGTGCCAGCATCAGCATGAAGTGGAGAAACGCGCTCAAGACTGGATGCTCGCGATTGAACAAAGCCACTACTTCCACTACGGCACCGACAAACGTCCCGCTGAACTAAGCCCTGATAATCCTGACGAGTCAGAGACGAGTTGGAACCAGCAACAACAAGCCGAAGCCAGAGACAGGATTCAACAAGTCGTCGCTGACCTCTTAGAGAAAGAAGCCTTACCAGCAGGCATTACCGAACGCTTCGATGCGCTCATTCCCTATGGACTGAGTGGTGCGACGCTCTATCGTCATCGCGATCTCTGGCATCCCAGATATTTACAAAACGCAACAATGGGCGCGCTTCAGAGTGCTGCGGAGCCGGATTGCTCGTGGACGGCATCCGGCTCCAACAGTCACACAAACTTATTGAGTCAAAGTGGGTGTAATACCTTACCTGAAGTAAGTTCTAGCCCTTTGGAAAGTCTGGAATCATGGGCGATCGGGTGTAATAGCACTCCCATCGGGTCTTTGAGTCAGCCAGAGACCAGAAATATGACCCAGGCGGAGGGGATTGCCTATATCAAACAGGTGTTGAACCAGGTCAAAGCCAGACGACAGGTCGAAATAGCGCAGAAACGTCAACGCTTGGCGGGACAAGACCAGCTCTCGCTACCCTTCAACGAGGCGCGCGAGTAGGTGCTGCTTGCAGTGCGCTTGAAGCTCTCAAACTGAAGCTGGCGGAGTCTTTGTAGTCTTACTTACCCCTAAAGCGGTAACCATCGCTCGATCCTATCCGTGGTGGAGCCAATGGTCGCTTGCGCTTAAGGGCTGAATTCCCGATGGGGCTCTTTACCGAAGTCAAAGGGGGTGGCAGTGCCATCCTGATACACGGCGCACACTTGCCATGTACAATTGCTGTCGTCTGGCGCGGGAGCCCACGCCATCGGCGCGGTGACTCCTGGGCGATCCCACTCCCGCTCACCGCGCCCCCAGTCTGACCCTCTTCTGAGGCTTCGATGTGCGGCATCGTCGGCTGCCCGTGATGTGTGACCTTGCAAGCTCACGCGGCTTGCGCTGGTAGAGGCCTTGCTGCCATCGCGGATGCACAGGGTGCCAGTGCTCTCCTGTACATCCGCGATGAGTGTTTTCGCCTGCCTTTGGGCATAACTAAGCTAACCACCGTTGTTGGGGTAGCAGACTATGACCGCCATGACAATGCCCGGCCTCCTGATTGTCATCGACTTGGGCACCTCCTTAATCAAAACGATTTACACCGGGCGACAAGGTAAGCCCGAGCCG
>NZ_PVWK01000126.1 GCF_003003795.1 Stenomitos frigidus ULC18 | reverse complement strand
GGCGACTCGTTCATCGACCAAGTGGCGCAAGCCATGGTGCTGAAATCTGAGTCCGTCAGCCCACGCTAATCACATACGATTTTTCTGGGGGATAGCTGCGCTGACAAAGAACTTGACCATGAGATGAAGCTGCGACTTTGGAGACCTCTCATCGGTCGGTAGCCAGCGCAAAATTGCAGCAAGATAGAGGTGCTGCAAGTAGTCTGCCAATTGCATAACATCCGCATCGACTGCAAGCTCTCCTCGACAACCTGCTGCTGCAAGGATGTTGGTAAATAAACCGTGCAATTCATCCCGAGAAGAAACACTTCCGTCCAATAAGCGCCGGTTTATTCCATAGGCAATGCTCAATGGTAAGTAGCGACGCCTGCCTGCGGCCCAGTCAGCAAATACGTCAAATAGTCCAAGAAGTGTCGCTTCCAAGGTTGGTAGCTGGGTGACGACCGTCAGTAGTTCCTCTACGCCGCTCCGAAATTCCAAGCGAAAGTAATGGTCCAGCAAGGCTTCTTTAATTGGGAAATAGTTGTAAAGGGTGCCTCTAGAAACATCAGCCGCTGTAGCAATCTGTTCCATTGTTACGGATTCGAAACCATCGCGCTCGAAGAGAGAAAAAGCTGCGCATGCGAGCTTATCGGCCATTTCGTGGCGTTTTCGTTCTCTTCTGTTTAAGTTGGGTAGTGAGTTTTTGTCTTCCACATTGAACATTGTACAATATTGCACATTGTCTAACAATATAACTAACGCAGCATTGCGCCAAACAGTCACACAACCGTTCAACTTTGTTGAGGGTTAGTTATAAACGCAAAGCGTTTGCTGCTATTGCGGAAGCGCTCGATTGACTGTGCTGTGGAAGAACGATTCGTATCAACACTGCCGCAACACGTTCTGTTTCCATCAACCAGAAAATCCGAAGCGACTAAAAACTCCGAAACTAACAAGTTTCGGAGTTATCAACCGGATATTCCGAATACCCCTAATAACCAACAACTCACAACTCACAACCATGAGCGCCGATCGCACCAAGCAAGACCTCATCGATCTGGTCAAGTCCCTCGCCTTTGCCCCCACCATCACCACGGCTCAAGCAGGGCTCGCGCTGCGAGTCGTGGATCAGACCACCCAAACCGAAACCCTAATCCGACTGGCCGCTGCAAAGCGCACGCGGACCACGATGACCGATTCGCGGTAACTGGGCACTCTAAAACCAGGCTGACTCCTAACCCCTGCAACGGCTTCCGTGCCGAAGCCCCCACTCATGCCCCTGATTTCGCAGTACGCCCACGGGAGAGCCCAACTGCCCTTTACCAGTGCCAATCTGACTGTCAGCACAGGCGGTGCGGTCACGCTTCCTAGAACGCTCTATTTTTGTCTACAGGGTGAGAATCCGGTCGGGTATAACCTGCCGAGCGCGATCGTCGGTCCACTCACGATTCATGCGGGCGAGCAGCTCACGCTCACAGAGGATCTGTACAGGGCGGGCGAGCGCTGGACGGCGTTCAACCTGAGCGCGTCTGAAACCAACGATCCAGGCACTTTCGTACAGATCGCGCGGGTCCCTTGTTTTGACTCCAGCGACAATCGGCTTACCCTGCCTGCAACCCATCCACGGGAACACTAAGGGAGCGATTTATGGCATGCGAATGATGACTGAGCCATCCCTGACAGAGACCCAACGCCTTGAGCGGCTAGAGCAACAGGTTGCCGCGATCACGGTGCGATTAGCGCAACTTGAAAGCGCTCAAGCACCAGTGGTTGCAGATATGACGAAGAGCCTTTTTGCAGCGGCTGAAGGTGCGACTCAGAATGAGTCTCTCAACCATTTCCAGTGAGTAGAGTAGACGAGGCGATCGATAAACTTGCGTGCGTTTAGTCTCTCCTACCATAGCGGTCATGATTGAGCAGGCGATTAAAGCTGAAAGCATTGGACGCTTCTAAAAGCATTGACGCAGTGGACTGGGGATCGAGCTTAGCTTTCAGTGTCAGGATTGCTTTGGTTGGGTTGTCTAAATTCATTGGGCATAGCGAGAAACTGCAGTTTTCTTTGCTGGCTTAGAAGTGATGCTATAACAGGCTTGATCCTTGAAGAGACCTCTATGGACAGCCAATCAGTCTACATTCCAGTCGAGCTAGAGGATGGCAGCATCATTAACATCGAAGCGACGCCCATCGGTGAGCAGCAAGTTGCCTTCCCCACCATCCCTTTTAAGGACATCAAGGCTTCGATCGTCTCTGTTTCCAAGGAAATCTCAGATGCGATCAAGCAAGTAGAGCCCACTAAAGCGAGTGTGAAGTTTGGGTTTGAAGTGGCTTTCAAAGAAGGAGAGCTGACAGCACTACTGGTGAAGGGATCGGGAAAAGCCAACCTGGAGATTACGTTGGAATGGAGCAAAGCAGAAAAAAAGAGCACTTAGGCTAGTACACAACCATGACTGACGACCAACTGATTCAGGTCTTGCAAAACTGTACTGTGCGCCTAAGTGTTGGTGGCAGCATTGGGACCGGGTTTTTTGTGGCTCCAAATTTGATTCTGACCTGTGCCCATGTGGTGAAAGGGGCAGTTCCCAAACCAATTCATGCGTTCTGGCCATCTCAGGCACGCACCTACGTAGCGGAAATTAGCCAATGTCTCGATGATTCAAATCTTGACCTGGCACTATTGCGGCTACTGCCTGACCAGGAGGGAGTGCCGATCGCTAACCAGCCTTGGGTTGATCTGGATAAATCGACGCCAATCTTGGAGGAAGCGCTGTATAGCTATGGCTATCCCCAGAGCTATCCCAACGGTGATTCAGCGACGTTTGTCTATGAGGGAGACAGTACGGGCAAAAGTGGCTCGAAGCTATACAAGCTCAAAGAAGGGCAGGTTGATTATGGCTTGAGTGGCGCACCCTTGCTGAATCAGCGGACAGGCAAGGTTTGTGGCATCGTCAATCTCTCTCGACAAGTTACCAGTGATTTAGGAGGCAGGGCTGTACCCTCAACCGTAATTTTGGAGCATTTCCCGGAACTACGCGACCAGTCTCCCTTCAATTCCCGTACTCCTTTGACCAATCCTTTTCGCCCTCTGGCCGGACAGGTTGATAACCCACAGCTCTTTTTTGATCGCTCCCAGGTGATTAGTCGCATCTTTGAGACGCTAAACAGTGGCAGTAGTGTGGCCTTGATTGGAGAACGAGAAATGGGGAAATCCTCTATTCTCTGGGCGCTCTTTCAGCAGGCTAAAGCTAGGCTACAACCGCCCCGGCAGCCAATTTACTTGAACTTGCAACTGATTTACAGCGAGGATGAGTTTTATAGCGAGCTGTGTGAAAAAGCCGGTATGCCAGATGTGAGAGGTCGAGCACTGCAGCGTGCCTTGAGAGACCAGCGGTTGTTGCTGTTATTGGATGAAGTAGAGCGCATCCGGGAAGAGAGTTTTACTCGGCAGGTTAGAGAACAACTGCGGGGCTTAGCGGAGGGAAGCAACGCTCCTTTAAGGTTAGTCCTCGCTGCTAGCATGTCGTTAGACCGCCTGTTTCCTGATAGCTATCAGGAGGGGAACGTGTCTCCTCTGGTTGGTATTTGTCTCGAAGAGCCGCTGAGGGCATGGGATGAAACCACGATTCGCACCTTTATTACCGCTCGTCTTGAGCCAACCTCCATTCGCTTTACAGCCTCCGAAATTGACCAATTGATTCAAGGTAGTCAGGGAAAGCCCAAACGCTTAATGCAGCTTTGCCACCAAACCTTTACCAGTTGGCAGGAGCAACGGCAATGAGTCAACCTCGATCCAACGCTGTACCACGGCTTGACCTGGCACCCAAGCTAAAGAGACCTCTCTCCTTATGGAACCCATTGGACTACTTACGCTTACTCTATTGGGTGTTCTTTTTTCCGCAGGCATTGCGTTGGTATATTGACACCTTTGGTGGTGGATCGATTCCTGAAAATGAAATGAACTGGCTTAAGGGATTAGAGCAATTACGCCAGAAGCCTGTGCAATGGCAGTTATTGCTACAGGGGCTTTGCTTGACGGTTTTGGTTCCAGTGATCGTCGGTGTGGCGGTCCAAACACTGGGTTTCTCTGTTGCCTGGAGCGGCGTAGCGGTCGGCGTAGTGTTCGGCGTAGTGTTCGGCGTAGTGTTCGGCGTGGTGTTCGGCGTAGCGGGCGGCGTAGGGCGTGGCGTAGCGGGCGACGTGGTGTTCGGCGTGGCGCTCGGCGTAGCGGTCGGCGTATGGTACGGCGTAGCGGGCGGCGTAGCGGGCGGCGTAGCGGGCGGCGTAGCGGTCGGCGTGGTGTTCGGCGTGGCGCTCGGCGTAGCGGTCGGCGTATGGTACGGCGTAGCGGGCGGCGTGGTGTTCGGCGTAGCGTACGACGGAGCGATCGGCGTAACGGTCGGCGTAACGGTCGGCGTAGTGTTCGGCGTGGTGTTCGGCGTAGCGGTCGGCGTAGGGCGTGGCGTGGTGTTCGGCGTGGCGGGTGGCGTGGTGTTCGGCGTAGCGGGCGGCGTGGTGTTCGGCGTAGCGGGCGGCGTGGTGTTCGGCGTGGCACTTGTCAGACTGGAGAGTTGGCTACTTTCTTTACCTGTCAACATCTTGAGACGCTCCAGCCAAAATATATGGATCCCATCTGTGACGCCGCTACCGCTGCCTCAGGTCTCAACTCAGCTCAAGGTCTGGTTGAAACAAGATTGGGAAATGGGGTTGCAGAATGCCAATCAAATTCTGGCTTACAGCGTTCAGTTCATTCCAGTCATTCAGGCTGTCAATCAGGTTCTCAGCAAAACACCGCCCGAGCAGGTCATCTTTCGAGCCGCTCAGCTGGCGAACTCTCCCTATGATTGGGATTTAGTGCGTTTCGCGACGGCATCTCTAACTGATCAACTCCAGTCACGCGCCATTGATGGATTTTTTTTGTTTCCTCCTGCAATCAAACGAAGACTGAAAGCTCGTTTGAGCCTTGAACCACGTCTAGATACGCCCGCTCGTGCAGCCGCCGCAGGCTTCTGGTATCTCCATGAAAAAATGCCAGAGGTCTCTGCCAGAGCCTTTGCAACGATATACACTTTGCCCTACGGAGGGGAACTCTTGGTACTGGCTTATACCCTGTCACTTTTTGATCAAGCAAAAGATTCAACTGCCATTGCCCAGATTCAGCTTCCCGGAATTCCAGCAGAGCCTTTTCTCCGCCCTCACACTTGGGCTGCGATTGCTCGCCTGCGTCGAGTGGTGGTAGATATGCAAATGGTGCAACGGAGTCTGTCTCGCTCTACCAGAGCGTTTGCCCTCAATCGCGCTTTAGGAGAAATCAAAACGGTATTAGATCATGCCCCCACCCTGCCAGAAGCAGAACGAGGGTTAATCATCAACATTGCACAGACCTGGAGAGAAGCGTTGCTGAGCATTGCCTCTGAGGTGGGCAACGTTGTCATCACTAAGCCTGTAACAAATCCCTATGTGATTGGTGATCCAGTAGAAGGACAGCTCTTTGTAGGTCGCGAAGATGTGATGCGACGGCTGGAAGAGCTATGGGTTTTGGGGCATCAGCTCCAGACTGTAGTGCTCTATGGTCATCGACGTATGGGCAAGACATCCATCCTGCGAAACCTTTCTGACACATTGGGTGCCGGAATCAAAGTTGCCTATGTGAATTTACTACTGTCTGCTACTGCTCCAAGCATTAGCGATGTGTGGATTGCTATTTGTGATGAAGTTGCGGGAGTCACAAATGTGCCCTCTCCCCCTGATAGCGACTTTCTGAGTCTACCGGACCGGACCTTTGAACGGTTTCTCAAACAGGTGGAAGCCAGCCTGGGACCAAATGAGGGTCTAATCATTGCGATTGATGAGTTTGAAAAGATTGAAGACCTTATCGAAGCCGGACGGATTGCACCCGATGTGATGGCGTTTCTACGTGGTTTAGTCCAAATGAGTTCTAAACTAGCTTTCGCCTTCGCAGGGCTGCACACGCTAGAAGAGATGAACGAAAACTACTTCCATCCCTTTTTCGGTAGTTACATTCCCATCCGGGTTGATTTTCTGTCTTCTGGTGCAGTCCAACAATTACTGTTAAATCCTACTGAAGATTTTTTACTCGACTATGCACCGGAAGCCTGTGATGAAATTTGGTCTCTGACTGCGGGGCAGCCTTACCTGACTCAGCTGGTTGGCTTCAAACTAGTCCGCTACTACAACGATCAGGTCTTTGAGCAGTTGCAGAAGCGCGATCCAGTCTTTACGGTTGAGGATGTCAGAACCGTAGTTGGCGACGCTGGCTTTTTTAGTCAAGGACACTACTACTTTACAGGTGTTTGGGGGCAGGCAGATAGAGATGCCCCAGGGCAGCAAGCGGTTCTAAAAGCACTAGCGCCGCACCAATCTGGTTTAAGTCTTGAGGCTCTCCAGCAAACAACTGAGCTGGATACAGCAAGCTTGCAGCAAGCACTCGACATTTTGAAGCGTCATGATGTTGTGGCAACAAGCGACGATCGCTGGTTTATCTGTGTAGAGCTATTTCGCCGTTGGGTCTTAAAGCAGCAATAGAGTTGTTGGGTAATAAGCTCAAAAATCCTTGAAACCCTTGTCTAGAAAGCATTTCAGCGATCTTGGCGCAAAATCCTTGAAACCCAGGCTGTATAAGCATTTCAGCGATTTTTGATCGTTATATCCCAACATGTCTAATAAGCGAATTCCATAAAGATTAGATGAATTCTGTCTGGGCTACCCTTTCGCATGTAAACAGAAGTCCCAACTGGGCTAAAAACCTTAAAGCTTTGTAGAAATTGGTTTAAATAGCTTTCGCTTGGATTAATGCATGTTAACTGCCATAGCCCTGAACACTCGATTCTACCGTTGACACATTACGTTTGTAGCACATCGTCAAGTCCAAAACCAAAGTTTGTACTACGACGTTAAGTGCACCAGTTAGTTATTGGTTGCCCATCCCTCAATGAGGATCCACTAATCTGCTAATTTTCGCAAAATCATTACTTGCATGTTCGCCTGAAACCTTACCGAGCCCTCAAGATTTTTAGGTCTCAGGTTGATCGCCCGTAGTCAACAGTGCTTCAAGCGCTTTAAGACAAATGGCTGAAGACGGATCACCCATAACCCATAAAAAATATTCCAATTTTCCGCTCAAATACTTAACGCACGAAGAATATCCGCGTTAACCTGAGACACAGTACACGCATACTGCGATCACGGCTCCCGCCCAAAGCCTTTAGGGAAGGGCTTTTGGGACAGCAGCCTTCATCGGCTCCTTGGATTGCAGCTTGCACCCTATCTACTGACAATATGAGTGCTCTACTGTTCGGTTCACGTGCCGCTTTTCAGCAACTTTGTGACAGGAATCGAGCGAGTAAACTGTTTCACGCGATCGCGCAGTTTGACATCAATGGCGAAAATGTCATGTTGGCCCCAGTTGAGGGCAAAGCGGGTTACCTCGCCGCTCGCCTCGTTCAACTGGTATTGCTGCTGCTGCCAGTCTGGAAGATCCAGCGTCTCTTTTTGTTGGTGAATCAAGAGTATCAGGTGATTTCACTTCAAAGCCTGGAGGCGCGCTATCCTGCCATCCTCAAAGCACAGGGTCGGTTTGATCAGGCGAGACGAGTGGAACAGCTAGAGCAGAACTGTCAGTGCTTTGAAGCCATTCTGGATTACCTCAAAACGCAGGGCACATTGTACAAAATCGATAGCGGCGGTGTGTATTTAGAAGCCTTTTATCGCCATTCCAGCCCACGCATTACAGCAGAACAAATGGTGGGTCGATCGTTGTTTCAAGTTTTGCCGCCTGAAAATTGGGACGCTGCTCAAACCATTCTTAAAGCCGTGCAGTACTGTATTGCGTCTGGCAAGCGGTTGGAGATTACTTACCCCATCTGGGAGCGGCATTATCAAGCCGTCCTCATTCCCATTAAAGACCAGAGCTTTTGCTACGCGATGGTGAACCGTGTCAATGCGTCGAACCGTTGACCGCGCCATTTTGACGCTGACCTGTAAACGGATTGAGCTGTTCGGTCAAGACAGCAACTAGGTCGTCATGGCTATAAAGCTTGCCATCCGGTAGCTTCAAAA
The DNA here is from genome assembly GCF_003003795.1 of Stenomitos frigidus ULC18. GTDB lineage: Bacteria > Cyanobacteriota > Cyanobacteriia > Leptolyngbyales > Leptolyngbyaceae > Stenomitos > Stenomitos frigidus_A. The sequence continues at coordinate 89,774 of NZ_PVWK01000126.1, read as the reverse complement.
TCTTGGCGCGAATCAGCGCGATCTGGATTTTGTTGGGTGGCCCATCTTTGCCTTCGCCACGCTCCACACGCCCGATCGCCGCATCGGTGATGGGAGCATCTAGCATGTTTGCCTGTGCGGTGAGCCAGAGCGCGAACTGAGGGCGATCCACAAATTCCCCCACTGACTGGCTGGGATGGTTAGCCTTGATCCAGGGTTCAATCAACGCTTTCAGCTCGGCACTCTTACGCGTCTGTTCGAGGAACTGCCCTAAATTTGCTCGACCGCTTGGAGTGACCGCCATTGTTGCCCCCTAGCATCAAAGTTGTAACAACTTCTCAGTATCCACCATTTAACAGCGCTGCTTTCAATAGTAGTGCTGACAATTTCTCTGCAAACGATCTTGACAAATTCAATATTGAAAGTGATAAAGTTGGACTCATCTTCAGTACGAGAGAGTACGAGTTTTTATGAGAAAGCAATTCAGGCCGTTGATTGACCCTGATGTGGGTCGTGAATTTAAAGCCTTCTGCGAAGACAACGGCTTGATTATCGGGACTGCGGCCACAAAAGCGTTGGTTGACTGGCTAAAGCGCCAGAAGCAAACCGAAAAGTCTGAAGCCACACTCGTTTCGTCAAACCCTACTTAAACCAAAACCGCCCTCGTATGTCTGGCAGGGCTGCTGGCGGTTTCGGTGCCCTCGTGGAGCCGTTATGTCTCAACATTGTCATATTAGCCTAACAGGTAGTACACCTGTTGTTGGTCAGATTCCGCACAAAATGTGGTTGACCTCCGGCCATCCCTCGCCAGGGGGCAACCAGCGGCGTCCGCGCGGCTTGGCCACCGGGGAGAGCGACGCAGCCGTATTTCCCTGTGAGTTGCCTACAGCTGCTTTTGGGCTCACCTCGCGCCTGATCGCCTTGCCGTGCGCTTGGGTAGAGGTGCTGTAATGGGTCAAACACTGCCTGATTTGACACGCCCGACACGCTGGCGGTTGTATGTGCGACGACCTTGGGGAGCGACAGTGCCCCACGAATTTACCGGCACCTTCCCCGAAGACGCACTGGAGACGGCCAGGGTGCAAGGCGTTCAGCTAGAGAAGGTGGTGGCACCAGAGTTCCAGCTACTGGACTCTGGCGAGTGGCGACAAGTGCCCACCCAGTTTCTACAAGACGCGATCGCTCTAGTCACAAATACGAGGAGTGGCGCATGAACGAATGTCAGCGCTTGCCTCTGGTCACTGAAGGACTCGCTAAGTCCTCTTCCTCTCGAACCCCTGACCGTCAGCCGCCTGATCACATCCATATTCACCATTGGCAGGAGTGGTTAGAGAGCGGGGTCGATCCTGACATCATCGCGCTCAACGTCGAGTCACTCTCAGATCTGGAGTTTGACCCGCTGACCCACGATGTGACAGGCACCCCGATCGCGGATCGCCTCAATCGCACCTACACCCGGTTTGGGCATCAGGTCAAAGCAACACGCGGCTGGTGGGTCAGCGGTATTGATCCGCTCAACGGCTACCAGTCGATGGAGTGGGGACGGTTCAAGCCCGATGCCGACACGCCGATCCTGGACTGGCAGAAGCAAACCCCTGCCAAGTATCTCAGCCCCAGTTACGGCGCAAACTCTAGCCGCGTCACCTTTCTTCGTGTCCCGCGACACCTTTGGGAACGCACCGCACAGCGCTACGGGATCCCTATCGCCAGCACCTTCACTGAGTTCTGGGAGTGGGTGTTCACGCTCAACGTTCCGATTATCCTCTGCGAAGGCGAGAAGAAAGCGGCCTGCCTGCTGACGCTGGGTTATGCGGCGATCGCGCTACCCGGTATTAACACCGGCGCACGCTCAAAGGATGAGGCGGGTAACCGGATGCTACCTCGCCTCATCCCAGAGTTGCAGCACTTCGCTACGCCGGAGCGGGCCATTTACGTGTGCTTCGACTACGAAACCAAGTTCAAAACCATTCAGGCCATCAACCGGGAAGCCGATAAGCTGGGCTACCTGTTTCGCTTTGCCAAAGCCAAGCCGTTCAAAATCAATCTGCCCGGACCGCAAAAAGGCGTCGATGACTTTGTAGCAGCTCAAGGGGCTGACGCCTTTGACGCGCTCTACAGGACTGCCGCTTCCCTCGATCCAGCCGAAGAGTATAGCCGCCTCACCTTTCCAGTGGCGCTGGCATTAAAGCAGCGCTATTTAGGCAATCTGCCGATTCCTGTCAGCGCTAAGCTTGTGGGCATCAAAAGCCCCAAAGGCACCGGCAAAACCGAAGCTCTGAAAGCGATCGTCAGTGAGGCTCACGCCAACGGGCAGCGTGTTTTGCTCATTACCCACCGCGTACAGTTAGGACAGGCCATTTGCGATCGGGTGGGGTTGAACTACGTCACCGAGTTACGCACCTCGCAGGACGGTGATCTACTGGGCTACGGAGTCTGCGTCGATTCGCTGCATCCAGAATCGCAGGCACGGTTCAACGCGGCTTATTGGAAAAATGCAGTGGTCATCCTGGATGAGTCGGAGCAGGTCATCTGGCACACGCTCTCAGCCGACACCGAGATCCGTAACCATCGACCCGAAGTGCTGCGACAACTGAAGGAATTGTTCAGCGCCGTCCTGGAGAGTGAGCAGGGCAAAATCATTCTCTCCGACGCCGACCTCTCCAACCTCTCCCTGCAGTTCGTGCGATTACTGGCAGAGTCCAAGATCCAGCCCTGGCTCTGCGTGAACGAGTACAAGCCAGAGCAACCCTGGACCATTCACCACTACGAGCAGACCACCCCGATCCAATGGCTGAAGGGGCTGGAGGAGGCGATCGCGCAGGGTGACAAGGTACTCGTGTTGACCCATTCTCGTGGCGTCAAGAGCAAGTGGAGTTCTAAAACGCTGGAAACCTACTTCGCTCAGAAGCACCCTGAGAAGCGAATTCTCCGCATTGACTCACGCACGATCGCCGATGCTGAACACGCAGCCCACTTGTGTACCGCCAAGTTCGATCAGGTGGTGCGAGAAGAAGACTACGATATCGTGATCGCCACACCCACGCTTGAAACAGGCATCAGTATTGACCTGAAGGGGCATTTTCAAAGCGTTTGGGGCTGCTTTCAAGGGGTGACAGCCGAAAATTCGGTGCGTCAGTTTTTGGCCCGGTTGCGAGAACCGGTCGATCGCCACATCTGGATTGCTAAAAGGGGCTTAGGGCAGGTTGGCAATGGCAGCGCCAGCTTCAAGTCCCTGGTTTCGTCCCAAAAGGCGATCGCCAGTCTCAATCTCCAGTTCCTGGAGGTTGAAGGGGATACAGTGAGGACCTTTGACGATGCCCTCACCATCTGGGGCCGCATCGGCTGTCGCATTAATGCCAGCATCCCGACCTACCGCGAAACGATCTGCCGCAATCTGGAGCGGGAAGGGCATACCTTGGTCAACGCGTCTCGCACGGACGGCTTAGAGGCACTCAACGCAGCGGTCACCCAGGTACGCGACGCCCAGAAGCAAGCAGAATACGCGGCGATCGCAGCAGCAGCAGTCATTACCGAGCAGCAGTATGAAGAGCTAAAAGCCAAAAAGACCAAAAATGAAGCGGAGTTTTTCCAGGAGCGCAAACACTTTTTGCACCAGTACTATCAGACCGACGTAGACAGCGAGCTGGTGGCTAAAGATGACGACGGCTGGCGACCGCAAATCCGTCTGCATTACTACCTCACGCTGGGCCAGCCCTATCTTAAAGAGCGTGATGCTCATACCTTTGCTAGTAAGCACAGTGGGGGCGAACTATGGGAACCCACATTCAACCGCGATCAGCTTTCGGCCAAAGTCAACCTGATCAAAACCCTGGGCCTCCTTGACCTGCTGAATCCAGACGAGTCATACCACGCCGAACATGCCGCCATCATCCACACAGCGACGATCGCGCGCCAGTATGCTCAAGCCGTCCGCAATGTGCTGGGCATCAGCATCTCGCCCAAACAAACCGGGATGCAAATCGCGCAAAGCCTGCTGCAAGTGCTGGGGTTAAAGCTGCGCTATAGCGGTAGGCCAGGGCAGAGAGGTGCACCTCGCAAGCGGCTGTATCAGTACGAACCTCCAGACGATGGGCGCGACGACATTTTTCAGCGCTGGCAGGAACGCGATGAGCAAAAACGGAGTGACGCCGCTGTGTCCACCCCTGGTATAAGTAATCTAAACAGTGCCTGGGTGCTGGACGGTGCAGCATGAGTGTAGCGATTCCCCACTGGCTGAAGACCGATCCCTTTGCCTGCTACACGGTCGATCGCACCATCTTTAGGCCCCAACGCCGCCTCATCTTCGCGAACGGCGTGCCGAGCTTACTAGACTGCCGCAATCAGACGTATCCTCTGGTACACTGCGATCGCCTCCACTGGGACGACTTCAAAGGTGCGGCGCTGCTAGTGACAGGCCAGCAACGGCTGACGGTTTATCCCGACTTCGACGGCGGCTTGATTATCACCGACGGTAGGCTCAAGCAAAAGGTCATTTTGACACCGCCAGACGACGCGCTAGAAGCGGCGCGATCGCTGGCTCAGTTTTTTCAAGGGGTTGTTATACCGGAGGAAGCACCGGATCAATCTGCCTCGAACCGAAAGGACAAACATGGCAAGCAATAGCAAAATTGAGTGGACCACTCACACCTTCAATCCCTGGATCGGCTGCACCGAAGTCTCACCCGGATGCGCTCACTGCTATGCCAAAGACATGATGGAGCGTCGGTATCATCGCGTGGAGTGGGGCGCTGGTAAGCCGAGAAGTCGCACTACAGCAGACTACTGGAAACAACCAGCACGCTGGCAGCGGCGGGCACAACTGGCAGGCAACCGCGAGCGCGTTTTTTGTGCGTCGTTGGCAGATTGGCTCGATCACGAGGTGCCCATTGCTTGGCTGGCCGATCTACTCACACTGATTCAGACCACGCCCCAGCTCGATTGGCTTCTACTCACAAAGCGACCGGAGCACTGGAGCGAGCGCCTGCATGAGGTGGTTCGCTTGAAGCATAAGGGTGCTGACACCCTTGCAGCCGCTTGGCTGGACGGCAAGGCTCCAACAAACGTGTGGCTCGGCACAACAGTGGAAAATCAAGCGCAAGCAGAGAGACGGATTCCCCTGCTGCTGACGTTGCCTGCGACGCTGCGTTTCCTCTCTTGCGAACCACTGCTGGAGGCTATCAACCTTCTTAAATGCCTCCCCTCGAATGTAAGGTCAGAGAACCGTTTGCACTGGGCCATCTGTGGCGGCGAGTCAGGCAAAGAGGCCCGCACCTTCGATCTGCAGTGGGCGCGATCGCTGCGCGGCCAGTGTCAAGCGGCTGGAGTTTCGTTTTTCTTCAAGCAGACAGGCTCCCACGCGATCGACTCCAGTGAGCAGCACGCCATGCAGCACTCACTCAAAGATCCTAAAGGCGGCAATCTCGCTGCCCTACCAGAAGATCTCCAAACGCGTGAAATCCCGACGCAACGTGTGCCGCTGCGAAACGGGGAGGTGCTTTAGATGGTGGCTTACAACTTCAAAAAGCAGTTTGTGCCGTTGATTGAGGCTGGTCTGAAGCGGCAAACCATCAGGGCTCCACGCAAACGACATACAAAGCCTGGTGAAGCCATACAGCTTTACACCGGGATGCGAACCAGGGCTTGCCGGAAGTTGGTCAACCCCGATCCAATCTGCATCAGTGTGGAGCCGTTGTTGATGAACGACGAGTTGGGCATCAAGCTGGATGATCGCTGGCTCTCTCAAAACGCCTTGGAGACATTAGCGGTGGCCGATGGCTTTAGCGACTGGGAATCATGCTCACGCTTTTTTGAAACGGTGCATGGCTTGCCCTTTCAAGGCGTGCTGATTAAATGGGAGCCACAGGAGGACAACCAGTGAAGCTAGCAGATTTCCCCTTCATCTCCAAACATGAAGCCTCGAAGCTGTTAGGTGTCAGCGTCACCACTCTCAACCGTTGGCGCAAAGATCCCAGTAAAGAATGGCAGCAGGAGACTCACTATACTCAACGCGACAGCGGCGAATGGGAATACAATCAGACGCTGCTGGAAAAATGGCGCGATCGCCGCTTAGACCCGCATGGCTACATCAACGCTCTACAACAGTTCCAGCAGGCGATCGAAGCCAGCCAGCGTAAAGGAAAGCGCAGCGCTTAGTCTGGCAGCGGTCGCCGTCCCTTCACATTCCCAGCGTACCGGCTGTAAACTACACGCACCGAGTTGCCCATCGTTTCTGCCACTTCTGAGGGGGACCAGCCCTGATCGAGCAAATGGCTGTGCGCTGTATGTCGAGTGGTATAGGGCTTGCGATAATCCAACCCTAGACTGTCTAAAATTGGCTTCCAGGCACGGTTCCTGAAGTTGTGGTCATCCATCGTGCCGCCTTTCACTGACGAGAAAACTAATCTCTCTAGATCGGGTTTATCCGGTCGCCTTGCCTCTAGAATTGACCGTAACCGACTGTTCAGGGCAATCACTCGTGTCTGATTGGTTTTGGTTTCCTTCCGCCGTCCCCGGCTGTGGCTTTCCCAGATGGTGATTGTGGAGCAGTCAGGAGAGACCGATCGCCACCGCAAGCCAATCAGCTCACCAGGGCGCATCCCGGCGAACATGGCGAACTCAACGTAATCTGCAAAGTAGTGATAAACCGGATGAGCGCGGAACGCCTCAATAATGAGCTGCCGCTCAATCTCGGTGAACACATCTGGCGGCGGTGACGCAGGCACCTTCACCCGTATGTCGGCAAACGGATTTTCAGTGATTAACTTTATTCTGTCTGCCCCACTCGTAAGCGGCTTTCAGCAATCCAATCCGCTCCTTTACAGTCACTGGAGCTAGCTTCTTGGTTTCTAGCAGCCAAGCCCGGAAGCTTTCAGCGTCTTCTCTAGTCACAGAGAGCGCCGTTTTTTGTTGGAAAAACTCTTTCAGTTTCGGCTGAAAGCCCTGGTACTTCTCTAGCGTTCGACGATCAATATCGGTTTTCGCTTTAAATGATTGGAATTTATTGAATAATTCAACTACTAAGATCTCTCCCTGCTTATTTGTTGCTGGGCGATACTTTTGGAGTGTGGGGTCAAAATTGCCCGTAGCAAGATCCGCCTCAATCGCACGCGCCTTCTGCTCTGCCACCAGGCGATTTACCGGTCGATCGCTCAGCCCTAGTGCAAGGCAATAGCGCTTGCCCGCCTGCCGCCAACGCAGCCGCAATCGACCCTCAAAGTTCTCCAGGTTTACCTGTACTTTTGCCATTTATCCATACCCACAGCCGTACCCAATGATGGCTGAAAGTGGCATGGCTTGGTACAAGCTGGCATACCCGATAAATAGTTATTCTCGATTCAAGGTTCTTATTTGATTCTCCAAAACCGCCTCTAGAAGCTAGTTTCAGCCGATGGACACATCCCGACTCGAACGGGAGACCCCCACGATGTCAACGTGGTGCTTTAGCCTTGCTGAATAAGGCTTTCAGCAATTAAATCTTTAGATTGATCTCAAAACTGATCTTAAAAGCAAATTACTCAGTCTTTTAATAGCTTTCTTCAAGCGCATTGCCGTCAGAGAGCATTTTCTGGAACTATTTATTTCCTGCTCAACCTTGATCAGCATTTGATGGGGACGATCGCCCCTTTCAACTCGGTTTCTTACCTACTCGTCAGGTTCGTAGATGATAAAGTCTCCAGGCTGCCAACCGTAGGCGCGGCAGACCTTTTCTATAACGTCCCCAGTGGGGATATAGGTCGGATCGTCACAGAGCCGATAGGCAGTTGCCCGACTTAACCCGGTATCTTTCCAGAAGCGATACCGGGTCGTGCCTTGCCGATTCAGAAGCTCCATAATGCGGTTCTTTGCGCCCATCCCTTCATAATGCCAGCATTCTCACATTGCTCCTATGTCTAAAAAATGAGAATATGGAAGGGCTAAAAAGCCACCGCTATAGCTTTGGTCGGCAACTGCGGTGGCTTACCCCTATATGGAGTAAAACCATGATGACAGAAAATCCTTGTAGTCAAACGGCTCTCACGTCTGAGCAACCTTTTATTGACTTACGCGATCGCCCTTCTCCTGACATTTTGCGAGTGCTGGCGATCGGGAGTCCCCAAGTGGTGCATTTTTTCGTGATGACGTTATTCAGATATGGTTATGCAAGACCGGATGAGTGGTCTAGACCGCTTCCAACTATTAATCAGGGAGAGGTTATGCAGATCCTGACTAAGCGGGTAAACCTGTTTGAGTAGCTTGGAGCTACAAGTTACTTTTCTCAAACCCGGTAATCCTACCGGGTTTCTTGTTGGCAGAATGGTACATGCTCTGCGTTACTTCATCTGATTGTCAAGACTTTCTAAACTTCCCCCAAAATATCCAATTGTGACGAATGGCTCTGGGAATACTGAATTAATCCCTCTAATTCCCAGGAGTTGAACCTTATGACGGTTGCCCCAGTCAGGTTCTCTAGCAAAGCCAACCCTCAACAGCAACAGGCGATCGCTCACACTGAGGGGGCGCTGCTCATCATCGCTGGCCCTGGTTCTGGAAAAACTTTTACACTAGTCGAGAGAATTGTTTACCTCATTACGCACAAAAACGTAGAACCAGAGAACCTCTTTGTTGTGACCTTTACTGACAAAGCGGCTCAGGAACTTACAACCCGCATTGCTAACCGCCTCATTGAGGTTGGAGTTCGGTTCAACCTCAATGAGATGTACTTGGGGACGTTCCACTCTATTTGCTTGCGCTGGCTGGATGACCATCGGGAGTTTACCCGGCTGAAGCGTAACTTCATGATGATGGATCAGTTTGACCAGCAATATTTTCTTTACAGGCGGCTGAGTGAGTATGAGGCGATCGCGAACAGTGAATTAGTCATAGGCGATCGCGAACAGTCATCCTGGAACAAATCTCAAACCCTGCTCAAGTGGCTGAATACCGCGACTGAGGAAGCGTTAGACGCAGACAAGCTGATCAATGCTTCTGATTTAGAGGTAAGCGTGTTGGGGCAATGCTACGCCCTCTATCAAAAACACCTGGAGGAAGAGAACGCGATCGACTTTTCCACGATCCAGCTTGAAGCCCTCAAATTGCTGAAGAATAGCCCTGTTATCCTGGCTGAACTTCGCTCAAAGCTGCAATACCTAATGGTGGATGAGTATCAGGATACCAACACCATCCAGGAACTCATCCTGAATCTGCTAGCGGGCGATCGCCCTAACCTCTGCGTTGTTGGGGACGATGACCAGGGGCTATACCGCTTTAGAGGGGCAACCATCCGTAATATCCTCCAGTTCAAAGACAAGTTCCCGGAAGGGCAGTGCCAACAGGTTCGGCTCACTACCAACTACCGCTCCCATCCAGACATCATCGACTTTTATAACCGATGGATGAGTGGGCAAGAATGGGAACACGATGGTCAGGAGTTCCGCTATCAGAAGCAGATTGAACCCAGAGAGGATGAGTTTCCAGCCGTTCCAACGGTTGTTAAAGTGTCGGGTCAAACTGCTCAGGCATGGCATGAGGAGGTTTTAGCGTTTCTCCATACCCTCAGAGATCAGGGCAACCTGACCGACTGGAACCAGGTTGCCTTCCTGTTCCGCTCGGTCAAGAGTGACAAAGCTGTTGCCCTATTCCAGTTCCTTGAAAGCAATGGCATCAATGTCTACTCCCCTCGCTCCAATCAGTTTTTTGAGCGGGAAGAGATCCGGTTGATGGTTGGGGCATTAATCTTCCTGTTTCCCCAGTTTCCGCAAATTCGCCAATGGGCGGATGGTGCTCACCTCAAAATCTGGGATTACTACGATCAGCAGTGTTTTGCCCTATTTGTTGAGGAACTGCGTAAACCAGAGAATGAGAGCTTGCTGAAGTGGGCACGGCCGATCGCCAAAACTCACCTCACTCTTACGCAAAACGCTGACTATGCCTTTTCTGGTTTGTTCTATCGCCTGCTCCAGTTTCCCCTATTCAGCCGTTATCTGGGTGAGGCTTTCCTGAAGCAGAAGGGCATCCAAAACAGCCGTGCGATGCGAAATTTGGCGATTTTCTCGCAACTGCTCGATAAGTTTGAATACCTCTACACCGTTCAGGTCTTAACCCCTGGCTTTCTGGATAAGAATCTCAAAGACCTGTTCAATCAGTTTTTCCGCTTCCTTCAGGATGGCGGTATTGATGAGTATGAAGACACCTCAGAATATGCCCCTAGCGGCTGCGTCTCGTTTCTGACAGTCCATCAATCGAAGGGGCTAGAGTTCCCGGTGGTCATTGTCGGTTCTCTGGAAGCAGTTCCCCGCAAACAACACACCCCGCTGAATGAGGTGTTAGAGAATGATTACCTACTGAGACCGCCCTTTGAGCCGTTGGAGTTGACCAAATTTTTTGATTTTCGCCGTCTCTTCTACACTGCCTTTTCCCGTGCCCAAAATCTGTTGGTGCTCACCTGCCAGGAGAAGCAGGGCAGAGGTCAAACCCCTTCCAAATATTTTCTAGACTTCTACCGAGAACTGATCGACTGGAGAGATGCCAGCTTTAACCCTGCTGCGATCGCGCTAGAGTCAGTCAAAGACGTAAACCTGAAGCGGGAATACTCCTTTACCTCCCACCTGACCCTATTTGAAAACTGTGCTGAGCAGTACCGCTTCTTCAAAGAATTGGAGTTTGCCCCCAGTGAAACCAACGCCATCCTGTTTGGGACGGTGGTGCATCAAACCATTGAGGACATTCACAAGACGGTTCTGAGAGGAGAGGAACACAAGCTGTCAGAGGAACAGGTGATCCGCTGGTTTGATAGCAACTATGCTTATCTGACCAAGCGAGAACGGGCATATCTAGCACCCAACGTGAAGCGGGCAGCATTGGAGCAGGTGACGCGCTATTACCACCGGAATCAGGGCAACTGGTCACACATCCAGGAAGCTGAGGTGGATGTGTCGCTGGTGAAGGATGAATACATTTTGTCAGGCAGTATTGACTTGATTCAGGGGGAGGGCAACACGGTTGAGATTGTGGATTTCAAGTCAGAGAAAAAGCTGGATGTGAACAACCGCAAAGACCGGGAAAAGCTCGATCGCTACCGCAGACAGCTAGAGGTCTATTCCCACATTGTTGAGGAGCGCACCGGGCATACGGTCAGCAAAATGCACCTCTACTACACTTCTGAAGAGTCAGGCAATCCTTACATCACCTTCCCCAAAGATGACCGCTCGATTGATCGCACCATCACTACTTTTGATCAAGTCGTTCACCGCATCGAGGGTAAAGATTTCCAGATTCCAGAACGCCCCACCAAGCTGTGTAAGGGCTGTGATATGCGATTTTATTGTGATGCGAAAAACTGGAAATTTAGGAACTAAGGCTCATTTGGATAGGGATGTAATAAGCTGCCAGTTTCTTCTCTTAGAGTTTCAATGTAGCTATTTAAAGTAGTCAAAGAGTTTTCTAGTGTTGAGAATTCTCCTGATCCAAAAACTGCTTTGATTGCTTTATCACATTCCCGAACGGGAGCGATTTTATCGCGAACAGCTTCAAATCCATACGCATCAATAGCTTTGAGAACGAGCTGCTCTAGACACCAAAACTTGTGGGAAAAGTTTTCTTGGATAATGGCTATCTCAACCCCTGCTAATGCCCTGAGATAATTCTTATCACCCGTGAATATAAATGCTTGGGATGGTTCAGTTTCTTGCAGAATTTGAGCAGCATAGGCAGTTAAAATTGCTTCACCTTTATCTATACCTTCAAATTCTGATAGCTGAACAAACAGGCTTTGGTCAATTTTCGCATCAGCTATTTGAGGCAGCTTTTCAGCTAGCTCGATGGTTTTTTCATAGTTAATAAACCGAGCCTCTGGGTTTCTAGATCTACCCTTCTGAAGCTTTTCCCAATCTCGCTGAAACTTGAATTTTGCTGTTGGCAAGATATTGATTTGTTCTGGGTTGGCATCAAATAGAGTTATCGTCTCATCAAACAAATCCAAGGTAGCTAGCTTCTGGAGGATATCATTATCAATGCAGTAGATACAGCAAGCCAAAACTAATCTCCTAGAATCTTATCCAGGTGATCAGAATTATCGTCAGTGAGACTTTCCCAATCTATATGATTTTCTAAGAACTGATTGATGATCTGATGTCCATTTTGAGCTGGATTTAGCTCGTCAACAGCCTTGTTCGCAAACTTATAATTCCCGGTATGCCATGCGTAATTGAAGGCAAGAGCGCACGGGTCAACCGTTGAATCTGCTTGAAGGCGCTTGTTAATCTTATTTTTCAGATGCTTCTTGCCACTTGTAACCTCTTGACCATCAAAACAGTTATCCAAATCATTGACTAATAGTTTTACAGCAAATAAATTGGCAGCAGTTTCTTCTCCGTCGTCAGAGTTTTGGTCGATCTCATCGTCAATCAAAATGCCTGCTTTGATATGCCCCAAGGCGAGATGAGCCAGTTCATGAGCTAGATGGAATGCTAACCAGGCAGGATAAGTTTTCTTGCTACTCAACACAATGACCGGGCGATCGCACTGCCACTGAATCATACCTGTGATTTTGCGAGTATTTTCTGGATAGTCATTGAAATAAACCACTGCAACGCCATGTTTCCAGCAGTAGTTCAGGATACTCTCTAAGTTGATTTGTGGATGATCTTGAAGGATTTCTGACCGAACTTGGTTGACATCTTTAGAGATCGTGACAAATGGGGTCTTTACGCCATAAGCGACAAGCTCTGCCACCCTTGAGGCAAGCCGATGAGAGGTATCTGGTATGTCTGCCTGTTGTTGCAGATGATATTTAAATTTTGTGTCGGGTAGTAGCTTAACCTGAACTGGTTGATCGTCTGAGAGGAGGCTTTGCAAGTCCAGGTGTAGGCGTTTGGCGATGTGCCCAGCCCCTTCTAAAACAGCGGTGGGCTGATTGTTTAGCTCATCATTCCACCAGCTAGGCAAAACAGACCTGCGAACGTAGCTTTCACTTAGCCCGATCGCAGACAGCTTTTTATAGAGCGTAGACATGGACAAGGTTTGAGTCATTAGCCTGCCCTCCAGGTGAGAGCTTGTGCAAGTTCCTGCTCGGATGATGGGGAACGGCGCAACTCCTTACGATTACAAGTTGTACTCCATACTTCATCCTATCAAGCAATGATCCCGCTTTCCTTGTCAAAAAATCATAACGAATCAATCTTGGGCTAGGACGATGACCCATCTCCCTTCAGCAGCTTAAGTAGTTGGGTGCGGTTACGCCAAAGTTCTACCCTGCCATCTTTGTAAATTTTGGTAATGAAGGGGGCTTGGTTGCCCTGAGTGAATTTTTCTAGTTTGGGCAGCACCTCAACGAACAGATCTGCCATGTGCTGACGGGTGAGGTTGCCCGATACCAGAATGAACACCCTTGCACCTGCACGGGCGATCACCTTCAACTCCAGCGCATTCGTCCCGATCACCTCATCTTTGGTCAGCGCTACCCAACCGCGATCGCCCATCACCTGAAGCCACTCCAGATCAGGGGTGTTTTGGGCAAAATGATTGCCATGATGCTCAACTTGGGCACCTGCTTCAATCAGGGCATTTGCCACCGACTTACCAAGGCACCAATCAATGAAGAAAATCGGGCGATCGGCTGAAGTCACGCGGCGCGGTTTTGGGCTTCAAACTGGATGGCGGCTCTAATCTGCTCAGGAGTGCAATCAAACTCATCTGCCACCGCTTCAATCTCATCACCCGCATCAATCAGGCTAACAATGGCAGCCGTAGGCACACCCTTACCCGCAATCACGGGCTTGCCAAATCGGATTGATGGGTCAAGAAAAATGATCTTGTCGGTTCCGGGTTCAGGCACCCACTCAATCACTGGGAACAAGCGATTGGCGATTCCTTCTACATTCCACTCAATGCGGGTAAGCAGATGCTTTAGGGTTTCTCGCATGGCAAGCTGACCAGACCGGGAAACATTCACCAGTCGATCCATCTGATCTACAAACAGGTCAACCCCATCCGTCTGGAACCGCTTCATCACCAGTGGATGAGCTGTGTCAAACTGCTGATTCATGTAGTCGAGGGCTTTGCGAACTTTATCCAGCTTGACCTGATGGGTTTCTCGGATGATTCGGAGGACGTGAGCCTCTACAAGGTTGGTGAAGGACAGTTGGGGTAATGCTGGGTCAGGACGTTGGATCAGGGGTTCAAAGGCTTGCTGACCGTTTTTCGTGACATAGGAACGCCCTTTGAGCCATGATCGGAGCGTCATCAGAGGGATACGCAAATACCGGGCAGCATCCGTCACTGGATACGCCGGGGTATTGTAAATATCGTCATCCCACTTCACCATTTGACCCCGAAAAACATCTACTCTGACATAACGTTACCGGATTTCTCCCTAAAATCGGGAATGCTGATATAGAAATTCTTTCCCATAGGCTCCTTCATCCCATGACTGACCAGCCCCAACTCAGCCTCAACTTACCTGACACTCAACCCCTGACCACGGTAGAGGGCTACCAGTTTGAGCCGATTAAGGGTTACCCGATGCTGCACTGGAAAGGCAAACGCCCCTTTACCAGCACCCAATATTACCCGGCACAGTTGAAAGAGGTGCATGGAACAGAGACAGAGGGTTGGCGCAGCAAGATTTATTGGGGCGATAACCTCCAGGTGATGAGTCACCTGCTAAAGGAATTTCGCGGCAAGGTGAACCTGGTTTATATCGACCCTCCGTTTGATTCAAAAGCTGATTATAAGAAAAGGATTAAATTGAAAGGTGAATCAGTTTCTAATGACTTAAATGCTTTTGAAGAAAAACAATATACAGATATTTGGACAAATGATGAGTATCTCCAATTTCTTTACGAAAGGCTGATAATAATTCGTGAATTATTATCAGATGATGGGAGCATTTTTATTCATTGCGATTGGAGAAAGAATAGTCATCTTAGGTGCTTAATGGATGAGATTTTTTCTTCAGGTAATTTTATCACTGAAATCGTGTGGAAAAGGGCAACTACTCATGCTCAAAGAAAAGGATTTGCAATTGTTCATGATTCTATTCTTAATTATTCCAAAGGTTCAGATTATGTCTGGAATTCTCAGTATATTCCTCACGAGAAAGAATATGTAGACAAGTACTACAATAACTTTGATCAAGATGGAAGAAGATACACTTTAGATAATTTGACGGCTGAGGGGCAAGGACAACCTCGCTTTTTCTTTGGTATACAATTATCTCCTCCTCCAGGTACTCACTGGAGATACTCTCAAGAAAAAATTGATGAATACTGTAAGACTGGATTAATAGTTCTTACTTCAAACGATAGACCCCGATTTAAAAGATATTTGGACACATTGAAAGGCAAGATAATCACCTCTTTTTGGGACGATATTAATCCTGTGAACTCTCAGGCTATTGAAGATACTAAATATCCTACTCAGAAGCCGAAAGACTTGTTAGAAAGAATCATTAAATCCTCATCAAATCCTGGTGATATAGTCTTCGACTGCTTCATGGGCAGTGGCACTACCCAAGCCGTTGCGATGAAACTCGGTAGACGGTTCATCGGGGCAGACATTAACCTGGGAGCCGTACAAATTACCACCAAGCGGTTGTTAGGTGTAGCTGAAGAATTAGAGCAAGCACAGGTTGAGCCAGCCAAGGTTCTGCAACTCTCTATTCCCAAAACTGCCCCCGCCTTACGTTCCATTGCCGGGGGCAATGCGGCGAGTGCTGGGGGTGACAGACGGGCGGCGGAGAGCGGGGCAACCTATGCTGCTTCCGAAAACACTGAGGACACCGAAGACATCGAATCAGCCGTTGATCAAGACGCTGAACCCACTACCTACTACACCGGGTTTGAAGTCTACAACGTCAACCACTACGATGTCTTCCGCAATCCCCTGGAAGCGAAAGACCTGTTGCTGGAAGCATTAGAGGTGAACCGCCTGGGGCAGGGCAACCTGTTCGATGGCGAAAAAGACGGGCGCATGGTCAAGATTATGCCCGTCAACCGCATTACCACCCGTGCTGATCTAAATGAACTGATCGCCGGATTCGACTACAAAGCCTTTGAGAAACGCTACCAAGAACACCCCCATGCCCCCGTCGAGAAAATCACCCTGGTTTGCATGGGGCACGAACCCGACCTGGCGTTCCGCCTGAAGCAGGAAGTGAAGCCCTTTGAGCTAGATGTGGAAGTGATAGACATCCTCAGGGACAGGCAAGAGATCCAGTTCAAGCGCGATTCGGAAGCCAGCATCACGGTTCAGGGCAAAGACCTGGTGATTGAAGCCTTCTACCCCATGAACCTGCTCGGTAAGCTCAGCCTCCAGCAAGAAAATGTGGAAGACTGGCGCGAACTGGTGGAATCGGTAATGATCGACTGGAATTTTGATGGGGCGATCTTCCAGCCCCTCCAAGTAGACATCCCCGGCAAAAATGAACTGGTCAGCGGTCGCTACCCCATCCCCGACGACGCAGGCACCATCCGCATCAAAATCACCGATTTGCTCTCAGAATCCCTGGAGGTGGAGTTAGAACCGGATTAGGGTGATGGGGTTAAGGGGCAAAGGCGGTTAAGATCGGAGTATCCAGAGATGAGTGGATCACAAGGCTGAACTACCCCTGTAGCGGTTGATACGGGTGTGGTGAAAGCAGTAGTGGTTAAATTAAGCCCATGTCGATTGCTAAATTCACAAAATCACCGTTAACAGAGGTTATTTGTGGGGTTGAGTTCAATGCCCTCGATTTTGCGTCTGTTCATTTTGGCTTGTATTGGCAAACTATCCGCGATCGCTTTCCCCATCCACCACTCGATCGCCCCCCTATCGGTGAGATTGAGCTTCTGAACATACTCCCAACCCTGCGTAGAGTTTGGTTTGAATCTGATGACAGAAGACAACTGATTCAGCTACAAGCGAATCGGTTTCACTACAACTGGCGACAGCAAGACGAGTCCGATCAGTATCCTCATTTCCATGAGATTTATCCAAACTTTTCTCAAGAATGGCAAAAGTTTGAAAATTGGTGGTTAAAGACCGAGAAAAACCCATTACAGCCGATTCGATATGAGCTTACCTACCTGAATCAAATCGATCAAAGATTTGGCTGGAATCATTCAAGTGATTACCCAAAGATTTTTAACTTCCTTGGGGAAGGATGGAGCGAATTGTCACTTTCTTCCCATGCCTTCAATGCCAATCTTGAATTTAATCTTCCAGAAGATAGAGGTATTTTGTCGGTAAGTCTAAATCAGGGAATTAGACCCAAAGACAATGTATCCGTTGTTATTTTAAATCTGACTGCCAGTACTACAGATACCAGTGTTGAAATTGAAAAGTGGTTTGATCTGGCTCATCAATCTACCGTAGATATATTTTTGAATTTAATCAGTCTAGAAGTAAAGCAAGAGTGGGGTTTAACATGGTTGGATTAATGACAAGTTCATCCATAGAATATAGAAGAGACATAGATACTGTTTCGACTAAAACTAGTTCGGTAGATGCCTTTTATAGTGATCCGGACTTACTCATACGAGAATATTTCTTGTCTTCTTCCACTCAACGATGTGCATCAAGAAAGGTGATTATCCAACACATCAAGTCTTTGAAATCAATTTTTGAAATTTTAAGTCGTGGTGCAAGTGGTAAAGCCCGTGATAGCTACGATGGGGCTGTTAACTTACTGGCTGAAATTGACAGTTTTGAATTATTAAAAAATGCCAGCCAAGCTGCTCAGAAAGCTTATCTATTGATGTTGGAAAAACCTTCTAATTTGAAATTTGCAGAGAGCTTTTTAGAGATACTCATTAAAGCGATCGCCTGTGCTTATAAAATCGATGCTAACCAGCGGTTACGGTTACTCAGAGATATTCTTCCTCAAGCAGACCGACGTATGATAAAAGCATCAATGATTGATGCCTTAACAATTATTTCTGATGAGGCAAACCTGGATTCTGTGAAAGCCACAATTGAGCAGTTCGCTTCGGATCAAGATCAATATATTCGTGATTATGCAACAGCAGCCTTACAGGATATCAGCTAGGTTGAGGGGTGACTGAATCTATGCTCCCAAGCCTCTTCGATCTTGGCATAGAACCCGGTAGTTTTATCAGAAAACTTGATAATCAGAACCATTGGAATGCTCATCAAGATGAGGATCTTTCCAGAGCATCAAAATTAATAGCAGAAAAAATATTCAAAGAAGCGGGAGAGAAATATAGCCTTTGGAAGGTCAACACTGAACAAGAGTTTTATGGTGTGGTGGCTTCTCTAACAGCTAATGCAAACCCCAAGGATCGAAACATCGATTTCATTTGGGTAACAAAAAGTGAGTTGAAAGAAGTTGACATTGAGTTTGATAGCGTGTCAGAAGGAAACTGTCTTAAAGTTAATGACTTACATTTTGACGCTGTGATCAACCAAGAGAAGGCTAGACAACTTTGCCATAACTTGATCGTTAAGCAGAGGGTCGCTCAACGCTGTAAAAAGGCGCAAACCGTCTTGATTCTTCAATATCAGCGCGATCGTGGATGTAAGGCGACTAATGCTGATTTAGTGTTGTGCGATTGCCAGAAACCATAGTTCTGAAGTTGCTGTCAAGGATGGGTGGAAAACCAGCCCTGATCCTTGAGCCGTTGCCATCCTGAATGTTGCCATAGGAAATATCCTGAAATTCCTGGTTTCTAGCCCGTAGACGAGTATTGGATAACAAACCACCATATAGGACAATGGAGGTCAGGTTGTCGAGATGGGTAATGTGGTAATCGGTAATGGCATTGAGTGATGGAGCCTTAAGTGAGTCAGTATGGCAAAGCGAACCACAAAGAAAAGCGTCAATCTTGATTTTGCCTTCTTTACCCACCTGCATGACTTCTACCGGGCAAATAAAGGACGGATTCGCACCCATTACCGAGAACTCAGCAAAAAGTTTCTCGACTTCAACAACCCCGACCACAATCCCAAGGCGTTTCTCCGTCAACCCCAGTTTGAAGCCCTGGAAATGTATGTGTTCTTGAAGGAATATCTTGGCAATGCCCCCGTTCACCAGATTTTTCGAGACTGGGCAGATCAGACGGGCAAGCTTGAGGGACGGACGATCGCAGAGCGAGAAGGTCAGGTTCAGTTAGAAATTCTCAAAGAAGCCTCCAAAGAGCAGTATGAAGCCGTCTTTACCCGCATGAGAGATCATGCCGATGGTCGTATCTACGCCAATTACATCTTTGCTCTGACGATGGGCACGGGCAAAACCATCTTGATGGCAACCTGCATCTTTTATGAATTCATCCTGGCAAACAAATTCCCCAAAGATCCGAAATACTGCCACAACGCCTTAGTCTTTGCCCCCGATAAGACCGTACTCCAGTCGTTACGAGAAATCCAGACCTTTGGCTTAAGTAAGGTCGTGCCACCCGATTATGTCAACTTTCTGACCGCGCACCTCCAGTTTCACTTCCTGGATGACGCAGGAACCACCCTCACCACCCTGGATCGATCGCGCTTTAACATCATCATTTCCAACACCCAAAAAATTATCCTCAAGAAGCAAACCAAAGAGAAGACCCCGATCGAGCAACTCATGGGCAGCGGTAAGCCCACCTATCAAGCCGATAGCGTCTATGCTCAAGCGACTGACCTTTACCGGTTTGACCAACCCGATGATG
Source organism: Stenomitos frigidus ULC18 (assembly GCF_003003795.1). Lineage (GTDB taxonomy): Bacteria > Cyanobacteriota > Cyanobacteriia > Leptolyngbyales > Leptolyngbyaceae > Stenomitos > Stenomitos frigidus_A. The sequence goes on along the minus strand of NZ_PVWK01000126.1, from coordinate 70,176 downwards.
AAGCCTCCCTCACCACCAACCAGCGGTTTGAGAAGCTGAGACGGTTGGGACAATTGGGTATTTACATCGATGAGGCTCACCATGCCTTTGGCAACCAGCTTGCCAACGATATGGGCATCAAGCCAACCGCTACCAGCTTGCGTAAAACAGTTGATGAACTAGCAGCCAGCCTAGAGCGATCGGGAACCCATGTGGTCGCCTGCTATAACTACACGGGCACCCCCTATGTAGGCAAAGAAGTCTTGCCAGAGGTGGTTTATGCCTATGGGCTAAAGGAAGCGATCGACAAGGGCTTCCTCAAAAAAGTTCGGATCAACGGTTACAGCAATACCCGTACAGGTGAATTTGTGGAACTGGCGATCGCCAACTTTCTCCAGCACAATGCCAACCAACGGCATGAGGGCATGTTGCCCAAAATGGCGTTTTTTGCTGCCACCATCGACGAACTTCAGGGTGAACTAAAACCCGCTGTAGAAGCTGCCCTGGCAAAACACAATATCCCCACCAGCACCATTCTGATCAACGTGGGTGATCCAAAACTTACCAGCAACGATGACATCCGAGATTTTAACCGCCTGGATACGGCAGAGTCAGAGAAACAGTTCATCCTGTTGGTCAACAAAGGGCGGGAAGGCTGGAACTGTCGATCGCTGTTTGGTGTTGCCCTGTTCCGGCAGCCCAAGTCGAAAATTTTTGTGCTTCAGGCAACGATGCGCTGTCTACGGGCAATTGGAGACGCTCAAGAAACAGGTTATGTCTACCTGAGTGAAGACAATCAGAACATCCTGGATGCAGAACTCCAGCAAAACTTCAGAATCAGCCTCCAGGAAATGCAAGAAGCTGCGAGCGATCGCGAAACCGTCAAAGCTTATGTCAAAGACCCACCGCCAAAAATCAAACTCAAGCGGGTTCGTAGACAGTTTGATATGAAAGAAAGGCACCTGACCAACGGTATTCACCTGGAACTCGAAAAAGCACTCAAACCAGAAAACACCGACAAATATAGACTCATCCACACGGAGCAAGAAGGGCTATCGGTCAAAGCAGCCGCTAGAGGGAAAACAAAGGAAGAAGACCTCACCCATATTCGCCAAAAACGGGCATTCAGTAAGCTCACCCTCATTGCTGAAATTTCTCGCTATCTCAATCAATCGCCCCTAGCGATCGAAGGTATCCTGAACCGCACTCAGGAAGGTGTAGAGCGCATTCTAGAGGCAGTGAACGAGTTCAATGAACTGCTCTATGACTGGGTAATCCCTCACCTATTCAACGAACTCTATGAAATTAGCGAAGATACCACCACTGAAGAGTATGAAGTTGAACTGGTGAAGCTCTCCAAAGATGGCTACTACAGCGTTAGTGCCAAACGGGATCTCATTGTTTCAGAGGCGATCGCGGGTCGAGATGCTCCCAAAAGTTTCCATCTGGATCACTACTGCTTCGACTCTGAGCCAGAAAAGACACTGTTCTGGAACCTGCTCAGGGATGGCAGAGTGAAAAAGCTCTACTTCACCGGAATGCTCACGCACGGACAATCAGAGTTCTATATCCAGTACATAGACCCCGACTCCCACGCCATTCGCAGCTACTACCCCGACTTTTTGTTCCAAAAAGATGATGATTCCTACGTCATCGTTGAGGTGAAGGGCGATAACCTGATTGATGATCCGGTGGTGCAAGCGAAGAAAGAGTTTGCAGAACAGATGGCAAAAGACAACCAGATGAACTACCAGATTATCAAAGGCAGTGAAGCTGGAGCAGGGCAGTATAGCCAACTGTTGAGCTAGGCAATCATGCCTTCAATTCGCTCAACCCGTTTCTGAAGTAGTTCAATCTGTCGATCCAGCGTCTTCAGATGTTTCCCACGGGCGATCGCCGCCTCATACTGCCCTACTTCAGAAGATTTGACATATTTCGACTTCTTCCCACTGAACTGGGCTTGTCGGCTCCGCAACTGCCAATGAGCTTTCTGGCTTCTGGCAGTCCCACCTGGTTTAGACGCTGCCAGCCAACAATCAAACCAGACATCTCCCTCATTGCTGATCCTCGTTCGCTCAGCTTCCAGGGTGTTCAAGCTTTCCAGCAATTCCAGGTACTTGGTCATTGTCGTGATTCGTGTGCAATTAATATGATTCTAGCACTTTTGCACACGAATCAAGTTTAGCGCAATCACTGAGAAGTGAAGGAAGCTGTCGCCGACGCCGCGTGGCGATCGGAGTTTTGACCAAACGAACCCATAGAACCCCCATGCTGCCGTTCCTTCTGCAAATTTTGAAGCTGCCTGATCGCCTGCTCTAACTGTTTGGCGATATGCGACTCATACCGACTCAGCAAGGCAATCGACTGAGGAATAGGGCTAGCAGTCAGGGCTTGACGTGCAATCAATTCGCTCTGGTAGCGATCGCGTTCCTGCTGTATCTTCTGCTCAATCTGCTCAATTTGCTCAATCCGTTTCTGACAGGTCTCTAAAATCGTCGTGTGTGTCTGTGCGTAATAGTCCCAAAGACCCTTCGTTTTAGGGGGTGCGGCGTTTTTCAAGGTGATGCCATAAAACCAACATTCTGCAAAGGGATGTTGCATCTTACAGAGGTCTCTCAGCCAGCTGAGGTAACGACTGGAGAATTGTTCCTGGTCGATGAGCGCTAAAGTATCACCCGGTTTCCCTGGAATGCCATCAGTTGGATACTCATTTTTGAACTGGTTTAAATCTTGCAACGTAGACTCGATCCAATCCTTCCAGATGTCAGCAAAATAGCGAGAGCGGCGCTCGGTGGGGAAGTGTTCCCGTTGATTCCGTTCGATAAACCAGGTGAGCAGCTTGCGTTCCCGCCTCAAGTTGTGGGGGTGAAAAACACTCCAACGCTCATCCTGCTCAGTTGGTTTGAGGAGTGGATACGTCTCATCAGTAGAAGGCTTGGCGACAGGAGGCAACAGTTGAGCATTGCCGATCGCTGCCTCTGCGACCCATAGGCGGTTTTGCCGCTGAATGCACATGGCGATCGTCTGTACCAGATGCCATTCCACGGCTCCCGTTGGTTGGTACTGGTCAACCAAATTTTGCATCAAGCCCTGAAAGGTTTCTAAATCCTCACTCACCAGAATGGGAGGCTTTTCAGCGAGTAACCCGTGTTTGGTGGCATTGCGAGACGCGATCGCCTTCCCTCTCTCAGTAACGGCTCCTTTTGATTTTGCGCCATTCATCCGGCACACTTCAGGACTGGCTACCATATCAGCAAACCTCCCCAGGTTGAAGCTTTCACTACCACGATACTCAACGCTTAACGGTTTGAGCGTTTTGGCTAGCCTATCCACAGCTAAGTAAGGGTCGGAGATGATTACGCTCCCAAATATACGGCTCTAACCCAGAATCAAGCTTTGCCTTCCAACCGCTAACCCGCTTCGTCGGGTGAACAGCATTGTCGGGTACAACCGTTAGTGTGGCAGTCTGCCAGGAGCCGTAGTGGAGGACTTCCACGCGATCGCCCGCTTGCGGTCTCCAGTCATGGTCAACTTGAAGCGGTTTCGTTGTCTGTCCAGTAACCGCTTTTGCCTCAGTAACCAGCGAGTAACCGAGATCTGGTGACTGCTCTATCCCTTGTTCTGTCTGGCTTTGAGGCTGTGATCTGCCCCCCAGTAACCCAGTAACCGCTTTTTTCAGAGCTTGCTCATTCTCATCTAGATCATCAATAACCTCCAGAGCCTCACTTTGGCTGGTGTCTTCTGGGATGATCCCATCATCATCATCATCATTTTATTGGTTACTTGGTTACTGGTTATGGTTGGATGACCTGAATTACCTTCCCTGTCTAGACTCTGGTCAGTAACCAGGGTCAGGTTACTGGCGGTTACTGCGGTTACTGGCTCACAGTCAGGTTCAGACTCTACCGGGTCTGAATCACCCTCACCCTCCTGTGTCCCTGAAGGGCAAAGCCCCATCCAGATCGCGAAAGGAATGAGCAAGGCTTTTCGATTCACGCGCTTTGGCGGTGAGGGCGGCTGCCAGTGTTCACCTTCGTTATGTCCCTGGATACGAGAGCGTTTATAGGCAAGCGTTTCATCTTTGTTCTCCCAAAATTTTTGCGCCCTATTCTTGATTGCCCCCTTGGCGATGAGCGATCGCTCTAGGGTGGCTTGATTGTAGGCAGGCTTAAATTTCTGCTCTGTCGCCTGCCAGATCGAGGGAAGGTACAGCGCGATGCAATCGCCATATTCTTTCGCATTGACTCGAACCTTATTCCATTCACCTACAAGATTGTCAGCTTCTAAAACCCTCAGCTTGGAGAGAAAATCAGAAACCGAATCGAGTCCAGAATGGGAATCATTCAGGTAGGGGCAGAGATGCTGTATGACCCAGCTTTTCGGGTCAACGTCAAGTGCTGCCAGCCTTGCCAACTCACCCGCATAGTGTGTCACCAGTGCCAGATGAAACGCTGTCCGATCGTGAGCAGTGGGGAGATAGCGCAGCAGTTCTTTTTCTAGGGCTTTGACTTGTGCTCTGGGATAACCCAATCTGAGCAAAGATGGCAAGCAACTCGAAACCGTTTTTTGAGCCTCAATGAGGTCTGGTAGCGTAAACCGATCGCTATCAGTTGACTGCTGAACATGCAAAGGAATGATGCGGGATTTCGTCGCTGGGTTGATTTCGCCGATGCCTAAGTTAGAAGTGACAATGAGGCTACCGTGGGGTTCCTGCTGGTTTCCCCTGACAATTCTGGGGAAGCGGTTATAAATCCGATGACTAATCGAGTCTACTGGCTCGTCGCGGTTTGGATCATCCCACACGGTAGGCAGAGATCCCATAAACTTCAGCCGTTCATAGATGGCAGACTCACTTACCTTCGCGAGAACTGCCTGGTCTGGGTTTTGCCATCCTGCCAGGGCAAGGGAAGCCTTCGCTAACAGCGTTTTACCAACGCCCGGTTCGCCGCAGAGATTCAGGATCGGAAAAGCACCTTCCAATGCCATGATGTCTTGATCGTGGAGTGTGGCAATCACAAACCCATCAACCAACAAGGAAGGCATAAAGTTAGAGCCAAAGAATTGTTGCTTTTTCAGGCAGTATGCTTTTAGTCCGTCTGGGGAGGGTGCTGCAATCTGAGGTGCAGGGATATAATCGTCTGCACTTAAGGAGCGGCAAAACACCCAGCCACTCTCTTCCTCTGTAATGGGTGTCCCATCGCCCTTAAATTGCTGATCGGGAAAAACCCAGATGCCATCAGCTTGTCTGCCCTGTCTCTGGGCTAGTTTGAAGGTTTTACCACCATGCTTGTGATACTCAGTGAGCCTCACATGATAGAGGTTATTAAGCTCAGACTTGCTGAGATTACAGGTGATACCCGTTCCGATCGCCACCTTGACCGCATCGACAAAGCGATCAACCGTCGTGAAATCGGTCGATTCTAGAATCACTTGTTTGGGGACTGGATCAAGTGAGCGTTTGAACTTTAAGACAACGCCACCTCCACTTGCACTCGACAGCTCTCGTTCTACCGAAAAATCAAAGTTTGCCTTACTTTCAAATCGCTTTGCAATCCCTTGCTCACTGTTAGATTGCTTCCACTCGCCAAGTTCACCTTGATACGATTCAGGTGCTCGCCAAGTGCTCTCAGCTTTAGTTTTCGCCTCCGATGCGTCTTTTGCAGTCTTGCTGTGTCTCTTCCTTTGCGACAGCTTAGGCACGGCTACACCAGCCTGATCCGCCAATGCCTGAACAAGGGCGATAAAGTCTTTCCCGAGAGGAGAACCATTACCACCGCTCAACTGATGCCGATAACTGATAGGGTTCTTCTTTTGGTTATCTGTGCAGGTAGGACAAGCCCATGAAAAAGTCACATTATCCGCTGTCGGCTCTACCCAGAAGGCGGTATGAGTCGTGCTTTCATGAAAGGGGCAGTTCCCTTGCAATTTGTCTCCCGGTCGCGGTTGGAAATCATGCCCTACCCAGTTGTAGAGCTGCTCTGCCGTGAGCTTTGGATAAACTTCGTGCTGTAGGAAGTCATTGAGATCAGGCTGCTCTGGCTGAGGTTTCGACTCCGGTTGAGCAGTCTGGATACTTTCACGGTCTACCTTGTGATTAGGTATGAGCGATCGCATTTCCTCATAGCTGTACCGTTTACCAGAGTTGGTAATGATCGTGCTTTGTTGACCTGTTCCCTTGTGATAGCAACCTGCCAACCGCATGACCCTGGAGGGATTCTTCAAACTGCGATCGCCGTCTGCGAAGGCAAGTAGGTCTGTTTGCAGAACCTTCCACTGCTCAGGCTTTATATACTCTTGCAGTACCCAGAAGGAGTGAATCGACTTGCCACCCGTATCAATCTGGATGGTGGGTTCTGGTAGACCGAGAGCCTGCCACAGCGATCGCTGTGGCTCTTTATCTAAATCGTCATGCTCATAGAAGATGATGAGGCACTGAGTCACATCAATGTCACGGTGCCCACCACCATTCACGACGAAATAACACCCCATCCCTTGAGCTTGCAACTTTGCGATCTGTGCCCACGGCAGATCAGGAAATGTCCCTCTTAGCTTGCGACCTGTACCTGTACCTTTGCCTTTAGGGTGAAAAAAGCGGAGGTAGATATGATCGCCTTGCCTATAGCCAAGGGCTGTTAACTGAGCAATCGCTTGTGTTTGATCAACTTGAGAATCAAGCGTCTCAGTGTTAGAATGGGTCGAGATACATTCATTTGAAGAGACGCGATCGCGGGGTGGATTCTCGCGATCGCTTTCGCTTTCTAGTGCCATTAACCTGCCCTCCGTCCCCGTTTCTTCGGTTGGTTGGAAGGCAGTGCAGCCAAATAAGACTCGATCGCTCGTTGATGAACGCATGGGCTACTGCGATTAGCAACCCAATCCAAGATCAGCGAAAGGTTGTAGAGAACGCAACGAGAATTAAGCCTTTGCCAATGGACTCCTTCAATCCATTTGCCAGAGAGACGATACTTTTTGAACGTCTCAGGCGATAGTCCGGTTGCGTCCGACAAGCGATGTTTGTTGCAGAATTGGGGATTCATAGGGCAGTTTGTGTAACTAGCCCAATCACAACTTAAGGCTTAGAATCCAACAAGAATGTGCTAACGCAAAGTTTTGTTAAGCATTCCAGTTTAAAGCACCCTCTATACACTTGCCTTGCTCCCATGTATGAGATGAACGTCGGTGTTTTTTCAGATCAGGCTTGCAATCTCTTTGAATTTGGAGCTTAGCAAGTTCAGCTAGACTGGCCCTGTAGGCTTCTAGATGCACATTCGTAAAGTGATCAGTTTCTGCCAATTTATCGGCAGCTAATACACTGTAATTGAACCATTTAGCATAAGGAATGTACTGATCTATTAAGCGATATAATTTCTTCCGTTCTAAATTAGTTAGTTCTGTTCGATGCTCTTTTCGCTTGAGTTTAGCAATTTCAGCAATCTGCGAAGCTTTATAGGTATAGCGCCTTTTGAGACATCCTATAAATTCTCCTTCAAGATCTTCCCTGATAATCTCTATCAGCAAATCCCGACTTGAGGTAAATGGATAATTACCCGTACCTTTTTCTAAAAGATGTTTGATCGCTCTCCCTCTTTTTTCCAAAATACGCCACAGCGATTTATAGATATTAGTTGCTGCCCACGCATAATCATAAGAAAATTGGTCAATTTGCACTGCCTCAAGCTCCGTAAGGAGCGCATCATCTTGTTGTCCACGCTCTGCTAAAAAGCATTGAGCAATCTGCACGCAGTAGTCTTTGATCCCTATCCATTCCCGTACTTGGTCAAAAGAAGTGAAGTTAATGAAAAAGTCAGAGTGAGGCATATTCGCGATAGCACTTGCTATCCGCTCCTCATCTGTTGCTGTCTCACAGTCACTTCCTACACTTTTCCAAAAGGGTGTAAAGTTAACGTCACCTTGTGCCTGACCTGATGCTATCCAGTAGTACCTAACCTCGCAGTACCTACCCTTTAAGATCCCGTCTGGATCTCCATGACTAAAAAGATGAGCAAACTGATACTTACCTTGAGAGAAGTCTTCAATCTTCATTCTCTAGAATAGGTTCTACATCTACTCTTCTAAAATACCTAATATTACCTAAAACGAACCACTTAAACTTCAGGTACAAATAGTTTACGTTTGTTTCCTGGATAATGTTACTTAATCTCTTGTGAATATTTTTCTGTTAACCGAGCTATATTTTGGTGCCTAGCCTTCTTATTCTCTAAAAGAATAACTACCATTAACAAAATAGAGCGCTACTGAAAGACGGGAGAAGAGAGACTAGAGATTGTTAGCGGATAGCCTCTTCATAACTGCCAAGTCACATGACAAATTCAGCCCTTAGCTAAAGTCGATCATCTTAGCGCGGTTGATCATATGCCCGTAAGTTTCAGAAACCATTCGAGTATTTGCGTGCCCTGCCACATAAGCAGTCTGAGGCAATGTCGCACCGGACTCGATTAAATGGCTAAGTAAGCTATGACGGGCATTATAGGGAGAGCGATATGGAATTTTTGCTTTCTCACAGATAGAACGCCAACACCGCTGAGAGAAATTATGATCGTCGATCGCCTTACCCGTAGGGGATAAGAACACCAAACTTTCGGGGTTAGCATCCAAGGGCTTCCGACCCTGGAGCATAGTGAAGAGCTTGTCAGTGAGGTCTAGGACGCGATCGCCATCAGTGGTTTTTAGCCCCTTGCGCTGACGGGCATAGCCAGCCGTCCTTCCCTCCGGGCTACGCGATAAGCTCTCACAAATTGTCACCTGTCTACGGTCAAAGTCAATGTTTTTCCACCTGAGTCCAATTGCCTCTGAAGGTCGCAATCCCAGGTAAAACAGGGTCATACAGAGATCGTGGTAGTGGAAGTAGTGTTGATCTGTCTTGATGGTTGCCAAAAAGAGGTTAATTTCCTGCTTGCTGAAGGGCTTTTTCCGTGACTGGGACTTATCAACCTTCAGAGGCTTAATCTTTGTAAAGGGGTTATGCTTCATTTGCCCAGATTCCATTGCCCAATCTGCAAAGCTTTTGAGCATCGTTAAGCTTTGGTTGGCAATACGCGGCGATTGCCGCGATCGCAGAACAGCCACAAATGCCCGTGCGGTTGGTTCATCCTCTACATTTACCTTGAACCGCTTGAGGTTAGACAGCATGGGTGAGTAGCGACTGCTGATCGCCTGCCCACTCGTACCTTCTGATCGGCGATGCTCGATATATGCCTCAAACTGCTTCACTGTGGAGGGATCGGGCAGCTTGAGATCAATTTCATCTTCGACTAATCTCAGGCTTGGCTTGTACCCTATCAGATTCTCTGGGTTGAACTGTCCGTAGGCAATGTCAGTTTTGATTCGCGTCGCTGCTTCCTGCGCCTTGAGACAGTTGTAAGGCGTGTCATCCAATCCTAGAGACAGTTGAAACTGCTGCCCCTCAAACCGCCAGCGAAGCCACAACTTCCCCCCTCTTTGCCAGAGAGTAATCTCGCCTTTCTCAGCCCGCTTACGACTTTTCGCCATGTTGTGACCATGCTCTCTAAGGCAATTGATCTCAAAATTGATCTCAAAATGCTTCCAAACATCTCTAAGTGTACCCAAGATGACACAACGGAGAAACAGGGTAAGAGGCGAAACCCTTACCCTACCTGATAAAACTCAATGGACACATCCCGACTCGAACGGGAGACCCCCACGATGTCAACGTGGTGCTCTAACCAACTGAGCTATGCGTCCAAGTGTGGTACAACCAGGCACGGTAAATAAACATAGCATATGTCTTAAGAGGAATAAAGCCTTTGACCAATTCATTTTCAGAGGCCTGTAACAAGGGGCGTCGGCACTGGAACGACGGATCTGCTGAGCATCGGCGATCGCGGCTTGAAGAGACGGACAAGAAACTTTACGTTTCTCAATAGTTCGGCAAGCAAACCGTTAATCTTCGTTGCAGAGTCAGGAGCGAAAAAGCCTGCATGTTACTTTCATAACGTTGGTTTACGACACAGAGTTGAGAAGGAGAACGCTTTGAATTCGCCTTTACATCAGTCCTCAAGTACGTCCTACCGGGAAGATTTCAGCGAGTACGTCGCTCACCTTCAGCTTCATATGGCACTCCAAGCCCGTAATTTGGTGCCGACCTTAACCAAAACTGTCGATAGCCGTGAGCAGATGCTTCACCAGACTCAGGCAACTTTTGAAAAAATCGTCTCTCGTCAGGCACTTTAGGTAGTTTGCAGAAGGATGCTACGCGTCCCGGCTGAGCTTTGGTCTAGTGCATAAGCGGCTAAACTCTTCCTATTCTGCCTGTTTCGCCATTGAATACCTGTCTTTAGCAGTTCGTGCAAGCTGCGATTTGTAGCCCGTTGTTGAGCAGAGCCATTGATCTTGAGTCATGGCTCTGTTTTTTGTGGGTTTTGCAGGTGACATGAGGCGATCGAAAAGCAGTTGCGTTGGGTATTTTTGTTTCGGCTAATGTCATAGATAGCGCTTTTTTACGCAAAATTTTCGGGGCGAGACGCTGCTAATGGTGCTTTTGAAAACTAGCCTCAACTCCAGTTTGTAGCCATATTGTTAAGAACTCTTCATGATATGTAAGGGGGCTTGGTTTTGCCATTGCGCGTAAAGCGGAATGCTGATCTCTGCTTCGCCTGCTAGCTAGCATCCCATAAGACCAGCGTGAGTTCGTTTGGTGGAGGAAAATGCGTGAAAATCTTTAGCACTCTAGAACCAGCGACTCGGCGCAATTTGTTGGTCTTGTTTGCAACTGGATTGCTTTTTTGGTCGAGTCTGGCCGCTCTGCTACCAACACTGCCACTCTACATTCGAGATGTCGGTGGGACAAAATACCAGGTTGGTGTCGTCATCGGTGCGTTTGCGGTTGGTTTGCTGCTGTTTCGTCCGTGGTTGGGTCGGTTAGCTGATCGCCGGGGGCGCCGGATTGTGCTGTTACTGGGGTTGGCAGCGGTGGCGATCGCGCCTCTCGGCTACCTGATGACCCAGTCGATTCCATTGCTGATCGCTATTCGCGCCTTTCATGGGCTGAGCATAGCTGCGTTTACAACGGCCTACAGCACGCTTGTGGTTGATTTGTCACCACCGTCTAACCGGGGTGAGGTGATTGGTTACATGAGTTTGGTGAATCCGATCGGTGTGGCTGTTGGCCCCGCAATGGGGGGCTTTGTGCAGGCCTGGTTAGGGTATACACCGCTCTTTCTGCTATCAGCCGGGCTAGGCTTTGCGGGTCTCGTCAGTGGCCTGTGGATTCAAGCGCCCATGCTGATAGGGCCGATGATGGCAGACACCACTAAAGGAGCCTTTTGGCGGTTGTTGTTCAGTCCACGGCTGCGCACCCCAACACTAGCAATGCTTTTAGTAGGGCTAGCGTTTGGTGTTTTAAGTACGTTTGTGCCGTTGTTTATCCAAGAAGCAGGGGTGAACTTAAACGCTGGCCTCTTTTACACAGCAGCAGCAGTAGCAGGTTTTAGCGTACGACTCCTGACGGGCCGTGCGTCTGACCGCTACGGACGCGGGCGGTTTATCACCCTGGGGCTGCTGCTCTATGCGCTGACGATGCTTCTTCTATGGTCGGCTCATAGTGTTACGGCCTTTCTGCTAGCAGGGCTGCTCGAAGGTGCTGGCACTGGGATCTTTCTGCCGTTAATAGTGGCGCTGGTTGCCGATCGCTCTGAAGCCCATGAACGGGGGCGCGTCTTTTCGCTGTGCGTTGGCGGTTTTGATCTGGGTATTGCGATCGCGGGGCCAGCGTTAGGTTTTTTTGCTGAATACATTGGCTACCGGGGCATCTTTGGTCTAGCCAGCGGTTTGGCGTTTCTATCAGTGCTTGTTTTTATCACTCAATGCAACAAGACGCTGCCCCACTCACTCGAATTTGCTCTCGGTGATGGTAGCGATCAGTATGCCTTGCCACAGGGCGATTAGTGGCAGCCTCAGAGAAAGGAGGAGGTGTCTTCCGATGGACGCTCGGTTGTTGAGGTTTCGTCAACGCTTGAGACCTGTTCTGCAGCAGTCGTCGTTGCGTCAGTCATGCTAAAGTCGTCCAGATTCGTTTCAACCACTTCCAAACGATGGATTTGAATTTGATGCAGACGGGGGCCTTCGGCAGAAATAACCGTAAATTCAAAGTCACCATAGCGGAGGACTTCGCCGGGCTGAGGAATTTTTTGGAGTTGGAACAGGAGAAACCCACCCAGCGTTTGATAATCATCAGTCAGAGGCAGATCCAGGTTAAGCATCTCGTTGACTTCCTCCAGATCCATCTGCGCTTGCACTAAAAACGTCTGCTCGCTCAGGATCTGGATACTCATGTCATCATCACTGGCAGGTTCAGCCGTATCGCCCAGAATCTCAGCAATGAGATCTTCGATCGTCACCAGTCCTGCTGTACCGCCATACTCATCAACCACCATCACCATCGACTGGCGCGATCGCTGCATGAGGGGCAGCAGTTCGCTCAACAGCATATATTCCGGCACAAAACGGGCAGGGCGGAGCCAGTCGTGAATCGGACGATTCAAGTTAAACGGTTCTTGCGCCAGTGGCTCTGCTAATTCTTGAAAATGAATGAGACCACGTACGTCATCGAGCGACTCACCGATGATGGGGTAGCGTGAGTGTCCCGATTGCGCGACTTCCTCTAGCAGTTGCTTGAAGGTGGCATCGTAGGGGATCGCATCAATGCTCGTGCGCGTCACCATCACTTCACCTGCGGAGGCGTCACCAAACTCAAACACATTGCTGAGCAACTGCCGCTCTTCTGCTTCTAGCCCAGTCGACTCGCTTGACATCGCAATGATGAGCTGCAACTCTTCGGGCGTCACCTGGTTTGACCACCCTTGACCAGTGTATTGAATGCCGCCTAACCGCAGCAGCAGACGGGTCGATTGGTTCAGAATCCAGATAAACGGATGGAAGAAACGGGCGATCGCCAAACTCGGAGCTGCAAGAAACCGTGCCAGTTGTTCTGGATACAGTAACGCTATAGATTTGGGGCACAGCTCACCCAGCACAATTTGCAGGTAAGCGAGCAGTAAAAACGTCGCTGGAATGGCAATCGAATGGACAAGTACGTGCCTATTGCCCTCTGCTAGGGGGAGTTGGTTCAACCATTGGGCGACCAGAACCGCCAGTGCGCTCTCTCCAATCCAGCCCAATGCCAAACTGGAGAGTGTGATGCCTAGCTGCGTGGTCGACAACAACCGCTCAATACTTTGCTGCAACGCTTGCACCGTTCGCGCCTGCACATCCCCTGCATCCACTAGCTGGTTGATCCGCGATCGCCGCACGGAGACCATCGAAAACTCAGCCGCGACGAAAAACGCATTGATGGCAATGAGCAACAGCACTGATAGTATGCGCACTAACATGGACGACCACGTGAGTTGAGTCGTGGATGGGTCAAGCAGACCGATACTAACCACAACGCCAATGCGCAGACAGCCTATTATGTGTAGCACGGCCGAAGGGTCTCTCCTGTAGAAGCATGAAGCGAAAATCCTCTACCGGACAAGGGGAATGTTCGACAACTGTAGCTGGAGCCGCTTGTCTGGATAGTCAGTGAGTGAGAGGGACACTTTTTGAACGCCATCCAGAAGGTTGGCAGAAATGCTAACGGTGCCAGGAAACGCGCGGCTGGCGGCTGGTAGTTCTGCAGGCAGCCCTTCCATACTGGCTTTGAGCGTCCGCCCCTGCTCATCAGTCACATTCAACGCATCGTAGACAAAGCGGATGGATTGCTTGCCCCCATTCTGGAGACTCACTGCTAAAACCATGAGTTCTCCTTGCTGGCGCGCCGACTTCACCTCCAGCATCACATCTTGACTGGTAACGGACAGGGGCAACTCAGTCTTTGCTGCGCTGGTCGTCGCCGCTTTGGTCGTTGCAACAGGGCTTGCTTTTAGGTCTTTGCCTGTGCCGCCATTCATCCGAACTTTGACATTGGCAATAATGTCGCTTTCGGGCAAAACAGCAAGTTCTTCACGTCGAGTCGTACCTGCCCGATTACCGGCCTTATTGTTGCTTGGGCGCGTGTCAGGCTGCGTAATGCCTTTCAGCGCTTCCCGCCCTAATGAAGAGCCCCAAGAGGCACTGACTAAGCCAGCGGCAACCATTGATACGAGGAGAATCAGGGTCAGTGCTACGGTCGAATTTAGCTTCATGGGCGTGGGCAGTGGGAGGCGAGGGGCACGATCACTGGCAATGACGATCGGAGTAATCGCTCCAATTGTAGACATACACGCTCACAATGCGGCGTAAACATTCTCAACAGCCAAACGTCAAGGCGCATGGGTTCTCCCTCCGCGTGCCCAAACATCCCACAAACCTGAATCAGCCTAGAGGAATAAGTTAAAAAATCGAGATACAATATTGGCACTCAGACTGATACCCAGGGTTGGCCGAGCGGTTTAGGCAGCGAACTCATAATTCGCCTCAGGCAGGTTCGACCCCTGCACCCTGGATCTGGTTTCACCGTCAAAGTGCCAAGTTTGCGCCACTGTTCTACCAGAGAGCCGGTACGCGTGGCTTGGTCTGTAATGGTGTTGCGGGAATCGGTGATGTGGATTCAGTTGGTGGAAAGTTAGTGGTCAGCGGACGGGCTGCTTCGACAGTAATCTCACGAATCGATTGGTTGAACGGAGTCGGTAAGTCAGGCGTGCGAATCACCGGACGACTTGACATCTGACGCGCTAGCAAATCTTGATAGAACAGATAAATCGCTTTGCCATCACGTGCAATCTCGTTTTCGGGGAAGGAGTTGCGAATGAGGATGCCGGGACCAAACATGTAGCTAACCTGTCTCGGAATCGAGCGATTGCGGAAATAATCACGATCGTTGGAGAACTGTACCTGATCAAGCTGATCGGGAATATTGCTAGGCACCCCCGTAGTGGGAGTGTCAAAGGTTTCTTGAGCGATCGCTGCTGAAGCTGCAACGGTAGACAATGCAATGACTGCGAGCCCAACAATAGTGCCCTTATAGCCGATGCCCATAGAATCACTCCTCAATGTTTTGATCTGTGGATGTTTACGTTTAGAACTAAGATCAAGCTTGAATACCTGGTTTACAGTTTGCGGCTCAAAACGTTTAAGCTCAGCTACTTCACAACCAATTATTATTAGCCCACTTGCTAAGCGATTGCTTGCAGTCTACCCAAGTTCGTTCTCTAGTCTGCATCAATTCTACTGAGTTTACGTAAATTTATGACCAAAAATAGTCGATCACTAACGGACTTGTCGCAATCAATTGCTACCGTCGATTTAATTACCTTGCGTCAGCAACTTTTGGATCTATTTTGTCAGGTTGCTTACCAAGAAGGAGACTTTCTACTCACATCGGGTCAGCGGGCTTCTTATTACATTAATGGCAAACAGGTAACCCTCCATCCCCAGGGTGGCTTAGCGGTCGGTCGTCTTGTGCTGCCGCTGTTACCCGCAGGCACGCAAGCAGTCGCTGGCTTGACGTTAGGCGCTGATCCCATTGTGACCGCGGTAAGTGTTGTAGCTGCCTACGAAGGGCGATCGCTGCCTGCCTTAATCATTCGTAAAGAAGCTAAAGGGCACGGCACCCGCGCCTACATTGAAGGGCCTCATTTACCCGAAGGTAGCGCCGTCACCGTCCTGGAAGATGTGGTCACGACCGGGCAGTCTGCACTTAAAGCCGTTGAACGCTTACAGCAGGCAGGATATCAGGTTAATGGCATCATTTCATTGGTCGATCGCCTGCAGGGTGGCGCTGAACTTTACGAGCAAATTGGCTTACCCTTTCAAGCAGTTTTCAAGATTTCAGAAATTCAGCAGCGATCGGCGGCGTTGAAAGGATAAGGGAGAGGAGGGAGCAAGGGAGACGGGGGAAGTGGGGGAAGCGTTTTGAGTTGGAAGAGAGAAGTGAAGCGACTTCTTCTACCGTCTTCCCTTACTTAACGCATCCTTTACCCAA
Source organism: Stenomitos frigidus ULC18 (assembly GCF_003003795.1). Classification (GTDB taxonomy): domain Bacteria; phylum Cyanobacteriota; class Cyanobacteriia; order Leptolyngbyales; family Leptolyngbyaceae; genus Stenomitos; species Stenomitos frigidus_A. Next base: position 54,257 of record NZ_PVWK01000126.1, on the reverse strand, counting down.
GACCGCTAGTGTAGTTTGGGTGACTGTAAGGATGGTAAAGCGTGAACCGTTTTGTACTGCTGACGTTGGGTGTGTTGCTGCTATCGGCGTGTGGCAAAACGCTTGATGACGATCGTGTGGCTCAATCAATCCAGCAAGATGTGATTAAACAGGGTGGCGTTTCGCTAAAGACGGTTACCTGCCCCAAGAACATTAAGCCAGAAGCTGGGCAATCCTTTGAGTGCATTGGTGAAACCGATACAGGCTACACGTTTACCATTCCAGTGAAGCAGCAAGATGCTCAGGGCAACGTCCTATGGGATGTGCCGAATGCGAAGGGTTTGCTAAATTTGGCAAAGTTTGAAACGATCGTGCAGGAATCAGTGCAAGGTGAGATTGGTTCTCGCCCCTTGATTCGTTGTGGCGGCATCTATAAAGCAGTCAAGGCAGGGCAGACGTTTGAATGCGCGATCGAGGTCAAACAGCCAACGCTAAAGCCAAAAGTAATTGATCCAAAATCGCAGGCAGCGAAGCTCAAGACCGTCGCTGTCAGACCCAACAAGCCTGATACGATTCGGGTCACAATCGATCCTGAAAACAATATCAACTGGCAGCGCATCATCCCAGGAGTAGTGAATCCGACGACTGGCAAGTCACCTGCAACCAAAGCCGCTCAAGCCGCCGCGAAGGTGACTCAACCGACCAGCGCAACGACCAAAGCAGCCCCCCCCGCCAAGGGCAATGCCGACGACTTCCTCAACCAGCCGGGTGCTGCCGATCAGTTTTAGACTCCGCTTGAGGCTTTACTATGGTGCGCGTACCAGGCTTCTAGGGCTAAGCGATGCACATCTCGCCAAGGAAGCTGGTGCTGTCGCGCCAGGCGGGCACAATCCTCATACTCAGGCTGCACATTGGTTGGCTCTAGCTGGCTGCGATCGAGCCATGCCACCTTCACTTGCACCGTGCCGTACTCTGTCTGCACCGACTGCATCTCTCGATGGAGAGCCGTACGCTCCTGGATCGATCGCCGGATGCCCAACGTTGTCGTCTCCCGAAACATCACCGCTTCGCAGGCCGCTACAGCCTCTGGATGACAAACGATCGTCAGCAAAATTCCCGGTCTCGATTTCTTCATGCCGATCGCCTGCGTAAACACATCCAACGCACCCACCGCAAACAGCGCCTCATAGAGATAACCGATCGCTTGCGGATTGAGGTCGTCGATTTGAGTCTCTAGAAGGGCGATCGGGTGGGAAGAAGTTTTGAGTTTTGAGTTTTGAGTTTTGAGTTGATCGCGATTACTGACCGCTGACCGCTGACCGCTGACCGCTGACCGCTGACTGCCTTCTCCCTCCCCTGCCTCACCAATCCACAGTCGCAAAATATTGGGCAATGGCAAACTGATGGAGCCTGCCCCCAGTCCCACGCGGTGCAGCGTCATTGGTGGTGGCGAACCGAACTGGGTGGCTAGAGTAGTGGCGATCGCGGCTCCGGTTGGAGTGACCATTTCGCGATCGATGCCGTTGCTGTAAAGCGGTACCTGGCGTAGCTCAAACAGTTTCAGTACCGCAGGTGCAGGCACTGGCAACCGACCGTGGGCAGCCCGAATGGTACCGCCACCAGTCGGCAGTGGCGAACAGTACAGTCGATCGATGCCCAACCAATCCAGTCCTAAACAGGTGCCGACAATATCCACGATCGCGTCCGTTGCCCCCACTTCATGAAAATGAACCTGCTCAGGCGGTACACCGTGGATCGCGCCTTCTGCTTCTGCTAGCTTACGAAACACGGCTAAGCTCCACGTTTCAGCTTGTGCAGGCAGGCCAGCCGCTAGAATCAAATGCTCCACTTCGGGCAGGTGACGTACTAGTTCATGATGCGTATGCTCATCCGTTATGACAGACGGATGATGACTATGGCTATGGCTATGCGACGGATCGTGGCTGTGCGAATGGGACTGTGCACCGTCCGTTTCAGTTGCCGCAACCCGTTCTGTAGCAGAATAGGTATGGTCATGGCTGGCGCGAGGTGCTGTGTTGCTACTGGCAATCGCGGCAGTTTCATCGTGCATGGCTGCATCAAGGAGCAAATCTACATGCACTTTCGTCGCTTGCTGACCGTTACGATTAACCCGCTCTGCTCGTAGTTGATATTCCTTCTCAATACCCAATTGACTAAGCTTGGCAATCAAATAATCCAGCGGCACTCCTGCATGAACCAGTGCACCCAGGCACATATCACCTGCAATGCCAGTCGGACAGTCTAAATACGCAATTTTAGTCATCGTTTAGAAGGTCAGTGGTTAGTGGGGAGGAGGCAGAAGGCAAGAGGCAGAAGGCTAAAGGCTAAAGGCTCAAAGTATGATCAGCAGTCAGTAATCGCGATCAACTCAAAACTCAAAACTCAAAACTTATTCCTTCCCCCTCACTCCTCCTTTAAAACTTAAAACTCGAAACTTATCCTTTATCCTTTATCCTTTCTCCTTCATCCTTTATCCTTTCCACTTTCCCCCTCCATGTCTACTCTGTTTTCGCTTCATCCTGACAATCCACAGACGCGGGTCATTGACCAAATTGTCGATGCTCTGCGGGGTGGTGCTGTCATGCTGTACCCCACTGACACTGTTTACGCGATCGGTTGTGATCTTAATTCTAAAAGCGCCATTCAGCGAGTGCGGCAAATCAAGCAGCTCTCCAATGACAAACCCCTCACGTTTCTCTGCCCATCGCTCTCTGACATAGCCCAATACGCAGTGGTAAGCGATCCGGCATATCGGATTATGCGACGGCTCATTCCAGGGCCGTACACCTTTTTGCTGCCGACGACCAAGCTTGTCCCCAAGCTGGTCATGAGCCCAAAACGGAAGGCAACAGGTATTCGAGTGCCTGACCACCCGCTTTGTCTAGCCTTGATGAATGCCTTGGGCAATCCGATTATTTCGACCTCTGCTCACATGATTGCTGATGATGCCACGCCGAACAAGGGCAAAAAAAGCGGCGGCAACAAAACAGAGCAGGAGGTTTTGCGCTTCGAGTTGTTTGACTGCCTGGAAAAATTGGTTGATGTCATTGTCGATAGCGGCACCGAACCCGGCTACCATGTTTCAACTATTTTGGATCTCACTGGCGAGGAACCGATCGTCGTCCGGCGTGGTCTGGGGTGGGAGGCAGTAGCCGCTTGGGCAGTAGAAACGGGTTAAACCAATTAGTTTAACTGTCCACTAAAGTAACCGAACAATTATGACGTTTCTAAGTAGACGATCGCACGTATCGAACCATTAGCCGCTGATGGGTGTAGGCTAAATCAAGCACTGTCGATTGCATGTTACCCGCGGTACAGAATCCGAGCCTCTGGCTAACCACCTGAGAAAGTGACATACCTCGACCCGCCTTGAACTGTAGCGGCTCATTTTCTATGTGTAGATGGAAGTGCTGGGTGAGAGAGTGATGAATTTTAAGTGTGTAAGCATTGAGCTAATCATTTCAACTCAAAACTCAAAACTCAAAACTTTGAACTACCCCCTGCCTGATCTACTGTCCTCGCCCCTGTGCACTACCAGCGCCATGAACTTCGACTCAACCTCTTCCCGCCCCCAAGCGGCCGCTTCGGCAAATGTAGTCCCCACTGATGCCGTCGCCGCGACCGCTGAACAACATCCTGACCTTCGGGATGAGCCTGATCACGATGCTGCACTGTCAAAACCTAGAAGTGCAGCCGATTTTTTAGACATCCCCGCACTGACGCAAATTCTGTCGCGGGAACTTCGTGCTGAAGTGACTACGCCTGGTGGCAATATTGAGCGGCTCGCCAGCCGGATTGCAACGGAAGTTGACCGCATCTGCCACAAAAGTGGACGGATTCAGAACTCTGGTAGGGTGCGATCGTGGCAGCTCTCGCTAGCCCGCCACCGCTTGCAAAAGTGCTTGAATTACTATCAGCTTGGCTCTCGCCGGGGGCGGGTGGAGCTGCATAGTACACTTGGCTCAATGATTTATCGTCACATTGCGCCTAGCCGGATGCAGCTTGGTTTTCAGGCACGCTACAGCCTGGTTGAAGACTTTTTACAAGGATTTTATACTGAGTCTCTCAAAGCCTTCCGGCGCGAAAACGAACTGCCAGAAGACTACCAACCCCGCACACGGCTGGAGTTGGCGGAGTATATGGCGTTTACAGAGCAGTATGCGAAGCGACGCATTTCACTGCCGAACGGCCATAGCCAGCAGTTAGTTGTCTTACGTGCTCAACGCTTTGGGCAACGTCAACCGCTGGAAGTGTCGATCGATATTGAGCAAGCGTTGGAGTCACCAAAAGGCGAGGAGTCTGAGTCGTACAATCGTTCGCCTCTAGCGCACCAGTTACGCGAACGGATGGTGGCTGATGCCGTCGATGCCCCTTCTGAAGCAGTACTACGCGATCGGGTCATCGTCGAACTCATTCAATACCTGGAAGCTCAGGGACAGACCGATTGCGTCAACTACCTCACCCTCAAATTGCAAGACCTTTCGGCTCCTGAAATCGATGATGTGCTGGGTCTTTCGGCTCGTGAACGTGATTACTTACAGCAGCGTTTCAAATACCACGTCGAGAAATTTACCCTTTCGCAAAATTGGAAGCTCGTACACCAGTGGCTGGGTGCTGACATTGACCAAAACTTGGGGCTATCGACCCAGCACTGGCAGCTCTTTATCAGCCAGCTGTCACCCGACCAGCGGCAGCTGTTGACGTTGAAGCAAGCGCAGTCAACGGATCAAGAGATTCTCAAAGCGCTCAAGTGTACGCCCAAACAACTTCAAAAGCGTTGGGGGCAGCTTCTGGAATTGGCACGACAGACGCGAAATCAGAATTAGGGAGTCAGGTGAAGCTTCAGCATCCCAACCTCAAATTTTTATTTTACGATTGAATAGAAATCAGCAGACTCGGTAGCCCAGTGCTCATAATACGAATGTTGGCTATCGCCTTCGGCATACCTCCATGCACGATGAAAGCGCCCATTTCAAACGTCCCGTTGCTTCTGAATTGCAGCGTCGATCGCTCAGGTTGCTGCCCCAAAAGCTTGCTGGAGCCTATTTTATCGTCGCTGTTTTGTGGATTGCTCTATCGCATTTTTGGCTAGACACGGTTGTCCCTAGCTTGACAGTGCTACCCTACTGGCAAGATGTCAAAGATTTGATCTTTGCTGGCACCACTGCCTGGATGCTTTACTGGCTTTCACGCCGATCGCTTCGCACCCAACAGCAAACAGAAACGCTGCTGCGAGAGAGCGAAGAACGGGTACGCTTAATTCTGCAAAACATGCCTGTGATGCTCGGTGCCTTTGACAATCAGAACACAATGGTTGTCTGGAACCATGAGGCTGAGCGGGTCACTGGCTACAGTGCGGCGGTAATGATTGGCAATCCACAGGCCATGGCGTTGCTCTACCCTGATGCAGGCTATCGTCAGCACATGGTCGACACTTGGGCAGGGCGTGGTAACGATTACCGTGATTGGGAATGGGACGTGACGTGTCGTGATGGCAGCGTGAAAACCGTTGCCTGGTCTAATATCTCCGATCGCTTTCCCATTCCTGGCTGGAGGGCGTGGGGTATTGGTGTGGATGTGACCGATCGCAAACGCTCTGAAATGGCTCTGCGCGAAAATGAGGCGTTCTTTAAGCTTGCTCTCGACTTTACCCACATTGGCATTTGGGACTGGCACCTACCCACAAACGAGGTCATCTGGAACGAGAACCACGCACGCTTGTTAGGGTTGGTGCCTGGTGAGGTGCAACCGAGCTACCAGGCATGGCGCGATCGGGTTCACCCTGAGGATATTGATCGGGTTGAGCAGGCAATCACACAGGCCTTGGAAACGAAGACTAACTTTGAAGCGGAGTACCGTGTCATTCATCCCGATGGGAGCCTGCACTGGCTGATCGGTAGAGGGCGTGGTCTTGATGATGCATCGGGTCAAGTGATCCGCATGATGGGAGCGGTGCTTGATTTTACCGATCGCAAACAGGCAGAAGCCCAAATTCGACAGCTCAACCAAACCCTAGAGCAACAAAATTTAGAGCTGGAGGCACTCGTTGAGCAGCGCACTGCTGAACTCATGACCTTTATCAACATGCTCCCTGACGGCATTTTTGTGGTCGAGCGCGACACGATGCGGATGCTCTTCGGTAATGATGCGCTCGCTCACTTAATCGGTTGGGAGAGTCGCCACCAGCTTGCTGGTAAAACGATCTTTGAATGCTTTGCCCCAGACTTGGCCGCCACGTTTGCCGAACAAAACCACCAAGTCTTTACGTCTGGCGAAACCCTACATTTCCAGGAATGCTACACGACGCCGTCAGGTCTGTTGCATTTTGACACCTACAAGATTCCGTTAAAGAAGCCAAATGGGGAGGTCTACGCGCTCATTGGTTCCTCCCGCAACATTACAGAACTAGTTGAAGCACGTCAGACGCTGGTCGATCGCACGGCACAGCTTGAAATTGTCAATCAGGAGCTAGAAGCCTTCTCCTACTCGGTTTCCCATGATTTGCGCGCGCCCCTACGGCACATCAGCGGGTTTGTTGCAGCGTTAACTGATCGCCTACAGCAAAATGAGTTGCTGACTGATCCAAAAGTAATGCACTACCTTGAAATTATTCAAGACAGCAGTCACAAAATGAAAGAGCTGATCGACGGTCTGCTGACGCTCTCGCGGGTTGGGCGACGGCCGATGGCAGAGACGCTCATTGACTTGAATCAGCTAGTGCTAGCAGTTCTCGCTCAACGACCAGAGGCGATCATAGTTACCAGTACTACAGAAGTAGTAAGTGATCCCCAGCAGATACAGTGCAGCCTTGGCGCACTGCCTACCGTAAGCGGTGACAAAACCCTGCTTCGACAAGTCTTTGTCAATCTACTGGATAACGCCATTAAGTTTACTCGTCAGCAACCGCCTGCCCACATTGAGATCGGCACCTTGCCTGACGACATTATCTATGTGCGCGATCGCGGCATCGGGTTTCAGATGGCGTATGCTGACCAGCTTTTTGGTGCGTTTCAGCGCTTACACTCGCAGGCAGAGTTTGAGGGTAGCGGTATCGGGTTGGCGATCGTTCATCGTATTATCCAGCGCCACGGCGGTCACATTTGGGCAGAAAGCCACCCCGGTCAGGGCGCTACGTTTTATTTCAAACTGGGCGATCGTCCCGCCGCTCCCAGTTAGTTTGGCTATAGTGCAGATAGTTTAATCGGCAGCAAGTTAAAAACGCTACTCAGTGTCCACGTCAAGTGAGAGCGATCGCTTTAAACTCACTCCGATCGCTCTGGAAAATGACTCCAGTCAATGACGGTCTTGCGTAGCGCAAACTCACATCCCGCTAGTGGACGATGCTCCTGGCTTTGGAACTGATTCAATCGCTACTGATTGGCTACAAGCTGCTTCACCAGATTGATCTCGTAGCCAATGGCGCATAGGCGCTGTACCATTCACTGGGTCGGGAAAGGATGCGTCTACGAACCTTACCGTGTCGGGGGTTATGAGTCGATCTGAAGCCATCCAACATGAGCGTTGTTGACCGACTACAAGCGCTCCGCAAGTATTCCCACAGCTAACGCTGAGCCAGCTGTGATCGTTTGGCACTGTCGATCTCAACCCACTGATATTGTGCTGATGGATGTCAATCTACCTGGAGCTGAATGGGAAGGACAAGCCGTTATAGCGATCGTCACAACGTTTAGGACATGTGGATCAAAGGGGGTGTGGGGGCGTTGCCCCCAGCCAGGGGTGGAACCCCTGCACCCCGTCCTAACCCATCTGTCTATTGCTATAGTGGTGCAGATCTGGCACACTTTCTGAAAAACACCCCCGAAACGGCGCATCTTCCCATTATTCTCGTCACTGCCTACGCCATGCTCAATGAGCGCTAGGCCTTGTTAGACCGTTCTCAAGCCGATGCGCTCTGTGTCAAGCCAATCACTCATTACCAAGCATTGCTAGAACTCATCGATCGCCACTGTACCGGCAAACCGCTTCCACACAAGGGATGAAGGGGAGGAACCGGAAGGCTACGCATCCGGCATTTCAACCAATACCGTCACAGAGGCGACGGCGACCAGCATTTCATCGTTCTTGTCATGCAGCGACGCGATCGCGCGGCCTTGAACAATCATGCCGCCCGCCTCTACTTTTAGCGTTTTGCGTCCAAAAGGCAGCACTGCCAGCACATCTGCTTGTCTTACCTGGTCAGGGTATGGGACAGCAACCTGCACTTCGACCAGCATCTGATCAGGATCGCTTAAACCAGCGACTTCCCAAATGCCAGGAAGGGCATTATGAGCGATCGCGTTACGGACAGCGCGAGCCGCCGCTACTGTCGGTTCCTGCCCGTGTTGATCAACACCCATACCCATTTCAATCACAAAGCGCTTGCGAGCCATGACACCTCTCATAAAACTGGACATCAAGTCTGAACTGGAAGACCACCAGCCTTGCATCACACCAGCATTGCATGATGAAGGGGTGCCTTGAACTCACCAACCGACCATCACCTTCCACAAGAGAGAGCTGATCGCCAGCATTGCCAGATACTGTGGCAGGAGATTCACCAGCGCCTGACGGGCAATTTTTTGGGTCAAAATCACGCTGAGCCAGAAAGAAAAAATCAATGTCACGCTTTGCAAGAAGGCAATGACGGCAGGATCGGCAACAGCGATCGGTAAATTTGCTGTGCCAAACCCAAAAGTAGCGAAACTAACGGGAATCACCTGTCCTGCTTCAGCCAGTCCTAAGCGCAAGTAGTGTGCCAGACTTGCGCCTAAGACAAGGGGCAGATAGCCATACGCTAACTCCAAAAAAGGTCGGGGTTTGTAGCTGCGTTGAAGTAGTTGGATGAAGGCATGGGCCACCAGGGCGATCGCACCCGGCACCAGCAAGGCCAGCAATGAAACACCCGCATGAATGCCAAAATTGTCCAGGTGTAACTGCCAGCCAAACTGCGCCTCAATCTCAGGCAGACGATGCAGAAACACCGCGCCAAAGAGCAAGAACAGCAGGCAAATCTCAGCGTAGGTTGGCTTATGGGTTGTCCATAGCTCAATGCCAGGTGGTCGCAGGTTTAACTCCACCGATCGATGGGGACAGGCCTTCAAACAGGTCATGCAGAGTACGCAATCCCGGTTGTCTTCAAGCTGCGCCGGATGGGAATAGAGCGGACAGCCGCCCGTTTCCTGACCTTCACCTTTCTGTGGGCCGCCTTTATAGCACTGATAGGTCGTGCAGGTTGCGGAACAGATGCCCTGCTGTGCCCGGAGTTCGACCATCGAGAGTTTGGCAAACAGTCCATTCATGCCGCCGATCGGGCAGAGGTAGCGGCACCAAAAGCGGCGTTCAAACAACAGCGAGAAGATGACTGCACCAGCCGTGATCAGTAAGAGCAGGCAACCGGACAAATAAGCGGTGTCCTCTAAATTCCACAGTTCTTCCCACAGCAAAATCAAGGTGAACAGGCCAAACAAAAACCAGCCGCCCCATTTTTCGGCTTGCTGTCGGGGCCAGGGCAACAGCTGCCGGGGATAGAGCCAGAGCGAAAGCTTCTGGGCTAATTCGCCGTAGATCATAAACGGACAAACTGAACACCAGAGCCGTCCGACAAAGGGAAACGCCAGCAGCATGACAGGCCACCACCACGCCCAAAACATATTCAGAGCGACGTTGTCATGACGGCTCTGCGGCCCCAGCATCAGCACGGCGACAACGACCGCAAAAAAGCCGAGGGTGAAGCCATAGTTGATGCGATCGGGATACCAGGGACTCCGTAAAAACTGACGTAGCTTTGGTGACGTATTGAGCAAATTGACGCGAAAGCGCCTGGTTTTCACACTGACCGACCAGAACACTTCTTCGGTGAGTTCTGAAGCGCCGTCTGATTGCAGCACCGCCCGTTCTACCAGGTTCTCCAACTCCGTTAAGTTGCCAGGGAAGTCGTAGCCTTGAAGCCGGCGCAGTGCCTCTGGCGTCACGTTTGGTTTCGCAATCCCTCTAGAACGACAGAATAAGCTTAGATAATATTCTACCTGAGATAAAATATCGGCTTTTCGCACTCGTAACGGTGGGACGCGAATGATATGGCCCACCAGACCTTTGCGCTCCAGCGTTGGTAACACCTTCTCGGATGTCATGACGATCCGTGCCTGACATTGGCGGGACGGTGCAGGCGGTTCGCCATCGCGCCCAACCAAGTCATATTCTCCGGTTTCCAAGAGGCGCACCAGTTTCGTCTGCAAGTCCGGCGTTAACTCCTGCACATTGTTGAGCAGCAGGGTTCCTTCACCCAACCAATCAATCAGTCCCGCTTTGCCACCCACTCGCCCAAACAGCTCTGAGCCATTGGCTTGCAGGGTATCGCAGTCGATCTTAATGATGGGATCGTGGCGGTAGCGAGAGCCAAAATGAATCAGCGCAGTCGCGTTGTCTTTGCCCAATCCTGGTTCGCCGAAGACCAGCACCGATCGGCGATCGCCTGCCGCCTTTTTGATCTCCTGGCGCAACCGTGTGGCATAGCGACTAGAACCGACAATCCCCCGCTTCACTTTGGGCACCAGATAGGGGCGCAATGCCGTCTGTCGCTCGCGTTCATACGCCAGTTGTGCTGATACCTCATCCAATTCGCTGGCTAACTGCCGCGACAACGTTTGAGTAATTTCGGGGTGCTGCTGGACGATCGCCAAAAATTCCGCTCTAGGAATCGTCCACAAAACACAGTCGCTGAGTGTGATGACCGTCGCTTCGACAGGTTGGTCTAACGCCAATTCTTTGAGGTGCAGAATGGTTCCTGGCAGAAGGCTAACCGCATTGGCAAGCCCTGTTTTACTGGTGTGGTAGCTTTCCAACCGTCCTGACTTGAGAATGTAGAGCGATTCAGGCGGTGTGTCCTCCAAAACCAACCGTCGATTTTCTTGTACCGTCTCTTCGTGAATAGCTGCTGCGATCGCCTCCAAAGCACTCTCTGAAAGGGCATTCAGGCTGGTATTCTCGCGTAACCAGGCAACCGTTTCTGTCTGTTCCATTCTATCTACCTCTGGTAGCTGATCAGCACCCGTTCGGCACCACTTGGCGCTAACTAAGCGCGATCGTACCTGAATTGCTGAAATAGACAGCAACCCTCAATATTTCGACGCATGTGCCCTCTGTAGAAACGTTACATGTTCTGTAGGGACGTTCCATGGAACGTCCCTACAGACAGAATCAATTATTTTTTGCTCACGTAGCAAGACGATCGCGCTATAGATTAGGAAGAAGCTACTCTAAACACGCGATCGCTGATTAGGAATCATGATGCTTGGTCTAAGACAAACTGGCTTAGGTTGTTTATTTCTTATTGCGATTGCGTTAGCGAGCTGTCGTCATCAAAAGACAGCTTCGTTGAGCCAGAACACACTCAAACAAGCTAAATCACCCATTACAGTCACGCTAAGCGGGTGGCAGAGCAGTCCCGATGAAAACCAGCTTTTGAATCGAGTGCTTCGGGGCTTTGAGGCCAAGTATCCTAACATCAAAATCAAATACGAAGTGATTAACAGTGAGTACATGGATGTGATCAAGACTCGCCTCATTGGTGATGTTGCTCCTGATGTTTTCTATCTGGATGCACTTGAGGCTCCGTTACTCATGAAATATAGCGTCTTAGAACCATTAGATGCATACATCACACCCGAATTTAAGCTCGCTGATTTTGAACCGCTAATGCTGAATGCTTTTAAGCACAAAGGCAAGCTGTACGGGCTGCCAAAAGACGTTTCGACATTGGCACTTATTTACAATAAAAAAGCCTTTGCTGCTGCTGGTATAGCGCAACCACCGAAAACTTGGGACGACCTAGTGTCTGATTCTAAAAAACTCACGGTCGATCGCAATCATGATGGCAAAATCGATCAATATGGCTTTGGGATTGCCCCTGAATTGGCGCGTCAGGTTTTTGTGATTAAAGCGTTCAATGGCAACTTAGTAGGACAAAATGGTTACGCATCGTTTGCAGAAGCTAATAGTTTAAAGGGCTTGCAGTTTGTGATTGATCAGTATCGACGCGATCGCACGGCAGTACAACCCACTGATGTTGGCGCGACATCAGGGAGCGATATGATTGGACAAGGAAAAGTGGCAATGACGCTTGAAGGTACATGGGCCATTCCATATCTCAAAGAAACGTTTCCAACTATTGATATGGCCACAGCAGAAGTGCCTACAATGAATGATAAAAAAGGCACGATGGCATTCACAGTTGCGTATGTGATGAATCGCAAAGCAAAGCATAAAGAAGCGGCCTGGAAGCTGATTGCCTATCTCACTGGAGCCGAAGGCATGAAAGCCTGGGCAAAACAGGGTTTGGCACTCCCTACGCGTCGATCGGTTTTAGCAGGGTTAGGGTATGACAATAATCCGCTTTATGCGCCCTTTGTGAGGGGTACAGAGTATGCCACGATTTGGCAAGCAGGCGAGAATTTACCCACGATGCGCATGAATTTTAACAATCAATTTATTAGTGCTCTATTGGGGGAGCAACCACTACCGCAAGCAATGAAAAAAGCTCAGGAAACCGCTAATCGAGAAATTTATTTGGCAAATTAGAGGAAGCCAGACCTCCGATTTCTTGAAGAAATCGGAGGTCTAAAGAGAGGAACCGATCACGATGAATATATTGATTAAAGATAGTTGGAAACAACGGAAGACAGAAGAGAGCATAACAGGCTATCTGTTTATGACTCCAACCATTCTGATTGCTGGAGTGTTCTTAATACTGCCGATCGTCTATGCAGTCGCTTTGGCATTCCAGAAAGTGCAGCTCTTGGGCGAGGTCAGCTATCACTTTACGGGACTGAAAAACTTTGCTCGTATTGCGCAAGACGATCGCGTTTGGATTGCGCTGAAAAATACGGCTGAATATGTGGCGATCGTGGTTCCCATCCAGACCATTCTTGCATTGGGATTGGCTCTCATTCTCAATAGCCAGATTAAAGGACGTTCCTGGTTTCGAGTCGCGTTTTTTCTACCCACCGTCACATCATCAGCGGTACTCACCCTGATTTTCATGTGGATTTATAATTCCAACGGGTTACTGAACAGTGTATTGAGCCTTTTACATCTGCCAACTTATAACTGGTTGGGCGATCCAGGCGTTGCGTTGAAGGGCATCATGATCATGAACATTTGGTCAACGGCACCCTTGTTTATGGTGATTTATCTAGCGGCGTTACAGGATGTTCCAGAAACCTTGTATGAAGCAGCAACGCTGGATGGTGCCAGTCGTTGGGAGAAACTACTATACATCACATTGCCCTTCTTACAACCCGTTACATTCTTCGTAATTGTCATGGGAATTATTGGCACGTTTCAACTGTTTGATCAATCCTATATTTTCTCAGCAGGGTCTGGTGGCCCAAACGATTCAACGCTGACGATCGTGCTTTTAATCTATCAATATGCCTTTAAGAATTTAGATATGGGCTATGCGTTAGCGTTGACCCTGGTCTTAGCTGTAATCTTAATGCTTTCAACACTAATGCAGCGCGCTTTATTTAAAGAAGAGCAGTTTTAAAGCAGAACAGTTGGACTAAAAAAATGAAAAGTATCCGTTGGTCAACCGGCCTTTTGTATGTTGTTTTAATTGCCTACACAATCATTACCCTATTGCCGTTTACCTGGGCATTTTCCGCCTCATTCAAATCGTTAGCTGAAATTGCAGCAGGTGGACTCAATCTACTGCCTGAGCACTTTACGCTGAAGAACTATCAGACCATTTTCACACAGGAGCCGTTGTTTGGTCGCTGGTTGATGAATAGCGCGATCGCAGCTATTTCAGTTACCTTACTAAATCTTCTCTTTAACTCAATGGCAGGTTACGCACTGGCAAGAATCCAATTTCCAGGCAATCAATTCTGGTTCTTTCTGATTCTGGCAGTGCTGATGGTTCCCGGACAAATTACCCTCTTACCCAAGTTTTTGATTCTAAAGTCTCTCGGTTGGCTGAATACCTATCAAGGGTTAATCGTGCCGTCTGCGGTCAATGCCACGTTTATCTTTATGATGCGACAGTTTTTTATTAACTTTCCCAAAGAGCTAGAAGAAGCGGCTGCACTGGATGGTTTGGGACGCTTTGGCACCTTTTTTCAAATTGTTCTACCACTCGCAAAACCTGCGTTAGCCGCACAAACTATTTTTGTTTTTATGGGTTCCTGGAATGAGTTTCTGATGCCGCTAGTCATCCTGTCTGACCCCGAAATGTTTACTCTGCCGCTGGGTTTGAATGCCTTTAAGGGACAATATATTAGCTATTGGAATTACATCATGGCAGCCTCCATGATCTTCACCTTGCCAGCTTTAGCCGTATACGCATTCTTCAACCGCTACTTTATTCAAGGCGTGGCGTTTACAGGTGGGAAAGGGTAAGTAAGTTTTGAGCTTTGAATTTTGAATTTTGAGTTTTGAATTGCGTCTCCTGCCTCCCTTGTCTCCCTTGCTTTCCCGATTCCCCAACCTTTTGTCTATCCTATTGAATGGAGTTAGTACGATCGGTGCGACATGGCAGGACACAGTAAGTGGGCGAACATCAAGCGGCAGAAAGCCAGGGTTGATGCGGTAAAAGGCAAGGTGTTCACGAAGATTTCGCGAGAAATTATCGTAGCAGCGCGGAGTGGCGTGCCTGATCCAGAGGGTAACTTTCAACTGCGAACGGCGATCGATAAGGCAAAGGCAGCAGGTATTCCTAACGACAATATTGATCGGGCGATCGCCAAAGGGGCGGGCAAATTAGGAGCCGACAATGCCGCGCTGGAAGCGATCCGCTACGAAGGCTATGGTCCCGGTGGCGTGGCGATTCTCATTGAAGCATTGACCGATAATCGCAACCGGACAGCAGCAGACCTGCGGGTTGCTTTCAGCAAAAACGGCGGCAACCTGGGTGAAACGGGCTGTGTGGGCTGGATGTTTGAGCAGAAAGGGATGGTTGAGGTTTCTCTAATGCCCGTGGAAACGGGACGCAAGCGTCGTACAGACAACGCTCCCATTCAGGAAGAGGAGCTACTGGAAGCGTTTTTAGAGGGTGGAGCCGATGCCTACGAACTGATTGATACGGAAGATGGCACCATTGCCGAAGCGATGACTGAAGCAACCAATTTGGAAACGTTGAGCCAAACACTGAAAGATCAGCATTACAACGTGAGCCGCGTTGAACTGCGCTGGATTCCCAACAACACGCTGGAGGTGAGCGATCCTGACCAGGCACGATCGCTCTTGAAGCTGATGGATGCACTGGAAGACCTGGATGACGTGCAGAGCGTGACCGCCAATTTTGAGATGACCGATGAGCTGATGTCGCTAAGCGTTGCCTAACGTCTGCGTCGCCTAATTTCCGCTCAATTGTTGAAAAAAACGTCTGCTGTGACCCATGCAAGCTAGGATAACGGTAAGTAAAAAGGGATTCTGGTGATGGTAGAGCGTCCAATTAAAAAGTCTGAGCGTCAGGCTAAGCCCGAAGGCGAAAGCAGCGAAACTGTTGCAAAAGCATTGCCAACACGGAATGTCGAGCGTCCTACGCTCAGTAAAGACAAAGAGAAAAAGACAGAGGTAGCAGCCCCCAGCAGAGAGGGCGATCGCAGAGAGGGCGATCGCGGCAAGGGCAGAGGCAAAGGCAAAGGGCGTGATGAAGAGCCCAGGCAAGTGATGAACCCGGCACTATTGCGCGGACCAAAACCCACGAAGCCAAAACCAGAGCCTGAAGTCCCTGAAGTTGAGGAAGTTGAGGAAGTACTGTTAGACGTGACTGAAGCAGTCATTGCGGAAGAAGCCGCTACTGAAGAGACACCAGAAGCTATGGTTGCAAGCGAGAACGCGTAGTTGGTTAGCGATCGTTCTGGGTGTAGCAGCTTGGCTTCACGTCAAGCTGTTAGCTGTAAACAGTCGGTTAAGTACAAACAACGGAATGCCGATCGGTGAGGGATACCCGTATTTCCAAGCACCAACCTGAAGACTCTCGTACAAGCTATCGAGCGAACAAGACGATCGTCCCAACGGCTCCTTTGCCAGACCACATTGGGCAGAATATTGAGACGATCGTTGCGCTTCATGCCAAGGCTGAACAGGATGTGCCTCGGTTACAGCGAAGAGTGGAAGCCGTCGCTAGCTTTTTCAGCCGTCCGCTCTTTCTGTTTGGCATTCTTTTTGTCGTTGCTGCTTGGATTCTCGCCAATCTACTGCTTCAACGCGCTCACCTGCCGACCTTTGATGCACCACCCTTTAATCTCCTGGAGCTTGTGTTGAGCTGCGGTTCCCTTTTAATTGCAACCGGGGTGCTGATTAAGCAAGAGCGCCAGGAAAAGTTAGCAGAGCAGCGCACGCAGCTAATCTTGCAGCTAAATTTGATTTCCGAACAAAAAATCGCCAAGCTCGTCGCCCTGCTTGAAGAGTTGCGTCGCGACCTGCCAAACGTGCAAAACCGCCCTGATCCAGAAGCGGATGTGATGCAGCAAGCCGCTGACCCGCAAGTCGTGATGGCAGCCTTAGAAGAAACCCTGGCAGAGGAATTAGCCGATCTGCAACCGCAAGCACGATCGGAGCCAGCAGCCGATTGATCACGGGCTTGATCATCACTTTAAGAGACTTCTAGCAAACAAAATACCCGTAGGAGCCGGTTTGACCCCAAAAGGATCAGTTGGAGGCAAAGACGCTGGCAAAACCTGCCTCCTGCCCGGCACCTTTTTTCTCGGAAATCACTTTAAGAGCCGCAACTTCCGGGCTGTTTTAGCATCAGAGTGTAGATTGTATTTCTACTGTTAAGACAGACTCAATCTAACGTTCTCTATGACGCGTCGGAAAAGCATTTTAGCGAGTTTGGTGGCAATCGCCTTCACCATGAGCCTTTGCAGCCACTGGCTGTTCGGTCATTCTGCTCAGGCACAGGCATTAGATGATTGCCAGGTGGCAACCGCCGCCATCAACCAGAAAGCGATGTTGCGACAGGCGGCCTTGGCTGGTGATGCAACGTCGCAAAAATCCTATCAAGCCTTGCTGGCTCAGCACGGACAGAGCCTGATGCAGTGCCGTAGCCAGAGCCAGTTTCAGACGCAGGCCGTTTGGTTACGCCTGTATCCTTGCGATAGCAAACCTGGAGTGCTGGAGGCAGTGCTCGATCGCATTGTCGATCGCGGCTACAACCAGATCTATGTGGATACCTTTTCTAACGGTCAGGTGTTGCTGCCATCGGGCGCAAACCCAACGCCGTGGTCTTCGGTCGTACAGGCACCCGGCTATGAGCAGACCGATCTGCTGGCGCAAATCATTCAGAAAGGGCACGATCGTGGGCTCAAAGTCTACGCCTGGATGTTTGCCTTGAATTTTGGCTATACCTACGCGCTACGACCCGATCGACAGCAGGTGTTAGCTCGCAATGGTCAGGGCGACACTAGCCTGACGGTGGGCACAAAAGTCAGTCAGGACACCAGCGTTGATCTGACGGTACAGGATGAAATTTTCGCCGATCCCTACAACACACAGGCGCAAAGCGACTACCTTCAGCTTGTGCAGACAGTGCTGCGACGTCAGCCCGATGGCATCCTGTTCGACTACATCCGTTATCCCAAAGGGATTGGATCTGCCTCTATTGCCAGCAAGGTGAAAGACTTGTGGATTTACAGCGAGGCATCACAGCAAGCGTTATACCAACGGGCTCAGAATCAAAAGGGACTGGAACTCATTCGTCGCTATGTGGCACAGGGAAATGTGACAGCGAACGATATAGCGGCTGTGAATAAGCTGTATCCCACCGAAAAAGAACCGCGCTGGCAAGGGCGAGCAACAGGAGGAGCGTCAAAAGGGCTAACCGCAATCCAGGCTGATCTGTGGAATCTGGTCGTTGCCCATGCGATGCAAGGCCCAATCGATTTTCTGACTGCCGCAGCCGCTGCTGCCCAACAGCAAGGTATTGCCGTCGGTGCCGCGTTTTTCCCCGAAGCAAATCAGGCAATCGGTCGAGGCTTTGATTCTCGCTTGCAGGCATGGGATCGTTTTCCCGCCGCGATCGAGTGGCATCCGATGGCATACGGACTGTGTGGCGATCCAAGCTGCATCAACGCACAGGTGCAAAAAGTACTCGGCCAGGCTCCATCTGGCACGATCGTCGCGCCTGTTTTAACTGGACAGTGGCAGCAGGCAACCGAACGTCCGTCATTAGAAGCGCAAATGTGGGCATTACGATCGCTCTCGCCACCCATTCGTTCCATCAGCCATTTCTCGTTTGGTTGGCAAGAACGCCAGTTAGAGCGCGATCGGCAGTTCTGTCGGCTTTAGTGGAGCGAAACAGACGGTCGCTCCTACGCAGTGATGAATAGGAGCGACCGAAATAATCAGCAAATTTTACTGGAAGTCGCTCAGGCTCCCAACCAACGAGCGGCATCCTTTGCGTGATAGGTCAAAATCATATCGGCACCCGCACGCTTGAAGCCCGTCAAGGTTTCCATCACCACACGCTGTTCGTCAATCCAGTCGTTGAGAGCCGCCGCTTTGACCATTGAGTATTCGCCAGAGACGTTGTAGGCGGCAACAGGTAGATTGGTTGCCTCTTTCACACGCCAGATGATATCCATGTAGGCCAGCGCAGGCTTCACCATGAGCATGTCTGCCCCTTCCGCGATATCGAGTTCGATTTCCTTGATCGCTTCGCGGGCGTTGCCAGGGTCCATCTGGTAGGTGCGTCGATCGCCAAACTGAGGGGCAGAATCGGCAGCATCGCGGAAGGGCCCATAGTAAGCCGACGCATACTTGGCAGCGTAGGACATGATCGGTGTGTCTTCAAAACCCGCTGCATCTAACCCGGCGCGAATTGCCTGCACAAAGCCATCCATCATGCCAGAAGGCGCAATAATATCCGCTCCTGCTTGTGCCTGGGAAACCGCTGTTTTCTTTAACAGTTCCAGAGTGGGGTCGTTCAGCACCCGTCCGCTCAGGTCGCCAACTTCAAGGTAGCCACAGTGGCCGTGGGACGTGTATTCGCAAAGGCAGGTGTCGGCAATGACGATGAGATCGGGAACCGCTTGCTTAACCGCAGTCGCCGCTTTTTGCACAATGCCGCAGTCATGCCATGCACCCGTTGCATCGGTGTCCTTGTCTTCAGGAATGCCAAACAAAATAATGCCGGGAATACCCAGATCGTAGACTTCCTTCGCTTCTTCGACAATTTTGTCTACTGAGAGTTGAAAGACCCCAGGCATGGAGCGCACTTCTTTCGCAAAGCCCTCTCCAGGCACTGCAAACAGCGGGTAGATGAGGTCGCTAGTCATGAGAATTGTTTCGCGTACCATCCGACGAAGCTGAGGATGGCTGCGAAGGCGACGAGGGCGCTGGTTTGGAAACATAGGAGTTGCGATGTTGAATGCTGGCCGTCTTAAAAGTCTAAAACGTTCTGCTCACGGTCGACTCACTGCTTTCGTAACGTTCTGTTGCAACGATCGCTCCCTTCACCTCTGAAAACAGACGCAAAACCGTTCACAGCGCTTTGGTTGCGATGCCTTGATAGAGGTAGCCCAACACTTTGGGCGTGTGCTCTGCGTAGAATGTCTCTAGCGTCACTGAAGCAAATTGTTGCCGCACGAGCTGCTGTATGTTGCGGTTGAGATGACAGCCATCGGCAATCACCCTTTGCAATGGTGTCAGGCGATTTTGCCAACGTTGCACCGTTGGGTCGTCGCTCAGCCCATGTTCAATGAAAAAGAAGCGCCCACCTGGTTTCAGTACCCGATGAATTTCCCGCAGGGCTTGTTCCACGTTGGCAATGCTGCACAGTGTCCACGTGCTAACCACACTGTCGAAGGTGTTGTCTGCCATCGGTAGATTTTCGCCATTGAGTACGCGGTTATCGATCGCGATCGTCGAGGCACGAATGCGCTTTTGTGCCAGTGCATTCGCTCCAGCGTTGGGATCAACGGTCGTAATTTTTTCTACGCGATTGGGATAGTAGGGCAGATTGAGTCCGGTGCCAAAGCCAATTTCCAAAACCTCGCCCTGCACGTTTGCTAGAACCTGCTGCCTGTAGTGGGTAAAAGTCTCGCTGGACATACTCCAATCCAGCAGATAGGGAAAAACTTTCTGCGCATAAAAACCCATGTCAATTTTGCTCAACTGATTGGTTTTCGGGTACGCTCTCAAAGTACTACGGATGCGATCAACACTGCATCGCCGTGTTCTTCATCTGAAGTACTTAGTTTGAGCGCTAATAGTGTCGTCCCCAATCATGATGAGTTCTGAACCTGCCGTCCTTGCCGCCAACGAAGCGTTTTACCGAGCCTTTGAGAAAAAAGACCTTGAGGCGATGACGGCTGTGTGGTCACAGGGTACAGGTAGCCTTTGCATCCATCCGGGGCGAAACGCGCTGCGTGGCTGGGATGCAGTGCGATCGTCGTGGGAAGCCATTTTTCGGCATACCAGCTATCTGGAAATCGAGACAGAAATTGTTCGGGTTGATGTGAGCGGTGATCTGGCTTATGTCGTGTTAACTGAAACAGTGCTGCAAGTAACGGGCAGACGGCAAAGCAAAGCGCAGTCAGTCGCAACGAACGTGTTTGAGCGCATGGGAGAAAAATGGTATCTCATTCACCATCATGGAAGCCCGTTGCTGGGGTAGAAGGCAGAGGGCAGAAGGCAGAAGGGATTTTGGGTGGAAGGAGCAGGGGAAGCAAGGGAGGCAGAGGAAGCCCTTCAAAACTCAAAACTCAATTAATTAACTCTCCTTACACCTATCTTCAACTCAAAACTCAAAACTCTCTAGCTTGTCGGCGCAAAGCGCTACTCAAAACTTTTAGCCTTCAGCCTTCAGCCTTTCCTACTCAAAACTCTCTCACCGATGGCTTGCCGTCCTTGACTTCGCCCACCATGATCAGGGTCGCAACGCCAACAAACAAGCCGTTTTCGAGGACACCAGGGATATTGTTAAGGGTTTTCTCCAGTTCGGCAGGGTTGTCGATGCCAGCGTCAAATTTGACGTCAATGACAAAATTCCCTTGATCAGTGATGACGGGGCCCGCTTTTTTGACGCCCATGCGGAGTTGAGGTTTGCCGCCTAGCGCCACGATCGCCTTCATTACAGGACTCATCGCCATGGGAATGACTTCTACAGGTAACAAAAAGGTCGTGCCGAGCTTATCCACTAACTTGCCACTATCGACTACGACGATGAACTGATCGGCAAAGGCATCGACAATTTTTTCTTGGGTGTGAGCCGCGCCGCCCCCTTTGATCAGGTTCTTCTGCGGATCGACTTCATCCGCGCCATCGATCGCGATATCAATGCGATCGACTTCATCCAGCGTCGTCAGAGGAATGCCGTATTCTTTCGCCAACACGATCGCTTGAAACGATGTGCTGACCCCTTTAATGTCCTTCAGGTCGCCACTTTTGAGGCGCTCACCCAGTGCCTGAATCGCGAAGGCTGTCGTTGACCCAGTGCCCAGGCCTACAATAGAACCTGACTGCACCCGTGCAGCAGCAGCTTCTCCAACCTGCTTTTTCATTAATGTTGTGGGGTCAAGTTCAGTACTCATAGCGGCGTTATTTTGGGGTGAGGAGTAAGGAGTGAGGAGTGAGGAGTGAACGGTTAAAGAAGCAGAAGCGTCACAAAACTCAGTGGGTGTCGGAGCAAAAATCTAATGCTGAAAGGCTTCGATCGAAGACAGAGCGGCTCACACCTCTCCCCTCACCTCCAAGCCAGTTTACTATCGATAGGCAATCTTCCTATGAGTTGGCATGAAGATTTTTCCGAAGCAGACTATCAAGCCTATTGGCAGCTTTCACCTGAAGCGCGTGGGCAGAGATTGGCAGCTGAGCAAACGTCTGACGCGTTGAAGGCATTGCTACTGTATCAGCAAGGGCGACAAACGTTAGACAGTGATGACATGAATACCGCGATCGCCAGCTTTGAAGAGGCCCTACTCTTGCGACCCGGTTGGCATGAGGTGTGGACAGGGCATGCGGCGGCGTTGCTGAAGGCTGGTGAAAAAGAAACCGCGATCGCCAGCTGCGATCGGGCCCTGGAACTGGAGCCAAAAGCGGCTGAGGCCTGGCGCATCAAAGGTGCAGTGCTGTATCGCCTGGGACGGTATGAAGCAGCAGCTAACAGTTGCGATCGGGCCCTGGAACTAGATCCTGACGATCATCAGGCATGGAGCACCCTTAGCGATGCCCTCAATCGTCAAGGACGTTATGACGAAGCGGTAATCAGCTATGACAAGGCGCTGGCTCTGAAACCCGATGAACCCTTCACCTGGGGCAGTCGAGGCACTGCACTACAAAAGCTAGGACGCTACGAAGAAGCCATTTCTAGCTACGACAAGCTTTTGCAGGCAGAGCCAAACCGCTACAAGCTCTGGCACCAAAGGGGGCTTGCCTTGCGAAAGTTGCATCGCGTTGAGGCAGCGATCAAAAACTTCGATGAGGCTCTGAACATTCAGCCGGACTTCTACCCTGCAACGCGCAGTAAGCTTTTCACCCTCCTGCAAACGGGGCAACTGCTTCGCTATGTCATGAGGAGCAACATGACAGAACGGGGCAGCGTGAAGCGAGATTTGCAAAATGTGGTTGATTCCCTGGTCAAAACGAAACTACCAACGCTGGTTGTGATTGGCTTGGTGGTGCTTTCTAGTACTCACAGTCGGCTAACGGCGCTGGCGATCGCGGGTATTTTCCTGCTCATTGCCGCGATCGGTGACCTCATTGCGGAATCTCAGCAATAATCCAGTCCCGCTCTTTAGCCCATCACGTCTGCTCCGAAATTCCCCGCTCTCCCGATAAATCCACTGTTTGAGCCGCGATCGCCTGTATAGTTGCCAGGGGAATTTGGTAAAAGTACTGGCGACGAAACTGCTCTTCGTTGACGGCGATCGCAAACTGCTCTACCGCTGCTGTCAGTTGGGTTTCTGTTTGGTGAGATGCTTGCTCCTGCCAGGTCATTTGAAACGCGTTGTCGGCGTAACGAAGGGTAAAGCCGAGGTACTCCAGCGTTTGAAAGCCTAATTTGAGGGGGCGATCGCCAATACCTAGTTTGTCTAATAGTTGCGTGCGAGTAGCAGTCTGCCCTGTGCGGCTGAGATATTTTGCAATGCCAACCAACTGTTGCCAGATCTCCTGTGGTGCTTGATGGGGTGGCATAGGGTAGGCGATTGCCAGCGATCGTTGCTCCTGCATCGCACGGCGAAACCATACCTGTAAGTCAGTCCAGCTTGTAGGACATTGGTGGAGGATGAGGAGCGAGGAGGGGGGAGGAGACCCAGAGGGGGCGAGAGACGCAGGGGAAGCAGTAAGAGCGTTTTTTGTATCTTTGCTGCGCTTCAGTTGCCCCACTACTTCCCCCACTACAGATGAGACATCTTGTAACCCTCGCCAATCGAGAATCCATGTTTCCTTGGTAGGGTTGGATGTAGTCTGCGTTGTATTCTCACAGGGACGAACAGCGATGAGGCGAATTTCATATCGTTTTTTGTAGGCATTGAAATCTAACTCGCCGATCGCATCACATCTGCCTTTGGGCACCTCGTCTTGATAGTGCTCCCACCAAAGTCCTGGAAAGCCTGACTCGGCTGAATCATCCCAAAGCTCAAATTCAGTTTTGATATAGCGGACTTTGCCACCCTTCCAGTCCTTGATGTTCTGATTCCGCACCTGCTCAAACCAGCAATTTTGAAGGAACAGCCTGGGTGGTGGGTTGCCCATGCCGCAAGGCTCCAGCAGTTTTAAAGCTTGAAACAGCTCTTTCCCCAGGGCAGCGACTGTCACCGTTAAATCTGCTTTTACGGCTGGACGCGCCAAGTCACCAAGTTGCAGTGCCTGCTGATTCACCGCTGCGGTAAAGAGGGGAATGTTTTCTACAGACAAACTCAAGCCTGCTGCGTAAGGATGCCCACCAAACCGATGCAGCAAATGCGCCTGATCTTTCACTAGTTGGTAAAGGTCGATATTGTTGACCGAGCGAGCCGAGCCACGGGCGAGAGGGGAGCGAGGGGAGGAGAGGGAGGCAGGGGAAACAGGGGAAGTAAGGGGGGCAGGAGGGGCAAGGGAAGCAGGGGAAGCGAAGGAAGTAAGGGAAGTAAGAGGGGCAGGGGAGGTGTTGAGTGTTAAGTGTTGGGTGGTGGATTCTAAGTGTTGTTCCTGACCGCTGACCGCTGACCGCTGACCGCTGACCACGAACCGCTGACCACTGACTGCTAACTCCGTATTCAGCAAAATCGTCGGTCGCCCATACTCCTGCGCAATTTGTCCAGCAACCAGACCTAAAACGCCAATTTGCCATTGCTCATCGGCAAGTACGATAACGCTGGTGGTGGACAGGTCGAGTTGGGTCAGTCGGGCTGTGACTTGCTGAGCGACATCTTTTTGCAGGGCTTTACGGCGTGTGTTTGCCAGTTCCGTGGCTTCTGCCAGGTGATTGCAGAGGGTGACATCCTGACTGGTCAGCAGTTCGACGCAAAAGTGGGCGTCGCCTTGAATGCGGCTGACGGCGTTGATCCGGGGACCCAGACCAAAGGAAATATCGGTGGGCCGATCGCCGCTGCGTTTACACAATGCCAGCAGCCTGGAAAGCCCTGGTCGTGTAGCTGTTGCTGGATCGGACTGCTTTTGCAGTTGTTCAATGCCACGCTGTGCCAGATAGCGACAGTCTCCTTTAAGTTCGACCAGATCCGCAATGAGCCCGATCGCCACCAAATCGAGCAAGGTCTCCAACGGCTTCTGTGGCACTTCTGGCAGCGTTTCGTATAGTGCCTCGACGAGCTTGTAAGCAACCGCTACACCAGAGAGGGTTGCTAAGGGATGGTCAACAGGCAGCGTACGGGGATTAATGATGGCAGTCACTGGGGGACGAGCTTCTAAGAGCGTGTGGTGATCGGTCACAATCACATCAATACCCAGGCTGCGAGCAAACTCGATTTCAGTCAGGTTGGTGCTGCCCGTATCGCAAGTCACGATTAAACGACAGTCTTTGGCATGAAGCGCTTCGATCCCTTGCTGAGAGAGCCCATGCGATTCAGTCAAGCGATTGGGAATGTAGTAGAACAGTGTTTGCTGCGGTACAAAGAATTGCCCCAGCCCATCCCATAGGACTGCGGTTGCCGTCACACCATCGGCATCAAAATCACCCCAAATGGCGATCGGCTCCTGACGGGTACGTGCCTGCTGCAAACGCTCCATACCCCACTGCATTTCCTGCCCAAACGCAAAGGGACTGGTCGGTTGATAACAGTCAGCCTTGAGAAAGCCTGCCAATGTCTCCAAATCCTGGATGCCGCGTTGCCACAGAAGCTGAGCGACATAGTGCCCCGATCCATTGGGCGCATACTCGCTTACCGCCTGCACAAACCACTCTGGCAGGGGGACGATCGGTTGAATTTGCCATGAAACGACTGACATGAGGGGTTAAGGGGGAAAGAGAGTTTTGAGTTAGTTTTCTCCGGCCTTCTGACTTCTGACTCTTTCTAACAACCAACAACTAACAACCAACAACTAACAACTAACAACCAACTAACAACCAACCAACAACTGTTCAACTCAACCCTCACGTTTCTTTTCTCAGTGCCGATGTATCCCATGCACGATCGACATCATGGACTATTTCCCGATCGTCGGACTGCAACACGCGTTCAAGGTCTTGTCTAAGTTGCTGCGATCGCGCAAACCTCACGGTATCGTCCTCTAAGTTTGCCATTTCCCAAAGAGCCTGCTCATCATGCTCTCTAAAGATGCGGGCAGAACGATGAGCCTTGTAGGAACGAGTACCCAGGAGTTTGAGGGCTTCTTCCCCCATGACCAAAGCGGAATCGAAGGTTTCGCGCTGTACGGCATCTACGCCGCGTTGAATGAATTCGTAAGCATGACGACGATCGATGGCACGCGCCAAAATTTTGAGGTGGGGGAAATGCTTCTGTACGAGTTCAACGATGTAAAGCGATCGCTCACGATCGTCGATCGCAACGACAAAGAGTCGTGCCTGTCGTGCGCCAGCGGCATGGAGTAAATCAATGCGGGAGGCATCACCATAGAACACTTTGAAGCCAAAGCGTCGGAGCAGCTCAATTTGAGTGGGACTGTGATCCAGAACCGTGGCACTAAAGCCATTCGCAATCAGCAGCCGACCGACAATTTGCCCAAAGCGACCAAAGCCCGCGATGATGACGGGGTTCTCGTTATCGTCGATGTCGTCGGCTTCTTCTTCGATTTCGGCAGCAACAAAACGGGGCTGAATCAGCCTGTCATTGATGATCATAATGAGCGGCGTGAGTGCCATTGAGAGCGCTACAGCAACTACCAACGGACCGGCTACATCGGCTGTGAGCACCTTGTTTTGCGTTGCGAAGGAAAACAGCACAAAGCCAAACTCGCCGCCTTGCGCCAGCGCACAGCCAAACAGCAAACTTTGGCTTAACTCTAGCCGAAAGAAGCGTCCCAGACCGACTAACACGGCAAATTTGACGATCGCCAACGCCAGCACTAAACCCAAAATCAACAACGGCTGTTGCAGCAGCAGACTAAAGTTAATGCTAGCTCCCACCGAGATGAAGAACAGCCCCAGCAGCAGCCCTTTGAACGGTTCGATATCGCTTTCCAGTTCGTGACGATACTCGTTTTCTGCCAACACGACTCCTGCCACAAAGGTACCCAGTGCCGGAGACAACCCCACTTTCTGCATCGCCAGCGCAATGCCAACGACGAGGAGCAGCGCCATGGCTGTAAAAATCTCCCGCTGTTGCGTTTTGGCGATGATGCGAAAGATGGGGCGAGTCAGAAACTGTCCCCCTAAAATAATGCCGCCGACAGTGCCGATGACCAGCAATGCTTGTTGCCACGCTGGTAACGCGGCGCTATGGGCTTCTGATTCTGCCACTACAAAAATGAGGTCACTGCTTGCCATGGCTGAGGCGATCGGCAGCGCCAGCAGCGGCAAGAACGCCAAAATGGGGATTACCGCAATATCTTGAAACAGCAGCACAGAGAAGGCAGACTGTCCGGCTTGCGTTTTGGTTAGCCCTTTTTCGTTAAGGGTTTGCAGGACGATCGCGGTTGACGACTGCGCCAGGATCAAGCCGACTGCCAGCGCTGTTTGCCAGGGTAATCCCGCGATCGTCCCGATCGCCGCAATCACCAATGCCGTGACTAATACCTGCAAACCACCTAAGCCCAGAATGGGGACGCGCAATCGCCACAGCAACGAGGGTTGCAGCTCCAGGCCAACCAGAAACAGCATCATGACCACGCCAAACTCAGCGAAGTGCATGACATCGCTACCCTCACCACCGCCGACTAACTTTAAAGCGAAGGGACCAATAATAACGCCTGCAATGAGATAGCCCAGTACGGAACCGAGTCCTAAGCGTTTGGCGATCGGCACCGAGGCGACTGCCGCTAGCAGATACACAAACGCCTGCAAAAATAAGTCTTCGTTATGCATGGTGCGGCACCTCTGGCGTTTTAAGCAGATATCCGAGCGCTTGGTTCAGGTGTTTCATTTGTCGTAACTGTTCCGAATCAAGCCGATTGTCGCGCAAAGCCGTAATGACAGCGCGGTAGTCTGCTGCATGTTTCTCAATCTGGTGGCGTTCTTGCAGTTGATGCGTGCCCTGCACCACAAAGGGCGGTAGATACTCCATGCCGCAGAGACGCGCCGTTTGCTCAAACGGTACCAACAATTCGCGGATGGTGAAGCGGTTATAGCCTTCCTGGCAATACGCCTGCTGATCGCCCCCAGTGGTAATAGCGGTGAGAAACTTTTTGCCTTGCAACGCTGTACCGCCCTGTCCATAAGCAAAGCCATGCTCCAGCACCAAATCTTGCCACTCCTTCAGCATCGCTGGACTGCTGTACCAGTAAAACGGATGGTGGAAAACAATAATGTCATGTGCCAGGAGCAAGTCCTGTTCTGCCTTCACGTTGATGTGAAAATCAGGATACTCTTCATACAGGTCGTGGATCAGAACAGCATCTAACCCCTGCACTGCCTGGATTAACTGTCGATTGATCCGTGACTTTTCCAGGGCAGGATGGGCAAACAAAATCAAGATCTGGTTGGGGTTGTCCATGATGGCATCGGCGTAATCAGGTGACTGAATCGTTGCGAAGAAAGATCCCAGGCGGTGTAGCCTGTTGCAGTTGACTGTGAGTGAACGATGCTGGAGCTTTTTGTAGTGCGTTCATCCTACGATTATTCATTCCTTTTCTGCTGGTCGTCACAGAGAAACGTTAACTGAACAAGAGCCAGATGCCGATGATCGCAACAAGCACCCCTACAATGGCTCGCAGGCTGACCTTCTCACCCAGTGCGATCGCCAGCGGGATGACGAAGAGCGGACTGGTCGCACTGAGCGCTTGAGCAATGCCTGCTGCCGTATATTTCAGCGAAATCTGCTGAAGCCAGATGGCAAGATAGGTACTGGCGAAGGCAGTCACAGTCAGCAGGAGTAGGAAGCGCGGCGATCGCAACGGCTTCAGGTCTTGGACGGTGCGTCGCTGTAGCAGTAGCCAAATCACCAGCACCAAACCTCCCGCCACTAAACGAATCAAGGAACTCCACAGCGGGTCTATGGTAGTGCCAGCCAGCGCTGCTCTGGAAAGTACAGCACCACTTGCCTGTCCCAATGCTGCCAGCAACCCAAAAGCTGTCCCCCTCCACCGATGGCTTTGGGGCTGCAATGTGCCCTGCGTTCGTTCAATGATGACCCAGGTGACACCGACGATCGTCAGCGCAATGCCAGCCCAGGCTCCCACGGCAAGGCGTTCCTGCAAGAACACCAATGCCATGACAGCCGCCAACGGTGGCGCAACCGATTCCAGCACCAACGCTCGTCTTGCGCCCAGGCAGTTAAGCGCCTCGAAATAAGCGGTGTCGCCAAACCCAATGCCAACCACTCCGCTCAGGAAGAGAAGCCCAACGGCGGTGAGGCTGATCTGAGGCAGTAGCCCGCCTTTGAGCAACAGTGTGAGGATCAGGAGCACGATCGCAATCAGCCCCTTGACGAAATTCAGCACCAGCGGCGATAGCTGTCGACCAATCCCGATATAGATGACAGAGGCGATCGCCCAAATCAACGCTGCACTCAGTGCTGCCACTTCACCACGAAAATCGATGAGAAATGATAAAGCCACTATGTTCTGTTTGAGTCCACTGATTACAAATGCTCCTCAGCCACCAATGGATTACAAACGATCCTCATACATAAGAGAGTCTGAAGGCAGCATCCCTAGCTTCTCGTAAACCGCTTGTGCTTTTACGTTGCCTTGATACACATAGAGACGTAGCCCACACGCGTTCGACCGAGTCGCCTGGTCTTTCAAATATTGATAGAGCGCACGGAAGATGCCTTGCTGACGGTGGTTTGGTTCTACATAAACGTCTTGCAGCCACCAAAACCAGGCATTGCTGAAATCGCTCCATTCAAAGGTCACCAGGACGGCTGCAACCACTTGATCGTCCATCTCAGCAACGGTATAAAAGCCACGATAGCTATCCTTCAACACCGCTTGAACGCCCTTCTGAAGCGTTGTGGGATCAAGCTCTTTACCTCTCGCCTCTTGGACTAAGGACACATTAAAACGGACGATCGTTGCCAGGTCTTCGGGTTTTGCTCTACGAATCATTAGAGGTACTGTCATGGCTAATCAGGTAGGGTGGCACTGTTCATACTCACGTTGCTCACGCTTCACGCCTCACCAACTCCAATTGTTTCAGCAACGCCTCCGTCTGCTGTGGCTTTACTAAACTGTTCGCGCATAGAATGCCAGATGCAGCAACCGCAGGGACACCAATCCCAGGCGTGGTGCTGTCTCCAACACGATACAAATTTGCAATAGGGGTTTGGGTGCTAGGAAACATGCCTTGCCCAGCGGCGATCGCGGGTCCATATGTCCCCAAATGACGACGCAGGTAGCGGGCATGAGTGAGTGGTGTGCCGATGAGTTCTAAAACGATGCGCGATCGTAGATCGGGAATGACTTTTTCTAACGCCCGAAACAATGGTTCTGCGCGTTCTTGCTTCCGTTCCGCATAGTTACTGTCTCGTTGCCACCCAGCATGGGATTCCAGCGTATAGGCATGGATTACATGGTGTCCCGGTGGTGCGAGACTGGCATCCCACACAGAAGGAATAGAAATCATGCAGGTATTGCCCGGAACGGTGATGTCCTGTTTGGCATCGTGGAGAACGACATGATGCCCGGTGAGGTGCTCCATGTCATCCGATCGAATGCCCAGATGCAGATGCATGAAGCTATCTACAGCGGGTGTTTCCAATGCATTTTGACGATAGCTGGCTGGTAAGTCTTCTGGTTTTAGCAGGTGACTATAGGTGTCCCAGATGGTCGCGTTGGAGAGGACGATCGCTGCCTTCAAAATCTCGTCATTCCGCAAGCGCACACCCACCGCTTTGCCAGATTCCACGAGAATTTGCTCCACGTGAGCACCTAACCGCAGCGTGCCGCCCCATTTCTGCAAGCCTCGTACCAACGCCTGCACGATCGCGCCACTGCCGCCGATGGGATAGTCGATGACCGATCGCGTCCGTTCGCCAAACATGAAGGCAACTTCGGGTGCGATCGTCCCTTCAGCTTTTAGGCCAGAGAGCAAAAAGCATTCTAGATCAATCAAGCGCCGTAACCAGGGGTCGTGCAGGTCGCGCATCAAGTCAGCAACTGAACTTTGGACGGCACCCAGTTGGGGTAGAAGTTTGAACAAGGCAGGCAGATAGCGACTCAACAGCACAGGCACCAGCTTAAGGTCTGCCCGTAGCGCCAGAGTGGGAATGCCTCGCAGTGCGTCGTACAAATCCAGCAGTCGTTTCTCTAACCGAGCCAGTTCTTCTGCACCTTGAGGCGTGATTTGCGCGATCGCCGCTCGATAGCGATCGGCATTGCCATAAACCGGGAAGGTGCCTTCGGGAAAGTGGTAGTGCCCCATCGGGTCATAGGCGATCGCGAGGACTGTTTCACCCAACACATCCAACACCTGTCGCAATGGATTTAGCGAATGGCGATCGCTCAGCCCACAGTAAAATGAGGGGCCCGAATCAAACTCAAATCCCTGCCGCGAAAAGCTGTGAGCCGCTCCACCTGGAATGGTGTGGCTCTCACAAATCAGAACTTGTTTGCCATAACGAGCCAGCAACGCGCCTGCAACCAAGCCACCAATGCCGCTGCCAATGACGATGACATCGAAATGATGATTACCCCAATGTTGTGCTGCTTGCCCCATACCTGCATCATTGCCCTAGAAACGCGCCTCTGGCATTGTAACGACCTGTACGATGAAATTGGGGGAGGTCTAACTACGGGCATAGCTAAAGTCATCATCTAATTCTGCAAGACCGTAATGTTGCATGACTCCACGAAGTGAAAGCAACTGCCCAAATTCGTATTTGTCCATCTCGGCTAGCTCGCGGGTTTTGCCAAAGGAGAGGATATCTTGCATGTAAAGCGCGATCGCTAATTCTCGACGCAATTCCTGCTCGATGCGCTGTTCCGGTAGGCGAAGCGCTTGCACAATGGAGTCAGAGATTGAGATTTTCAGCCCCATCTTTACTTAAACTCGTAACAATACCGACTGTTAATATCACAATGGCAATTCGTAGTTTACTCCCGTAGGACGTTACATGCACTACCGAAGATTGTCGGCATAACGACCTCGATCAGCGGTGGCAGTTAAACTTGCACTCAGACTGACGGTGTTCGAGGATCCGCTGCATTGGGATTTTTATACAGTGTATCTACTTGGTTCGTTATGTTACCTCTTTTTTTTAGATTGTTGAAAGAGTAAGCCAACCGGGGATGTTTTTATCGTTTTTGCTTCTTTTTGAATCTCCTGAAATTTGTTAGGCAATTCCTTCAATTTAGGTACATCCAGCAATTGATCAGCAGCAAATGCTAGTACACCAAAGGTTGGCGCACCGCTAAGAGCCGCTGCAACCTCAATAGTTCCAATTGCGATCCAACTCCCCACATCAACACCTGCAAACTTCCAAGTTTTATTACGAAGCTTTGTCATGTTTTGCTGGTGCTGCTCAAAAGCGCCACGAATGTTATCAACTACCTGATCAGTTGTCTGAAAGAAATTTGCTGGATCAGATGCTGAAATATCAGATACTCCTCTGCTTAAAATTTCTCGGAGTTCTTCAGTGGCACCCTGTTGTCTCATTTCAACTAAAGCTTCTGGTGGGATATTGCCAAGCCATTGCATCTCACCTCTAGCAGCAGATTGAAGCCCTCGCACAACGTGTAGGGGAGTTAAGTCAGTGCTTGATAAACGATCTGCATCGTATTCAAGTTTCCAATTGAGATATCTCCAAGACGTTTCAGCATCTATGAGTGGGGTTCCTCTAAGTTCTAGGCTCCGCCTCAATAAATCGTTGGCTTGCGACATCCGACCAATGAAATTCGGAAGAATAATATCACCCGCACGTTGTGGATTAAAGACTCTGCCCTCTCCTTGCATATACTCGTGAATCTGCTCATCTAGACTTTGTGAGGCTTCGGTATCAAAAAGAAGAAGATCAGGATTGGCAAGTGCAGCAACAAGATCACTAGGTTGCTCAAACTGTTTTGCATAATCTTGTAGCTCGTCAATTGACTCAAAGTTTCTTCCAAACATTGCAGAAACGTGCTTTAAACAATCACCCTCTGCCATAGAGTGAATAAACTCTGAATAACCTTCCTCTAAATCAAGCTTGTCAGGAACGATTGCAATGATTGGTGTATCAACTTCTGCAAGTGCTAAAGAGCGATAACGTAATATTTGTAAACCAAAGCGAAGCACTTCATATACTAACCTTTTAGGTTCCCAGTGAGGCGCTAACCGTGATATTCGCAGTAGAGGATCAGGAAGAATAATTGTATCAACGTATAGACCGCAGCTAGAGGCAATACTATGCCCTCCAGCAGGAAAGAGAGAGCCTCCATAAATTGCTTTAATTCCATTTTGATCCTCGCTGTGCATCCAAGCAGGATCGGCTATGTTTTTCCAAAACTCCTGAATTTTTTCAAGAAACTCAGGAAGATTTTGAGCAACTTCCTGTACCCGATTAGCATCTTGTACATAGGCTCCAGCAATTTGATGAGGTTCAGCATTACGCTCTTGCATAACCTGAAATAGTTCACCAAATTGATGATCTATTGCCCTGAAAAAGGCTTCTTGTACTTGTTGTAGCGAAATAGCCTCTTTCCACTCTTCCCGATCTTGAAAGTGAGCCATCATAAGAGCCATAGCCCGCACCGTCCCATCTACGGTATTCGGATCTACTAGCCCATCTGGTGCAAGGCGTACCCTTTCTAAACGTTCCAGAACATTATCGGCAAGGTGTTCTGCAAGGTGAATTTTGCCTGACTGAGCCTTGTCTCGAAGAATCATAATTCGCCGATGAAGTTCTTCTCTATCAGTATCAGACATAGCTAGAGGGTCCCTTAGCTCTACATATAGACGATTTTAATCAATTTACTTGGGGGTTGACCTAAACACAGTGTGACTATCGTTGAAGTCTGAATATTGCGCTCTAACAGGAAATCTTCAAATACTGTCTTGAGCAGGGAACGAAGCTGGATAACTAAAGCTTGCCAAGCCGATCGCGCAAAATCTCTGCCTGTTTCTCAGCTTCTGCCAGCGTTGCCCGTGCGCCTTCCACGACATCCGCTGGCGCTTTGTTGACAAACCCCGGATTACCAAGCCGACCGGATAATGCTTGGACTTCAGCCTCAATCCGTTTAAGATCGCGTTCGATCTTGGTACGTTGTGCCTCAAGGTCAACCACACCTGCCAGCGGAATGACGACCTGCACGGTGCCGACGACACCCGCGATCGCCTGTGACGCGTCCGTGTCTACCTGCGTTGCATCATTGATGGTTGTAATCGTCAGCGTCTCCACTTTTGCCAGTTCTTTGATGTATGCCTGTCCCGCCGTGAGGATTTGCTGTTCGCGATCGCTCTCGGTTTGCAGAATGGCAGTCACTTTCACCGCTGGCTTGATTTCCGCTTCTGCGCGCAAATTGCGAATCGTGCGAATGGTGCCGATGAGCAACTCAAATTGCTGCTCCAGTTCGATGTCGATCAGGCTGGAATCCTTTTCTGGGTAGGGTTGCAGCGCCAGATAGCGATCGTCGCCTGCTTGCGTCAACGTATGCCAGATCTCTTCGGTAATGTGCGGCGTGAAAGGATGCAGCAGTTTGAGAATGCCTTCCAGGACGAAGACTAGAACCTGTTGGACGGTCTGTTTTGACTCGGCAGCTTCGCCCTGTAACCGAGGTTTGACCAATTCGATATACCAATCGCAGAAGTCGCCCCAGATGAATTCATAGAGTCCCTTCGCGGCTTCTCCCAAACCGAAATTGTCGATCGCGTCACGGGTTTGCTGCGTGACTTGATGGAAGCGGGAGAGAATCCAGCGATCGGCGAGTTCGAGGGAATTGTGACTAGGAAGCTGATTCTCCCCACTCCCTACTCCCCACTCCCCACTCCCCAAATTCATCAGCACGAAGCGGGAGGCGTTCCACAGCTTGTTGGTGAAGTTGCGGGAGGCTTCGACGGTGGCGGATTCGTCGGTTTTACGGTTGTATTCCAGGCGAATATCCTGTCCTGCGCCTGCGACTTCGCGGATCAGCGTGTAACGCAAGGCATCGGTGCCGTATTTGTTGATGAGCAACAGCGGGTCGATGCCGTTATTGGATGATTTGGACATCTTTTTGTTGTTTTCGTCCCGCACCAAACCGTGAATGTAAACGGTCTGGAAGGGCATCTGTCCGGTGAAGTGCCCTGCCATCATGGTCATCCGGGCAACCCAGAAGAAGATGATGTCGAAACCCGTCACCAGGGTCGTAGTGGGATAGTACCGCGCCAGATCGGCCGTTTGTTCAGGCCAACCGAGCGTGGAGAAGGGCCACAAGCCGGATGAGAACCAGGTGTCGAGCACATCCGGATCTTGCACCAACTGTACGTCT
Organism: Stenomitos frigidus ULC18; assembly: GCF_003003795.1. Classification (GTDB taxonomy): domain Bacteria; phylum Cyanobacteriota; class Cyanobacteriia; order Leptolyngbyales; family Leptolyngbyaceae; genus Stenomitos; species Stenomitos frigidus_A. Next base: position 19,313 of record NZ_PVWK01000126.1, on the reverse strand, counting down.
GCACCAAATTGGGCGATCGCCTTCTCTTTTGCTTCTGCTTCATTGCGTGCGACGACAAAGGGCGTGTTGTCTCTGATTTCGCCGCCCGTTTCATTGACTGCATACCAGGCAGGAATTTGATGCCCCCACCAGAGTTGGCGTGAGATGCACCAGTCGCGCAGGCTCACCAGCCAATCGCGGTACACTTTCGTCCAGCGATCGGGGATGAAAGCAGGCGACTGCTGCTGATCCAGAAACGCCAGCGTCTGGTCTGCCATCGGTCGAATTTTGACGAACCACTGGGTTGAGAGCAACGGCTCGACGGGCACTTTGCCGCGATCGCTGTAGGGCACCGTATGCTTGTAGTCCTCGATCTTGACCAGAAAGCCCTCTGCGTCTAACTGCGCGACCACATTTTTCCGCGCCACAAAGCGATCCTGTCCCTGAAACACGCCTGCATTCTCGTTCAGAGAACCGTCCTTGTTCATAATGTTGATAAAGGGCAGATTGTGGCGTTTGCCCATCTCAAAGTCGTTGGGGTCGTGGGCAGGCGTGACTTTGACGCAGCCCGTCCCAAAGGTGGAATCGACATACTCATCGGCAATGATGGGGATTTGCCGACCCACCAAAGGTAACGTCAGCGTTTTGCCAACGAAAGACTGGTAGCGATCGTCATTGGGGTTCACTGCAACAGCCGTATCGCCCAGCATCGTTTCGGGTCGCGTCGTTGCGACTTCCACAAAGCCAGACCCATCGGTAAGTGGATAGCGAAAGTGCCACAGGTGCCCGTTCACTTCCTGGTTCTCGACTTCCAGATCGGACACGGCGGATTGCGTCGCAGGGCACCAGTTGACAAGGTATTTACCGCGATAGATCAACTTTTCATCGTAGAGTTTGATAAAGGCTTCCAGCACCGCATCGGACAAGCCCTCATCCAGCGTGAACCGCTCCCGCGACCAGTCTACAGACAGCCCCAAACGGCGCAATTGACCGACGATCGTGCCACCCGATTCTTCTTTCCACTCCCAGGCACGTTCCAGATACGCTTCTCGTCCCACATCCTGACGCTTCTTGCGCTGCGCCTTGAGTTCCTTATCCAGAATGGTGCTGACGGCAATGCTGGCGTGATCGGTGCCTGGTAGCCAGAGGGTGTTGCGCCCCAGCATCCGGTGATAGCGAACGAGCACATCAATTAAGGAGTGCTCAAACGCATGACCCATGTGCAAACTGCCCGTCACGTTGGGCGGCGGAATGACGATGCAGTAGGGTTCGCCGGGATTGTTGGGGTCAGCTTTGAAGACCGCATTGGCTTCCCATAATTGCTGCCACTTGGCTTCGGCGGTTGCAGGGTCGTATTGGCTGGGCAGATTGGGGGTTGCGGCGGTCATGGGAGAAGCGTGTGTACTTAACTTTGATACATTCTGCCACGATGCGCGGTTGGGATGCGAATGGAATGGGGTGTCGAGCTAACAAAAGCAATGTCAGTCCATGCGGAGGAATTGTGATGCCATACAAACGCAATGTGACCCAGCGCCATTCGATTGCGAGGCGATACATTGCCAATGTGACCTATCACAACAGCATTGTGGGGCATGACAAACGGATTGTGACTCGACACAATGCCAATGTGAGGCGATACAAAAGGATTGTGATCGATCGCAATAGCAATGTGAGGCGATACAAAAGGATTGTATGCCCCCATGCCCCAATTGCCACGATTGGACTACCGTACAAGATTGAATCGTATACTGCGGCAAGAAGCCCAATTTCTGCGGTTGAAGGAAAGCGGCAATGAGTGACGACAACAAAACCAACGTTAACTTGGGAGCCTATCTGACCAAGTTCAGCGCTCCCATTGCAGGCATTATTGCCTTCATCACCAGCCTCAACGGGTTCCTCAAGCTCTTTGCCGACAAAGATGTCGGACTACTTAGGGCTTGTTAAAAAATAATCTCATGGTGGTGCCTTACGCTGGCGCTAAAAGCACCCTACGGTACGATCAACCAGTGAAGTTTTTAGTTACTGGGGCGGTTGAAATCCTTTTGGCAGAATCGCCCCTGATAAATCTGCATTTGTTAGATCGGTCTTAGATAAATCGACATTGCTCAAATCAGCACCACGCAAATTGGCGCTCTTCAAGTTAGCACCTTCTAGATTAGCGCCCTGCAAGTTAGCACCCTGCAAGTTTACATAGGATCCATTAAAACCACGCAGATCTGCACCACTAAGATTCGCACCGTTCATGGCACTATTAGCACTGACTCCTCTAAGGTTTGCACCGCGCAAGTCAACATCTGACAAGATTATGCCACGCATATCTATCCCCACCAGATAACATTTGGGGCATCGTTTAGTTTTCTTTAAAGTTTCAAAATTCTTCGTTGTATTGTCTGGGTCAGATGAGCCAATCGGTTGGTTGGAAGAAGTAGAGGTGGAATCAGGTTGATTTAGAGTTGTAATAGGTGTAGAAGAGTTCGGTAGAGTTGGAGTTGCAGTAGTTGTTGGCAAGTTTCCTGGTGACAAAGGCGTTATTTCTGGCTGGCCAGATTGTTTCAACCGAACCGTTCGGGTTATGCTTTGGTCGTTTTGCAAGTCAACGGTGAACTCTTGAGTGGGATACCCTTTCTTACTCAAAATTAGCTTTACATCACCTTTGCTAGGAACTTTAACTCTAGCAAAACCATTGTTATCGGTATATTGAACCTCCGGTGCTCCTTGAGAAATGTATTTGATTTCTACCCCTGGCAAAGTCTCGCCTGTTTCCGCTTGGGTAATAAACTGAATTTCTTGTTGCTGTACTGTACATGAATCTGATTTCAACCCAACAAAACATCTGACCTCTGGGACTGTGAAACTAGATCCTATTCCAGCAATCGCAATCAGTGTGCTTATAACCAAGCCCTTTTTAGTATAGTCAGGCTTTTTTTTGGGATTTTCTTGAGGTTTAACAGGTTGGCTCATGGATTTACTAGCAAATTCACAGATTAGTTTTTTGCGTTGGCAGATAATTTTTTAATAGCCCATTAGGCGTAGCCTAATTCTCAATCTAGAAAAATCTAGAAAAATTTAGGAAAACTTTAAGCTTTCTTTTCAACTTTGACGATCGCCGCCACCTTCTAATTTTTGCCCTTAATCCCGGATTTTTCACCACGTTTTTCACAATAGGGTCATAAGGCCTGCCCTCCAGAGCTTTTGGCCCTTACCCTGAAAAACAGTCTGTCACTTTGCTTGATCAGCCAGAAGCTTCTTCAATACTGGGTTCAATGCTATTTTCGCTGAGTCTTGTGAGAAATCCGGATTAATATCGAGCCCGAACCGCCGATCGCAATTGCTCGATCTCGTCACCTAGTAATGGCTTGGCAACTTTTCCAGCTCCCGATTTGACAAACTCATCAAAGGTGAACGATGAAGCCGTGATTTCCCTGGTAGTTCGCAATGGAAAAACCCCGTATCGACACAGCGTTGATCGATACGGGGTTCACGGGCTTTCTGAGTTTGCCAGCAAGCATCATTACTGAACTCAACCTACCCTGGACTACCGCGATCGAGGCATTGCTTACAGCGACAAACAGGACTACGACAAAGCCACTACTGACCACACTCAAGCGCTCAAGCTCAAACCAGACTATGCAGAGTCTCACCTGTGGCGAGGCGTGATTTACAGTCAACGGGGCGAGAAGCAGAAGGCAGTAGATGACCTGAAAGCAGCGCTCAAGGGATTGGATGATCCGAAGCTCAAGCAACGGGCTGAGGAGGAGTTGAGGAAGTTGAAGTAGGGAGTCGGGAGTAGGGAGTAAAATGGGTTTACATCCGTTGGAGCATCGGTATGGTTCCCGTAGAATTTCAGGCAACGATCGAGAATGGGGTGATTGTTGTTCCTGACGAGTACAAGCAAGACTTGAGCGAGGGCAGCAGCGTCAAAGTGACTGTGGTTAAGCAGCCTAAGAAACGAATTTCAGAAACCGAGATTCTTGCAGAACTCATGCGTAATCCCATTTCAGTACCGGGTGTACGCTCGATCACCCGCGAGGAAATGCACGATCGGCATCTATGACCGAATCACCTTGTTTTATTGACTCGAATGTTTGGCTCTACAGTCTCCTGACTGACATAAAAGCCGCTGGGCTAGAGGCCGTTAGAAAATATTCTCTAGCGACTTAACTGATTGGCTCAGTCGATTTGATTGTCAGTACTCAAGTAATCAATGAGGTTTGCTCGGTCTTAGTAAGAAAGGCTGCATTCACTGAAATTCAGCTTAAGCAAACAATTCAAGATTTTTACGACAGTTGCTCTGTAGTTGAACTGAATGCAGAGATCTTGCTCAATGCGTCTAATTTACGCCGTCGCTACGGTTTTTCATTCTGGGATGGCTTGATTGTTGTCAGCGCCTTATCTGCTAATGCAGAGATTCTTTACTCGGAAGATATGCAAGATGGTTTGATTGTTGAGCAGCGGTTGACGATCGTGAATCCTTTCAAGTAAAAACGTTCTGCACATAGCTGGACGCGATCGCGAAACGCTAACTTATCACTCCCCTAATGGCAGCACAGTGATCAAGGTAGCAAACCGTTCAAAGTCGATCGTGTTGTGAGTCAACAACTGCTCAATGCCATACGCCTGCATCGTTGCCACAATATTGGCATCATGTACCTGCTTACCACCCACAGAAACTTGCTGCATCAGCGCCAATAAGCTTGCTGTTACCTGGGCATTATCCTCCGCTACCCGAAAGCGAGACTGGTATACCTGAATTTCCTCAAGCAATGTTTCCATTGGCAATGGATCGGTAAAGGACTGGCTTCGAGTCAGCGTGGCTAAATACTCACGCAAAATTTGGCGGCTGATCCACAACTCTGCTCCAGAATCATACCGTTGCTGAAGAGCTTGTCTGGCAACTTGGTGTAGGGGCGATCGTACCGTACTGGCATAGACCAGAATGTTGGTATCGACAAAGACTGGCTTAACGTCCCCAGTCATCGTACATATCCTCACGCCTTAAAGAAAGATTATCCGGCCACGCTCCAACGCTATGCGTCGGGAAATCAAACGGTGGGCGTTTCTCAGTGGTGACGGGTTGTTCATCAATCACCAGCACCAGCTTGTGATTTCCCGGTGGGATCGTCGCTGGCAGTTGAATCGTCACCTTGCCCTCTGGCGTTACCGTCGCGATCGCCTCGATTGTAATCACAACCGTTCTCCTAACAAATGAGCGGATCTTAGGTTTAATCTAGCAGGAGAGAGAGGCTCAATGAGTCATAAAACTTTGTCGGAAGCAGGAAACGATCGCGCTCATTCAATGTTAGAGCAATCGTAATTGCGTTTCTTGCGGTTCCGCTTGAGCCTCTGTTGCCGCTTCCTCTTCAGCCGCGATCGCAGACCTCAACCAGGCGTGTTCTTCTTCTGCCAACAAGCTCTGGGCGACCGCCAGCATCTCATCTTCAAGCTCTTGCAAATCTTCCCGATTGGCGAGATAGGCTTTGAGGGCATCGAGGGGTGCAATGTTGGTGCCGCTGCCGATTTCGGGTAGACGCGCACGCGAAAATTGGCTGACGATTTCGGGATGAATGGTATAGCTGTGGGCAGGGCTGAGTGCTTGATGGATGGTGTTGGTATCGATCTGATCAAGCTGTTCCGATCGTAGATGATAGACCAACCGCACCACTGCCTCCTGAAGGCGATCGGGCTTGAGCGCTTTCAGGAGCTTCGCTTGAGGGTCGTCGGCTTCAGACAGGTTTACCTCGATCGTGCGAAACGCTCGTACAGGTACAGGGCAAAACTCAAAGGTCGTCTGTCCTTTTGCCAAGGCGATCAGCACAAAGCCTTTGTCTTCCTTTTCTTCGCTGAAATCAACGCGCTCGATGCTGCCGGGATAGACGATCGGCGGACTTTCGCAAAGTACCTGATGGCGATGGACGTGACCGAGCGCCACGTAGTCGAAACAGTCCCGCGAGAGCAGTCCCAACGGCACAGTGAAACCTTTGCCGACTGCCAAAAAGCGCTCAACTCCAAAACGGGCATTGTCCGCCATCAGGTGAGCTAATAAAACAGTGGGAATTTCCGGGTCGAGACGACGGATTTCGCCTTCCAGGGCAACGCGGAGGCGATCGATCAACAATTGACCGACTTCACCGAGCGATAATCCTTCGGCATCGGGTCTTGTCAATAAAGCCGATCGCGTCAGCCAGGGAAGCGTAATCACCTGCACGGCACCACTGCGCGTCTGGATGCAATGAGTTTCCAGCCGATCGCCCACTACAAAACCTGGGACTGCCAGCGTTCGGTAGATGGACAGACTCGCGCCGCCTTGTCCTTGCGCGTGCTGGTCATGGTTCCCCACCAGCAGCACAGCCGGAATTTGGGCGGCAACCAGGCGTTGAAACTGCTTGGCAAAGGCTTCTTGGACAAACGGCGGTGGCGTCGCATCGGGAAAGGCATCCCCACCAAACAGGACGAGATCGACGGGTTCAGCTAGGGCGCGATCGATGCAGCGTCCCAACGTGGCAACAAAATCCTCCAGACGAGAATTGAGTCCGGTTTCGGGGTTCACTCGCCCGTGCGAAAACCCGCTGCCCATGTGGATATCTGACAGATGGAGAATTTTAATCACGCAGTTGATTGGGATGACTGGTTGTTGCTATCCAGTGTAGAGCCACTCTTTCAGATAGTACAAAATTATCAACTAGCCAGAACTTACAACTTTTGACCAAAACCTCGGAGGTTTAAGCGACCAGCTTATTACGATGCTTGATTCTTGGCAAAACCTCCGAGGTTTGCGTAAGTCCTATTAGCGCAGCATGGCACCCCGGATAATGCCACCGAACAAGCGATCGGGCAACAGTTTACGTAAGAACAGCAAGGCTCCCGCATTACCACCTGCCGGGTAGCGCAACCGCCGAGAGCCATCCTTTGCGGCTCGATAAATCACCTGTGCTGTTGTTTCTGGTGGCGATCCTGTATCACCTGCATTTTTCATCGCTGCCATGACCTTTGCAGTAAAGGCATCGTAGGCAGTCAGCCCTGGTTTAGTGGCAAGATCCGCCGATCGCTCGTAAAAATCGGTCTTAATCGGACCTGGTTCAATAATTTTGACTCGTATATTGAACGGCTCTAGTTCATATTGCAGCGAGTCCGAAAAGCCTTCAACAGCCCATTTTGTGGAGTGGTAGAGGCTGTACAGCGGGAACGCCATGTGTCCACCAATGGACGATACATTCATGATGATGCCCGATCGCTGCTCCCGAAAATGCGGCAAAAGTGCCCGTGTCACTGCCATCAAGCCAAACACATTCGTCCCAAACTGACGCTCAATTTGCTCAATGCTACAGGCTTCAAACGCACCAATTAAGCCGTAGCCTGCGTTGTTAACCAGCACATCGATCGAACCAAACTGTTGTAACGCCTGCGCGATCGCCTGCTGAATCGACTCTGAATCAGTCACATCCAGTCGTAAACAACACACGTTCTCCAAAGCAGCAAGCGCACCCGCCTTCTCAGGCGATCGCATCGTTGCGACCACATTCCAGCCCCGTTGCTGAAACAACCGCGCTGTGGCATAGCCGATGCCCGTCGAAGCACCTGTGATCAGAATTGTTTTAGTCATGAGGGGAAGAGGAGAGTTTTGAGTTTTGAGCTGAGGCAGTTGTTGGTTTTTAGTTGTTAGTTGTTAGTCATTAACAGAGGCTTTGCTGCACTCTTGTGTTTTCTTGCTTCCCCATCATTCGTTCCAACAACCAACAACCAACAACTAAAAACTTCTTCTGCCTTCTGCCCTAAATATGAATCCCACACTCCGTTTTGCCCATGCCCCGCCAGCGTCCAGCGCGTTCGTCTTCGCCTTCGGCGATCGCTGTGGTGATAGGTTCATCGCCAATGCTGGGATAGCCCTGGTCGTGCAGTGGATTGTAGATGACATCGTGCTCAAAGACATACGCCCAGGTTTCTTTGCGCGTCCAGTTGGCGATCGGATTAAGCTTCAGACGCTGTTGGTTGTCGAGTTCAAAAATCGGCATATCGGAACGCGTTTGTGCCTGATCGCGACGGCGTCCCGTAATCCAGGCGATCGCGCCCAGTTCTGCTAACCCACGCTGAAGTGGCTCAATTTTGGTCACTTGATGAAACTTGGCGATGTCAGCATCCCACAACGCGTCGCCGTATTTGGCAGCGAACGCTTCGCGGCTATCCGCTTCGGTCGTTTTGTAGATCTTCAAATCAAGGTTGTAGAGTGCCTTCGCCTTTGCAACCAGTTCCAGCGTTTGAGGGAAATGGAAGAGCGTATCTAAAAACAGCACGGGTACTGGCGTGGCTGGCTTGAGTTCGCGGTAAAACAGATCGGTAATCAAGATGTCATCAACGTTAAACGCGCTGGTTTGCACCAACCCTGTAGGGATGTTCTCGACGCTCCAGGCAAGAATATCTCTAGGATGAGCGTTCTCAAAACGCTGGTTGAGTTTTTTCAGGTCGAGGCTGGTAGGTTGAATAAGCGGTTTCGTAGATTGGGTCATCGCGACGAGTTACCTCGAGTCTTCTGCATTATCTACGATAGCGAACTAGGGTAACGTTGTGGAAGCGATAAATAGCGGATCGATCGTGTTCTAGCATCAACCGCCTGCCGAAACGGTATCGTCATCGCAGTTAGCATCCTTAGGAAGTCACGCTTTGAGCATCCACCTCATCCTCTATAGCAAACCGGGCTGCCATTTGTGCGAAGGGCTACACGAAAAGCTCGCGCAGATCCAAAGTCTCGACCTTGATCTGGATGTGCGCGACATTACAACCCGTGACGATTGGTTTCAGGCGTATCAGTATGAGATTCCGGTGTTGGTGCTGGAGAGAAGGCAGAAGGCAGAGGCAGCAGGGGAGTCGAGGGAAGTAGGGGAGGCAATTCAGAACTCAAAACTCGACACACCGCAAAGCGGAAGCAAGCTACAAAACTCAAAACTCGAAACTTTATCTCTCATCCCTCTTCCTCGTCCATCTCCGCGTGCGTCGGTGCAGCAGTTGGAGCAGATGTTGCGGAAGTATTTGTAGAAACATTTGGGAGTAGGGAGTGGGGAGTAGGGAAGGCAAACGGCTAAAAGAGTTTTTAGAAGAAAGCTGACGGCTGATTGCTCAGTCAACTCAAAACTCAAAACTCCCTCTCCGTTGCAAAGCTCTGCCCACACTCTAAAATCTAAACTTTATAGCCGTGCATCGTTTACAGCGTAGAGAGGAAGCACTGATATGAAGTTGCGAGAGTTGCTGACGATCGTTCCAAGTCTTACCCCGTTGTCTGACCATCCGGCATTGGATGCTGAGGTGAAGGGCTTGGCAACGAATTCTCATGCGTGTCAGCCAGGAGATTTGTTTCTGGGAATGCCCGGAACGCGAGTCGATGGGGGCGATTTTTGGGCAGGCGCGATCGCGGCAGGTGCGATCGCGGCGATCGTCTCTCCTCAAGCGGCACGAAAGGCAACTAATGAGAAATCCCCACTCCCCACTCCCCACTCCCCACTCCCCACTCCCTGCATCATTCCCGCCAACGATATGGTTCAGGTTTCTGCTCAACTGGCAGCGGCGTTTTATGGCAACCCGGCGCAGCAACTAAAGTTGATTGGCATTACAGGCACGAATGGCAAAACGACAACCACGCATCTCATTGAGTTTCTGTTGCAGCAGGCGCAAAAGTCTACAGCACTGCTGGGGACTCTTTATACGCGCTGGCAGGGGTTTCAACAGACTGCTTTGCACACAACTCCGTTTGCAGTAGATCTACAGCGGCAGTTGGCAGAGGCATTGGCAGCAGGAAGTGAGTTTGGTGTCATGGAAGTAAGTTCCCATGCGTTAGCGCAGGGCCGAGTGCTGGGCTGTGCGTTTGAGGCGGCAGTCTTTACCAACCTGACGCAAGACCATCTGGATTTTCACCGCGACATGGATGATTATTTTGCGGCGAAGGCGTTGCTGTTCAGTCCTGACTATCTGAAGGGTAAGGCGATCGTCAACTTAGATGATCCGTATGGGCAGCAATTGATTCAGAACCTTGATCAAGCACGCACCTGGAGCTATAGCACTCATGACGTAACGGCAGACCTATATACAAGCGATCTGAAGTACGAGGCGGATGGGGTAAGTGGTGTTTTGCATACGCCTCACGGTGAAGCAGCGTTTCGATCGCCCCTCGTTGGTCAATTCAATTTGGCTAATCTCCTAGCAGCAGTAGGAGCTGTGCTACATCTAGGTCTGGATTTGAACGACGTTGTAGGAGTGTTGCCTCAGTTTGGTGGCGTACCAGGACGCATGGAACAGGTACAGATTGCACCCGATCAGGACATCAGCGTGATTGTGGACTATGCTCACACGCCCGATAGTCTGGAAAATTTGCTCCGAGCCGCACGACCCTTTATTCAAGGCAAGATGATCTGTGTGTTTGGCTGTGGTGGCGATCGCGATCGGGGTAAACGTCCTCAGATGGGTCGCATTGCAGCCGATCTTGCCGATCAAGTCATTGTGACGTCGGACAACCCGCGTACTGAAAACCCGCAGTGCATTTTGCAGGATGTGGTCGCTGGGATTCCTGATGCAGTCAAACCAGTTGTGATGGGCGATCGGGCTGAGGCGATTCGCCTCGCAATCCTGGAAGCTCAACCAGGCGATGGGGTGCTGATTGCTGGGAAAGGTCACGAAGATTATCAGATTTTAGGGACTGAGAAAATCCATTTTGACGATCGGGAACAGGCGCAGGAGGCTTTAAAACAGCGACTAGGACTTTAAGAAGTTGTTATGCGGCACAAGAACATATTCCCAACCGCACACTGGACATTGTCACATCCGCCCATCTAATCCATTTAAGATTGAGAGCATATCTTTAGAGCGAGATTGTGGAATTCAAACAACGCACTCTAATGGCAATTGCGGACATGATCTGCGGAAATTTCAAGGTAGAGGAAAGCTTTTTCGTTTATCGCAGCAGTAGCTATCTGACGCAATTTTTTCAGGATTGCGGTACTGAGTTTGCGCATGACGGTTCCACACGCAACTATTGGGTCGCTAATACTCTTCGGCAGATTTTGGTTGAGCCACATCCAAACGCGCAAACGCCACCAGTGGCATTCTTGCGCGTCATACAGGCATTGATGGATTCAGCAGATGCACTGAACGAAGGAAGTGATAGGTTGGGTGCGCTGGCTTTACTCAACAATGTTTTGGGGCGCGAGGGTTTTGAGGCCTTCTATGCTGAGGATAAGCAGTGCTATTTGCAGCATATTGCAACCCAAAAAATAGTATCGGTTACCACTGACCCGCACCGCCCGTTCTCAGCATCTGAGCTGAAAAGAAGAGCGCAGCTCCTCATCTACTTGGACATAGCATCGGAAGACGAACTCATCGAGGAGGTTCTACTGCCCCTATTCCGTCAATTGGGATTCCACCGCATCACGGCTGCTGGTCACAAAGACAAAGCACTGGAGTACGGCAAGGATGTGTGGATGAAATTTATCCTCCCGACACAGCATGTTCTTTATTTTGGCATCCAAGTGAAGAAGGGCAAGATTGATTCTTCAGGCGTTACTAAGTCGGGCAATGCCAATGTGTCTGAGATCCACAACCAAGTCCTGATGATGCTAGGGCACGAGATCTTCGACCCTGAGATTGGAAAGCGCATCCTTGTGGATCACGCCTTCATTGTTGCTGGTGGAGAAATCACCAAAGCAGCCCGTAATTGGCTTGGTAACAAGCTTGATGCCTCAAGGCGTAGTCAGATTCTCTTCATGGACAGGGAAGATATTCTAAATCTTTACGTCGTCACAAACCTACCGCTCCCACAAGGGGCGATGCCCGAAACTCTCGCTAACGAGGAGGATGAACCACCTTTTTAGAGCTGGTAGTTGGTAGGGTGGGCAGTGCCCACCCTTTGAAGTTATCGACAGCTAGAGTTTCTTTATGGAATTCGAGTGGAACCCAGCAGCGTCTATCACCCTAACTTGCTAGGTAGCGTCACTTTCTGCCCTGCTGATCATCTGTGCTACCTCTTGGCTAGCGTTTAAGCTCATGATTTGCATGTCTGGATGTTGGTGCTTGAAAACACGAAAAACTTCATCGGCAAAGGCTTGTCCGATCGCTTCTACTCCAGAAAAATCAAACACCACTACTCTAAATTTATCGACACCCGCTAATAGCCTTTTTGCTTGCGATCGTGAGACTAATCGTTCCTCACCATATTGAGCTAAACGAACCGGTACGACTGTTTTTGTAAACGCGTAGTCATCACCTGATGAGAAACTATCAAACACCTGTTTAGACGTTCTTGATGCATGATTATGCAGTTTCATAAAAACAGTGGTTCCAGGTTGAAAGCCACCGCTCTCGAAAATCCAATCTTCCGCTGTATTGAACTCATGCGAGAAATAAACACTGCCGGACAGTATTGCAAATTTATCAAACATGCGTGACGTAAAAAATATACCCTGACCACTATGACGAGTTGGGTCTGTTGTCAATTTACCCTTGGCTAATTCAAGGACTGCATGGCGATCGTCGTGAAGCTGTAGCGCTTTTTGTATCTTCTTGAAAATGCCTTCTCCGTCATCCTGAATGATGATTTGAGTGTCAACCGCTGTTTTGTCTAGTTGAACACTAACCGTTTTTCCAGATGAGTGATCGATGGCATTATTCAACATTTCAGTAAAGCCATAGATCCAAATATCTTTAACATTATTGGGGAGGTCAACCATTAGAGGCTTGATATCGGCACCCCAAACCATGTCTTCCTCAAGGTTGTTAGCTAGCTGATAGGTTTGCATCCATTCAACTAATGGCTTTAGGTGATAGCTTCTATTCTTTGTAGAGCCTCTAACAACAATTGCCTTTTGTTCAACAAGACGTTGCATATGCTTGTTGACAGCTTGCCTAGTAATACCAAATTCTTGAGATGTCAAAGCAACAACATCTCTTGAATGCTCTTCTACATTCGTCAAAATAAACTGGCGAATTTGCTCACCACGCCTACGCACGTTTGACACGGCCCTCTCCGTTAGCAACTATTTAGCTCTTTATTGTCAACCTTGCGAGATTTATTGTCAACTTAATGGGCGGCACTTGATCGCTAGCCATCTGGTTTGATACCTAACAAGCCCAATTTTCCGATCGCCCAACGTTGCCCAACGCTGCTTGAGAGTTTAGGACTACTTGCGACGGGTGATTTGGCACGGTAGTTTTGAGGTGAGTCTGAAGTTTTTCTCAAACGCCACTCACCTCAAGTGCCACTCATCGAGTCATTGAAGCGAGGTTATTGCCATGCTGCTAGAGCCTCCCCCCAAACCGATCGGTGAAAAGCGGATTGCCTTTCGCGATCTCGATTGGCAGTCATTTAAGCAAATTCAGCAGTTACTGACTGAGCGCACCCGTGCTCGCTTCATCTACGACGACGGAGTGTTAGAAATTACCACGTCGCTTGAACGTCACGAGCGCTATGCACGGCTGATTGAACGGTTTATCTTAATTTTGGTTGTAGAGCTGGGTATGAAACTTAAGACGATGGGGTCAACGACGCTCGATCGCGAAGACTTACTCAAAAGTGCCGAGCCCGATAACGGCTACTACATCCAAAATTACGCGCTGGTTGCGGATCATGAAATCAATTTGGAGCGTGACCCTGCTCCAGATTTAGTGGTTGAAGTAGACATTACCCACACCGACATTAATAAAAACCGACTCTATGCCAGTATGGGGGTATCAGAGTTTTGGCGGTTTAATGGGCAAGAGTGGAAGATTTTGTGCCTGGTGGATGGGGTCTATGTGGAGCGCGATCGGTCTCCCACCTTTCCCCTGGTTGCAAAAACAGATTTGTACCAATTTCTAGAAGCGGCGTTATTGGATGAAGTGTCCGCTGAAGTGAATTTTCGTCAGTGGATGAAGCAGCAACAGTAAAAGTGCTGGATGCTGAGAATTAGAACCGTTCAAAGATTTGAAGACTTCATCAAGAAACCAACTGCTAAAGGAATCTCAGTTACTGTCAAGGCATAAAGCTGATTAGTTAGCCAAATACCTGGAGAAGATTCAAGATGCAACAATCTACTCAATTAGAGGCTGTTTTTTCCAAAAAAGTCCTTCAGAGATGGCACTTAGTCAACATTTTCCTACTTGGGAGTTCCTTCATAGTGCCGATGGTTTACGAGGCACCAGAAGCGGACGGCTTGCTTGAAGGTTCTAACAATTTGTTGACTTTTATAGCCTCTTATGGATTGTTTACGCTAGCGAGTATACCTGGAATTCCCTTGATGTTTCCTGAAGAGGGGCTATTGCAAGCATTACTCTCTTATTCCTCTGTGCTATTTATCAACACTGGTTCCATTAGCCTGTTAGTCTACACAGTGTTGAAAAGCATTTTATGTTTCAAACGATGGCAGTGGCGATTTCAATTACGGTTCTGGCTGCTAGGACTGTCTTGCCTCTGGGCTACGGTTTTCGGGTGGCTTGCTTGGAATAATTCTTTTCTACTTTGGGGCTTTAAATTGCTGGTCTGCGCGTTAGTATCAGCAGTACTCTGGGAGGGCATAAACTACAGGCTCTATCGCCGCAAAACATAGAGCATCGCATATTGAATTTCTACCAGAAGCCAACCCCATATAGTATTCCTATTTGCTTTCTGAAAACTTTGACGATCGAGAACCGGTACGGGAAGCCCTAAAATCATGTCTGATAACAGGTTTAAAGTTTTTTGGTTGTTGACCATTAGGTTTCAATCTAGAGCAGAGCAACTATCTAGTAACTAAAAAATTAAAGCTAATCATTTTCTAAACTCCGAATAATTAATGGTTTCTCCATCCGATCGCCCCATCGTCCTCGAACTGATTGTCAGATCGGGGCATCCCGCACTTCTAGAAGGATTAGACGCTTGGCTGCGGCTGGGATTGCTATCGGATGAAGCCGTGCAGCAACTTTGTCAGGAGCATCTTAGTTGTCTGCTGTCTGAGGCATCCGCGCGCTCGAATATTGCTGTCGTCGGCAATGATTTTGCGCCCAATGATTTCGTGGCTGAGGAAGCGCGTGTGCCAGTTGGGGCAGGTGCAGCGGTTGAGCGTCCGCCCAGCCAGATCGCGCGTGGCATTCAGTCCTTTATGGCAGAAGTCAGCGTCATCTGGCTGCTGTTCCTGGGCGTGTTCATGGTGGTGGTGTCGTCTGGAGTGCTGGCAGCAACCCAGTGGCGCAACTTTTCCCCAGTGGGGCAATACGGGATTTTGTTTGCCTACACTCTGGCATTCTGGGCAGCAAGTGTCTGGACAGGAAAACTACCAAGCCTACGTTTGACGGCAAGAATGCTCCAGATCGCCACGCTGCTGATCATCCCCGTTAACTTTTGGATGATGGATGGCTTTCAACTGTGGCAGAGCGGTCTGGGCTGGGTAATAGCAGCGATCGCGGTGATCGTTCTCACAGGCATTACGGTGCAGTTGTTGAAGCCGGAGGTGGGGAGTCGGGAGTGGGGAGTGGGGAGTGGGGAAATGCTGCCGTTGGGGGCGGCAATCGCGCTCAGTTGGCTGCACTGGGGCTGGGGTTGGGCTGGCTTTCCGCTGGTAGCAAGCTATGTAGGGACGATCGCGGCGACGATCTCGCTGGTTTATGAGGAGCGGGAGTGGGGAGTCGGGAGTGGGGAGTCGGGAGTTGGGAGTCGGGAGTCGGGAGTCAGAAGTCAGGAGGGAGAGGCAGCAGGGGAGGCAGGGGAGGCAGTTCAAAACTCAGAACCCAGAACTTCACCCCTCACCCCTCATCCCTCACCCCTCATCCCTCACCCCTCACCTCCCCTATCCACCATTACGATCGCGATCGCCACTCTCCTCCTCCTCGCCCGTGCCGTTTTAACAGCGGGAGTGCCGCTCGATCGGCTTGGCTTGGCAGTGGGCATTTGCGGCTGGCTGCTGTATTGGCTGGGACGACGGGATGCTAGTCGCCTGGGGTGGCAGCGAGGCGGGATCGGTTTGCTACTGGTAGGATGGCTGATTGCGGTGACGGTGACTCCACCCTGGCAGGCGATCGCGATCAGTGGGCTTGGCTTGTGGTTGCTGGCGGATTATTTGCGGCGATCGGGACAAGTGACGTCTTTGACGGCAGGATGGTTGGTAGGACTGCAAACCGTTTGGCTGCTGTGGCGAGCGGTGCCTCCCGATTGGCAACAGCGTCTCATTACGACGGGCATTCGATTGGCGGGAGAAACCGCAATGCCAGTGGCACTACTAGGGCTATGGTTCTTCCCCTACGTGCTGCTGACGATATGGCTGGCGTTTCGGCTGCGCCGCTGGCAAAGAGTCGATCTGGCAAAGCACGCAGAATGGTTGGCCTTAGGGTTGGGCGTTGTTCTGGCGATCGTGAGTATCGACAATGGGCTGACGCGATCGCTCAATCTGGTGTTATCGACCCTTGCTCTGGTCATCGTCTTGTTGGGGCGTACGCGTCCCGAAGTTCCACTCATTTACTTAACGCACGGTACAGGACTGGCTGCGATCGCGGCACTGATCCACTTCGGGTTCCCAAAGCTCAGCCTGAATAGTTGGGCTAGCATTCTTCTGGTAGGCACAATCGCGGAATGGGGCTTGAGCACGATTCTACCTGCCTCACAGACATCGACCGAACGGCAGCTTTCAACCGCCGATCGTCCTCCAACAACTTCTTCAGTGCATCTTTCATCCGTTCAAAGTTGGCAGCACAGTGCATGGCACATTGGTTTGGTTCTCGCTGCCGTGAGCTATTGGTTCTTATGCTCTACGGTTTTACCTGAGTTGACGCCGTGGGGGTTTTTAATCCGTGCGTTTGGGGCTAAAGCAGCGACAGATGGTGGCCTATGGTTGGTGACGCCAGTTGCATTAACGGTGTTAGGTAGCCGCAGATTCTTTCCGCAACGCCGACAGGCTAGCTGGCTGAGCGTATGTGCTCTGTTTTTAGTACAAGTCTTGATGGCTAACTCCACCGCAGCACAACTGACCAGTTTAGGAAGCGCGTCCGTCCTGATGTTCATTAATACGCATCAGTTACGAAAACTGATTGCGGCAGCCGTGACAGTTGGCTTTGGGTTAGCGTTTGCAGCTATCGCAGGATGGGAATTAGCCAAGAATCATCTCACCGTTGGGCTGATCGTCAATGCATTCGCGATCGCCCTGCTCTTCCTCTGGCTGCTATGGGGTTGGCTAAAACGCCGCAACACAACTCTGGCAAGCTTTTATCGACAGGCAACCGATGGCTGGGCGATCGCCCTTTCAGTCGTGACCTTGACCGTCCTGACGCTCTGTCACTTAGCCGTCTACATTCAGCTTGATTCGCCCCACTGGCAGTATTTGTCTGCTGCTGGCATACTGTTCGCCGCAACCAGCTATCGCACCTGGCAACGTCCTCAGAATGCTGGCTTCTACGCGATCGCCTGGAGTCTGGAACTGATTGTCACAGGCATTGTTTCTCTTACGGGACGATCGCTGGATGCGGTGGCGATGGCCAATCTGGCACTGGGGTTGGGAACGCAACTGCTCGGTGATTGGGGGATGAGGAGTCAGCCGTCAACTGTCAGCCGTCAGCCGTCAGTTTTGTCCTCCCCCTCCCTTCCCCCCTCACCGCTCTCCAGTTGGCACCTCATCCCCCTCCTCTACGCCCTTATCGGACTGTGCCTCCAGCACCGTTCCTTTACTGCTACCACCGGACTCTACACATTGGCGGCAGTACTCGTCGGCATTGGTGTCGGGCGGCGACAACCGTTCAAACCACTGGTTTATCTCTCGTTATTGGGTGGGACGATCGCGGCTTATGAACTGCTGATCTACCAACTCTCGCAGGCAAAAGGAGGTGAGGTGGGGGATGGGTTTGTACTCATGGCAGGGCTGGCAGCCGCGATCGCGATCGTCGCTCGGCTTCTGCAACGCTGGCTGATTCCATACTTACGGCTTGCAGTTCAAGAGGTGGCGGCGATCGCGCATCTCCATTGGGTGCTGGGCAGTGCGCTGATGCCACTCACTCTTGTCAGTTCACTAAGTGGCTCTGGTGAATGGCTATGGACTGGTATTGCAGCCACTCTGGCAGCGTATGCGTTAGCGATGGGGAGAGAGGGCAGAGGGCAGAGCGGAGGGGAGAGGGGAGCAAGTCTCACACCCCACACCCCACACCCCACACCCCACACCCCATCCCCCATCTGGACTTATACAGGTATTTTTGAAGCGATCGCCGCACTCACTCAACTCTTCCACCAGTGCTTGCCGGATGCGGTACTGCTCACGTGGGGAGCTACGATCGCGGCAGGACTTGCCTTCGTCCTCTACCAGTTACCGTGGCGACGATGGGGCTGGCAGCGCGAACCGTGGGAGCGATCGGCAGCTATATTACCCATCGTGGCGACTATGCTGACGATTGGCTCGATCGCAGTTCAAGGGTTGCTGATTGTGGCAGCGTTCTACGCCTGGTTAGCAAAAGCAGAACGACAGATCCGTCTCAGCTACATTAGTGTGCTGCTGGCAGATTGGGCCGTGCTGCGGTGGCTCCACAACCTGAAGGCAGAGGAACCGTTGTGGGTTGCAGCGTTGTTGAGTGTATCACTGCTCTACGTCGCGCAAGTTGATCCAGGGTTGCGATTGTCGAGCGATCGTGACAAGCGGCATCTATTGCGGAGTCTGGCAACGGGGCTGGTATGCCTGACTGCGTTTTATCAAGCAGAGATTGGCATTGAGGGTGCGCCAGCACTGCTGCCAGGCTTCCTGAGCATTGGTCTTCAGCTTGGGTTTGTTTTGGCTGGCTTGTTGTTGCGCATCCGGGCGTTTCTATTTGTCGGCACGGCTGTCTTTATGATTCAGGTCTTGCGACAGCTCTGGCGCTTCATCGACGATTACTCATTGCTGCTATGGGCACTAGGTATCGTTCTGGGGCTGGCGTTCATCTGGGTAGCGGCAACGTTTGAGGCAAGGCGATCGCAAATCTCTGCTCTGATGCAATATTGGGTCACTGAACTTGAAGCCTGGGAATAATCGGCCATCGCTTTTCGTTTCAACAAGCTTGGAGCCAAATGCAAAAAAGGGTTCCCTCATATGAGGGAACCCTTTTCAATCAATCGTTAACTCAGACTATCAAGCGGTTAGAGACTAACCGTTGATGGAGGGAGCGGAGAGCGCAACCGGAGCCGCTTCGCCTGCTGCCAAGTCCAAGGGGAAGTTGTGAGCGTTACGCTCGTGCATCACTTCCATACCCAGGTTCGCACGGTTCAAGATGTCCGCCCAGGTGCCCACGACACGACCCTGTGAGTCGATGATGGATTGGTTGAAGTTGAACCCGTTCAGGTTGAACGCCATCGTGCTGATGCCCAAAGCGGTGAACCAAATGCCAATCACTGGCCAGGC
>NZ_PVWK01000124.1 GCF_003003795.1 Stenomitos frigidus ULC18 | reverse complement strand
GCTGCACCTCCAAATCGTTGAAATCGATACCTCCATCTAACTTTACATACCGGAGCTTTTCAAGCCTGATCTACTTAAATACACAGTAGTCCATCGATTATCGATCGGTAATTTATAGCTGTTGCCACAGAGCAGCGATGGGTCACTTACAGCTGTCGCCACAGACTGTCTGTAGAACATTGGGAGCAAAAGGGGTGTGGGGGCGTTGCCCCCAGCCAGGGAGCTCTACCCCTGCACCCCGTCCTAACCCAAATTGCTATTGCTCTCGTGTCTGAATAGGCACAGCTAAAACAGTGGCTGCCACGCAAGCAAGCTACTCTTTCAGCAACGCGCGATCGTCGCGATGTCTCGATTGGTTTTAACTGGCTTGTCATTCAGGAAGAGGTCGCCGCGCAGAATCTTGGCAGCATGATGGTAACCGTTGTGCCGATGCCTACGTCACTGCTGAGCTGAATCTGCCCCTGGTGTAACTCGACGCATTTTTTGACAATGGCTAAGCCTAGTCCTGTACCTTGAATTTTCCCGACATTGTTCGCACGGTAAAACGTTTCAAACAAGTGCTGCTGATCTTGCAGGGGAATGCCCATGCCTTCATCTTTAATTTGAAACTTGACACAATCGCTCTGGCAGTTCACGTCCAGCCAGACAGCACCCTGATCAGGAGAATACTTAATCGCATTTGAAAGCAAATTAGTGAGCATGTGGTGAATCAACGACTGATCCATTTCGCCTTGAATCGGTTCGTCTGAGCAGTGAAAGATAATTTTATGGTTGCTCTTAGTGGTCAGTTGTAAGGTCTCTATTAAGTCGTGGCAATACGTCGTTAATTCAAGGGGTGCAGGCTCATAATGCAAGCCACCAGCATCAACTTTACCCAGCAATAACACTTCATCTAAAAGATGTAGCATTGAGGCAATAGCAGCATAGATGCGCTCAAAATGCTGTGCGCGCTTTGCTTCAGTCAGCTTATGACTATATTTTTCCAGCAGTTCGGTAGCCATCCGAATGGTCGTTAAGGGTGTCCGAAACTCATGGGATGACATGGCGACAAAATCAGACTTGAGTTGGTTGAGCGCTTGTTGTTGTTCTAGCGTTTGGAGCATTTTTGCTTCGATCAGTTTGCGATCGCTGATATCACGACTTTCGGCAATCAGCAACACGACCTTATTGGTTTCGTCTTTTAACGGTTTAAGCGAGAAGTCAAGCCACCGCAGTTCCCCTTGAGTACTAAGTACCTGGATTTCATCACGCACTATTTGCCCCTGCGCGGCTGCCGCAATCGCGTTTTTCATCCATTGCTGGATGGGTTCAGCATAGCCCCAGCGTTCCGTCTCCCAGATCGGAGAATGCAGCAGCGCGTCCAACCGAGACGCCTCAACGTTGGCAAGTGCCTGATTCAGCTCCAGGACAATGCCATCCGGTGAAAGCAATACCATGAA
The DNA here is from genome assembly GCF_003003795.1 of Stenomitos frigidus ULC18. GTDB lineage: Bacteria > Cyanobacteriota > Cyanobacteriia > Leptolyngbyales > Leptolyngbyaceae > Stenomitos > Stenomitos frigidus_A. The sequence goes on along the minus strand of NZ_PVWK01000124.1, from coordinate 96,953 downwards.
CTGAAAGGTCTGGTCGAAGACCGCGCGAAACCGGCATTCACTTGCTTTCAATTGTTTGAAGATCTGTGTTCGCTCGATCGCATAGCGAATTGCACGCGTTAGTAATTGAGTAGAAATTTGCCCTTTGACCAGGTAGTCTTGAGCCCCTTTGGCGACCGCTTGGATCGCCATTTCCGTATCGTCCCTGCCTGTGAGCACCACGATCGGTACATAGGGCGCAACGGTTTGCATTTGAGTAATGCCATCCAACCCATGGGAATCAGGAAGGGACAGATCGAGCAATACGACATCGACTGACTGCTGTTCCAAGCATTGGAGCGCCTTACCTAACCTTTCTACATGTATGAATTGCCATGCTTTACTGAAGCTGTCTGTTGACAGGCTCTCGATCAACAGGTCAGCATCTGCCGAATTATCTTCAACAAGTAGAATAGTGAGGCGCATCATTGAGGGCAAATGGTGAGCGTTTAAACTGATGTGGGAGGCAGGCGAACGGCAGCAAACCAGAAATCAGCAATCAGTTTAACAACTTTAGTAAATTGCTCAAAGTCAACGGGTTTAGTGATGTAAGCGTTGGCGTGCAGTTGGTAGCTCCGCAAAATATCTTCCTCAGCGGCAGAGGTTGTGAGGACAACGACAGGAATCGTTCGCAGTTCAGGGCTAGACTTAATCTCCGCGAAAACTTCCCGTCCATTTTTCTTAGGCAGATTGAGATCCAACAAGATCAGGTCGGGGCGCGGCGCATCCCCATAACTCCCTCTTCTAGAAAGAAAGTCTAACGCTTCGACTCCATCTTCGACCACATAAATGCGGTTAAGCACTTTGCTGTTATTGAATGTTTCGATCGTCAGCTCAGCATCGCTGGGAGAATCTTCAACCAGTAAAATCTCTATGGCAGATAGGTTTTGCAGATTAGACACTGAACTTCTTCCCCTATATATAGTAAGCACATTGGTTGAAGCCATGTAGCGTTATCAAATAATATTCTTTCTAAACAAAACTAGTATCTGTCATTGGGCAGTACTGGCAAAGTAAACCAGAACGTGGCTCCATTCCTTAACTGCGATTCCACCCAAATGCGTCCGTGGTGACGCTCAATAATCTTTTTACAAATGGCTAAGCCTAAGCCTGTACCGTCATATTCGCGGCGCGTGTGGAGACGTTGGAAAATCTCAAAGATGCGCTCCGCGTACTGGGGTTCGATGCCAATGCCGTTGTCTTGGATGGAGAACACCCATTCTGCCACCTGCTGTCTTGCAGAAACGCTGACAACAAGTGGTGCTTGCCCACGGTATTTGAGCGCATTGCCAATCAGGTTTTCAAACACCTGCGCTACTTGAGCAGTATCGGCAAAGATAGTGGGTAATGGATCAACGATAATCTCGGCCTGGCTTTCAGCGATCGCTACCTGTAAATCTTTCCTCACTTGCTCAAGGACGACGGTGCAGTCAGTGGGTTGCTGCTTTAACTCATATCTGCCGACCCGTGAGTAAGCGAGCAGATCTTGAATGAGCTGCTGCATCCGGGCGGCCCCATCCACCACGTAATCGATGTATTTGTCAGCTTTGGCATCAATTTGCCCTTGATAGCGCTTGGCAAACAGTTGTGTATAGCTGGTAATCGCACGCAGCGGTTCTTGCAAATCGTGGGAGGCAACGTAGGCAAATTGTTCTAGTTCCTGGTTCGATCGCTGGAGATCAAGCGCCAGTTGCTGTAAGGCTTGTTCTGATTGTTTGCGATCGGTAATGTCATAGTTAATGCCAATCATCTGCTTTAGCTCACCCTGTTCGTCACGCTCCACCAGTGCGTAGGCTTTGATGAACCGGATGGTGCCATTGGGATGAACGACCCGAAACTCAGGATCGTAGTCTTTTTCTCCTGCCAAAGCTTGTTGAATTGCCGCTTCAGCATAAGGGCGATCGTCTAGATGTAAGCTGCTCGCCCAGGCGTCATAGACGCTGGTGAACTGGTTGGGCGTAATGCCATACAGTTCATACATCCGGTCATCCCAGGTAAGGATGTTTTCTGTAACGTTCCAATCCCAGATCGCTATCGCGCCAGACTTGACTGCCAGCGTCAGGCGATCGGACAGATGCCGCAGTTGAGCTTCGGTTTGCTTCCGATCGGTGATATCCAAGGCTGTGCCCAGCAACTTCACAACTTCGCCATGATGATTGCGCACAGCCTCCCCTCGAACAAAGACCCACCCGACTGAGCCATCTGCACGCGAGAATTGCAACTCTAGGTCATAGGGGCTGCCCAGTATCACTACCTGCTGAACTGCGCGTTCCAATTTGTGGCGAGACTCAGGAGCGAAGCTTTGTAAATGCTCGGCGTAGTCTGGTTCACCCTGGTTAACATCGAGTCCAAAAAGCCGAAACAGTTCCTCTGACCAGATAATGTCCTGGGTCGCCAAATCAAGTTCCCAGTTGCCTAAATGCGCGATTCGCTGTGCCTCTCGTAAACTAGCTTCACTAGCTTGTAATTTAGCTGTGCGCTCCTGTACCCTCGTCTCTAACTCCTGATTAAGCTGTTGCAATGTGGCTTCGGTACGACGGCGTTCAGCCAACTCATGCTGCAACTGGCGATACAGCTCTGCATGCTGAATCGCGATCGCGATCTGCACTGCCACTTGATTCAATAGGTCAGTCTCAAACGGTTGCCACTGACGAGTAGCAGAGCATTGATGGACGACCAGCAAGCCCCACAGTTGAGGCAAGGCAGACGCTGAGTTTTGATCAGTGATCAGCAGCGGTACCACCAGATTGGCTTTGACCTGAAACCGCTCCAATAATTGAATGTGACAGTCGGTCAAACCAGCATCGTAAATGTTGTCGATCGCCTGCGTCCTGCCCAGCCGATAGTCGCCCAAAAGCTCGCGGAAACAGGTATCTTCAATCTGGACATTGAGGCTAACCAGCCATTGTGGCAACACGGCTTCTGCCACAATTTGACCACTCATATCGGATGCAAATTGATAAATCACAACTCGATCGGCTTTCAGAAATTGCTGAACCGCTGCAACACTGGTGTCAAGAATCGTGTGCAGCGTCAGCGATTGGCGAATGCGTAGAGCGATCGCGTTGAGTATTTGCTGCTGTTGCTGCTGCTGAAGCCGTTGTTGGAGTTGCCACTGCTCGATCGCATAATCAAGCGCTTTACAAAGTCCATCAGCGGTCAGGTGCCCTTTGATCAGATAGTCTTGAGCGCCACGTTTAATCGCTTGAGCGGCGATCGTCTCATTCCCCTGACCGGTCAACATCAAAACTGGAACGCGCCGCCCTTCCTGCTGCATGCAAGCGAGAAACTCCAGTCCATCCATGCCGGGCAGCGAATAGTCCAGCAAGATCAGATCTGGAAGCACATGCTGGTAGAGGTCTAATCCCACTGCCGCCGAGCCCGCTTCTAAAATCTGATAGTCGTGAACAGAACCACGCTGCAAGTAGCGACAGTACATGGCTCGATCTTCAGCGGAATCGTCAATCAGCAAAACCGTGCGTCGCGTTTTTGTCGGCATCGCCATCCTCTGGTTGAGCAGTCCTCTTTCACTAGCAAACGGTGCTGCACTTGCCATACACTCTCAGCACAATGTCCTTGTGCGATCCATTCTGAGCGCGCTGACGGCAGAGTCGCACGTCTATTTATCTTAATTCGGGTAAGCCTGCAGTGAGAGATTCCTTGTGAGTAAGGGATATTTCAGGCAAGGACAGAATAAGGGCTGAAACAGTTACTCCGTAGGGATAACAAGGGTGATGGCACTAATAAGGCTAGTTCTACTAATGTTGCAGCCTGCAAGCCGAGCGGGGTCTTTTGATGCCTCAGATTACAGTGCTGCGACCCGACTGTTCTCATAGTTCTCTAGCTGCCATTCGTCTCATGGCTTGCGAACAGATCCTATCCCTCCTCTTTGTTAGAGGCATTCTTACGTAGCCAAGGCGCTTTACGGGTGTCACTGAGAAAGATGTAGCAAGATGTAACAATTTCCTGATTCGATTAATAAATGTTGCAGCCTTTTGATCTGATTGTTAACTTGTGCATGGGTTGAAACCCACGATCCGTTCCACCAATGGAGGTGCATATGTTGCTTTTAACAACGATTCTACTGACTGGCTGGCTCTTAGCGTCCACACTCGGTACCTGGGCATACCTGGCGGGTGAGCGCTAAATGAAGCAATGGCGGCAGGAGAGATTAGGACTGAGTAAAAGCGCCTGTTCCAGGCGCTTTCTCCAAGACTCAGCCATGCAACAAGTCCGCAACTGGAAGCGTCCTCAACCTTAACAGGATGCGCCTAAGTTCGCTTGATGTGCTTGTTTCCTGTGTTGCCTTGATGTTCTATTCAACGTAAATGAGGCATGACTCTGTTTTCAATCGCTCGCTTAACGACTCACTACTCTCAAGACGATCGCGGCATGGAAGTTGCTTCCGAGCCAGCGTTACGTTCCTCTACGGGCAGTTACCCAGAAGCACCGATGCGTTTCGCACCACTGCAACCGATTCGTCAGTGGTTGGCAAACATTGAACTGGGCGATCGCAAAACAGCACGATCGCTCTGTGTTATCATCCCGGCTCAATGCCCCTTTGAGCGTACGGTGCAGCTTTTTGGTCGCACACTGCTTGCAATTCCACCGCTCTGTAAACTCAACCCTTTCTATGATGAATTGGTTGCACTCCGCTTCCGCGCCCTCTGCTACTTAGCAGATGTCTGTGGCGAGGATGTTTCTCCCTTTTGTTAAGCGCTCTCACGTGAGTCCGTCCGATAGGAAGATCACCCCAACTGGTACGATTGCAGCGATTGATCGTGCCAGTCTTCAGTCATTGTGCTAAACCCTAGCCCCCAATGGTCGTCTTCTCAATGACAGGTCTTCCTATCGTCGTACTCACTGCGATTCCACTTCATGGCCGCCTGCAAGTGTATGGCGTGCGTTACTTCTTCACCTTCTGTATCAACGCCGTCTATATCAATGCGATCGTGCGTCCATTCGGTCAGCAGTCACCTTAAGCAGGCGGACAATGTTCTTCTAGCCAGTCTCATGAGGGTATGCCATGCAGTTCTCGTTTTCTGATGCTAGTGCTGTACGGGTTGTTGAACCAACAGTGCCTACGCGCAGCGGAAAGGTCACGGTAGCGGCACACAAACAGTCGCTGCACGCGATCGCCAGTAAGGTGAGCTTAGAACATCGTGCTCAAAATCAAGCTGATCAAAATCAAGCTGATCAAAATCAAGCTGATCAAAATCAAGCTGATCAAAATCAAGCTGATCAAAATCAAGCTGATCAAAATCAAGCTGATCAAAATCAAGCTGATCAAAATCAAGCTGATCAAACCTCCCTATCAGAGTTGCCTCCAGCAGAGCCATTAACTGTAGTCAAACAGACCATTGACGACCTGGAAGCACAGGGATTGCTCATGTTGTTCGATCGACACGATCAAGTAGCAAAGCGTCTCACTGATGATTTAATCTCAGCGGGCGTTCTGCCAGAGAATCTGGCGATCGATCAACTAGTCGAAACCCACCTTCAAGACTTAGAGCCAGCCTTTGACTCCGAACAAGGGGAATGGGCGTAACGCTTTCACCTGTTGATGCAGCTTGATCCGATTAATCCCATAGGGGCATGGCAGTGCCATGCCCCTGCTTCAGTTAATGATGCTAAAGCTTGCAAGCAGCAGCTTCCATCAAACTTAAGGCAACGGCCTCAGCGACTTTAATCCCATCTACGCCCGCAGAAAGTATCCCTCCCGCATAACCAGCCCCTTCGCCTGCCGGGTACAGTCCTTTTGTATTGATACTTTGGTAGTCATCGCCGCGCTTAATGCAAATGGGTGACGATGTGCGCGTTTCTACACCTGTAAGAACGGCGTCATGCATGGCAAACCCTTTGATCTGTTGGTCGAAAGCAGGAATCGCTTCACGAATGGCCGCGATCGCATAGTCTGGCAGGCTGGAACTCAAATCACACAAATGCACCCCTGGTTTGTAGGATGGCTTGACGGTGCCCAACTGGGTCGATGGTTGTTGTGCTAGAAAATCCCCGATTAGTTGACCCGGTGCTTCATAGGTGCCACCACCCAGCTCAAAGGCTCGTGCTTCTAAACTTCGCTGCAAGTCGATTCCCGCTAAGGGGCTACCAGGATAGTCCTCTGGCGTGATGCCTACGACAATGCCACTGTTGGCATTTTTGCCACTGCGCTCATACTGACTCATGCCGTTCGTGACCACTCGCCCAAGTTCTGACGTGGCGGCAACAACCTGTCCGCCTGGGCACATGCAAAAGCTATAGACTGATCGCCCATTCGAGCAATGGTGAACCAGTTGATAATCAGCCGCGCCCAACATCGGATGCCCCGCCTGTGATCCCAGACGAAACTCATTAATTAACGTTTGTGGATGCTCGACCCGGAAGCCGATCGAAAACGGCTTGGGTTCAATATAAACGCCTTGCCGATGCAGCATCTCAAAGGTATCGCGGGCGCTGTGTCCGATCGCCACAACGACATGATCACTGCGGATATAGTCTCCATTTGCAAGCATGACACCCCGCACTTGCCCATTTTCAATGTCGATCGTGTCTACTCGACTTTGAAAGCGAATTTCGCCGCCCAAAGACTCGATCGTGTGACGCATGTTCTCGACAATCTTGACCAGCCGATAAGTACCGATGTGGGGTTTGTTGATGTAAAGAATTTCGGGAGCAGCACCCGCATTGACCAGCTCTGTAAGGACTTTGCGTCCCTGCCGATTGGCATCTTTGATCCGGCTATACAGCTTGCCGTCTGAAAAGGTACCCGCTCCACCTTCCCCAAATTGAGCGTTGGACTCTGGGTTGAATTTGCGTTTGCTCCAAAACCCGAAGGTATCGACCGAGCGATCGTGTACGGCTTTGCCCCGCTCTAAAATCAACGGGCAAAATCCCATTTGTGCCAGCAGCAGCCCTGCAAACATACCGCAAGGTCCGTTACCGACGATGATGGGGCGTGCCTCCAGTCCAGACGGCACTTTAGCCACATAGCGGTAAGTCGTGTCCGGGGTGGGCACCACATGCGGATCTTTTTTGAACTGCTGAAGCAATTGTGCTTGTTTCGGCGTTTCGATATCCAGAACATAGACGAACGAAACGGCACCTCGCTTACGCGCGTCATAGCTGCGCTTAAAGATGGTGTAGCGCCGTAAAGACTCTGGAGCCAGACGCAGTTTTTTGAGGATAGCGGACTGGAGGTCTGCTTCGGTGTGCTCTAGTGGGAGCTTGATTTCAGTGAGGCGTAGCATGGGTTGTAACCATGAACCAGTTCCATACGTTGGGTAGTGTTTCGGATCTGTTGTTCCGATCCGTAGGGACGTTACATGTAACGTCCCTACGGATGGTCAACCTACACATTTGGAGCGCTATCCGTTGCGTCGGCCCGCTTTAGGACTTGGGTGCAGTGGGCTGTTGGGCTTTAATGCGTTGGGTCAAGATTTCAAGGGCTTTAGCATACTGCAAATCAGCAGGAGTACCAATTTTGTCCCGATCTTTACTCAGGGCTTGTCGTTGGTCGTCAGACAGCTTTATTTCCACATCTGGATCAATGCCGTGCTTGTTGATGTCGCGGCCGTTGGGCGTCAGATATTTGGCGATCGTCACGGCTAAGCCAGAACCATCACCTAGCCCACGCACAGACTGTACTAAGCCTTTACCAAAGGTTTTGGTACCAACCAACGTAGCTCGTTTATTATCCTGCAAGGCACCCGAAAGAATTTCGCTGGCACTGGCAGAACCACCATCGACCAGTACAACCAGAGGCTTATCGGTCAGTGAGCGGTTATTTGCCCGTTCCCGATCTTGTTCGCCTTGTCGATCGACGGTGGAAACGATCGCACCATCCTTCAGCCACATCCGAGCAATTTCAATGCTGGTAAAGAGTAGCCCACCGGGATTAGAACGCAGGTCGAGAATGTAGCCGCTGACGTTTTGCTTTTCTAACTTCTGGATGGCATTCTTCATCTCAGCCGGTGCGTTGGCGCTGAACTGCACCAGACGGATGTAGCCTACGCCGCCTTGCATTTCGTCTTTGCGGTAGCTCGAACGAACCGGATGGATCTCGATTTTTGCCCGTTTCAGCTGATACTCCATCTGTTTGTCGCCCCGCTGAATTGTCAGCTTGACGCTAGTGCCAGGCGTGCCTCGAATCAGTGACACCGCTTTGTTAAGCTCCATACCTTCGGCACTTTGGCCATCAATTTGAATAATGATGTCTTTTGACAAAATGCCTGCCGCAAACGCAGGCGAGTCTTCGATCGGCGCAATAACAGTTAGCTTTTTGGTTTTTTCATCGGCTGTAAGCTGAATACCAACTCCAGTCAGCTCGCCGGAGGTATCAATTTGCATATTCTTGAACTCTTGCGGGTCCATAAAGCGAGTGTAAGGATCGCCCAATTTCTTGAGCATTTCTCTCACTGCTTTATATGCCTCTTCTTTACTGGCATAGGGCTTGTTCAAATATTCGGTGCGGGTCGCTTTCCAATCAACTTTGTTGAACGTGCCATCAACATAGGTGCGATCGATAATTTGCCACACTTCATCGACTAATCCCTTTGGGCTTTCTTGAAAGAAAGCTTGCCCTTGAGAGAGGTGAATGCCAGCTCCGGTAATGGTGACTGCACTAACTGCGATCGCTGTTGAAGCGAGAACAAGCCCACGTTTCGTGACTGCCATAAGACTGAGCTAAGGAGAGACTGCAAAAGATTACGCTCAATCTAGCACAGCCGCTCGTGACTAAGAGAACCCAGCAACCAGAGACAAAATTCTTTACTGGAACTGACTTGGGAACCGAGAAATGGTGTTACAACCTTTGTTAAATCGATAAGCACAGCCTATCAATATGGGTATCGGGTGCCGGGTGTGGTTTATGCGAGTGAAAGCGGCTGTAAAAACCGCTTTTCTAAAGCCAGTCGCCTATGGCTCTACTTCAGGGAGTTGCGGTATGGAGGTCAAAGATGTGATTAAACCTTAGCGACAGGTACTCTAAGAAGTATCTGGAAGCAGGCTCACCTGGAGGATGAACTCTAATGCGCTATGCAGTTGTGATCGAAAAAGCAGCGGCAAATTATTCGGCTTAAGTGCCTGATTTACCGGGCTATATTGCAGTAGGAGACACGCTGGAAGAAACTGAACAGATAATTCGGGAGGCGATCGCCTTTCATCTTGAAGGGATGCAGTTAAATCACGAAGTGATTCCTGAACCGTCGAGCTTGTGTCAATACATTGAGGTGTGTTGAGGATTGAGGGGTGTTGAGGGAAATGGGTTGAGAAGTGCATCGGGCGATCGCCTATCATCACTTCTACTACAACTAAAAAATGAACCATTATGTGGCTTGTAACGATTTACTGTTCGGCTGAGAGCTGGCGCAAAGAGGCGACTGCCTTCAATGCAATCATGGCGAACTATGCGGTGAAACCACTGTCTACGAAGAAGATGAAAGATGATGAGCGGCGTATTATGACCTTTCAGGTGGAAGATGTGGGTGATGCGGAAGCATTTCAAGATGAATGCATGACGCTGGACGGTTTTACTGCACAGTTTGAAGCCATGTAGGTAGCCACAAATCACTGTATACAGAACTGCGTCAAGCGGCACACGAGGCGTTAACGTAATGGGCTCCACGAGCGAAGTTGAAGCCAATAAGCTGTACAAGTAGTCAGAATCGTCTGACCCTCCTGACTCCTGGCATCGGACTGCTGGCTTCGGACTTCTATCCGTCCTCATCTTCAGAGTCAGCAACGGGAAATTTGGGGATGGTAAGGCTGGCAATGCGCTCGTCAGAATCGAGCTTAAGAGGCCGATCGCCCAGCTCATCCCGACCTTTGAGTGGTACTGCATTGCCGGCCAGTCTCGCCATCCGATTAGCGCTCGTCAACAGCGTGATCGCTGTCTCTGGAGCCACTGCAACCATCCCAGCAAGGGCATCGGTTTTGCTAGTGAATTTGAATGATTGCGTACCGAGGTCGCCAGCCGTAGAAAGACGCAGGGTATCGATCGCTAAGCGCTTGGCATACCCTTGCTCTGACATCAGAAGAAGATCGTCGCCTTGATAGATCAGCGTATACCCAACCAATCTTTCTTGCTTCCGTAACCGAATCGCGAGATTGCCCTGTGCGGCTCGGCTCAGTGGAGGTAGCTGTTCATCATTCACTGCTAGACGCAACAGGCGTCCACCCGCAGTCGCCAAGACAAGCTGATCGCCCACTTCGGTCAGGCTGACGAACGCTAATTGGTCATCTTGCTTTAACTTCAGCACCGTCAGCCCTCGCCCTGTTAACTCTCCCAATTCGGAAGCAGGCAACCGTTTAATGCGTCCTTGCTGTGTCACCAACAGCAGATCAATACCATCTAAACTATCAGGCAACACAAAACAACCGACAACTGAGGCTGGATCACTCTGCGCCGAGGGCGGTAGTAGCGTCACCAAGGGCGTTCCGCGTGACTTTCCTGACACATGCGGCACATCCTTAACGCTGAGGGGATAGGCCTTACCACTGCGAGTGAAGACAACCAATGTTTGGCTGGTCGTTGCAAATTCCGTTTGAGCGACAAAGTCATCGCTGTCTTCTAGCACCTGAGTTGGTTTCTCTACAGCTTTACTTTGGCTACGTTGAAACGCTTTGGGTGCCAGTCGGCGGATGTAGCCACGTTGAGTGAGTTCGACGACGGTTTCTTCTTCGGCTTCATGAACGGGGCTATCAGTCAGTGATTGGCTGTTAACGGTGAGCGGCTGTTGATCAAGCATCAGTTGTTCGCCGATTTCTAGCTGCTGATTCCTGACTCCTGACTCCTGGCGCCTGGCGCCGGACTCTTGACTTCTCCCAGCAATAATCTTCGTCCGTCGGGGATCGGCATACTTTTTCTTGAGCCCTCGTAGATCACGTTTGAGGACTTTGAGCAGTTCCCGCCGATCGCTCAACAAGCGTTGAAGATCCTGCATTTGCGCCGTTAAGGTATCAAATTCGGTTTGCAAGCTTTGCCGTTCTGTCCCGATCAGGCGTCGTAGGGGCATGGCAAGAATGGCATCCGCCTGACGATCGCTCAGGTCTAGTCGTTCCTGAAACTGCATCTTTGCAGTGCTACCATCCGGTGCATGACGCAGAATGTCAATCACCAGATCCAAATTAGTGAGTGCTATGAGCAGCCCTTCGACAATATGAAGGCGCGTTTCTGCCTGCCCCAGTTCGTGACGATAGCGGCGGGTTAGCGTCTCTTCTCGAAAGTTCAAAAACTGCTGAAGTAACTCTCGCAACGGCATCTGTCGAGGTTGCCCATCGGCCAATGCCAGCATGATCGTGCCGAAGTTGGACTGCAACGCCGTTTGACGGTAGAGATTGGTCAGAATTTTCTGGGGATTGACATCCCGACGGAGCTCGATAACGACTCGAATCCCATCGCGATCGCTTTCATCCCGCAGATCCGCAATGCCCTCTAACCGTCCCAGATTGACCAGTTCTGCCATCTTTTCGATCCAGGCGGCTTTATTCACCTGGTAAGGCAACTCGGTGACCACCAGCGCGGTTCGTCGATGCCGTCCGCGCCCAATCTGGAGTTCTTCTACCTGAGCAATACCCCGTACAGAAATGCTGCCTCTCCCTGTGGTGTAGGCTTCCTGAATACCATCCGTGCCAATAATTTCGCCGCCTGTGGGAAAGTCTGGCCCAGGGATAAGTTCAAACAGTTTGGCATCGGGCAGGTTCGGGTGATCAATCAGGGCGATTAAACCATCCACCACTTCCCCTAAATTGTGGGGTGGAATATTGGTTGCCATGCCAACCGCAATGCCCGAACTGCCGTTCAGCAGCAGGACAGGAAGCTGCGCCGGTAGAACTGTGGGTTCCTGCTGGGAATTGTCAAAATTACCGACAAAATCAACGGTTGCCTCACCAATTTCGGTCAGGAGTGCTTCGTTGCCGATCGGTGCCAGACGAGTTTCCGTGTATCGCATGGCAGCAGGTGGATCGTTATCGACCGAACCAAAATTGCCATGACCACCCAGCAACGGGTAGCGGCTCGAAAAATCCTGCACCAGTCGCACCAGCGCATCGTAAACCGCCTGATCACCGTGGGGATGGTATTTACCCAGTACATCCCCGACAACGCGAGCGCATTTGCGATACGGGCGATCGGGAGTGAGACCGAGTTCATGCATTGCGTACAAAATCCGCCGATGCACAGGCTTAAGGCCATCACGCACATCTGGTAGGGCGCGTCCCACGATGACGCTCATGGCATATTCCAGGTAGGACTGCTGCATCTCTGTATGCAGGGCAGTGGTAATTACAGCCATGAGCTTGGTTCCTTAAGCGTTGATTTCATAGAAGGTTTGTAGCATGTGCAGCAAGACGTTTACGATGGGGGCAAGCCCTAAAGCCCCTGTCTCCATTTCACAGTAAAAGCGACACGGATTATGAGCCTGCTCTTTCGTCTGGGTCACGTTCCAAGGAAAACATCATGAAAACCGTTTTGATTGTTGAGGACGATCTGATTAACGCACGGGTCTTCTCGAAGATCTTGACGAAGCGGGGTGGTTTGGCAGTAAAGCATACGGAGAACGTGGAAGAAGTCATGCAGATTGCCCATGCTCAGGAAGCCGATATCATCCTGATGGATGTTTCCTTGTCGCGCAGTGTTTATTTGGGCAAAGCCGTCGATGGCATTAAGATCACTCAGATGTTGAAAGCAGACCCCAGCACTGCCAGTTTGCCCATCATTTTGGTGACTGCACATGCGATGGAAGGCGATCGCGAGAGTTTTTTGAAGCAGAGTGGTGCTGATGCCTATATTTCTAAGCCTGTAGTCGATCATCAGGCATTTGTTGATCAAGTGATGGCGCTGCTGCCAACAGGTTAGAAACTGATGACGAAAACTGTGCTGCTGGTTGAGGATGATTTGGGCAACGTGCGGGTCTTTTCGCGCTATCTGACCCGTCTGGGCGGTTTGACGGTGAAGCATACCGAAAATGCAGAAGAGGTCATGCAAATTGCTAAGGCGGGTGAGGCAGACTTGATTTTGATGGATGTGTCGCTGTCTCGCAGTCTGTATCAGGGCAAAGCCGTGGATGGGATTAAGCTGACCCAACTGCTGAAAAGCGATCCCAGTACGGCTTCTTTGCCCATCATTCTGGTGACGGCCCATGCCATGATTGGCGACAAGGAAAACTCCCTTCAGCAAAGTGGTGCCGATGGCTACATTTCTAAACCCGTAGTAGACTATCGGGCCTTTGTAGACCAGGTGATCGCCTTGTTGCCAATAGAGGAGGAGTAGCGACACAGAGAACATAACAATCTTGAGACGCTGGTGAAAACATGAGTGTAGTTAACTGTTGTGCCGCGATCGTGCAGGAAAGCGGCTCCAGATCACCAACAGCGGCAACTCTGCTCCTCAGCCTACCCCAACCACTTCCATCTATGCATGCGCTAAACGTCGGATGCGAGTAGAGTTGAACCGTTCCTCCGCACACTACAAGTACATAGTAAGTACATAAGTACTATACTATATCGTCTTCCAAGCAAATAACCGTTACGACGAATGGATCAACATGATTAGGCTCCATGCAGAGGGTGCACCATATTCACAAGCGCGTGAAATCCCGAGGCGGCGATCGACGGTGACGCTTCCAAGAGTCCAAGAGCGTTGAGTGTTTGCACCTCCTCAAGCGACCTTATAGTCCTTAATATAGGAGTCAATTTAAAATTGATAGAGTAAATTGACAGAGTGCTAGCGATCGATCGATGGCTCGAAAGAGGTTGACGACGGCTCATGCGGAGGCGTTGCCGACGAGGTGTCAGTCGTTTTCCGGTGGCACTGATGGTAAAAAGGTTGGGGGAGTAGCTGGAGAAAGCTGAGTCGGTTCCGTTACTGGCAACGGTTGAGCACGATCGCCATCTTCTGTTGGCACAGCACCAGAGTCTGGCGCGATCGCATTCTTTTGCGGCAGATACTGGCTGAAGCGCTGCCGAAGTTGACGCAAGCGCTCTTGCCCGCTCGTAGCATTTGATTCTGCCTTTTTAGGTTCCCGTAAGGTCGACTCGTCATCCGGGATCACAGGTTGCCGTTCCGTTTCTGCCGGGGCTGCTGGTGGTGCGATTGTACTGGGAGGCTCTGTATCCTCTGGGGGCGTAGCGGTTGCCGATGGGATGGGTGACGGCTCAGGAGTAGGCAACTCAGGAATCGGTACAACCAGTTCTAGAGTCGGCTCAGGAGTAGGTCTGGTAGACGGTTCCGGGAACGGCGGCGCGATCGGACTGGTGCGATCGGGAACGCTGAAACTCGGCCCTAGTTCCGGTTGAGGGGTCTCTAAGGAACTCGGCGAGGGTTCTGGCAAGATTTCTGGTGAGGGTTCAACCGTAGGAGTGGGGGTTGGGGGGACATAATTAGGGTCAACGATGCCACGTACATCTGCGGCAGACAAATCGCCTCGCACCAACTTAGCTAGGGTATCGTCTCCGTTCGGTTGGTAATCGACAATGCGTACCGTATTGTTGAAGACGTTCTGCACAGGGTTGCCTTTATCATCCAGATATTCCAGCTGTACCCAGTTTTTACCGGGCTTGAAGCCTTTGAGATAGAGCGGTTGCCAGCGATCGATGACAAAACTATCGCCATTCACCGTGCAGCGGATGCGCCAGTCGGCAATATCATCCGTTGCGTCTGCCTGAGCAACCAGATGAAGGGGAGCATTCGTCAGGTAAAAATCCAGCAAAATTGGCTCTGCGCCATAGGTTCCTTGTGGCCGGCTATAGGTCAACAGCGGCAATTCAGGGTTGGGGCTATTGTCTTGAGTTTTGGTTAAAACATGAAAGGTCGTCTGCACGAAGGCACCTTCATTTTTGAAGCTTTCGTGCCAGGGACGAGACGCAAACGCACGGATGGTGTGGGTTCCAGGCTCTAGATCGTTAAAGATTAAAGGTTGACTGGTGTCATAGACGGCTTGATAACTATGGTTGTCTAGCAGGACATGCAGATGAGGCCCCAAGCCAAACGTTTCATTCTTAAAGATGGGTAGGTCTTTGACCAAAAAGCGAACCGATACTGTGTTGTCTGCAAGGACTTCATTTTTGCGAGGGCTGAGAATCGTCACCTGCGGCTGGTAGTTGTCTAACGCCTGTCGTAGCTCTTGAAGGGCGATCGGTGGTGAGGCTTCTGCAATCTTTCCTTTAGTCTTGATGCTGGTTTGAGCAGAGTCTACCTTTCGCTGCCAATTAAAAGCAGCCTGTGCAGCGTCATCTGCGCTCCCCCAACTCGCCATGACAACCAGCATTAATACGAAGACAACGATGGTCTTGGCTACGGCCTGCAAACGATTCATTCCCAACACAAAACCCACTCCTAAAAGCTGCCCATAGGGAACTATAGCGGAAAAGACCAAGCCTCCCGTGCAAAGTTTCGTCGCTAAAAAGGGTTGGCTAGCGCTTGCTTGAGTTGTCTCGGTGCTACTCAGCAGGGGAGTGAGCACCTGCCATCTTACCGCCGCCAGCGATCGTCGCCATACAAACGCCGCCTGGCGCTAACACAGTCTTTGCATGGTCGTTAGCCGACACAGGTACTTTTCGAAGACATCTCATAAAGCAAGTATCAGGTACTTTCTAAGGAACACGAATTTAATCACTCCGGATTTCCCGTAGGGGCGCACGGCCTGTCAATTTGATTTAATCCACAATCTTGAGATTTCCAAGCAAAAAATTACCGCTGGATAAGACAGGCTTTGCCAGAGCTTTGCCCTCTAGCCGTCAACCTTGCGATCAAAACTGCTCCTATGGAGCCTTTGTCTACCAGAGATCTCCTCAGCACTACAACGTCAATAACACTGAACTGTTTAAAAAGACCTTATTGTACGATTCTCTCTGACAGTTCTCAATGAACTATTGCCAGGAGAAAGAAATGATACGACTCCGAAAATAGCAGGTCGGGATCACTCAATCTATAGATTTGAATGACTTCTGTTCATAGGGTTAGTTCAATCCTTTATTTGCGTTCAGAGTCGCGCTTACAAGGATTATGTATATAGATTTCGTATGATTTAGTTTTGTGAACGCAATGACTGCGAGGCTTGACTTTTTCGTTTCGCTCAGATTTGCAACCTCGCCTATAGCTGCACTCAGAGGAGTTTGAATTATTGTTAATTGCGTCCAGGTTCGGCGTAACACGAGTCATATAATGACACGATGAGAACCCCTACCAGGCCAGTTGTATTGTCAGAAGGAGCCTTCATGGTTCTAATGGCGATCTTTATTCCGTTCTTTGAACTGCGATCGCTGATTGCAGTTTCGTGCCGTCTAGTGAGTTTGGGATTCATATCTTGTTTCCCAATCGCCCCTGATGGCTGCTCACCTGAGCAACAGACTGTTTTCAAGCGTCAGGGCAGTGTCTGGCAGGGGGGATTCCTCGTTCCTTGTCTAGAGAGAGGAGAGTCTCAATGACAATTACTCCACGGGAGCGCGAAGCGAAAGCAAGGATTGTGGTTGATAAAGATCCGGTTCCGACTTCTTTTGAGAAGTGGTCGCAGCCTGGTCATTTTGACCGCACCCTGGCTAGAGGTCCCAAAACCACCACATGGATTTGGAATCTTCACGCAAACGCCCACGATTTTGATAGCCATACTAGTGACTTAGAAGACGTATCTCGTAAAATTTTCAGTGCTCACTTCGGCCATCTTGCCGTTGTGTTCATCTGGCTTAGCGGCATGTATTTTCATGGCGCTAAGTTTTCAAACTACGAGGCTTGGTTGACCAACCCGACTGGCATCAAGCCCAGTGCTCAAGTGGTTTGGCCGATTTTCGGACAAGAAATTTTGAATGCAGATGTGGGTGGCGGTTTCCACGGCATCCAAATTACATCTGGCTTTTTCTACCTGTGGCGGGCGTCTGGCTTCACCAACAGCTTCCAGCTTTACTGCACCGCGATCGGCGGTCTGGTCATGGCAGGTCTGATGCTGTTTGCGGGCTGGTTCCACTACCACAAGCGGGCACCCAAGCTGGAATGGTTCCAGAATGTGGAGTCGATGCTGAACCACCACCTATCTGGTTTGTTTGGTCTCGGTTCGTTGGGTTGGGCCGGTCACCAGATACACGTTTCGTTGCCCATCAACAAGCTGCTGGATGCAGGGGTTGCTCCAAAAGACATTCCCTTGCCCCACGAGTTCATCTTGAACTCAAAGCTGATGGCGGATTTATATCCCAGTTTTGCTAAGGGCTTAACTCCCTTTTTCACCCTGAATTGGGCAGAATATTCTGATTTTCTGACCTTTAAAGGTGGCTTGAATCCGGTGACAGGTGGTCTGTGGCTGTCAGATACAGCACATCACCATTTGGCGATCGCGGTTCTGTTCATCATTGCAGGGCATCAGTACCGCACCAACTGGGGTATTGGGCACAGCATCAAGGAAATTCTGGAAGCACATAAAGGTCCTTTTACTGGCGAAGGTCATAAAGGTCTGTATGAAGTGCTGACGACTTCCTGGCATGCGCAACTCGCGATCAATCTAGCAATGGTTGGCTCTTTGAGCATCATCGTTGCTCAGCATATGTACGCGATGCCTCCTTATCCTTATATGGCAACGGACTATGCGACTCAGTTGTCTCTGTTCACTCACCACATGTGGCTTGGTGGCTTCTTCATCGTTGGTGGAGCGGCTCACGGTGCCATCTTTATGGTGCGCGACTACGATCCGGTCGTGAATCAGAACAATCTGCTCGATCGTATGCTTCGTCACCGGGATGCGATTATTTCGCACCTGAACTGGGTTTCAATCTTCCTGGGCTTCCATAGCTTTGGTCTGTACGTGCATAACGACACGATGCGGGCACTGGGTCGTCCTCAAGATATGTTCTCGGATACGGCGATTCAGCTACGTCCGGTGTTTGCACAGTGGATTCAGAATCTGCATACCTTAGCGCCTGGCACCACGGCTCCAAATGCACTGGCTCCGGCTAGCTATGTGTTTGGTGGTGAAACGGTTGCCATTGCTGGCAAGGTGGCGATCGCGCCTATTGCTCTCGGCACGGCAGACTTCCTGGTGCACCATATCCATGCGTTCACCATCCATGTCACAGTGCTGATTCTGCTGAAAGGCGTACTGTACGCTCGTAGCTCTCGTCTGATTCCAGACAAGGCGAACCTGGGCTTCCGCTTCCCTTGCGACGGTCCTGGACGCGGCGGCACCTGCCAGGTTTCTGGTTGGGATCACGTTTTCCTCGGTCTGTTCTGGATGTACAACTCACTATCGATCGTGATTTTCCACTTCAGTTGGAAGATGCAGTCGGATGTGTGGGGGACGGTCAATCCAGATGGAACGGTGGCTCACATTACGGGCGGTAACTTTGCTCAGAGTGCGATTACCATTAACGGTTGGTTGCGCGACTTCCTCTGGGCACAAGCAACGCAGGTAATCACCTCCTACGGTTCGGCGCTTTCGGCTTACGGCTTACTCTTCCTGGGTGCGCACTTTGTGTGGGCATTCAGCTTGATGTTCCTGTTTAGCGGTCGCGGCTACTGGCAAGAGTTGATCGAATCGATTGTTTGGGCGCACAATAAGCTGAAGGTTGCCCCGGCAATTCAGCCCCGCGCACTGAGCATCATTCAGGGTCGGGCTGTGGGGGTAGCACACTATCTCCTGGGCGGAATTGTCACCACGTGGGCATTCTTCCTGGCTCGTACACTGGCACTTGGATAAGCGCGAGGAGAACGAAGTAGAACTATGGCGACTAAATTTCCCAAATTTAGCCAAGACCTCGCTCAAGATCCGACAACACGTCGGATTTGGTACGGGATCGCCACTGCCCACGACTTTGAAAGCCACGACGGGATGACGGAAGAGAATCTTTACCAAAAGATTTTCGCCTCTCATTTCGGTCACCTGGCAATCATTTTCCTGTGGACATCTGGTCTCCTATTCCACGTAGCGTGGCAAGGCAACTTTGAACAGTGGATCAAAGATCCGCTGAACATCCGTCCCATCGCCCACGCGATTTGGGACCCTCAATTCGGTCAACCAGCGGTCGATGCCTTCACGCAGGGTGGGGTAAACTATCCGGTTGATGTTTCCTACTCCGGTGTTTACCAGTGGTGGTTTACGCAGGGGATGCGAACCAATGGCGAACTCTACGCGGGTTCGATCTTTCTCCTGATCCTGTCGGCTGTCTTCCTCTTTGCAGGTTGGCTGCATTTGCAACCCAAGTTTCGCCCCTCGCTGGCTTGGTTTAAGAATGCTGAATCACGACTCAATCACCACCTGGCTGGTCTGTTCGGCGTTAGTTCGCTGGCTTGGGCAGGTCACTTGATTCATGTGGCCATCCCCGAAGCTCGCGGACAGCACGTAGGCTGGGATAACTTCCTGTCTACTCCGCCACATCCAGCCGGTTTGGCTCCCTTCTTCAGTGGCAACTGGGGCGTGTATGCTGAAAACCCCGACACTCCTGGGCATGTGTTTGGCACATCTCAAGGTGCTGGTACGGCGATTCTCACCTTCCTGGGTGGTTTCCATCCACAGACCGAATCGCTTTGGTTGACAGATATGGCGCACCACCATCTGGCGATCGCTGTCCTGTTCATTGTTGCTGGTCACATGTACCGTACCAACTTTGGTATCGGTCATAGCATCAAAGAAATGCTGGACGCAAAGTCTGGTCTCTTTGGCTCTATGACTGAAGGTCAGTTCAATCTGCCTCACCAGGGTCTGTACGAAACCTACAACAACTCCCTGCACTTCCAGTTGGGTATCCACCTGGCTGCATTGGGCGTGATTACGTCTCTGGTCGCGCAGCACATGTATGCGCTGCCACCCTACGCCTTCCTGGCGAAGGACTTCACGACGCAGGCTGCACTGTATACCCATCACCAGTACATTGCTGGGTTCCTGATGGTTGGTGCGTTTGCTCACGGAGCCATCTTCTGGGTACGAGATTACGACCCAGATCAGAACAAAGGCAACGTGTTGGATCGCGTCTTGCAGCATAAAGAAGCCATCATCTCTCACCTGAGCTGGGTTTCGCTGTTCCTCGGCTTCCACACTCTGGGTCTGTACGTTCACAACGATGTGGTAGTTGCTTTTGGCACACCTGAGAAGCAAATTCTGATTGAGCCTGTGTTTGCACAGTTCATTCAGGCGTCTCACGGTAAAGTGCTGTATGGCATGGGTACGCTGTTGTCGAACCCAGACAGTATCGCGACCACTGCTTGGCCCAACTACGGTAACGTCTGGTTGCCCGGTTGGTTGGATGCCATTAACAGCGGCACGAACTCCTTGTTCCTTACCATTGGTCCTGGCGATTTCTTGGTTCACCATGCGATCGCTCTGGGTCTGCACACCACCACCCTGATCTTGGTCAAGGGTGCGCTGGATGCACGGGGTTCTAAGCTGATGCCGGACAAAAAAGACTTCGGCTATGCGTTTCCTTGCGATGGTCCTGGACGGGGCGGCACTTGTGACATCTCGGCGTGGGATTCGTTCTACCTGGCGATGTTCTGGATGCTGAACACGATCGGCTGGGTCACGTTCTACTGGCACTGGAAGCATCTTGCAGTCTGGTCTGGCAACGTGTCTCAGTTCAACGAAAGCTCGACCTATCTGATGGGTTGGCTACGTGATTACCTCTGGCTGTACTCCGGTGCGACCATCAACGGGTACAACCCGTATGGCATGAATAACCTGTCCGTCTGGTCCTGGATGTTCCTCTTTGGACACCTGGTGTGGGCAACGGGCTTCATGTTCTTGATCTCCTGGAGAGGCTACTGGCAAGAGCTGATCGAAACATTGGTTTGGGCACATGAGCGCACCCCTCTGGCGAACCTGGTTCGCTGGAAAGATAAGCCCGTTGCGCTCTCGATCGTCCAGGCTCGTGTGGTTGGTCTAGCTCACTTCACAGTTGGCTACATCCTTACCTACGCCGCTTTCCTGATCTCTGCAACAGCCGCAAAATTCGGCTAGCGCACGTCCAGTAACATTGGTCTGTAAGGCACTCTAACAAAAGTCCCTCGCTATCATAGTGGGGGACTTTTGCTTAAGAAGAACCTCTCACTCCTCTCACCTCACCTTATGCATCAACACCAGCAGGTACTTAAGCTCTCAACAACAGGCAAATCGCTCTGCCGGATCACACAAAAGGTACAAGTGATCGTAGCCGAATCGCAGATTGAAACGGGTCTATGCACCTTGTTTCTGCGTCACACCTCTGCCAGCCTCTTGATTCAGGAAAATGCTGATCCGGACGTGTTGAAAGATTTAGAGCACTTCCTGTCTAAGTTGGTGCCTGAAGGGGCGCACTACATCCACAGTACGGAAGGACCCGACGATATGCCTGCCCACATTCGTACAGCACTGACCAGCACTTCTGAGCAAATTCCAATCACTAATGGACGTTTGGCTCTGGGCATCTGGCAAGGCATTTATGTGTGGGAGCATCGGCAAAACGGTCATATGCGTGAGTTAGTCGTTCATCTTATGGGTAGCTAATCTAGTTTGCTGGTAGCAGCAGGCTTTGCTACTTTTAAGCTGAAGTTGATTTTTCTCCTACAATCAATTACTACTGTTGCGTCGCAATCTCTTTCCCAAAACATGAAATGAAGCGTTTCCAAAACTCCTTGCTTGCCTATTGTCTCGTCGTTGGTAGTGGTCTGCTGACAGGCTGCAACGTGGAGAAAGCGCGGGCAATTCAGGGAGCAGCGACTCAGTTCAAAGCAGAGTCGCTCTTGGCGATTCAGGCGATCGACGACATGCGGAAACAAGAACTCGAGCCACCACCCCGATCGACCGTTGAAGTCCGTAGTGATTTTGTCACTGGTATTTTGAACTCGCGTAGTGACATTAATGCTGCTTTGATTGATCTGGCGATCGATCCCTTTAAACCACCTGATGATCCTCAATGGAAGACATTCACAGCTGATCTGCGCAACCAATACGAAAACTTTGCCGCCATTTTTGACAAGCTGGATGCAGGCAATTTGCTGGCAGTGGATGATGTTCGCCAATCAGCAGAGCATGCCAAAACCCTTACGGTACAAATGGCGCTGTTTGCCGATGCGGTCAGCAAAAACCCGCCAGTGCTCTACCGCTACCGGAATGCGATCGTGGTCAAACTGCGTAAGCAGCGCCAAGCGTATCAGACGCTCCAAGCGCAAGTTAAAACGAGCTACGGTTCGGTAGAGGCCAGTCCGCAAGCATCACGCGACAAGCTACGCGACATCGAAAATCAGGTGGGTGAGGTGATGGCCGAGTGGCAGCAGGTAAAGCTACAAGAACAAAAATTGTTGGAAACAACGCTTGCCCAATGCTTAAAAGCAGCAATACTCGGCAAAGAATTAGGGCAATTAGTGAATCGCTACGACAAGCTAGAACTCAACGACATCAACCTACTAGTACCCCGCATTCTCAATACAGCAGCAGCAATTAGTGGACGTGATTTTGGGTTTCTGAGCGCCAAAACAGCGAGCGTGATTGGTGAAATCAAGCAAGACCCGCTATGGCAAGGTGCAGCGACGTTAGCACTCGATCAAGTCAACACTGCCGTGGCGAATCGCCGGAAAACCACGTCAGCGATCACGGTAAAGAAATAAACCTCACTCAAGTGGCTTGGCTATGACTGACAGCAATACTCTCTTTCTACAAACAGCGTCTGCTGTAATGAACGAGCTTGATATTCGATATATGGAAGCTGACTTAGACGGCAAAATGCAGCTTAAGGACGATCTAGACAAAGCGATGATGACCTTTTCTGAAATTCGCTGTCGCCTTCTAGAAAGCGAAGTCATTTGTACCCCTGAGGACGTGGCACAGATGCAGCATCTGCGACAAGAGGTCAACAAGGCCGGCACCGTGCAGTCAGTACTATCAACAATGGTGCGCTTGACTAGATTTTTTGCCCGCTTGTAAGCACGTTGTCGATCGCACCGCTTAAGGCACTCATAGGGTTAACCTTTCAACGCTGTTGAGTTCTTCTGCAGAGCTGCTACATGAATGGTTCTATGGACAATGAGCTCCAAATCAGTAACATAACCCGCCAAGGTCATCACGATTGGCGGAATCGGTTGAAAACCAAATTTCAGCAGAATGTAAAATTTCTGGAGCAGTCCACTATATTTAGGTATTATCAGAAGCTTAAGATGGGAGTAAAATCATTCCCAAGCACCAGATATAGCGTTTTGCGGCAGTGATTTTTGCGATAGTGGTTTTTCGACAGTGAGTCTAACAGAGCTTCGGCGTGGGTGTGAGATGGAACACTGGGAATTTTTATTACAAAAAGAGGGCGATCGCTCCTGGCTTCCCCTGGATTCACCAGACGTCGAGATTCTGGAGGGACGTTATCGCATTGTTGCTCGCTCAAATAACGTCAACGCAACGATTGACACCCGTATTGCTCACTTGGCAACTGCAGAAGTGCCGCCTAAGCGCCGAGTGCAAAAGCGGTCTTGCCGCACGAATCATGATGGTTTGATGGTTGTAATTCCATTCACCCACCTTGAACCGGGACAATGGGAACTGAGTTGTTCACCCGCAGACTTGATGACAGACCTGATCACAGGCGCACAGCCCTATGCTATCAAGCTGCAAGTGGTCGCACAAGAATCAGAAGAAGACTGGGAGCATGACTGGACATCACCACATACGCTGTCAGTGATAGACGCGTCCCAACAGGCTCAGGACGCAATGCCAACGTCGGAACGCGCTGCTGCGCCGACCAACGAGGTGGAGTCAGCGTCTGTAGATACTCAAGCGTTCGCGGCATCAGTGGCTGATGCGTCTCTGTCAAACGCAACGAAGCCTGATCAGCCAGAGACGTTATCGCCAGCGAATACTTTACCGCCAGAAGTTGCCGAAATTCTGGCGGCTTCAATGGATCGCCTCTTTCAAGTTGCTGAACAGATGTCTGAGCGATTGGTTGATGATATCCTTCAGGACTTTGATCTGGCCACGATAGCGGATGCTCCGACGTCTATAGATGCAGTAGAGACGCTTGATCCCGCTAGCGATGAACCAACGACAATGACGCCAACTGCCTCTGTAAATCGCTCAGATGAGCCAGACGCCATCAGCGATCGACCATCATCAGTAGGGTACACGCTGGCAGCCAATGAAACATTTGTACTCACGCTCAACCAATCCGCCTTTGTGGCTGCGCGAGGCGAAGTGATCACATTGTCTGGACAGGTATCGGTTGCGCCGATGCCATCGCCATCACCTCATGACGTCACCATACCCACACTGCCCGAGGACTTAAGCCATGCTCCGTGGGAAACGGACATCTCACTCAATCTGGTGGGCGCAACTGCGCAGGAAGTCCAACTTTGCCTCCGTGATCCTCAAAGCCTGCAGGTTTTAGTTAGCGATCGGCAACGCTTGTCTCAGTCTTCCTTGCCTTACTCGTTCACGTTTTCGTTCTCGCTGCCTGAGACGTTTGTCACCCACCTTGTTTTAGGGGAAGTGCTCTTGCATGGCACCCTCGCAGAGCCAGTCGACGCTCAAACAGAATCAGCGATCGCGCTGCTCACCCAGGCATTCTCCATTACCGTTGACCCGAATGCACTGGTGGGAGAACTCACCAAGCTGCATGAAGCCCTCACGATTGAAGTGGATGATGAGGATCGCATTGATCTCCCCTTAGAGCTAACGTCTCGTTTGAAAGAGCAAGCAACCCCATCCATCGACTTATCGTTCCTCAACTTGGCTGTAGTGGAACCGCCACCAGAGCAACCACCACGCTTCCCATCGCTGGCCGGTCAGCCACTACCACCCAGGCTTTATCAGCCCGATCCCGATCAGGCTCGCTCTAAAGCACTCGATTTGCCTGTCTTCAAGCTGACGACGGAGGTCACCCCACTAGCATCAGAGGATGCAGCACTGAATCTAGAGACACCAGAGCAAACGCCATCTACAGATCTGCCGTCTGCATCGATCGCTATAGGCGACACGGTAGCAGCTGACAAAGACGCTAAAGGATTAGATAGCCCGCCTGATCAGCTAGGAGATACGGCTGGAACAAAACCGCCCAAACCTGTGGATGCTGAAACTTTAAAGGACGTCAATACTGACAGCACTGAAAGCACTCCGTTAGACTTGCCATCGCCAACGCATATGGCGTTTCAATCACTCAAGCTGCAAGATCGGTTTCTCACACGGCTTGCCTCTCTCGCGACTGATACTGAGCTATCAGCCATGCTCAAAGCCAATTTAGCACCCGGCAGTCCTTCACCCTCAGCGACAGCGGCTCCCTTTGATGCTGAGGCGCGATCGCTAAGTGATGAAATTGTGGTTGATGACGTGCCCCCTCAAAACGAACGGCGGCGAAACCAACCCACCCACACAAGTGAGCCAGTGCCCTTAAGCGAACCGCCCAGTGCACTGGTTTTATCAGCTGATGACCCTGTGCCCATGCCGACGCTGGATGTCACAACTGGGGAGTTGACTGCTGGTAAACCCATCAATATTCGTGTCAAGCTACCCAATCTGCTGCCTCGAATTTATGTCAAACTTTGGATCACCGATCGCCAAACCCGTTCGTTGCTTGATGGCCCTCGTTGGCTCGTCGATTTTCTGCCTAATGGGCTCGGTGATTTAGAAGCCATGATGCCTTTGACAGTGCCGTTTGGTAGCGTCAAACTGCGCTTTGAAGCGATCGCAGTTGAAATGCACACTCATCGTGAAAGCCATAAAGTCACCATCGATCGCCTCGTCGTTCCACCCGATCTGCCAAACGTTTCGTTAGACGACTTTAGTGATTAGAGGCTTCAAGAAAGATGAGAGGAGCAGTCTTGAGTTTTTGAGAGAGTTTTCGTGGTCAGCGATCTGCGTTCTTCTAAGCACTAAAAACGCCTTTAGACTGCTGACTCCTCACTCCTAACCACACTAAATATTAAGAAAGATTAGAAGTACCAAACTTGTCCCCGCTTCGCAGTAGAGTCAGTTTTGGAACCACTTAAATCTAGATAGGAAACTTGTTATGACAGGTTCATACGCAGCTTCGTTCTTACCCTGGATCCTCATCCCAGTTGTTACCTGGCTACTCCCTGCAGTAGTCTTTGGTCTTCTGTTTCTTTATATTGAACGTGAAGATCCAAGCGGCATTTAAGAGCATCATCGCTAAAGCTCACCATTGCTCATGACAGTAAAAAGCACCGATCTAACTTAGATCGGTGCTTTTTACTGTCATGCAATGAGGCTACTCTTGAAAGGTCTGTCAGACCAGTTTCAGAAGCCCAATAAAATTGGCTCGAAATTTAGATTGATGAGCCAAGACCCGCATAAGCGCCGTAAAAGAAAAGACCCAGAACAACTAGTATGCCTGTGCCTGCGACGGTTGCCACAATCCACAACGGAATTCTTCCAGAACTAGACACGATAATTACCTCTTAAAAAACGAAACGCAAAGCTCAGCTGATAGAACTGCCATAATCAACTCAGTATCAAAACTGCTAGTTAAAGAAATAGCTGGAGAAAAGGATGCCAAGGACAAAAACCAACAACAAACCCAAATAAAGAGAGGTACGGTTCAGCTCAACTGGTTGCTTGTTTGGGTTTGAACTTCTGACTGCCATGGGTGTCACCTATCGTTGGATAAACTGCATTGCGGCGATCGCGCCTAAAAAGAAAACAGATGGTACAGCCAGGGTGTGAACCGCTAGCCATCTCACCGTAAAAATGGGATATGTAACCGGCTCGTTGGGTGTTCTACTAGTCATAACGTTGGGTAATCCTTAAACTACTTGGCGAGAAACTCTTCAATTTCTTGTTTGGCATCAAAGCGATCTTTAATGATGGGTGCCGATTGCACTTGGGTTGGATAGTACTCGTTAGGGCGAGGCGTACCAAACGCATCGTAAGCTAAGCCCGTTTGCACAAACAACCATCCCGCAATAAACAATGCAGGGATTGTAATGCTGTGAATGACCCAATAACGAATACTTGTAATAATGTCCCCAAAAGGGCGCTCTCCAGTAGTACCAGCCATTCGAATTCCTCCACTGACAACAATTAAACTAAACGCTTACTTATGTTCATCATACGAAACCAATGAACCAGCCACAAGCAACTTTTTAAAGTCCTGTGAAAGTGGCACTTCTGGGACGAACGATCAGAGGCTAAACGCGTTAATCAAACCTCTACCGCACGACCTTTAGCAGCCATTAAGCTGCAGCCGACGCTTCAGCACTGTATTTGAGTAATGTCCCTTTTTGACCAATAATAAAGCCTTGCTCTGGGCTAAGGAACAAGATCTTGTAGAGGTTGGAAGGAACATTCTCGACCGATCGATCTTTTTCCCAGGTGGCGCCACCATCAACACTGCGTAAAAGGTTGCCGCTGCCTCCAGAAACCCAAACTTCCTCTGGAGTGCGGTAAGCCAAATCGAGCAAGCCCCAGCTGGTAGTAAACTCTGGGCTCACCGATTTTTCCCACGCGTCTGGAGCCGTGAGATCCTGGAATTGGATTTGCCCACCACGCGCAATCATCCACAGTCGTCCATCGGGCGCAAACCCCATGCTTTGCAGTCGTCGAGAACTGTTACGGTTGTGGGCGTCCCAAACGGCTTGACCGGGTTCCCAAATGGAGTAGAAATTTCCACGCGACGAAACAGCAACATACCGACCATCGGGGGCACGAGCGATGTTGCGAATCACGCCAACCGCGGCTTCCACCATAGCCTTCCAATTTTTGCCACCATCGGTCGTGCGGTAAATGGCTCCAATGTCGGTAGTCATTTCAGCCGACTTGGGGCCGAGGGCAAGCACGGTATTAGGAGAGCCAGGAAGCTTTGCGCTTAGGGGCACTCTAGACCACGCCTTGCCACCGTCAGTTGTGTGCAGCAGGAGAGATGGTTGACCAGCAATCCAACCTTCCTCACCTGAAAAGCTCACTGAGTTGAAACGATAGGTCTGATCCAGTTCCAGGTTTCGCGGTTCCCACGTATTACCGCCATCTGTGGTTTCCAGCAGCGTCGAGCTCGTACCGGTCAGCCAACCATGCTGGGTATCAATAAAGCTTAGGTCTAATAAGTTTCCCTCTGTGGGTACAGAAACGGGTTGCCAGGGAGTGCCACTAATAGACGGAAGATAGCCGCCACAGCTTGAGCACAAAAGCGCGATCGCAAACAGCACGATCGCCTGCTTGAAAATCGATCGCTTCAAAAATGTTGTGACTAAATGCATTGCGCTCAAATCTCTACTCAATCTACTCGGAAGTTGTCTGTTAATGATGTCTAAGCTGCCATCCAGAATCGGCAGCACTAAGGTCCAGCTCTACAGGTTAGACCCGGAGCATGCTGGCCTCACTGCAATCCATAAAGGCTGATAAAAAATAGGAACCCCAGTGCCAGGGCTCCAAAAATGAGAATATTCTTTTGACCGGGTGTCAATGTGTTAACGCCAAAGCCGTAGCCCAGGTTCTCTTTGAAGCCAGACGGTGAGCCAACCTCGCCAATATTTGAGAAGCGTGCTTTTGCCGCTCCACAAACGGGACAGCGCCAGTCGGCGGGAACTGCCTCAAAGGGGGTTGCCTCTGGGATCTGACGACGATCGTCACCCTTTAGTGGCTCATAAATGTAACCACAGGTCTGACATTCGTAACGGTCTAGAACTGTTGGTTCAGCAGCATCTGTGCTCATTGCTTTAGCGCCAAAAGTTAAGGCTGCGATCTAAGGAGTAGAGACGACAGAATTCTGAGATCTCTGTAAACGATTATGACATGACTGGGAATCACTTTAGAAGAAGGCAGGGTATAAAAGGCTAAAGGCAGAAAACAGAGGGCAGGAGGAGTAGGGGAGGCAGAGACAGAGGAGAGGAAGGCTTAGTACAAAGCGCATTCCTCACTCCTCACTTCCCACTCAAACCTTTTATCCTTTTTTCTTATCGCCTTATCCTTCCTTTTCTATAGACTCCAGCGGGGCTTTTCGATACATCTTGTGCAGCGCCGACCCTATAATATGAAGGCAAGTAACGCAAACGTTAGTTTTGTCATCCACACAGCCTGAGGGGTAGTGATTGTGTTTGTCCTCAGTGGTTATGAGTACCTGCTTGGCTTTTTGCTCGTGTGCAGTTTGGTTCCACTTCTGGCCTTAACTGCATCCAAGCTTGTTCGCCCCAGTCGCCGGGGTCCAGAGCGCCGTACAACGTATGAATCTGGCATGGAGCCGATCGGGGGTGCATGGATTCAGTTCAATATTCGCTACTACATGTTTGCGCTGGTTTATGTCATTTTTGATGTGGAAACCGTGTTCCTCTATCCCTGGGCAGTCGCGTTTAACCAGCTAGGTTTACTAGCGTTTATCGAAGCGTTAATTTTTGTTGGCATTCTCATCATTGGTCTTGTTTACGCTTGGCGCAAAGGAGCACTGGAATGGTCATGAATTCAGAGACGGTGAAAGGTGCTGCTAGTCAGTCTGAGCTGATCCTTAACCCGATTCAGCGACCACAAGTGACTCACGATCTGTCTGAGAATGTCGTTCTGACCACGGTTGATGATCTTTACAACTGGGCGCGGCTATCGAGTCTGTGGCCCATGCTTTATGGAACTGCCTGCTGCTTTATTGAGTTTGCAGCGCTGATTGGTTCGCGCTTTGACTTTGATCGGTTTGGGCTGGTGCCGCGATCGAGCCCTCGACAAGCCGATTTGATCATTACCGCTGGAACCGTCACGATGAAGATGGCTCCGGCACTCGTAAGGCTTTATGAGCAAATGCCCGACCCTAAGTACGTGATTGCGATGGGAGCCTGTACCATCACGGGCGGCATGTTTAGCGTCGATTCACCGACCGCCGTGCGTGGGGTCGATAAGCTCATTCCAGTCGATGTGTACTTGCCGGGTTGCCCACCACGACCAGAGGCCATCATTGATGCCATCATCAAACTACGGAAGAAAATTTCCAACGAGTCGATTCAAGAGCGCGGCGACTTACGGCAGATTCATCGCTACTACAGCACCACTCATACAATGAAAGCTGTGGAACCTATCCTGACCGGTCAATATCTTCAGTCCGCGACGCGGGAGGCTCCACCCAAGGAACTACAGGAAGCCATGGGGTTACCGGTTCCACCAGCACTCAAGGCAGCCGAAAAGGAGGGTCTCGATCGTGCCTGAAGAAGAGTCAAAATCGACTAAAGAACCAGCTGAAATCACGCCTGTTGAGGCTGCACCTATTGAGGAAGTGGGTACAATTTCCAAATGGCTAACGCAGAACGGCTTTGAGCACGAGTCCTTAGGGCCGGATGCCTCTGGGGTAGAAATATTGAAGGTTGCACCAGAGTTTCTGGTGCCGTTTGCAACAGCCCTTTATGCGTATGGGTTCAACTATTTGCAATGTCAGGGTGCTTATGATGCGGGTCCTGGCGACCAGCTTGTCAGCTTTTACCACCTGATTAAGCTGGGTGATAATGCCGATCGTCCGGCTGAAGTTCGCATCAAGGTGTTCTTGCCGCGTGAAAACCCTCACGTGCAGTCAGTCTACTGGATTTGGAAAACAGCAGACTGGCAAGAGCGCGAATCTTACGACATGTACGGCATTATTTACGAAGGACACCCCAACCTGAAGCGCATTTTAATGCCTGAAGATTGGGTGGGTTGGCCGCTTCGCAAAGATTACGTGTCACCCGATTTCTATGAATTGCAGGATGCATATTAATTGCGCTCTTTTGCGTAGAGAGTGGTTCATCATCCTCTGAACCACTCTCTACGCAAAAGCAGAGTCAGCCTCGCGTTAGTTGGTTGACTGCTTTTTGCTTTGCCCCCAATCTTGACCGACTTGAATCGTAATGTCGGAATCAAGATCGCCAGTGCTTTCAATACGTACTT
This sequence comes from Stenomitos frigidus ULC18, assembly GCF_003003795.1. Lineage (GTDB taxonomy): Bacteria > Cyanobacteriota > Cyanobacteriia > Leptolyngbyales > Leptolyngbyaceae > Stenomitos > Stenomitos frigidus_A. The sequence continues at coordinate 66,162 of NZ_PVWK01000124.1, read as the reverse complement.
CGCCAAAGCCGAGTGATTGACGTACGGCTTCAGCACTTTTCAAGTCTCCTTGCTGCGCTACGATCCGGGTCACATTGAGCGGTTCCCGATTCGGTGCTGAAACGCTCACGTTGCCGTAACCACTCTGCTTGAGCCTATTCGCTACAGCCTGAGCCGCATTAATCTGGCGCGTACTGTCTTGAATGACGACTCGAACTGAATTGGCAAGAGCCTCTCCTTCTGACACCGTTCCAAAGTTAAAGTGCTGCGCCATCATCGTTTGAATACGCCGAGCGCTAGGCAGCCAATAGCTAATACCGTTGTATTCATGGGGTTGGCTAAAGCTTCCTGGCACCATCAGCATTTGAACCTGAGAGCGGTTTGTCTTGGCAGCGAAGCCAACCAGGGCAACCAGTTCTTCGACGCTCAAATTGGTATCGATGTGGGATTGAACCACCGAGAGGATTTGGGGCAACCGTGCCAACGTGGCTGGGTTCAGTGCCTGTTCCATCAGCGCACGCATCAACATCTGCTGCCGCTGAATGCGACCAATATCGCCGTACTCGTCGTGGCGAAAACGAAGTAGCTGGAGTACTTGATCGCCATTCAGATGCTGTTGTCCGGCTTTAAGGTTGACATAGAGATGCTGGCTTTCATCCACATACTTCATGTCTTTTGGCACAAAGACCGTCACACCGCCAAGTGCATCAACCAGTGCCTGTACACCCTGGACGTTGATGGAGACATAGCGATCGACCCCAACACCGCCTAGCAGTCCACTCGTTGCTTTAGCACTTAGCGCTGGGCCACCATCCACATTCGCTTCATTAATCTTGGTGATCCCATAACCTGGAACCTGTGTACGGGTATCTCTAGGAATGGAAAGCGCCACCAGCTTTTTGGCTTCGGGGTTAAATCGCAGGAGCAGCATGGTATCGGTCAGACCATCAAACGAGTTGACCAGTGCCTGATAGCGCAATTTCTTGAGGTTAGCTGGCGGATTTTGGACATCGGTCGTCAGCACTTTGAGACCCAGTACTAAAATATTGACTGGACGAGTCAACTCAGGTAACTGCAAGCTGTTGTTCTTGGAGATGCGATCGCCTTTAGAAAAAACCGATGCCTGTTCTGGACTTAACTCACGCTGCATTAAGGGCGTGCTCGCAAACGACATAGCAAGCAGTGCGCCCGCTGTCGCTGACAGCAACGCAACTCCTGCTAGCCCACTCATTAACCAAAGCCAGCGTTGCCCCCCTCGTTGCTTCGGCACCTTTCTCAACACTGCCCTTGGTTTCCTCGTTGGATGCAGAGGACGCTGATTTGAACCGCTCACTTCTTTCTTCTACCCCACACAACGATAAAGCCTGCTGAAACGGTGGCACTGTTTCAACAGCAAATTAGATCAACAGTGAACTAGCCAGTTTTGCGAAGAGCACTTTTTGCGAAGGGCACTTTAGAGACATGAAACGTGAATAGTCTGACTGTTTGCTATTTCTGCCAGGTGTCTACCGATTTCTACGCACCCCTAGCAGCAGCATGTTAACAATAATTCCCGTACTCTGCTGCAAAAGTTCAATAATCATAGACGAACCTGCTGTAACTGCAAAGATAAAAGTGAATAGCAAGGTTCACCATCAGCAAAACGGAAGAACTCTTCCGATCGAACGCCGAGATTTTAAATTGCAAAAAGACAACCCCAGGGCAGAACACTGAGGCTGACTAAAAAAGATTCACTGAGCAGTTGCAACGATGAGGTGATGCTGCTCAGTTCAACGGAGTACACTTTGCTCAGCAGATAGTAACGCAGTCGGAGCGTCTCAACAATTGTTTGGAACAGACCTACTTATGCTCCGCTTCACCCCATCAAGATCACCGTATCAATGACATGAATAATGCCGTTATCAGCTTCAATATCAGCGGCAACCACCGTGGCATTTTTGACCTCAAAGCCATCAGTTGTATCAATACGAATCGGTGAACCTTCAACTGATGTGAGCGAATTCACCGCTTTGAGATCAGCCTGCGTTAGTTTCCCAGGCACCACATGATACGTCAGAATGCGGGAGAGCTGAGGAATGTTCTGCACAAGGGTTTGCACTGTCCCAGGGGGCAACTTGGCAAAGGCATCGTCATTCGGCGCAAACACCGTGAAGGGACCAGGGCTGCGTAACACATCGACTAAACCAGCCGCCTGCACTGCCGTGACGAGCGTCTTAAACGAACCTGCTCCAACTGCAATGTCAACAATGTCTGCCATTTTTTAAACCCTCTTTGGGGGAATGGGGAGTAAGGATTGGGAAAGGCTAAAGGCTAAATTGGTCAGTTTTTAGAAGAAAGCTGACCGCTAAATCAGCTTAAAACTCAAAACTTCTACCTGTATTCCTGATGCTGAACGTTGCGCAGCCTCGCTTCTGGTCGCTTGAAGCGATCGAGCTGGGCTTCAAAGAACGCTCGGTTGGCTTTGAGGTGCTTTGGGTTGGGATCGTCAAGGGGATACAGAAGCGCTGTTCGCAGTGCCTGGATGACTGCGGAGGTGACGCAATACATCGATCGCTGAAAGCTAATGCCCAATTGGATCAACATATCGCCTTCACCACGGCAGTGCTGGCTGTAATAGTCCACCAGGTAAGGTGGTAGGAAATGCAGCATATCCTGCATCAACAGCGTGGGTGGGATGCCTGCCGTCCCGACTGGAAAGACATCTGCGTAGAGAATACCAAAGTGAAAGTCCTTCTGGTCTTCGGGCACCTGCTTTGCTTGCGCGTTGTAAGACTTGGTTCCCCGAAACGGTGACGTACGATAAAACACGGCTTCCACATAGGGCAACGCCGCTTCGTAGAGCCACATGAAACCTTTGGATTTCGGGATGATTTCGTAGCACTCACCCCGAATATAAACGTGGTGGTAGATCGGACGTCCCGCGATCGCAAAAATGCCGTTCACCAGAAAGTTCATCGCGTCGGGAACGCTGGCAATCTTACCTTCATCGTACAAATCAGACATTTCAAAGAACACGGGCGCCATGATCTCCCAGAAAAGCCCCAGGTTGGAGTAGTACGACATTTGCCGACACTGTTCCAAAAATAAATCAGGAAACAGCTTGTACATGCCTAACATGGCTGGATTGTCTTTGAAGTACGCCTTAATCGCGCGATCGGCATTCGCCTTGTACTCCTCACTATCTAAATACGGGTCGAACTGACCACCCATGCCCCGGTGCCACAGCATCGCTCGCATACATTCTTCAGCAAACTCCATGTTGATGCGATCGTGCCAAAGGTGATGGAACAGCCTCGGCATTTTGAAGGTTTCTCCCTTCTCCATAAACGCCAGCAGTTCGGGATGCGCCGTTGCCTGTCCCCGCCAAATGCGCAGATCGGCATCATCGCCAGCGTAGTGGTTGTGTAATTCTAAATACTCCTTTGGTAAGAAATACTTGAAAAACGGTAGAGGATTCAGAAACTCACGCTCCGCAATATAAAGTAAGTCGCGCCAGTAGAAATCCATCGGCACCGCATAGGCTTTGTACAGCCCAATAATTTGCATCAGGTTTTCTGGCGTATCCGGCAGCATCGCGCCACCCGCTTCCAGACGGTGGATCACATCGGCAAATTCATGCTGCGACGGAGGCAGGAGAGGTTTGGTAAGGGTTGCAGTGAGCATAGGGAGTGGGGAGTAGGGGAGAAAGTTTTGAGTTTTGTTCGCGGAGCGTCTCCGTAGGAGATATTTTGAGTTTTGACTACTGAGTTCTGACTACTGATAGCTGACCGCTGATGGCTGACCGCTGATGGCTGACCGCTGATAGCTGACTGCCATCACGAATCGCCACTTGCTGACTAGCACCGATCGTCAACCCTGCAACCAGTTCCTTTGTCGTTGGCTCACTCCAACGCAGCAGCCAGGTTGGTTGCACTCCCAGGAAAAAGATCAATCCTGCCAGCACCAGCGCGGGTGTTTGTTCTGTCCAGGTGACGTTGGGGTAGTAAGCCGTAGCGTTATCCAATTTGCCGAAACAGGTGCGGTTGAGCAGAATCACAAAGTAAACAGCCGTTAAGCCACTAGCAATAATGCAGAGGAGGGTCGGTATGGGGAAGACTGAAAAGCTGCCCTGGAAGACCAGAAATTCTGCTACGAACCCAACGAGACCAGGAATGCCAGCACTTGCCATACCGCCTAGCACCAGCAGGGCACTCGTCAACGGCAGACCGCGAATGGGATTCAGCAGACCGTTGAGTTTATCCAACTCACGGGTACCCACTTTCGCTTCAATGACGCCAACCAGGTAGAACAGAATCGCCAGAATCAATCCGTGGCTCACCATCTGACCGACGGCTCCCAGCAAGCTCAGTTCAGTGCCCGCAGCACAGGCGACCAGCACATAGCCCATATGTCCGATCGAGCTATACGCCACCATCCGCTTAATATCTTTTTGAGAAATCGCCGTTAGAGAGCCATACAGTACGCTAGCAACCCCGACAATCGCCAACCCCGGTGACACGATCGACCAGGTATCCGGAAACAACTGTAAGCAAAACCGGACGATACCATAGGTGCCCAACTTTGCCAGAATCCCACCCAGCAGAATCGCGACAGGCGGCGATGCTTCGACATAGGCATCGGGCAACCAGGTGTGGAGCGGAATCAACGGCGTTTTGATGGCAAAGCCAATCAGCAGAATGGTCAGCAGAATGAGCTGCGCTTTGAGCGGCAAATCCTGGGTATTGATGGCGCCATAGTCAAAGCTCGATGCACCGCTTAGCCAAGCCAAACCAAGGAAGCCTACCAAAATTAAGACGCCTGAAACCGCTGTATAGATGAGAAACTTCATCGCTGCGTAGTCGCGTTTGGGCCCACCCCAAATGGCAATCATCAGATAGAGCGGAATCAGTTCGACTTCGTAGAACAGCACGAAGAGGAGTAAATTCTGCGCTAGAAACGCTCCTGCGATGCCACCGCAAACCAGTAAGGTCAACGCGTAGAATAACCGCGATCGCACCATTTGCTGACTGCTACCGTAAATCACAATCCAGATCAGCAGGCTATTGAGCGCCAGTAAGGGTAACGACAGCCCATCAACGCCTAGCCGGTACGTCAAGCCAAGTGAATCCAACCAGGAAAGTGCTTCCTGCATTTGCCAGCCAGCATTGCTGACATCAAACCGAGACAGCAGGAACAACGTCCAAAGAAGGTTAAGGCTCGCGATCGCCAAAGCTGCCAGCCGTGATCGCTTTTCGGGACAAAAACCTATGAGAAGGGCACCAACAACGGGTAGCCAGATGAGAGTACTCAGCATAGGAGGGTGCAGGATGAAAGGACGAACAGGTGAATGAACCGTCAAGGACAAGGCAATGAGCAAAAATGGCGCGACAGAGATTAAGGATGCATCGACTCCATCAGCGATCGGGACCCTGAAGCTGGCGATGAAGGGTTTGCCTACTTACGACGACCACATGACGAGACAGCCGACCAGAACGGCACCAACCAGGATCGTCAAGGCGTAGGACTGAGTCTGACCCGATGTGCTGTACTTCAAACCTTGACCGCCAAAGAGTGTGGCCACTCCCACCAGGTTGACGAAGCCATCAACCAGATACCGATCGATCCAAGAAGTGATCCGAGAGATGAGATCGACACCCACCACAATGCTCATCCGGTAAATCTGAGCGGTGTAGAAGTCATAGGAAAGCAAATCTTGCAACGGCTTCCAGGGAAACTGCACGGGCTTTGGAATGGCACTCCCCAAATAGACAACCGCACTCAGACTGCAACCAAAAATGCTCGACCAAAGCAGCAACAGCGCCACGTCCTTGTTCAAATCTGCCCATGCTGGTAGTAGTGAGAAGGCTTGCAGCACGATCGGCACATGCAGCACAACGCCTAGTAAAATCGCCATTGGGAGCGCCATCAACCAGTGAATTTCAGGCGATCGCTGTGCCATTGGGTGAGGCTGTCCGCCAAAGATACGGCTAAACACTCGTACAAGGCTGAACGCCGTGAGCCCGTTGACCAGCAGGACCAAGCCAACTAGCCACGGTTGCGTAGTCCACAGCCCATCTGCCAACTTTAGCAACGCCCAAAAGCTACCGAAAGGCGGTAAGGCAATCAAGCCAGCCGTACCCACCAAAAACGCTAATCCCGAAACAGGACGACGTGACCAAAGCCCTCCTAGCTGAGTAATGTCCTGGGTAATGCTGTTCCAGATGATTGAGCCAACGCTCATCACGAGCAGGGCGATCGCCACCGCATGCGTCAACACCAGCAGCAACGCCGCCTCGCTTTGTCCAGCGCCAACTGCAATAAAGACTAAGCCCATGTAGGCACTCACCAAATAGGACAGAGTGCGCTTGAGATCAATCTGAGCGATCGCAATCAATGAACCACCCACTGCTGTAATCCCACCAATCCATACCAGCGCCGCCATGACAACGGGTGACAGCGCCAAAACAGGTTCTAGCTTAATCAGCACCCAGGCTCCTGTTGCAACCACCACTGAGTTCCGCAAAATTGTGCTGGGCAACGGTCCTTCCATGGCTTCATCCAGCCACAGATGCAGCGGAAACTGAGCACATTTACCCATCGGTCCTGCAATGAGCGCCAGACCAACCAGCGTAATCACGGTTGGATTCACATCTGCCGTCTGCGCCCACTCTGCTAGTTCCGTAAAGTTCCAGGTGCCTGCCAACGGTAGCAGTGCAACCACTCCCATCAATAGAAACAAATCGCCTACGCGCTTAGTGAGAAAGGCATCACGGGCACCGGTTACCACCAATGATTGGTTGAACCACAGTCCCACCAACAAGTAGGTTCCCAGCGTTAAAACCTCTAGGATCATGTAGCTAAAGAACAGCGAGTTGCAAAGAACCAGTGCACACATACCCGCTTCAAACAGCGCCAGGAGAGCGAAAAAACGCGCCCAGCCCCAATCCATCTCCAAGTAGCCAACGGCATAGACCTGAGCCAATAGATTTAAGCCTGTGATTAAGATCGTTGCACCCACCGTGAGTGCAGACGCCTCAAAGGGGAGTGTCAGATCGAGATTGGCAACGTTTAACCAGGGAAAGAAAAACTGTTGTGCTGGCTGATTCCACACGGCTGGTAAAGCAAGCAGTCCGTGCAAAAACGCTAAAAACGTTGTCAAGATATTGACGTAACCCGAAGGGCGCGGTCCTGTCAGACGAGTGACCGACGGGAACCAAAGGACAGAAAGCACAGCACCAGCTAAGGCATAACAGGGCACTAACCAGATGCTCTGGAGGAGGAATTGGTCCATAAAACGACCCCAAGTTTTTTAAAAAGGCTCAGCTACGGAATAAGGCTAGTGTTTCAAAGCTGTAGCTTCCATCCATAGAAATCTTACAGGTAATATCTCTATGGACAATGAACGACATGTCTGGAACACAACTGAACAGGAGCGTTCGCTACAGTTGGTTAAATCAACTGAACGCTCTAGAAGCAAACTTTGTCTGCTCTAATTCAAATAATATGGCATTAGTGCATCATTTCTAATCAATGCTTCTTATAGGGCACATTAGATTGAATCTATGGACAATGTCACTCTCGGCATGACGTGAGAAAGTTTACACCGTGAAAGCAGAAGCCGTTGTAAAGATCCGATCGCACATAAAACATCTCCCACGCCGTGATCGAAAATGCCTTTGCAGAATAGCTGACAATGTGTGTCACTCAATCCACGATCGTCATACTACAGCCGCCATCATTGATGGATTAATACAACACGGGTTAAGCAAGCATGGCATCCGGTGATTGTGGCCGAGTTGAGTTGCAGCGCTGACGATCGTTGTCTGAAGCGAGCGAACTTGTTTGCTTTTCTGCGCCGAAGGGGGATTGATCTAGTGGGGACTTAAAGAATGTAATGACGCGTTCCAGATGCTTCAGGTTCTACGTAAATCCCCCATCTTTTTGCGACGCATAAAACAGACTTTTTGTAAAGATATACAAGAATCATCGTTGCTTTGTTAGCTAATGATGAGGGACGGGCACTATAGCAAAGCCATTGTAGGTGTGACAGCGATGCCCGTAGATTCTATCGGTAACACTTTAGCGACCGCTAAGCCAATCTTCCCGATCGCGAGTATACAGACGTTGACCGAATTCATCGGTGTCAACGCTGGCACTCTCGACGCTAACGACTACTACAGCTTTAAGCTCACCCGTGCCAGCAGTTTCACGTTATCGCTCACAGGTTTGAGTGCAAACGCGGACGTTCAGATACTCACCAGTGCCGGAGCGATCGCTACAGGCACAGACGGCTCCTCGCTGAGTTCGAGCAATACTGGGACGTTGGCAGAGTCGATCAATAATATTCTCGACCCAGGTACTTACTACATTCGTGTCTCCCCAGGACCCGCGACCGATCCGCTAAACCCGCTCACCACCACACCCAGCACAAACTACAACCTTAACGTTGTAGCGAATAGCAACACGAAGACAGACATCCTCTGGCGCAACTATGCCACTGGAGAGAACGCTACCTGGGTTATGGATGGCACTACGCTTGTCTCCGGTGTCTATCTTCAACCAATTAGAGACCTTAACTGGAAAATTCAGGCAACCGGAGACTTTAATGGTGACGGGAATACCGACATTGTTTGGCGCAACTATGCGACGGGACAAAATGCCTTCTGGTTGATGAATGGGACGACACTTGTATCGTCTTCGTTTTTGACTACCATTCCCGATTCAAATTGGCAGATTCAAGGGGCCGGCGACTTCAACAGCGATGGTAGTACCGATCTTGTTTGGCGCAACTATGCCACAGGACAAAATGCGGTCTGGTTTATCAAAAACCTCACGCTTGCTTCTAGCGCATATATAGAGTCATACCCATCTCTCAGCGCTCGCATTGAGACGGTCGCCGATTTTAATCTAGATGGCAATCCTGATATCCTTTGGCGTGACTATTCATCAACCACAAACAACAACTTTATCTGGTTGATGAACGGTACAACCAAAGCTGGTGTAGCCGTGCTGCCAACTGTTAATGACCTGAACTGGCGGGTACAGGGAGCAGTTGACTTAAACTATGACGGGAACTCCGACCTACTCTGGCGAAACCTGTCCACGGGTCAAAATATTGTTTGGTTTCTCAAAGGCACAACCTTTAGCTCATCGTCGGATTTGCCGATCACGGCTGATACAAATTGGCGAGCGACAACGCCCTTTAATCGACCACTCCCTGCTGTCCGTGCAGATGCGGCTGGCAACACCACAGCTACCGCCTTTTCGATCGGCCCAATCAACGGTAGCGGCGTTTACCGCGATACAGTCAGTGATACGATCGACTTAAATGATTACTATCAGTTCTCTCTTGGCAGTAGCACTCAACTCAGCTTGGCGCTCACAGGCTTAGGTGGTGGTGCCCTGAATGGCAACTTAGATCTACAGCTCTACAATGCCTTTGGTGGACTGGTAGCAAGCTCGGCCAATGGTGGGAATGCTGCAGAATCGTTCACAGTCAACGGGCTGGTAGCAGGAACCTATTACATTCAGGTGGCTGCGACCGCTGGCAACAGCGCCTATGAGCTGAATATTAACGCTAATAACCTACCGGTACTGCTCAGCAATAACGTGCTGACTGTGAGTGAAGGATCAGCGTCAACGATTAGCAATACCCTCTTGCAGGTAACGGATGAGAACAACCCAACGACTCAACTGACCTATACGCTTATCACACCGCCAAATATTGCTAAAGGCGCTTTAAGTTTGAATGGGGCAGCGATCGCCCAAAACAGCATCTTTACCCAGGCTGATATTGATGCCGGCAAGCTCAGCTACAGCCAGAACGGTGGCGAAACGCTCACTGACAGCTTTGTCTTCAACGTTTCTGATGGCGTAGGCGGCACGGTTGGCAACACAACCTTTACCATCAACACAATTCCCGTCAACGATCCACCGACGTTGTCGATTAATACGGCACTGACGTTGAGGGAGGGAGCTGCCGCCAGCCTTTCGAGCTTGAATCTGCTGGCAACTGATGTTGAGCAAACGGCAGCACAATTGATCTATAGCCTCAATAGCTTGCCCACCAGCGGTAGCTTGCTGTTGAACAATACAGCGATCGCGGCAGGCAGCACCTTTACCCAAGCCGACGTGAGTAGCGGCACAAAGTTAAGCTACAGCCATAACGGCACTGAAAGCACCAATGACAGCTTCAGCTTCACCGTGACCGACGGAGCCGGTGGCACGGTTGCTCTATCGCCACAAACTTTCAGTATTGTCGTCACGCCCTTCAACGACGCACCCGTACTCATTTCCAATAAAGGGCTAACTGTCACCGAGGGTTCAGCTCCCATCATCACCTCGGCGCTACTGCAAACCAGCGACGCTGAATTTACGGGCACAGCCATCTCGCCACAGCTTCCAGACAAAATTATTTACACGGTGGGTACGTTACCCATCAACGGGGCGCTCTTTGTGGGCACCAATGGACTCACCGCTAACGGCACGTTCACGCAAGCAGACATCAACAACAACCGGATTCTTTACAACCACAACGGTAGTAAAACCAATAGCGATAGCTTCGTCTTCCGGGTTTCCGATGGTACTACCGTCACCACCGACTCGACTTTTAACATCATTGTTTCGTCGGTTAATTCGCCACCTGTACTAAGTTCGAACGCAGGCTTACTGGTGAACGAAGGGGCAACCGCAAATATTGGCAACACGCTGCTTCAAGTCACTGATCCAGATAACCCACCGCCTCAAATCATCTATACATTGGGTCAAAAGCCCGTTAACGGTACCTTGAAGCTAAATGGCACAGCGCTGACAGCAGGTCAGACCTTTAGCCAGCAGGATATTAACAATCTTCCGAATAGTCGCCTGACGTATCAGCATAGTGGCAGCGAAACTACCAGTGACAGCTTTACCTTTACGGCCTCTGATCCCTTTGGGGCAGTCATCCCAACCACGACTTTTAGCATTGGTGTCACGCCTATCAATGATGCACCCACCCTGCTCTCCAATGTTGGATTAACACTCTCAGAGGGGGCGACTGGCAGTATCACGACCACCCTACTGAGTGCTACTGATGTCGATAATTTAGATGCACAAATTACCTATACCGTCTCGACACCCGCCCACGGCAGCTTGCTATTGGGGGCAACCACCGTTACTAGCTTGACACAGGCTGATCTGGCAGGTGGTCAACTCAAGTATGTGCACGACGGCAGTGAATCAACTGCTGACAGCTTTACATTCACACTAAGCGATGGGACAGCGACGATCGCGGCGAGAACCTTCAACGTCTCTGTGCTACCGGTGAATGATTTGCCTGGGCTTTCAAATAACACAGGCTTGACGGTAGCGGAAGGTGCGACGAGCACGATCGCCAGCACGGCTCTTGCCATCACTGATAACGATGGACCGGGTCCGCTGACCTACACCTTGGGATCTGGCACAACGAAAGGTACGCTGAAGCTCGGTACCGCCACTCTTGCAGCCGGACAAACCTTTACGCAAACAGATATTACAAGCAATCGCCTCTCGTACACTCACGATGGGTCAGAGACAACAGCCGATAGCTTTACGTTCACCGCCTCTGATGGCTCCACGGGCACAGTGCCTCTAACGACCTTCAGTATTGCGGTAACACCCGTTAATGATGTCCCGGTTCTGGTTTCTAATAGTGCCATTACCCTCCTTGAAGGGGCGCTGACCACGATTAGCAGTAGCGTCCTACAAGTCAGCGATGGCGACAGTCCACCGCTCACAAGCCTGGTTTACAACGTGACCAGTGGACCAACCAACGGCACCTTATTGCTGTCTGGCAATGCTGTCATCAGCTTTACGCAGGCAAACCTGAACAGCGGGCAACTGGTCTATCAGCACAATGGTAATGAATCGCTGACTGACAGCTTTGCCTTCACTGTGACGGATGGTGTGGTGACAACGCCCGTTGGGCCAAACGTCTTTAGTATCGCGGTCACGCCCGTTAACGATGCGCCGGGTCTTTCAAATAACCTGGGTCTGACAGTAGCAGAGGGTGCGACGAGCACGATCGCCAGCCCTGCCCTTGCCATCACCGACAATGACGGCCCGGGTCCGTTGACCTACACCTTGGGTACTGGCACGACAAAAGGTACGCTGAAGCTCGGCACCGCAACACTTGCAGCCGGACAAACTTTTACCCAGACAGACATTACGAGCAATCGCCTCTCGTATGTCCATGACGGATCAGAGACAACAGCCGATAGCTTTACCTTCACCGCCTCTGATGGTTCTACGGGTACACTGCCTCTAACAACCTTCAATATTGCCGTAACCCCCGTTAATGATGCACCTGTTCTAATCTCTAATAGTGGCATTACACTCCTTGAAGGGGCGCTCACCACCATTAACAGTAGTGTGTTGCAAGTGAGCGATGGCGACAGTCCACCGCTGACAAATCTGGTTTACAGCGTGACCACTGATCCCACCAACGGTGCGTTACTGCTGGCTGGCAACCCTGTCACCAGCTTTACTCAGGCCAATCTGAATAGTGGACAACTGGTCTATCAGCACAATGGCAATGAATCACTGTCTGATAGCTTTGCCTTCACTGTGACGGATGGGGTAGTCACAACACCCGTTGGTCCAAGCGTCTTTAATATCGCCGTTACACCCGTTAACGATGCACCTGGTCTTTCGAATAACTTGGGCTTGACACTGGCAGAAGGCGCGACGAGCACGATCGCCAGCACGGCTCTTGCCATCACTGATAACGATGGACCGGGTCCGCTGACCTACACCTTGGGATCTGGCACAACGAAAGGTACGCTGAAGCTCGGTACGGCCACCCTTGTAGCTGGACAAACCTTTACGCAGGCAGACATCGCCAGCAGCAGGCTCTCCTATACCCACGATGGTTCGGAAACAACCGCCGATAGCTTTAGCTTTACTGCGTCCGATAGCTCGACAGGCACGATCGCTCTGACCACCTTCAGCATCAACGTGACGCCAGTGAATGATGCCCCAGTGCTAACCGTACCAGGCTTCCAGGCGATTGATGAAGATCTGCCTCTAGCCTTTACAGGCACGAAGCTCGTTAGTGTCAGCGATGCCGATATTGGCGGTAATCCGCTGGTGGTCACTCTGTCGGCATCGGGCGGTACGCTCAGCCTCAATCCTGGCAGCTTGACGGTGAATAACAATGCCACCAGCCTGGTGACACTAACCGGACAGCTAACTGCCGTTAACAATGCGCTCAGTAGCCTGGTTTATAAAGGACTGTCGAATTTCAACGGTCCCGATACAATTAGTATTGCTGTCACTGACCAGGGCAGCACAGGGGCGGGCGGTGCGAAGACCGACACAAAGACGATCGACTTGATTGTCAACCCCATCAATGACGCACCGACCTTGACCGTTCCGGGTGCTCAAACGGTTCTAGAAGATACGGCGCTGTCGCTCGCAGGTCTGATTGACACGACTGATGTTGATTCGGGTACCAACCCGGTCAAGGTGAATCTGGGCACGCTGAATGGGAAGCTCACGTTAGGGACAACGGGCGGCCTGACCTTTGCGGACAACACCACCAATGGTGACGGCTCGTTAAGCTTCACAGGCGCGATCGGCAACGTTCGTGCAGCACTGGCAACCCTTAGCTATCAAGGCCTTGCTGACTACTTCGGTACCGACACCATCACGATCAAGGTGGATGATCAAGGTGCCGTCGGCGCGTCCGGTGCGTTAAGCATCCAGAAAACGATCGCGGTCAATGTCACCCCGGTTAACGATGCGCCCTCCTTTACAGCTGGCACCAACCTTGTTGTGAATGAGGATGCTGCACCACAGACGGTTAATTGGGCAACGGGCATTGCGACTGGGCCAGCCAATGAAGCCAGCCAAACGCTGAACTTTATTACCGCAAACAACAACGCCAGCCTGTTTACAACCGCACCCACGATCGACCCCACAGGCAAACTAACCTACACGCTGGCACCAAATGCAAATGGTGTTGCGACTGTGACGGTCAACCTGAAGGACAACGGTGGGACAGCGAACAGTGGGAACGATACGTCACCCGCCAGCACCTTTACCATCACCGCTAATCCGGTGAACGATACGCCATCCTTTACAAAGGGTGCGAACCAAACCATCACCGAAGATGCAGGTGCGCAAACGGTCGCAGGTTGGGCAACCGCAATTACAGCAGGACCGGCGGATGAAGCGGCTCAAACACTCAGTGTGCTGGTCAATACCGATAATCCGTCTCTGTTCTCAGTTGCTCCAACGATCGACCCAACGACAGGCACGCTCACCTACACAGCGGCTCCCAATGTCAACGGCACCGCGATCGTGACCGTACAGCTTAAAGATAATGGTGGCACCGCTCTCGGTGGGGTTGATAGTTCTGCACTCCAGACCTTCACCATTAACGTCACTGCGGTCAACGATGCGCCCGTCTTCACACTCCCAAGCCCGCCAACAGTGAGTGAAGATACCACGTTGCCAATCACCGGCCTTAGCCTTGCCGACATTGATGCAGGCAGCAGTTCGCTAGTTGTCACTCTGGCTGTGAGTAACGGAACGCTTAAGCTGGGTAACACCGCTGGACTGACCATCACGGCTGGTGCTGACAACACCAGCAGCGTTGCCTTCAGAGGCAATCTCAGCGACATCAATGCAGCACTGTCTGGGCTCAGCTACCGTGGCAACCCGAATTTCAATGGGGCTGATACCCTCACGCTCACTGCGAATGATCAGGGTGCAACAGGCTCCGGCGCGATCGGCCTCGACAGCAAAGCACTGGCAATCACAGTGACGGCTGTGAATGATGCACCAGTGATCACCGTACCAGGTAGTCAAACAGTAGACGAAGACACCAACTTGCTGCTCTCCGGTATCAATGTCACCGATGCTGACTCTAATCCAAACCCAATCACCGTCACGCTATCGGCAACCAACGGAACACTGACGCTTGATCCACTCGTAGCGGGCAGTGCAACGCTGACCATTACCGACACGCTGAATAACATTAATACGGCGATCGCTAACCTGACCTATAAAGGGAACCTCAATTACAACGGAGCCGATACCATCACGATTCAGGCGAACGATCAAGGCAATACAGGCTTTGGTGGTTCTCTCTTTGACATCAAGACGATTAGTGTCAACGTCAACGCGGTCAACGATGCGCCAACCCTGACCGTACCTGGCGCTCAAACCGTTAGTGAAGACACCAATCTGGTGTTCAACGCTGGTAAAGCCATCATCCTGAACGATGTCGACTCGGGGCCAAATCCCATTCAGGTGAACTTTGCCGTTAGCAATGGCACTCTGACGCTCGGTGCGGTTGGCAGTGGCGGCGCACTAACGGGTAACGGCACGGGTACTGTCAACTACATCGGCACACTGGCAGCCCTGACACCTGTGCTCAATACCCTGACCTATCGCGGCAAGCAAGACTACTCCGGTGCCGACACGCTGAATATCACCGTTAACGACCAGGGCAATACCGGTTCCGGCTCTCCTGGCATCGTCACTGGCTCTGTTGCGCTTACCGTTAGCGCTGTAAACGACTCCCCAGTCTTAGTGACGAACCGTACACTGACCTTAAGCGAAGGCACTTCTAGCGTTATTACCAACTCGCAACTCCGCACCACGGATGTAGACAATACGCCTGATCTACTTGTCTATACGCTGTTCAGTGCGCCAAATCCGCTTACTAGTGGCAGCCTGCGGCTTTCAAATGGTGGTGGCACGACTGCAACCCTGGCGGCTGGCGGCACATTCACTCAGGCCGATGTCAACAGCGGCTACCTCTCTTATCTCCAGAATGGCAGCGAGACGACGAGCGATAGCTTTACCTTTAAGGTGTTCGACAACACGCCCGGTAGCATCACTATTCCTGGTAGCGGCAACGCCACCTTCAACATCGTGATTAACCCGGTGAATGATGCACCCGCGATCGTCAACAATGCGAAATTGAACTTAAGCGAAGGGGCAACCAGTACAATTTCCAATACGTTGCTGAGTGTCAGTGATGCCGACAATACGACGGTGCAGTTGAAATACACCTTGAGCAGTGCTCCTAACAACGGCAACCTGCGGTTGAATGGCGCTGCCCTGAGCCTCAGCCAGACCTTTACCCAAGACGACATCAACAGCAACCGAATCTCTTATCGTCACAACGGTAGCGAAACCACCAGCGACAGCTTCATCTTTACAGTGAACGATGGCGCAGGGGGAACCACAGGCAGCAAGACATTCAATATCGGCATCGCCAACGTCAACGACGCGCCCACGATCGTCGCTTCGGGGCCTGCCACCGTGAACGAAGGCGCAACGCTGAACATCACGAACACGCTGCTGAAGACCTCTGATGCCGATAACTTAACGTCAGAGTTGAGGTACACGCTGCCAACAGTGCCAATCTACGGGACATTGTTCCTGAACGGTGTGGCTCTGGCTGCAAACGCGATCGTCACGCAACAGCAAATCGATCAGGGCGGGCTGACCTATGTGCACAATGGTAGTGAGCCCAGCGGCAACGATGTCTTTGTCTTCCAGGTGTCGGATGGCACAACGACCATCAGTAGTCGCGTCTTCAACATCAACATCAATCCTGTCAACGATGCACCTGTCCTGGCCAGCAATACTGGCTTGCTCCTGGCTGGTAATACACCTTCGTTGACCGTCATCGGCAGCGACTTGCTTCAGGTGACCGATGTGGATAACACAACCGCTCAATTGACTTACACTCTTACGTCGGTGCCAAACCCAACGGTTGGTGCGCTGCGGCTGAATGGCAGGCAGATCAGCGCAGGTCAATCCTTTACCCAGGCCGACATCGATTCAGGCAACGTCAGCTTCGACTACCTCGGTAACGGCAGCGGCGAGACCTTCCAGTTCACGGTATCGGATGGTGGCGTCGGAGGCACGCTCTCCAATGCATTCTTCTACATCAACTTCAGCTACTCGTAAACTAAACTGACTGCGCTTACCACTCAACGGATGCTGTGCGATCGACACCGCATCCTTTTTTTTGACAACTGCAATCTGGCTGGCAATGAGATGAACGTATAGATCGAACCAAATGCCGTCTGCTGCTAAAAAGAGAGCACCAATTTAGCCGCCATACGCCAGAATCTTTATAGGGAATAGAGAATCACCAGGTAGTTTTTAGCATGGATATCAAGAGTGGCTTCATCGGCGCGATCGGCAACACCCCTTTAATTCGGCTGAACAGCTTCAGCGACGAAACAGGCTGCGAAATTCTGGGCAAAGCAGAATTTTTGAATCCTGGTGGCTCGGTCAAAGATCGGGCTGCACTCTACATTATTCAAGATGCCGAAGCAAAAGGTCTGCTCAAGCCTGGAGGCACCGTTGTAGAAGGCACTGCTGGTAACACAGGTATCGGGCTGACGCACATCTGCAACGCCAAAGGCTATAAATGCCTGATTGTCATTCCCGAAACGCAGTCGCAGGAAAAAATTGATCTCTTGCGGACGTTGGGAGCCGAAGTGCGTACCGTTCCTGCTGTGCCTTACAAAGATCCCAATAATTACGTCAAGCTTTCCGGCAGAATCGCCTCAGAAATGGAAAACGCGATTTGGGCAAACCAGTTCGACAACTTGGCAAATCGCCAGGCCCATTATGAAACAACGGGACCTGAGATTTGGACGCAGACCGATGGCAACGTCGATGCCTGGGTCGCTGCAACGGGTACGGGTGGCACCTACGCCGGAGTGGCCCTATTTTTAAAAGAAAAGAAGGCTGAGATTCAATGCGTCCTCGCTGACCCAATGGGTAGCGGACTTTATAGCTACGTCAAAACGGGTGAACCGAAAGCTGAGGGAAGTTCCATTACCGAAGGCATTGGCAACAGCCGTGTGACGGCCAATATGCAAGGAGCACCCGCCGATGATGCGATTCAAATTGATGACACCGAAGCGGTGCGGATGGTCTATCAACTTCTGGAAAAAGACGGGCTGTTCATGGGTGGCTCAGTCGGCATTAACGTTGGAGCCGCGATCGCCCTGGCAAAGCGAATAGGACCCGGACACACGATCGTCACCGTTCTATGCGATGGTGGTAGCCGCTACCAGTCCAAACTCTTTAACAGCGACTGGCTGACCGCAAAAGGGCTGCTACCAGCGTAGTTAGCTAATGGTTCTTGACGAGTGAGAGTCAGCGATCGCCCAACTGCACCTAGAGTCATCCCAAAGACAGAGATCTCAGACATGGAGTATAAAGTTTCACTAAAGCCCCCATAATTGCCTATTTCTGTAGCTTATAATACAGATATAAATCAATCGTTCATCTAGCCGAAAATTGGATTCGGCGGACGGAAGTAGGGAGAAGTCCCGAAGGAACGCGCCTCAAACCACAATAACAACGCATTTAACCAAGAGGCGAAGACCATGCAACTTACTTACCGTGGCGCTCATTACGAGTATACTCCCGGTGGCACTAAAGCCGCCCGTGAGTCAAATGTTTTTCGCGCTCTCCGACCCACCTTTAACCTACGCTACCGTGGTTCCGTTTACGCCGTCGACCCTAATGCAGAGCCGAGCCTGCCAGTGTCACAGCCACCTGCACAGTTAGTGTACCGTGGTACTGCCTACTCCTTAAACGGTTGGACAAAGCCCGTTGCAGCTGTGCAAGCCACATCCAGCGTCTTATCAAACACAGCTCGCTTTAGCAAGAAAGCGTCTGGCAAAGCAGAGTTCGCAACTGTTCATCGCAGCAATCTTTACAACAACCTGCAGCGTCGCCTTCAAGTGGCACGCGATAGAGGCGACCAAAACCTGATCGATTTGCTTGAGCAGGAACTACAGCAAATTGTGTAGATCTGCCCGAGAATGCTGGTTCTTACTAGCATCAACGGTTGGACTTAAAGCCTCAACTCGGTCAGTTGCTAAAAAGTCGAGGACGGCTTGATTGAGCCTAGTCTTAGCCTTAAAACTCTCAGTGGAGTTCTCGTTACCAAACGACGGTACAGGTCATCTGTACCGTTTTTTGTGCCATTCAGTCATTCTGCGTATAACATGGCTGACATCAAACCATGCTGTGAGGGATGCACGATGGCAACTGGTGCACTGTATAGAGGCACAAACCTTTCTGGACAGGCTTCTGATAGCGCCTGTCTACGATCGTTCGACATCCATTCAGGCCAATGTCTGCCTATGAGATCGCTGCTTGTAGGCTGTTGGGCGCTGGGTGGTTGCGCGATCGTCTCCTTTATGGGACTGTCCCCGAGCCAAGCGCAGCAGATTGTGCCATTGCCACCACCACCGACCGTTTCAGTGCCGGGTCTGACGAATGGGTACTCTAGCAACTCGACCCCGTTACCGGGTGGCGAAACTGTCTTTGTAGCACCGATCAATCGCCAAGGTGTAGCCGCTCAGTATGTTGTCTATGTGAATGGAGACAGTCCCTATTTATTGCAGCAAGTGCGATCGATTGAGCCGAATGCAGTTGTACAGCAGTATCAGGGGCAGACAGTCATTCAAGCTGGAACCTTTGACAACGAGGCAAGTGCTCGGCGGCAAATTGCGGCGCTAAACTCGCAAGGCATTATGGCTGAGCTGGGGACCATCAATGCAGCAAGCAATGTGCTCTCACCAAACGTAGCAACAACAAGCCGCTATGTCGTTGTCATTCCAGGCGGTCGAGATGAGCTTGCCAGTCTGGCTGATCGAGCGATTCGCATGGGTATCCGCCAGGAAGCCATTCAAGAGAAAGGCGCACCGCTAGGACCACACCTGGAAATTGGCCCTTTCGCACAGCATAGCGACGCTAAGAAGATTAGTCAGTTCCTTAATGGTGGTGGTCTCGATGCACGAGTTTACTACAACCGCTAAGTAGAAGCGCCTCATGCAACTGATCAGCTCTCAAAGCTGTCAGCCATCAGCATTCAGCATCAAGCATCTTCAGTTTCATGACGTCCACTTATTGAGTGATACGGCGATCGCTATCGACTACGAGTGGGTGCCAAGGTCGTTCTGCATCGCCTGTGGTCAATCAACTTAATGGCGTTGACTGCGGCCATCTCTCTCCTCGGTCAGTTGTTTTTGACCGAGGGGGATGTTGTACAGTCTTGGTTCACTGCACACGATGCACCACTTACAGTGTTGCACCCTTCGAGGATGACAGCTTCAACAGTGCTGACGAGAATCCAGTCGCTTCAGCAAATTGTGGTCACTGCCGCTCAGATGAGGCAGATTGAAGAGCGTATTTTTGCTGCGGGTCTGCCGGTGGAAGCCTTAATGGAAAAGGCTGCAGGACTCATTGCTCGTCGAGTTAAAGCGCTCTATGCTGATCGGCACCAGCATCTAGGTGTCTTAGTCGGACCTGGGCACAACGGGGGTGACGCACTGGTTGTCGCCCGTGAATTGCACCTCGACGGCTACACTGTTTCACTGTATTGCCCTTTTTCAAATCTCAAAGATTTAACAGCGCAGCAGTATCGCTACTGTCAAAGTCTCGGCATTCCCTTCGTGGAACAGGTAGACGCGTTAAAGGACTGTGATGTGTTGATCGATGGGTTGTTTGGGTTTGGGCTACAGCGATCGCTAAGTGGCGACATTGAAACGGTGGTTAACCAAATCAACCAATGGTCTCAACCAGTCGTCAGTATTGATCTTCCATCAGGCTTACACACCGATACAGGTGCAGCACTGGGAACGGCCGTCTGCGCAACCCACACTCTATGTCTCGGCTTATGGAAGCAAGGTTTGCTGCAAGACCAGGCGCTTGACTATGCAGGCAGCATTGAATTGATTGATTTCGGTGTACCTCTGACGGATGTGTGGGCTGTGTTGGGCAAGCCACCATCGGTACGACGCATTACACCAGAGCAGGCGATCGCTCATTTGCCCTTAGCGCGTCCTGCCGCCACACACAAATACAAAATGGGACACGTCCTCTTGATCTGTGGTTCTCGCCGGTACGCCGGTGGTGCGTTGCTGACAGCCCTTGGTGCCCGCGCCAGTGGTGTTGGTATGCTCTCGATCGCGGCTCCAAAGGCGTTGAAAGCAACGTTAACAGCACAGTTACCCGAAGCGCTGGTGTGGGGCTGTGACGAATCAGAAACGGGCGCGATCGCTCAATTGCCAGATGGACTTGATCTCAGTGTGTATCACGCGATCGCCTGTGGTCCTGGCTTAACGATGGATGCTCACGCTGTTATACAGCAGGTCTTGAGCCAAAAGCAGGCGCTTGTCCTGGATGCTGATGGTTTAAATTTTCTCGCCCAACAGGGCACCATTCCAACACTCCAAACACGGCAAGCACCAACGGTCATCACGCCACATTTGGGTGAATTTAAGCGACTTTTCCCGGATCTTGCCGATCCAATGCCCTGCCGGATTATGGCTGCTCAAGCGGCGGCGGCGGCATCGGGTGCTGTTGTGCTGCTGAAGGGGGCACGAGTTGCGATCGCTGACCCTGAAGGCACCGTCTGGATTAATCCTCAAAGTACGGCTGCACTGGCTCGCGGGGGTAGTGGCGATGTGCTGACTGGGCTGCTAGGTGGACTACTGGCACAGACGATCGCAGCTCCTTCTCCATCACATTCTATTCTTGATAGTGTCTTGGCGGGTGCTTGGTGGCATGCCCAAGCAGGCATTTTAGCGATGCAGGAACGCACACTTTTAGGTGTTGATGCCTTTACGCTATCGCAATACTTACTTCCAGCGCTGATTAGGGAAATATAGTCCCACTTAGAAAGCAGTGAGTAAACTTCAGCTACACGACACACTCTGGGAGGCATGGTGCCACGCAGAATCCGATAAGCACGAAATGGCAAGGAGAAAAAAGATTGAAAATTCTAGTTTTCACATTGCAAGACTTCCTAACTCACTAATCAGTGATTGAGGTGCAAAGACTTCATAACAAGTTAGGATTTACATGTAGTAAAAGCCTAAAATGATGAAATCATGGGCTTTTCTCATTTGTTAGTGAATGCCTGTACTTACTGAAGATGAAGACAACTTTACTTGCATATAATGCAATGGTTAGTAATGCAGAATTCCCTCATGCTCATTTAGTAAGTCGTTTGAGTCTGCTGTTCGAAGCAAGAATCTCTTCGCACGCAGCTCGTTCACGTTCACTCCAAGCTAAAAAGTAAACATATTTGATGGTACTTCTCGTAAAGATTTCTAGATAAGAGATTGCTGCATCAATTAGCTGCTTCGCACTTGCTCTAAGATCAGCACCACCTGCACCTGCACCCATGATTGGGAACAAAATTGACTTGTAGCCTTCATCGCCAAAATCATCGTCTACTTTTCTAAGCGCATTAGTGACACATGCATTTACCTCTTGAATGGGTATATACCCTTTCCCTATTTGCCCGTTAACTGAAGCAGCGTGAAAAACTTTTTTGACGTTATGCGACTTTTCTAATTGACCAGAACTTGTTGAAATAATTGTTCCTCCATCAACATAAGTCTCACCATCCATATTTTCCAATAGTTCGTCGGCAATCGTATCTCGCTTTACTCGCTTAGTAGAGGAACTTTTTTCTGCCCCAAGATAGCGGATCACACCAGAAATGTTGCGATCGTAGTATCGAGCCATTTGCATGTTTGTATTTTCCGAATTAACCCAGATGTCAACTTCTACGACTTTTTGAAGATCACCTGTGATAATCCCGACATGTTTACCTGGTACATCTTTAAGTTCAAAATCGTGAACTTTATGAGGCAGTGGCTCGTTTTCAGCTCCAAGCATCTGAACTTTGAAATATTTTCCAATATGTTTCTGTACAAGGCTATCTGGTTTCTGATTTTGATTTTTCAAGCCGTTGAGGATGAATTCTGAAAGCGTTTTTCTTGATGTCTCGCGATTCTCTAAATCATACTCAAAAACCTTAAGAGACTGGATATTATAAGGGATAGGAAGAGAGCTTTTTTGTCGTATGATAATAGTCACTGAAGCTCTGAGAGCATGGCGAACACCGAGTTCGTAAAAAACATTTGCATTCGATGTGGTGATATCCACGACCGCGACATCATCATAAAGAATATGATGGAACATGTCTTCTACGATCACTCCACCTTCTTTGATTTTGTCTGATCGATAGATAGCAATCCCCATATCTTCGACAGCTTGCTTAATGATGGATTCATAAACAATCTCAAAATCGACGTCCTTCCCAGTGCTTTGATCTTTTTTGATGCCGTAAGGCATAATTACAAAACACTTTTTCTGGCTATCATCCATAGTGAGTATCCCTTAACACTAAGTCGAAATTTTGGATGCTTAAGCACGTTACAAATTACTCTTCCTCAGTAATGCCTAATTGATCTAAGTTACTTTGAAGCCAGAGTATGCCAATGATAGTTTTAGCGTCCACGATCTCGCCGGATGCATAGGCTTGCCAAAGCTCTGGTAGAGAATAAGCTACTAACTTAATGTCTTCTTGTTCGTCCTCCAATCCACCACCATCGGCAACTTTCTCTGTGTCGCTAACTTCAGCATAGTAGAGGATAATTCGTTCTGATGAACCACCTGGCGATACGTAAAAAGTGCCGATTGATCTAAGGCGGCTGGTCGTGTACCCCGTTTCTTCCAAAAGCTCTCGATGAATTGCCTCTTCAGCATTCTCTCCCTGATTCAGAATGCCAGCCATGACCTCAGTGATCCAACCACCTGTCTTTTTATAGGTTGGATACTTAAATTGATTGACTAAGATAACTTTTCTAGAGTCTTTGTTGAATATAATCGCAGCAACTGCATCACCTCGTTCAAAGCTTAATCGAGTGACAGTATCGCTCATCTTGCCGTTAAAACGTTCATAGCTAAGCTCTGCCTGCTCAATTTTGAAAAATTTATCAAAGACCAGTTTTTGGCTTCCAATGCTAACTTTCATAGTTCTCTCGTTGCTCTTATGGCTGCTGTTTAGTGAGTGAAAAGTCTCTGAGGCACCTAGCCAGCTATGCTCGACAGTTAATTACTGGAAGAAGGGTAAATTTTGATGTCCAAGTGCTCGTTTCGCGCTCCTTAGGAATAGAAGCGCGAGGTAAGCCAAATGCTCTAGTGCAATTTTAACTCCTGATCTTTAATGTGGAAAGGCTTGAGGCGAAATATTTCTCTTTGGAGAATCTATATCGCCTCTGGCAATGTAGGTTGGATGCTTCCGACCCTACATTGCCAAATCGAAAAACCATGAGTTTATTTTTTCAAGCGCTTAAAATATGTTCAACGGATATTGATGCGGCAATAGATTGAGTGTTTGCCCCGCTGCTTGCGATATCTCTCAAAATTGACATATTTTTCTCAGGAGTGCGCTTCTTCAGTGTAGAACCAATGGCTAAGAGTAAAATCTAGATGAGACAATCGGTAAAGTTGGCTATAATTGCATATCGGTCTACATCCTAGTCAAGACCCCTTATGGCACAACTCTCTAAGATTAGTTTTTCAAATGGTTTGTTTGCAGAGGCAATTCAGCTTGAAACATCGACGAGTATGGCTTTTGTGCTACAACGTTTGGGGCTTGAAGGACAACATCCGGCGCTTGTGCTGATTGGTGGTGCCAGTAAGATGAGTGCGGTGAACCTTAAGCGGTTGGAGAAGCTTTTTGTTGAAGTTCTGGCACCAATAGCGCAAAAGTGGCAAGCTGTTGTCATTGATGGCGGTACCGATGCTGGCGTCATGCGCCTTATAGGGCAGGCGCGCCATGCGACTCACGCTAATTTTCCACTGGTTGGCATTGTTCCATGTGGGCTCGCTGCATTGCCTGACCAGATTGCTACTTCGTCAGATGCCGCACCGCTAGAGCCTCACCATACCCATTTCCTTCTAGTTCCAGGCTCAAATTGGGGTGATGAAACTGTCTTGATGGACGACCTTGCCAGCGCTGTGGCTGGTTCGGCATCGGTCACCATTTTGGTGAATGGCGGCGAGATTACCTGGAAGGAAGCGTCCCAAAGTGTAGAGGCAGACCGTCCAATTATTGTTATCGCTGGGACTGGGCGTACTGCTGATATACTCGCAGCCGCGCTCCATGGCAATTCTGAGGATGAACGAGCAGCGTCACTGGCGGCATCTGGCTTGGTGCGCGCGATCGATCTAGACACTGGAACTGAGACCCTTGCCGCCATGATTGACGACATTTTTGCGGCTAAAAGCTAATATGCTCCCAGACCCGCGATCGCTAGCAGAGATTTGATATGCCGGATACCGCACCAAGCTCAGCTCCTTCCAGCCGTAACCAAATTCTCGAAGATGCATGGCTCCGCTTCGCCAAGTACAACCAGAATGCGTCCATTGCACAAAAGCGCTTCACGCAGCAACGGCGCTGGATCCTCATCTTAGGTGTTGCAGCCACGACATTAGGTGTTACTTATTCGGTTGTTGAAAAGAATTCGGATTTTCGTCATTGGCTGTCACCAGAAAATAGCCAACAGGAAAAAATGCTGGGCATTTTGCACTTTCCAGTTCTCGCTGTGCCGATTATTCTTGGCGTGCTGGTGGCAATTTCAGTCAAATTTAACATGGGCATCAGTTGGGTGATGTTGCGAAGCAGTGCTGAAGCCCTTAAAAAGGAGATCTATCGTTACCGGATGCAGGTTGGCGAGTATAACCCCACAAAACTCACTCCCGCCGAATCACGCGATATCCGTCTGGCACGCGCCCTCAAGCTGGTTAGCAAGCGGCTGATGCAAACCCCAGTCAACCAAACCGATCTGCTAGCCTATGACACCGAAAAAAATCCCCTTCCACCCAAAGACGGCACGCCTAAAGGTGATGATGGGTTTGGTGACATGACCGCTGAACAGTACTTAGCATGGCGGGTTGACGACCAGTTTGACTATTACCAGAAGAAAGCAGCTCGGTTAGGCAAAGGGTTGAGACGTTTTCAACTGGTGATTTTCTTTCTCAGTGCTGTGGGAACCTTGCTCGCTGGTTTGGGATTTGATGTTTGGATTGCAGTCAGTAGTGCTCTGGCTGCCGCTGTTACGGCATATCTAGAGTTTAGGCGAGTTGAAACGAATGTTGTGTCGTGCAATATCTCAGCGGCCGACCTCTACGACATTCGAGTTTGGTGGCATGCTCTCTCTCTTGAAGCCAGAGCGCAACGAGTGAATATCGAAACCTTAGTTGCCAGTACCGAAGCTGTGTTGCAGACAGAAAACGCGGGCTGGCTGCAAGAAATGCGTGAAGCCCTGGCTGAAATCTATGGCGACAAGAAGGATAAAGATCACGACGCTAGCAAACTTTTGGATGAGGTGAGCCCTGCACTTCAGCCTAGCCCGATCGCGGGACTGTCTGAGCAGAGCAAGAGCACAGTGAATCCTTCCCAGACAACAGTAGAGCCAACACCTGAGGCCGAACCTGTGGTTCCCCAAGCGCCTGTAGACCCGTTGCCGCCACAAGATACCCTCCTACCCACTGACGCTGTTGCTGACCCCGTAAAAGCAGCAGAACCAGAGATTGCAGTGGATGTCTCTGATCCGACCGCTGCTGAAGCAATACGCTAGTGAGTCATGTTTGCAGCTCAAGTGCTCTAAGCTCGTGCTGGATGCGATCGCGATCGTTCCTTGCTGGTTGAAAATCGGGCTTGATCGCTAGTGCCTGCTCTAAGGCCTGGATGGCATCTGCATATTGCCTCAATTCACACAGCACACGCCCCCGCCAATACCATGCAGTATGGCTCTTGGGTTGGATCTGGATGGCGCGATCAAAGCAAGCAAGCGCCTCGCGATACCGCTTCAGGCGTACAAAGGCATCACCCAAACAACAGCAAAGATCCACGTCGTTTGGCTTCAGTTGTACCGCATGCTGATAAGACGAAATGGCCTCTTCATGACGGTCTAAGCCATATAAGACATTGCCTCGCCAGCGCCAAAGGCTAGCATCATCCGATCGCAGTAAGCGCGCCTGCTCATACAGGCTGAAGGCGTCTGTATGACGCTGTTGCTTTTCTAATAGACGTCCCTCTTGCAGCAAGCGATCGTAATCAGCGCTGACTATAGCGACCGTCTCAGCAAATGCAGCGAGTGGAGCAGTAATACTTGTTGCATCAACTTTTTCTGTTCTCGGAAGGCTGACAATTGTGTCCTTTGGTCTGTCGGCGCTCCGCACTGCAGGGATTTGCCCTCGCTTAGGCTGGCTGACAAACGTTTCTTCTGGGTTTGGTAGGGATAGCGAGGCAGACAATCCTGGGTCAAGGTGCTGCCGCTCAGCTTGCAACACGCCATGACGTTGGTGAATGTTTAGAGCGATCATGGGGTGGCCAGAGCCCATCAGTGAGTCATCTATAGACGCAATGGTTGCATCGTCCTCTGGTAAAGCTGAGTCGCCTGATTTGAGTTGTTGCAGTACACGCCTGCGACCCTCCACCGCTTCCTGGAAATCAGGCTTCAACTGCATCGCACGATCGTAGGAGGCGATCGCGGCTTCTTGCTGCTGGAGGCCTTCTAGCAGGCGCCCCCGGTCGTACCACGCCCAGTAGTTCTCTGGCTGTAGCTGCACGACTTTGTAGTAAGAGGCAACGGCTTCTTCATGGCGGAGCAGATTTTCCATCACGTTGCCTCGTTTGAACCACACCACATGATCATCGGGCTGAATCTCAACGACACGATCGTAGGCGATGACGGCTTCTTCATAGCGCTGCAGGTTTTCGAGCGCCATCCCCCGCATAAACCACGCCAGAGAGTCATCTGGATTCAGTGCAATCGCACGTTCGCAGGCGGTTAACGCTTCGTCGTAATGTTGCAGATGGTAAAGAGTATCAACCCGTCGTAGCTGGATTAAAACCTGCTTTCGGCTTTCGATCGCCAGTTGAAAATCGGGTTTGAGCTGTACTGCACGATCGTAGGAGGCGATCGCCGCATCGGATTGCTGTAGTTTTTCGAGCGTCTTCCCTCGATCAAGCCATGCCCAGTAGTTATCAGGCTGCAGTTGCACAACTTGCTCAAAGGCTGCAAGCGCTTCCTCATAACGCTGAAGCTGAATGAAAACGGCACCCTGCTTGTACCACGCGAGATAATCGGCTGGGTGGAGCTGTAAGACGCGATCGTAGGACGCTGCCGCCTCGTCGAAATGCTTCAGGTTTTCAAGCGCCATCCCCCGCTTAAACCAGGCGACCTCATCATCGGGTTTTGCTTGCAGCACTCGGTCATAGGCAATCACTGCTTCCCGATAGCGCTGGCGTTGAAAGAGATCGTCGCCACGCTCTAGCCAGGCAAGATGCCCATCAAAACTGACCACGGTTGGCGCTGCCAACACAGAGGCAATGGGAGCCGTTTGTGTTAACAATCGCAGTGCCTCTAACGCTTCTGTGGCAGATTCATAACGCTGACGAAAATCATAGCGCACCATCGTGTCCAGCACGTTGGCAAATTCGGGACTGACTTGTACCTGATCGCGCCAGATGATTTCGCTGGTTTTCGGATCTTCCCTGAACTTTTTGGGATAGATGCCCGTCAGGCACTGAATAGCCATCATGCCTACTGCATAGATGTCGCTGCTAAAACGAGGTTTGCCTGCTAGCTGTTCGTTGGGCATGTAGCCAGAAGAGCCGACCGCGATCGTGATACTCACTTCGTGCGCATCAACGATCTGGGCTCCAATTTGTTTAACCGCCCCAAAATCAATCAAAATCAGACGACCATTACTCTGCTGTCGAATCAAGTTAGAGGGCTTAATATCTCGGTGCACCACCTGTTGCTGATGCACAAACTCCAGGACGATCAGCAGATCCTGCAGTAGATGGATCACTTCTAGCTCAGTAAACTGAGGTTCCAGCTTGAGTGCCTGGCTCAGCACTTGCCCTTCAATAAACTCTTGTACTAGATAGAAGTCTTGCGCGTCTTCAAAGTGGGCGAACAGCCTGGGAATTTGCTCGTGACTACCCAGAACGTACAGCACCTCTGCTTCCGTATCAAACAATCGCCTTGCTGCCTGCAAAGCTTCCGGGTCGCTCATTCTGGGTTTGAGCTGCTTTACAACACAGTAAGGGTTGCCAGGAAGATGTAAATCACTTGCCAAATATGTTTGCCCAAACCCACCACCACCCAAGTGGCGAATAATCTGGTAGCGTCCCCCAAGGATTTTGCCCAACATAGGTTACGAAAGCTTCAAAGTGCAAAAAACCGCTTAATGATGCCCCGAGGGAAATCCTGCACCATTATTAACAGGTTCAATGACAGGTCATCATCCGTAGCCGTTCCAGCTTGTTCTTAGATTTATAGTGAGGCAGCCCTATAAGATACGGAATTTCACGTAAGCTGCCTTCACATAGCCTGACGTGATGCTAGCCGATGCCTTGAATGAGGACTGTCAAGGTATAGGGTGTTAGCAATACGCGTAACGCACCCAAATAGCTTTCGTGGTGCGTTACAGCGACACTTAACAAACCTTACGCCTGAGTTTGCCTAAATACATTGCCATGAAGAGGACACGATCGCATGTCAAAAGCCCTTGTTCTGCTTGTGAGATACGATCGCAGAACAAGGGCTTAACTTAACGACAGCCGTCTTTAACCAGGTATCTGAGTGAGCAACGGCTCTAGCCAGGGTTGAAACTGGTCACGACGGAACACTTGAGCCCGGCGACGGTAATCAAACCGCAGCAGACTGGGGATACCATGCTTGCGAACGCATTCCTTAAGCCAGGAGGCAACCCCTTGACCTTCTTCAGGAATCATTTCGGCTTGAAACGGGCCATACATCAAGACCAACATGCTATGCGCTTGAAGAGGGGCATCGCGTTCAATGAGGCTAGTTAAACTCGGATGCGCTGAACGGGACTGACTTGCCATTCTCACTTCGGTGTCTTCTCGGCTAACGCGCGCTCGTAGCGTTTTCGTCATTTCGCGTTGTGCCGTGGACGCACTATATTCTTGATTTGGGTCAGTGTCAGCGTCAGATGGGCGACGAGATCGTCTCTGGGTCATAAAACTCCTAATTTTCAATGGGCTAAAGCAGCCGATCGATCCCTCCTTGTCGAGTTGCAGAGTTACTAGGAGGAGTCGGTGGCTGATCAAGATTAACGAGGCTATTTGCTATGTGAGCAACCTGCCTACTTAGATAGTAACTACTTTTTACAAAAGCGGCAATTTTCTGTACCCAAAAAGCGTTACTTGTGGTAAGTCTGATGACAATTAAACGCGCAGACCGTGTAGAAAATAAACGTTTTGCGTGAGGGAATGGTCTATCAAGTCCTATGGAGAAGAAAGCGATTGCTTAACGACTCCCGCATTGGTCAACCATTCACTGGTGTTGAGCGGTGCTCAGCTTTTATACACACAACGCACGAATCACCAAGCTTTGTTAATTGTTGTAAAGTCTAGAGTCTGCAAGGTCGAGAAACTGGCACTAGCTTTTCAGTCGACTCAACTTTGAGTCAGCTTAGAACGATACAGTTTTCTAGTTTCTGATAAGTTAGCTTGAGTAAGCCCATTTTTGTAAGTAAACGGTAGAGCTATGACTGTCTGCGAATACAGGGCAGGTCTAGAAGGCATTCCCGCCACCCAGTCCAGCATTAGTTTTGTTGATGGGCAGCGAGGAGTTTTAGAGTATCGCGGCATTGCTATTGAAGAGTTAGCTGCTAAAGGTCATTTTTTAGAAACCGCATACCTCCTCATCTGGGGTGAATTGCCAACTGAAGAAGAATTAGAGTTGTTTGAGCATGAAATTAGATATCATCGACGGCTCAAGTACCGTATTCGCGACATGATGAAGTGCTTTCCTGAAAGCGGTCATCCCATGGATGCCCTACAGGCTTGTGCAGCAGCATTGGGGTTGTTCTATTCTCGTCGTGCCCTTGATGATCCAACGTACATTCGCGCGGCTGTCGTCAGATTGTTGGCAAAGATTCCAACGATGGTCGCGGCTTTTCAACTCATGCGGAAGGGAAATGATCCCGTTCAACCCCGTGACGATTTGGGTTATGCGGCAAATTTTCTCTATATGCTCAATGAGCGGGAACCAGATCCGTTTCAAGCTCATATTTTTGATGTGTGTTTGATGCTCCATGCAGAGCACACAATTAACGCGTCTACCTTTTCCGCCTTAGTTACTGCTTCCACGCTGACTGACCCCTATGCAGTGGTTGCTTCAGCCGTTGGCACGCTGGCTGGCCCACTGCACGGTGGCGCAAATGAGGAAGTGATTCTCATGCTGGAGGAGATCGGTACGGTTGAGAATGTGCGCCCGTGGCTTGAGAAGCAACTTGCGCAAAAAGGCAAGATTATGGGCTTTGGTCATCGAGTCTATAAAGTGAAAGATCCGCGTGCGACTATTTTGCAGTATCTGGCAGAACAACTGTTTGAAAAGTACGGTCGCGACGAATACTACGATGTAGCCGTTGAGCTTGAAAAAGCAGTGGAGGAGAATCTCGGCCATAAGGGAATTTATCCCAATGTGGACTTTTATTCTGGTTTGGTCTATCGCAAGTTAGGCATCCCGTCTGATCTCTTTACTCCTGTTTTTGCAATTTCTCGTACGGCTGGTTGGCTCGCTCATTGGAAAGAGCAGCTCAATGAGAATCGGATCTTTCGCCCAACCCAGATTTATACCGGGCTGCACGAAGCAACGTATGTGCCGATCGAAAAGCGTTAGAGGGGCAAGCAGACCTATTTCTTCGCAGACAGCATATCTTCTGCGCGTTCGCGTGATGGGCGGCACCCCTCTTGCCTTCTACCGATGCTCTTGGCACTATGTTGCAAGTGACGATTTTCAGGAACTCCAGCCCTCAGACTCTTGGTTTTGAGGGCTTTTTATTTGGGTTCTGTCGCGATGTGGTAAGCCGCCTAACCGACGAGTGGTCTCGGCATCGCTCCGCACCAGCAAGAAATGTACAGGCGCGTTCTCTGGCTGATCTCCGTGACTCGTTTCTATAGCCTCATACCGCATTTATCTATAGCGATTTCCGATCGTATAGCAGCGATCCAGCGATATACTAAGGACGCAAAGCCATGTAACAGTCCTGTTACTGAGAGATATGCAGAGAGTAGTGTCTTCGAGCTTTAGCTAGTAGGAGCGCTGTAGCTTCATATACGAAGCCGCCTACACGCTTTGGTTGATTGTCAACAACGATTTACTGAGTGATGACTCAAAACAGGTAAGCGATGAACTCAGGAATAGATTTGCAGGGCGTTTTTGTCCAGTCCCTCACCGATTTGGGACTCCCTACGGGCGCTGCGAAAGCGATTTGGATGCCTCTGCCGATGCTACTGATGCTAGTTGGTGCAACGGTGGGTGTGCTAGTGGTGGTGTGGCTGGAGCGCAAGATTTCGGCGGCGGCGCAGCAACGGATTGGCCCTGAATATATTGGGCCTTTGGGTGTGCTGGCACCTGTAGCCGATGGCTTGAAGCTGGTTTTCAAAGAAGACGTGGTGCCGGCGAATTCAGATGCGTTGCTGTTTACGCTCGGTCCTGTGATTGTCGTGATTCCAGTCTTTCTGTCTTACCTTATTGTGCCGTTTGGGCAGAACCTGGTTGTAACCGATGTCGGTATGGGCGTGTTCCTGTGGATTGCTCTATCGAGTGTGGCGCCGATCGGTTTGTTGATGTCAGGGTATGCCTCAAACAATAAGTACTCTTTGTTGGGTGGTTTGCGAGCCGCTGCGCAATCCATTAGCTACGAAATTCCCTTGGCGCTATCGGTATTGGCGATCGCGATGATGTCAAATTCGCTCAGCACGATCGACATTGTGCAGCAGCAGTCTGGCTACGGCATTCTGGGTTGGAATATTTGGCGTCAGCCAGTCGGATTTGTCATTTTCTGGATAGCCGCACTGGCAGAATGCGAACGAATGCCCTTTGACCTACCAGAAGCCGAGGAAGAGTTGGTAGCGGGTTATCAAACAGAATATTCCGGGATGAAGTTTGCACTTTTCTATCTCGGCTCGTATGTGAACTTAGTGCTGTCTGCGCTGTTAGTAGCGGTACTTTATTTGGGCGGTTGGGATTTTCCGATACCGTTGACGCTGGTAGCAGATTTGTTGGGAATTGATGAGTTCAATCCAATTTTCCAAATTGTCACGGCTTCGCTAGGCATTACGATGACCGTGCTCAAGGCTTACTTCCTCGTCTTTCTAGCTATTCTGCTCCGATGGACAGTGCCTCGCGTTCGCATTGACCAGCTGTTGGACCTAGGCTGGAAGTTTCTCTTGCCCATTTCGTTGGTGAATTTGTTGCTGACCGCCGCCCTCAAACTGGCTTTCCCGTTTGCCTTTGGTGGCTAAAGCCGAAAGGCTTAAGGCTACGGCTTGCAGTCATGCCTTATTTGCTCCTTTATCGTTCATCCTTTATCCTTCCCCGAAGAGTCTTATGCTGAAGTTTCTCAAGCAAGTCAGTGACTACACCAAAGAGACAGTACAGGCAGCAAAGTACATTGGTCAGGGGCTTGCAGTCACGTTTGACCATATGCAACGTCGCCCGGTCACCGTGCAGTATCCCTATGAAAAGTTGATTCCTTCGGAACGGTTTCGGGGTCGTATTCACTTTGAGTTTGATAAGTGTATCTCGTGCGAAGTCTGTGTCCGGGTTTGCCCGATCAACCTACCTGTTGTGGATTGGGAGTTTAATGCTGAAACGAAGAAGAAGAAGCTCAATCACTACAGTATTGATTTTGGAGTGTGCATTTTCTGCGGCAACTGCGTGGAATATTGTCCAACAAACTGCTTGTCAATGACTGAAGAATACGAGCTTTCGACCTACGATCGCCACGAGCTAAACTACGACAGCGTAGCGCTTGGTCGCCTGCCCTACAAGGTGACTGAAGATCCGATGGTGACGCCGTTGAGAGAGTTTGCTTATCTGCCAAAAGGCGTGTTTGAACCGCATGACTTGCCAGCAGGTTCGCAGCGAGCCGGTTTGCGCCCCGAAGAAATTGTCGAGACGGAGAAATAGCAGTTAGTGATCAACCGTCGGTGATTAGCCCTGGTATGATCCTGGCTAAGAGCTGACGGGTGAAAGCTGATGGGCTTTTAAATAAGGAGACTGATCACTGTGAATTTAGCCGAAGGCGTTCAGATTGTTTCGTTTGGTCTACTGTCTCTGATGGCGATCGGGGCTGCATTAGGCGTTGTTTTGCTTTCCAATATTGTGTACTCTGCGTTTCTGCTCGGTGGAGTGTTCATCAGCATTGCGGGGCTGTACTTGCTACTGAATGCTGATTTTGTAGCAACAGCGCAAGTGCTGATTTATGTGGGAGCAGTCAACGTACTGATTCTGTTTGCCATCATGTTGGTGAACAAGCGACAAGACTTTGTGGCCGTTCCGCGCGCCTGGATTCGACGCGGCGCAACAGCTTTAGTCTGCTCGGGGCTCTTTGCGCTTTTGAGTGTGATGGTCATTTCGACGCCCTGGTCGTTTTCTACAGGGGTTGCGGCAGGCAATAGCTCGATCGTGACCATCGGCAAGCATTTCTTTACTGATTTTCTACTGCCGTTTGAATTAGCATCGGTACTGCTGCTCATGGCGCTGATTGGGGCGATCATCCTGGCGCGACGCGAGTTATTGCCAGATGATGCGGTAGCACCACTCCATCAGCCAGCACTGACCTTGCCAGAGCGTCCGCGTGAGTTGATTGCGGTCGGACCCGGTACGGCAGCAGGGACGATCGCGCGTTCACCCTCCGATCAGAATAATTAGGTGAGGTAATCATTGATGCAGCTTCAATACTTTCTTGTTCTGGCAGCCGCACTGTTCTGTATCGGCATTTTTGGTTTGATCACGAGTCGTAATGCGGTGCGTGTATTGATGTCGATCGAATTGATGCTGAATGCAGTCAACCTCAATCTGATGGCATTCTCCAACTACTTGGATGCTCAGGATATTAAAGGTCAGGTCTTTACGACCTTTGTAATTGCGATCGCGGCTGCCGAAGCGGCAGTTGGTTTGGCGATCGTGCTTGCAATTTACCGTAACCGCGACACAGTGGATATGGAACAGTTCAATCTGCTGAAGTGGTAACCCTGATCAAGGCCGATAGTGGCTAGTTTTTGAGTGATTTCCGAGAAAAAAGTGCCGCTTGGTAAAGGGCAGGTTTTGCCAGTGTCTTTGCCTCTAGCCGATCGCTTTGGTGTCAAACCGCCCCTATGGGTATTTTATTTGCAAGAAATCTCCTTGGTTGTTAGTAGACTGAAAGCCAATAACGATCAACCAAAAACGATTCAACGTGCAACTGAAGCAGGTCATCATTGCTCATAAAGCTGGCGATATCATGAGCCAACGCTGGGCTGCAAAGTGCGCCAAGCAGCTAGAGAGTCGTCAATGCCACGTCTTAATGGGGCCGAGCGGTCCGAAGGATAATCCCTATCCTGTCTTTCTTGCTTCTGTGACAAAACCAATCGATCTGGCGATCGTATTGGGTGGGGATGGTACTGCGCTGACGGCTGCCCGTAATCTGGCTGCCGATCAGATTCCGATTCTTGCAGTGAATGTGGGTGGTCATCTAGGCTTTCTCACCGAATCTCTGGACGACTTTGAACAGTCTGAGCAGGTGTGGGATCGTCTGCTGGAAGATCGGTTCGCAGTACAACAGCGCATGATGCTGCAAGCAGGTGTGTTTGAGGGTCATCGCACCAATCTAGAGTTGGTGAGCGATCGCTATCTCGCCCTGAATGAGATGTGCATTAAGCCTGCGTCTGCCGATCGCATGATCACGTCGATCCTGGAAATGGAAATCGACGGTGAGGTTGTGGATCAGTACCAGGGTGATGGGTTGATTGTGGCAACGCCAACTGGATCAACCTGTTACACAGTCGCGGCAAACGGCCCCATCATTCATCCCGGTATGGATGCGATTACAGTCACGCCCATTTGCCCTCTCAGTCTTTCCAGCCGACCGATTATCCTCCCGCCTGGTTCTGTAGTTAGCATCTGGCCGCTAGCTGACCATGAGCTGAACACTAAACTCTGGATGGATGGAGTGCTGGCAACTTCAATCTGGCCAGGGCAACGGGTTGACATTCGCACTGCGGACTGTCAGGCAAAGTTTATTATCCTGAGAGAGAACTATTCGTACTACCAAACGCTACGAGAAAAGCTGCAGTGGGCAGGGGCGAGGGTTCATTACAGCAACAACCATCGGAACTAGAGCAGAAGTTTTGAGTTTTGAGTTTTGAGTTGTAGGAGAGGAGGCAAGAGGCAGGAGGGTGGTTAGTGGTTAGTGGTTAGTGGTTAGAAGGAGACAGAGGGCAGAAAGGAATAGGGAGGCAATTCAAAACTCAAACCCTTTAGCCTTTAGCCTTTAGCCTTTAGCTTTCATCCCTCATGCCTCTCTTCCAACTCAAAACTCTACCCTGGCAGGCAACCTACCAGCAGACCATCGTCCCATTCCAATGTATCGCCGACTTTTTCGCCATCGTGATAAGCAGCGAGAAGGACTTCGCTGGTTTTGCCCCAGGCGATCGCGCCAGTCGCATCTAATCCGATCGCGCCCAAATCACGCTGGTGCTGGTGGGCTTCTCTAAACGAGCGCTCAAAGGCACTGACAAGGGGCTGCCCGTCGTCAACGCGCACCACAATGCGAGCGGCCAAACATTCATCGATAATGTCTTCGCCAATGCCCGTGCAGCTTACGGCTGCGCGGGCGGTGGCGTAGTTCCCGGCGGGCATGGCAGAGTCACTTACCCGCCCAATGCGTTCAAAACCTTTGCCACCTGTTGAGGTGCCAACTGCAATGCAGCCTTGATCGTCCAAAACAACCACGCCGATCGTGCCGCGTCCCGCTGTGTCCTCAACCAGTTCGCGCTCGGCTACAACTCCTGCCATTTCTCTGGAGAAGTTGCCCTGACGTTCTTGTATCCACTCCTGTAGGCGAATTTCTGTTAGAGGATCATAGGCGGGTAATTCTAGTTCGCGCAGCAGTTCGGCAGCTCCATGATCAGACAGAACGCGATCGTGGGAGGTTTGCAGCGCCCTCGCCAGGGTAATGGGATTCTGTACTCGCGAAACGTTGATGACACCACTGAAGCGTTGACTTGCCCCATCCATCAAAGCAGCGCTCATGCGAATCTGCCCATCCGACTGCAGCACGGAACCAGTGCCAGCATTAAAGCGGGGATCATCCTCAAGCATCTGGCAGCCATGAATCACCGCTGCTTGAGCTGTAGCCCCCGATCGCAGCAAGGCGTAAACCTCATCAATGACGCGATAAAGCGATTTGCGTACTGACTCAACGCCGCCCTTTCCTTTCAAGGAACTTCCGGCTCCACCGTGAATAATCAGTTTGGGTTGCACCCGTTCTGCTGACATGACTGAAACCTCTGTACTGTGGACGTTGTTGCTAGTGATTGATGGTTCGAAAAAGGAAGCTGAATCACACAGCGATCGCCCCTTTGCTTCCGACGATGGTTGAAGGCAGCAGATTCAGATCCTATAACGGCGACTGCGCTCTGTGATGAACTGAACACAGTCTCACTGGAACACGCTTTCCCCCCATCCGGTTCCTACCATTAAGCAACAGTAGCGAAAGTCAAACTGCTAATGACTAACAACTAATCGCTTTTCTGATCTACCGATAAAGTTTTACAACGAACCCTAATGACTCTGAGTACGACGGCGACGGCAGCGCTCTGAACAGTATTTCACGTCATCCCAGCAGGCTTCCCATTTCTTACGCCAAGTGAAGGGGCGATCGCAAACAGGACAGATTTTCGTTGGCAAGTCGGCTTTGGCGCGGGCGCGTCCCATTTTGGTAAGAGGTGAGGGGAGAGAAGTCAGAAGGCAGAAGGCAGGAGGTAGAATTCAGGTTCAGCGTGTAAGCGCAATGGGTGAGAGCGCAACATCGCCTTGTCTCTTTCTTCCTTTCCCACTTCTTACCTTCTAACACATGACTGAGTCGGTATTAGCAACGCTCCGTATTGTTCTAGTGGAACCAGCAGGTGCCCTCAATGTGGGCGCGATCGCCCGCGTCATGAAAAACATGGGCTTGCATCATCTGGTACTGGTTAATCCCCACTGCGATCAGATAGGGGAAGAAGCACGACTCATGGCCGTTCATGCTGCAGATGTTCTGGAAGGGGCTACGGTCGTTAAGACACTACCAGAGGCATTGCAAGGCTGTCAGCGGGCGATCGCGACTACCGCTCGGCCCAGAGTCGCTACAGTGTTGGAGCCTCCTCGAACAGCGCTGCCCTGGCTACTCGAAGCAGCCCCTCAGGAACGTGGAGCGCTAATCTTTGGCCCTGAAGATCGAGGGTTAAGTAATGAAGAGCTGAATTATGCTCAGCGGTTTGTGGCGATTCCATCTCACCCTACTTATCCAGCCTTGAACCTGGCGCAAGCGGTGGCGATTTGCTGCTATGAGCTTTACCAGTGGGAAAGGGAGCAGGAATCAGAGGTCAGAAGTCAAGAGTCAGAAGCCAGGGAAGAACAAGCGCTTGCTAGCTCAGAAGCCCATTCTCAACACTTAAACCATCCTTCTAAGGCCGCCTCTCCTCTCCCCCCGCCACTCTCCCCCCCCGCCACTCTCGATATTTTAGAAGGCTACTACCAGCAACTGGAAGAAGTATTGCTCGCGATCGGCTATCTGCAAGCACATACAGCCGCTAGCCGGATGCAAAAGTTTCGGCGTTTGTTTAATCGGGCTTTCCCATCCAACGAGGAAGTGGCCATGCTGCGTGGCATTTTAAGCCAGGTAGCGTGGGCAACCCAAAAAGCCAATCAGAAAAAAACTGAGGCTAAAAGTACTCAAGATCTGGTGGATGATCGCTGAATCACACCTGAGAAACTGTTTGGAGGTTTATACTGACAGCTGAAAACGCTCGGTTTTTTGTGAAAGGTTAGTCTACAATTCTGATATCTTTTAAGGGCTTACACAAGCGGTTGGTCGTTGATGACTGAAGATTCAACCTGTCATCCGTTACTGAGGCATGTGCGAATACAGTTGTGTCAGTCTTGCTCTTTTATCCTCAGCGTTTGTCGGAGTGTGCTATGCCAGAATCAGGCGGTCTGCCGCGCAGGTCACGCAGTAATGATTCGTTAGACCCCACTCGAATCTCTGGTTCGGGGCGGATGGTACGTGACGACTCCAGTGCTCATCGGCAATCACCACGAGCTTCGCAGCAGTCGGATTTTCGGTCGTCTGGTATGAGAGATGCTAGTGCAGCACCAAACGGCAGCGCTTCTCGTCAGACAAGGCGGCAGCGCCTTTCCTTCTGGCAGGTATTGTTTGGGCGGGGTAGTCAGAAAACCTCTCGCCGCTCAGCTGCGCAGGCAAAACGAAAAGACTTGAATGCGACGAGTGTTCACCCACCCCATGCTCTGTTGCAGCGGTTAAACCAGGGTTCTCAGCGATCGTCAAGTGAGCAAACAGCCTCAAAGCTGGCTGACAAGCAGGTGCGGCAGGCAGTTTTAGGACGATCGCGTCAGTTTTCTGGAAGCACCTCTGCAGCCAATACCAATGCGGTTAAGCGGAAGGGGAAAGTGTCCCCTCGACAGGAGACGTCATATCGCTCTGGGAGTTCGCAATCGTTTCCCTTGAGTTCTGGCGCCTCTACAATCCCAGCGTTTCAGTCTCGCTCACAGTTGGATGGGCGAGAGCAGGCAAATGCTCTCACGCTCAAGCGCGAAGCACGGCAGCGTACACGTCCAGGTGGCACCAGCAAGCGTAGCTACGGCCCAGGTGTTGATAGAACGTCAGCAACTGATTTCAAGTTCTCCGGTGCACAAGCACACAAGCAGGAGCCTACCCGTCCGCGATCGCGCAGTTTTTCAGCAGGGCTGTATGCCGCTCGAATGCTGATTTTGAGCGTTGGTATTGGCGTTTTGGCTGGCACAATGTTGTCGATGGTAGATCCTGGTTCTCGCTTATCGGCAGGCGCATCCCAACAAGCGACTAAAAAAACGGCAGCGGTTGAAATGGCACAGGCCAATCCAGGCGCGGCAACAGCACAAGGCACACCCTCTATAGAAAGCACCTCGCTAGACGCTTCAGCCGTGCAGTTGCCCAAGACGGGGCAGGAATTGGCGATCCTCAAGGCAGACTTGCAAGCCCTTGCCTTGAAAATGCCTCAGCTAACACCCGGCATCTTTTTGTATGAGCTGGATTCCAGTGCCTATTTGGATCTTAATGGTGGTGCCTCCTTTGCGGCTGCCAGTACGATCAAAGTGCCCATCCTGATTGCCTTTTTTCAGGATGTTGATGCAGGCAAAATTCGCCTGGATGAACTGTTAACGATGCGAAAAGAGCTGGTGGCGGGCGGTTCGGGCGAGATGCAGGGATTGCCAGTAGGAACGCAATTCACGGCGCTAGAAACCGTTACTAAAATGATTACCATTAGCGACAACACAGCGACCAATATGGTGATTGCTCGTTTGGGAGGTATGTCGGCTTTGGATCAACGGTTCCGCTCCTGGGGGCTCGTATCAACAGCGATTAACAGTCTGTTGCCTGACTTAAGCGGCACGAATACGACCAGTCCCAGGGATATGGCGCTCTTGATGACGCGCATCAGCCAGGGGGAGCTTGTCTCGATACGATCGCGCGATCGTGTGTTAGACATCATGCAGCGAACTGTAAACCGGAGCCAACTGCCTCAGGGCTTGGGCAAAGGCGCCACGATCGCTCATAAAACAGGTGACATTGGCGGCATGATCGGTGATGTGGGCTTGATTGATATGCCGAGCGGTAAGCGCTATGCCTTGACTGTGCTGGTTAAGCGATCGTTTAACGACGATAGCGCCTACGACCTGGTACAGAAGGCTTCGCGCACAGTCTACCAATACTTGAACCGTGCCCCTGCCGATCAGAATCGTCCGACGACCTCAAGACCTCTAGCGCCTGGGCAGTCCTCCCCTCAAGCTGGTACTGATCCTGCTCATTCAGGCGCTCTGATCATGCCGACAGAAACTGCCATCACTCAGTCTCCATCGTTGGATACAGCAACACGCTAGCGATTGAGAGGAAGCGGATTCATCAAGTCGATATCAATAATCGGTAAGCTGATGTTCTCATTTGCATCCGTTTGTAGAGAGGCGTCAGTGGCTAACGCCTCTGTTTGTAATGCGTCTAGTGATTGCCAGACCTGGTTCAGCAGTGGCTCTAACCCAATACCGGCAACGGCAGAAATTTGAAAGACGGGCACCTGGCTCACTTCACGCAACTGAGCCGCAAGGTCGTTAACCGCGTCAACATCTTGACTGACGGCATCGAGCTTGCTGAGCGCCAGAAACTGTGGTCGATCGGTCAGTCCCCGTCCATAGGCCTCAAGCTCTTGTTGAATAGTGTGGTAGTCGGCAATCGGATCAGGGCTGGTGACATCAATGAGGTGTAAGAGTAGACGAGTCCGTTCGACGTGGCGCAAAAAGTCATGGCCGAGACCCGTTCCCATATGCGCGCCCTCAATGAGCCCTGGAATGTCGGCAAACACGGTACCGTCGCCAGTTGGTTTACGAACGACGCCCAAGTTAGGCACTAGCGTTGTAAAGGGATAGTCCGCAATTTTCGGTCGTGCGGACGATAGCGCCGCAATCAATGTCGATTTGCCAGCGTTGGGTAGACCAATAATGCCCACTTCTGCCAGCAGTTTAAGTTCCATCCGCAGCAAGCGAAATTCTCCGGGCAGTCCTGGTAGGGCCCGTTCTGGTGCGCGGTTACGGTTGCTGAGAAAGTGCTGGTTGCCCAAACCGCCCTTGCCACCTTTCGCAACGCAGAAAATTTGATTTGGTTCCACCAGATCGCACAACAATTCGCCGCTCTCGGCATCGTAAACCATCGTGCCGCAGGGAACCTCAATCACGCGATCGTGCCCGGATGCACCTGTCCGATTATTTGGCCCGCCTCGCTGCCCATCGTCGGCTTTGAACAGATGGTTGTAGCGAAAATCGAGCAACGTTTGCAGGTTCTCTACAGACCGAAAAATGACGGAACCGCCTCGGCCACCGTTGCCACCTGACGGGCCACCAGCAGGCACGTACTTCTCACGCCGAAAGGCAACCAGCCCATCGCCTCCATTACCTGCCTGTACCTGAACGTCCGCCTGATCAATAAATTGCATAGCACGAAACTAACGCCTTCACTCCTCATCATAGGCAATTGTGGGGAATGCTAGCGGTAATCCTTATTTCTAGCTTTCTTACTGCCGAGCTCTCCTACTTGCCACTTTCACCACAATCGTGAGGTTTTTATGAAGCATCCGAAATGCCAGGAACCAATTTGTATGTAACGTTGCCCCCGATCGACTCTGCTATCACTCTACGGCACATAGGAGATTCACCGATGAACTACTTTTCCACCGTTATCGCATTACTGCGCGATCGCAAAGATTTTTTGGCAGAAATCTACGAGGGTATCGGACTAAAAAGTAAAATAACGGCGCTGCTCGTTTCCAGTTCCTGCTTTTTTGCCATTTATGGAGCTATTATCGGCGCGTTTCATAGTGCGCCTCAAGTAGCATCTTCAGCGATCAAACTCCCAGCGTTATATCTGCTGACGCTATTAATTTGCTTGCCAACACTCTATATCTTTAATGCACTGTTTGGCTCCAAACAAACGATCGGGCAACATCTCACCTATTTACTAACGGCTGTTTCAGTGATTGCTATATTGCTGTGCGGCTTTGCCCCAGTGACCTTATTTTTCTTGATTACTGTTAACGATTATTCGTTCTTTTTACTCCTGAATGTCGCTATTTTTGGGCTAACAGGTGTACTGGGGGTTTCCTTTCTCTATCAGGTGATGAAACCGATCGATGAGGATGGGGCCAGTCAGAGCATTAAAGTACGTAGAAACATCTTGCGTTTTTGGTTAGTGCTTTATGGCTTTGTGGGTAGCCAATTGGGTTGGACCTTACGGCCCTTTTTCGGGTCTCCAGGAAAGTTTGAGCTTTTTCGCGCCAGAGAAGGGAGCTTCTTTTCAGGTGTTTGGAATGCTTTTCTAAGTCTTTTCTCTTAAAACGGCCAATCATTTCTTGCGTGAATCAATAGTTGAATTCAGGCTTTTAACGCTGAACGAAATGAACCCCGAACTGAAAGCATTAGCCATTACAGCGAAAGAGTTAGAACGTCTCACTGGCTTTGAAGTCAATGATCTTTTCATCGGCAGTATTGTTGGGGGTAATTTTCGACCAGGCATTTTCAAATCGCCAAAACGAATACTTTCATTTGGCTTGATGCAGGTCTTCGCACTCATACTGTCAATGATCTTGACCTTACCAGTGGGGCTGGTTTTTGTACGAAATAATGCCAATGCTGTAAGTGATTTAGCAACCATCTCAAGGTTTTTACAAGTCACTCTGAGCGTTACGATCGCGCTTGTTATTGGCTGGAATCTGACCATGAGTTTGAGAAAAAAGGCATTTCTGCCACTGGCACGATTACTCGACGAGGTTGATCAATACAACGACGTTGTACGAGCCGTTGATGTGATGGATCGCTTAGACGCAATCGGTACGTTGCAGGCACAAACAAGCAACCGCCACCAAGCCATCGACGCGATCGCGATCGCTCGCAGCAGCCTGGTTTGTGGTCTCATGACAGAAAAAATCCTGCGACAGAACCGCAGCCTTTTAGCTCGTCGGGCTGACCTCGTTGACAACATTGAAGCCAATCTTGTCAGCCTCAGAACTCTGGAAGTCAATAATCAGGCCAGTGAGTATGTCGAACTGCTCAATGAAGCGTTGAAGATTGGTATGAGTGTCCAACAAGAAGTGCAGCAACTTTCTCGCTCCAAAAGCTCGCGCCTAGTCTAGTGCCTAAAAATAGCATCAGCAACGCGACACAC
Source organism: Stenomitos frigidus ULC18 (assembly GCF_003003795.1). Classification (GTDB taxonomy): domain Bacteria; phylum Cyanobacteriota; class Cyanobacteriia; order Leptolyngbyales; family Leptolyngbyaceae; genus Stenomitos; species Stenomitos frigidus_A. The sequence continues at coordinate 22,551 of NZ_PVWK01000124.1, read as the reverse complement.
GTCGTTCAATTCGCGCACATCGTGAACTCGGAGTAGATCGGCACCGCCCACGATCGCAGCACAACAAGCCGCAGCCGTTCCCCACACCCGTTCTTTCGGGTCGGGTTGATTCAGCAGATGCCCAATAAAGCTTTTGCGGGATGCTCCCACCAAAAGAGGATAACCCAGCGCACGTAACTCAGGCAGGCGACGGAGAATTTCTAAATTTTGGTTGTAGGTTTTGGCGAACCCAATGCCGGGATCAATCATAAGACGCTTGCGATCAATGCCAGCGGTGATCGCAGCCTCAAGGCGTGACTGCAAAAAGCTGAGAATATCGTCGACCACATCGTCGTAATCTGTTAGCTGCTGCATCGTTTGGGGCGTACCGCGAATGTGCATCAAGACCAGTGGCACTCCTAAAGCGGCTACGATTGGCAACATTTCTGGATCGTAGGTGGCGCTAGAAATGTCATTGACGATATCGGCTCCAGCGGCGATCGAGGCCTGTGCAACGGCTGCTCGTGTCGTGTCGATCGAAATGGGGATGTCTGTTTCCTGCCGCATTGCCTGGATGATAGGCAGGACACGACCAAGCTCTTCGTCTAGCGAGATCTCAACAGCATTAGGGCGAGTGGATTGTCCCCCAATATCAAGGATATCTGCACCAGCAGCCACTAACGTTCGTGCCTGGGCGATCGCGGTTTCCAGGCTATTGAACAACCCGCCATCACTGAAGCTATCGGGCGTCACGTTGAGCACGCCCATCAAATAGGTGCGATCGCCCCAATGAAAGGGATGTGTTCTAATCGTCCAGGGTGGAAGTGGAGCAACGACCGTTGACATAGGGCAAGCCATGATGCAGCGCGAACAGACTCAAAGAAGAGATTTTAAGCCTATCATTTCGCTCTGATCATCTTGTTGTCACAGGTTGACATCTCATCACCCTGATCAACACAAGCCTTGAAAAGCTAATTGCTCCGTTGCTCACCCGCCCGTGATAAAATCCGAGCTAACGGTGCAAAACCCGTTGAAACGGGTTGCAAGACGCTTGCAGTCTGCTACCCTTCGGGAAGGCAAAGCCTACAGAGGACTTCCTTCTGTGAGCCCGCACTTTCAGTGCAGGGCGGGACAATCGATCGCTAAAAGATTTGTCAGTCAACCAGCTCACAACCAGTTGAGGAACTGTAATTTTGAACCGAAAGATTCGACCTTGAAAAATTCTGCATCAGATGAGCAAACCACCTCAAGGCTGAAACGCTTTATGCTGCGTGACTAAAAATGAGACTTAGTGATGAATTTGCATCGTTCTACTAACGCCTCAGACTTCAGCATATCTCTGCAACTTAGGTGATTGATAGCGTTAAGGCTAGGGGCTGTTGAACGATACCCCTTTAAAATCAGAAAGAGCACCGACGACTGACCGTGTTTCGTCTCGGTGCTCTTGCTGGTTCGCTCCTCACACACCTAGAATATAGCCGACTATGAGGGCGTTGTCCATTAGTTTACCAATCAGAAAAACTTATGCCTTAGAAAGCCTATGTTCGATCGATGCCAGATTGTTGCATCCATTGGAACCACGGGAGAGCGCTTTCTGGTTAGCGTCTTAGAGCTCGCTCACAGGGCAAAGATGCAGTCCATCGGCCAGAAGCCAGTAAAGAATGCGCTGGGTTGCCATTAGTAATCCTAATTGAGCCGTTACTAACGCTGGCTCTTGCCCAGTGTGATCGCATAGCGGATGCGTGCGATGGAAGACCTGAAAGGCTTGTGACACAGCTTGTGCCGATCTCACGAGTGATGCCAGGGTCCGTTGCGGGGATGGATCAGAGAGGCGATCGAATGCATCAACCAACTGCACCAGCAAGTAGCGATCGGCGGGGTGGTTAAGCGAAAGCTGGGCAGAAGTAGTGAGCCAGGAGAGCGGTGTAAAACTGTTAAGACGCCAGTCACACGGTAATGCCTCAAGCGTCTCTAGATTGATGAAGGCTTCACGGTGGGCAAGCCGCAAAAGAGAACAGCAGCGGGCGTGCGCATACTGTGCCTCAAAGATTGCTGCTGACTCCAGCATGGCCTGCCGCTCTCTTTCAGCCATTGGTACTGGCGGCCACCTTTGTGAGGGTAGCGAATTGGTAAGGATTTGATCTAGCCATACCGTGATCGCGCGATCACCAACCTCAAAGTGAATCAATCCAGCGACCGTTGCTTGCACGGTCACCCCCCGTAAAGCTCCAAGGTCATCAGGCAACGCTTCTAGTAGGATGTCAACCAATTGAGCCGCGATCGTGGCAGCGGGATCATTCTGGTTCGTCATCTGATTAGCCAAACGATGTGCGATCGCACTGGTATAAATCAGTGGCATTGCCTTGCCAGTCCGCTTAAGCGGTATTGCTTGAGCACCCAGTACAGAGTCTAATCGCTTTAGCTCAGCACCCTTTCCAGCACTGGTAGCCATTACATCCGTCAAGACGATCCAGAGGGTCAGTGCTAAATGTAGTCTCATTCGTAACAGTGATAGCATTGCGAAAGCTAGTTCAATATCTGCCAGTTATCACTCCAACCCTGCGACTCAAAGCCACCATTGCCTATGCCGAAGGTTACTGTTTCAGTCCGCCTTCGCACCTTAAACTGAATGGATTGGATACATCCGCTTGATCAAGAACTCCTGAGCGTCATCAGCGATCGCATTGCACTACCGTTTCAAAGGCGACGTTATCAGTTTAATTAATGTATTTAATGTACTTGCGGAAACCACAAAATGGATGTGAAGGTAAACTTATAGTACCTTTCTGTCGCAGTGCCCTGACTTCGGCTTAAGGCGTAGAGTCTGGCGTTCTAGTCGCAGTGAGTGATTTTACGTCTTCCCTGCTATTCCTAGTAAATCCTACAGCCTGCAGCCTATGTACTCAGTAACATCTAATTCAGAGGCATCTCGTCCGTTTCTCACCTGGCAGCGGATCATTGATTGGTCTCAAGAGCACTACCGTGTTCGCACGTTTGTTAAGGATGAGAAATTGCCCACTCGGCCTGGGCTGGTCTACTTAGTCCAACGAGGTGCTGTGCGCTTAGTCGGTAGCGCACAAGTCAACGCGACTGGCAATACTAGCACTTCGCGTCTTCCTCGCATCAGTCCAGAAGAAGCGTTTTTGGGGTTCGTTGGAGCAGGGCAACCCTTTGAGATTGTGGCTCAATCGCCATTTACGCTGCAAAGCTACGCTCATGTCGATCAGACGTCAGTGCTCTGGATGTACTGGCATGACCTGGATAATTGGCCCCATTTTCGCCGAGAGGTCTTGGATGCGTTTCGCTATCAGCATCAACGCAAGCTCCTGTGGCTCAGCACCTTGGGTCAGCGTCGGACGATCGACCGCTTGCTGGGTTTCCTGACGCTGTTGATCGAAGAATACGGTGAACCGACTGAACAGGGCTACTGTTTGCCCTTTCCGTTGACTCACGCTCAGATTGGTAGCGCGATTGGGTCAACCCGTGTGACGGTCACTCGGCTCATGGGTAAACTTCGTCAACGTGGCATGATCCGTACGCAGGGAGATAATTTGCTCTGTATTCCCACAGATGCCACTCTCACTCATACCTGATGCAAGGGCGTTACTTATGTTGCGTCTCCGGCCTTCATTGCTGCCAAAATGGCTTGCTGGCTAACTATCTGGTAAATGGTTTTAAGATGGTCTGTCAGCGCTTGCGAGTCAGTCTGTGTGAACGCTGCTTCTGCGTTGGAGTCAACTTTTAGCGGTATGGAGCCAAGCACATCCAGGACTGTCTCGCTGCTAGGCGGCGGTGCAATGACAACGAGTGATGACTCTAGCTGCTCTGTGTAGTGCCAGAAGCGATCGACCGCTAGTGGTGCTGAGACATTTGGCTGATCTGCAGTAGACTGTGAAGCAAGGGAATCGTCTTGAGCAGTTGTCCCGTTGACCTCGCTCCCTGCACTCCGAATTTGGCGTAAGGCTTCGATAATTTGCTCTTTGGTGCGGCCGCGTAGCTGAAAGAGGACGAACGGATCTTCACTGAAGCGATCGCCTAGCAAATAATAAACGGCCCCAATGTGTTTACATGGGTTTGCCGGATCGGGGCAGGAGCATTTGCTGTGAATGTCAAATTTGGTAAAGGGAAAGAGGCTCAATCCATTGGCAGTAAAGACTTCTTCGATATTTTGGGGCATCTCTCCCGCCAGCAGTTTGGCAGAAAAAATTGCCCGTTCCGCCATCGATTCAATGACATAGCTCCACTGGTCATCGTCAAAGGGATCGAGCGACAGAGACACTTTGTAAGGTTCTGGCGCTGTACCCTGAACTCTCGCAGCTACTTTTGATCCCTTAAAGTCAATATTGAGGACGTTGCCTTCGCGTGCATAGGTGCGAGCTCGCGCCAGACGGCGCACCCAGCCAAAGGACTCGAGCACATCGATCCAGCGCTGTGCCCACCATTCGCGGTTAGGTTGGGAGTAGGGGTCGGACATGGGGAAAGGCTAAAGGGTAAAGGAAAAAGGAGTCAGGCGATCGCCAAGTGCTGGGAAGGTATCGGAGTTAGTCTACAGAATGCCCGCTCCAGTGCTACCATCCCTGACTTCTGAGCCGGACAGGATAACTGAATGCATCTGTTCTTTAGTGCCAGTCGTTATTTAGCGTAGCAAACTTGCGAGATGCTAGCTGACGGGATCATGCTTGCCCACGACACTAACCTTAACCCGCAAAATACAACCGCTCCTTTTGCTTGGGTGAGCCTGCTTCGTAATAGCCTTTAAGCCAGGAATCATCGGGTTTGAGGTAAACCGATCGCGCCTCGTTAGCATCCGTACTTTGGATGGTGGCGACATAGCGGGCATAGTAGTGGTTAAATAACCGCATAAATTCGCCCAGGTAAAGATCGGCAACACGTCGATCGCCCCGAATCACCAGCATATTTTCGTCGTTGTTCTTGGTCGAGGCATCGCTGAAGTTAGCAGAACCCGTGATGACGATCGGGTCGTCGCTGAGGGGATCAATCAGCATGTACTTTGTGTGGATGTAGCGGACATGCGTATTTAAGTTGGTGGTCTTTTCTTGCAGGAAGCGATCAAAGGTTCCGCCTTTTTTTACAGCCCCAACAGCAATACGCGTGTCAGGATCACGCCGTAGCGTTTCAATGTTGCCGCCTTCTTTCTCCAGCAAGACATAGCGCAGGTAATCTTTATCTGCCGCCAGCACGGTTGCCAGCAGATCATTCACACCAAACGCAGCGGTGAGAAACACAGCCGTATGGGTTGCTTCCATGCGATCGGCATACCATTCCAATGCGGCTAAAGAGCGGCGAGGGCTGAAGATTGTGGTCGTTGTCGCTGGTGGTAATCCGGTTGGGACAGGTGTTTGCTCATCATTCCAGGGACGCAGCTTGACGGCAGCAGGATCGTGACTGAGTTGCTCCCAATAGGCGAGATAGCTGTCAGCCACAGCCGGATCGCGCACAATATGTCCCACATTGGAATGCCCAAAGATGCCGCCATCCGTGATGTTGGTGGAACCTGTCCACACTTGCATTGGCTTACCGTCTTTCAGCAAAATGATGAATTTGTTGTGAGCGATGTAGCTAGGGTTCGTTTGGCGAGGCCGCGTCAGAGATGCAATTTGGGCAGTGGCGATCGCGTCCCGGTTTGCCTGGTTGGGGTAGTTCTGACCATTCGGCTTGGCATCAAAGATGATTTTGACAGCCGTTCCCGTTTTCTGTGCTGCACCAAACGCTTCCAGCACGGGTTGATACTGAAATTCGTAAAGTGCTGCCCGGAGCTCATATTGGCTACCCTTCGCCTGCTTGATAAACGCCAGTAGCGCTTCGACTAACCCACGAGACAGCCACGACCAGGCAAGCCTTTTGGGCACTTGATCAGGCGGCAGATTCTTGAACTTGCGGGCATACGCCTGAGAACCAGCGACTCCCCGGTTAAAGTACACGGCATGAGTGCCTGTGGCCTCATCCTCAGTGGCAATAGAGACCTCTACCGTTTCGCCTTGCTCCAGCTTTTTGGGTTTGCCACGCAGTGCAACGACGCGATACGTGTAGTCATGAGCAGGTTTGGCCGTGAAATCGCCCCAGAGAAACGCTTGAATGGGATGCTCTAGTGTCGATACCAGACTACCAGGAGGTAAGTTGGGATTGGTTTCCTCAAAAGTACGAAAGCCCTTGAGCCAGTAGCGCTCGTCTTCAGTATGGTCGAGGCGCTCGATCGCAAACCCCAACACACCGACACGATTTGACTCTGCCAGATCGATGCCCAGCAGGACAACGTAGGAGCCTGCGATCGCCTGCACCGCGATCGCGCCGTTCGTCTCTTTTTTGCGCATGGTTTCTTACCGGGAAGGTTGGTCGCACGAGTCATTGCGACTGGTGTCAGGCGTAGCATCGGGGTAAAACGTGCGAATAGCGCCCGCTTTTTTGACAAAAACGGCTTGATACGGTGTAGTACCTGGAACTGTAACTGTCAACAAACAACCTTTGGATTCGCTAGAAGTAGACTTAAACAGCTTGAAGCCGCGCGTGCCTTCTAGCAATGTTTCCTGTGCATTGAGCGTGTAAGGATAGCCTTTGATGGGATTGTCTGCAATGACCCGACCGTTTTGCACGATCGCGACCCCAAAGGTGTAAATTTCACCATCCACCACTTCTTGCGTTGCCTTTCTGCCGTTTCCAGCGCGGAGAATGCGCCCTGCAATGCCCTTCTGCTGAAACTCCAGGTAACGACCAACAAAATGCAGTCCACCGATGCTCTTACCATCCTTTTCGCCGCAGAAAATGTGTTTAAAGCCCTTCTGCTCAAACCAAATAGCAGTCAAATCATCTAAAAACTGACTATCGGAGCGGCGGTTAGGCTTCAGCTCACCGGCTGTTACCTGCTTGAGCTTACGAACCACGTCGGGATAAAACGTCATCAACTGACGGAACTTGGCGCTACTGACGGGGGCATCGAACTCGGCTCCGCAGAGTGTCAGAATCTTCCGATCAAACTCCTCTAGCTCTGGTGGTGGAGGCGAAATGTCCTTCTGAGCGCCACTTGGGAAATCGACTGGAACAGGGTTATTTTCTGTATCAAAGAATGGCAGGAGCGAGGCAATAGGCGAATTCGTTGGTCTTGGAGTGGGCGACGAGTCAGGCGTTGGATCAGGTGTTGGGCTGGGCGTTGGATTACTGCCACCATTGGCCTGGAACTCACCGCAAGTGGCACTTACCCAGCGTCGATCGGGTGTCGCTCCTGGGACTGCCAGCAACACAAACTGACGTTGTGGACTATTGAAACCTTGAGCCGCGTAGAGGGTTCCAACTGTCAGCTTTACGTTGCCAGGGTTTCTGCCATTGATAGCTTGCGTTGCAGGGCAGACTTGCGTCGCCGTAAACGTTCCTGTCGGTGGGACTTGAGCACGCGTGTTTTGGAGCACTAGAAAAGACGTGCATCCGATCGCTAGCCCCGTGAACCCGATCGCAACTCGTTTGGAGACGGAAGGCATGAGGACAACTCCTGGCGAATGATGGTATACAAGCAGGACAGCAGAACACTACACCAGGTAATAGCATCAGTTAGGAACGTGCGTAGAAAAATTTATATTGCCTCTGAAAAGCCATAACCATGCCTTAATCGGCTTCTGTGACAACAAGTACTCTGGGTCGATCATCCATTAACCAAACCCTAATCGTCCCTTGAACGCTCTTTAATCGTTGTTCCAATCGGGGGGATGCTCTAGACATGTTGTTCTATTTTTGTCGGAGCGTTCCATGGAACGCTCCGACAAAATGCCGTCTAACCATTTGAACCACAAATAGGTGCGACACAAATAGCACGGGCATTAATGAGGCATTCAGTCATCATGATGTCCACCGCTCTGGCTTCCAGTTCAAAGGAAGTCTTTCTGCCATAAGTTTTTCTCATCGCCAAACGTCTCTCATCTTCAAGAACAACATTCAACTTCACAATGGATTGACTGTAAGGCCTTTAGATTGCACAACCCGTGTCTTTAGATTGCACATCCCATATGAGAACGTTCTGAGCAAGTTCGTTAGCACTGTGTGGCAATTCCTCTTGCCTTTTTACCGTCTCGGTCACTACTGTCATAAGGTAATCAGTCGTTTGTGGATGGAGTATGGCAGGGTCTTCTGGCTTGCTAATCGTCGGTAAATTACTAGCAGTCATCGTCTTAGTGTTCGCCAACGGCTTTTTTGTGGCGGCAGAGTTTGCGTTGGTAGCAGTGCGTCGCAGCCGTGTGGAGCAGTTGGTGGTTGAAGGTCGGGCGCGTGCCAAGGTTTTACAACGGGCGGTCAACCATTTGGATGCCTATTTGGCGGCAACACAGCTTGGGGTCACCATGTCGTCGCTGGGCCTAGGTTGGTTGGGAGAACCCGCGATCGCCGCTCTCATTGAGCCAGCGCTGGAACGTGTGCTACCTGGCAACCTTGCTCTGGTAGGTGCTCATACGCTCGGTGTCCTCATTGCGTTTACCATCATTACGGCGCTGCATATCGTGCTGGGAGAGTTAGCGCCTAAGAGTTTGGCATTGCAACGCCCCGAAGAGACGGCACTATTTGTCATTCAACTGCTAGAGCTTTACCTGAGGCTTTTCCGTCCGGCTGTTTATGCACTCAACAGCTTGGGAAATTGGGTACTGAGTGCGCTTGGCTTAGAAACGGGCAATAGCGAAGAATTAATTCATTCACCCGCAGAACTGCAGCTGCTTGTCTCAGCCACTCGCGAAGCAGGGCTGTTAGAAGAGGCGCAAGAAGATATGGTCGAGCGCGTGTTTCGATTGGGCGCGCAACGAGTGAGCGCGCTGATGACGCCCAGGCTCGATATGGTGTGGTTGGATATTGACGATCCGATCGCAACCTTACAGCAGCAGGTAATTGCTAGCGTGCATTCCAACTTTCTGGTTTGTCAGGAAAGTGTCGATCACCCAGTTGGCTTCTTGAGAGCGAAAGAATTGCTGGCTGCTAGCCTCGATCACTCGTTGACGTTAACGGCGCTGAGGGAACTGCTAACACCATCGCTTTATATTCCAGAAAGTATTCGAGCTTTCAACGCCCTGGAACTGTTTAAAACCTCTGGTAGTCACATTGCTGTAGTGGTTGATGAGTACGGCGCAACGCAAGGCTTAGTGACGTTGAATGATCTCTTAGAAGCGATCGTGGGCGATATTCACACTGGCAATGAACCATTTGAACCACAGGCAATTAGGCGTGACGATGGCTCATGGTTGGTCGATGGTATGTTGCCGATCGATGAATTTAAAGAACTCTTTCATTTCAAACAGTTGCCGTTAGGAGAAGGCGTTGACTACCAAACAATTGGTGGTTTTATCTTGCAGCAATTAGGTCATATTCCTACCGTTGCTGAATCATTTACGTGGAATCAATTTGATTTTGAAATTGTGGCAATGGATGGTTACCGCATTGAGCAGGTTGCCATCATCCCCCATTCGATAGAGGATACAACCACAGAGACGATGACATAAAAGGTATCAAGGATTATTTACGCAAGTGTAAATGGCACTGTTAACCTGGGTCTACGTCAATTAAAGGTAATATTCATACCGTCACGATCGGTTGGTATGCTGTTAAGCGATTGAAACAGCAGTCACTTCAATGCTTCTACAAAAATAGGCTTACTGATATGGTAACTTTAAGACGATTTCGCCTTGCATCGCTAGTAGCGGCTCTGAGTATAACGTCGCTTAGCCTCTTAAATCCTGCTAAAACGACGATCGCGGCCGTCTTTGGAAAAACAGAAGTTGATCCCAGCAAATTTGTTGTGGTTGCGTCTCCCTACAGCGCCGATGCTTATCAGCTTTTGATTCTGGAACAACTTTCTGATCAACGTCCTTGCTGGAGTGAAAGTGGCTCGAACCCAACGATCATCGATCCACTGCTGCTGAAATTCGACTTCACTCGCATTTGTGGTCGTAGCACTGACAGCAACGGCTATTCTGTCCGTCTAGCCGATCGAGATTTTGGCTTGCTCTTACAGCTCAGCGTGCTCAAACGGGATAATGATTTAGTCTTGCTTGCCGTTGACTTAACCAATCGCGACGCACCGCCGATCGAAGTGGGTAGAACCAACGGGCTTCCTTCTGCTGGAGCCTTTGCCAAGATCAACCTTAGCCCTGGATGGCGATTGACAAAGCGTATCGATGCAAACGGCAAGCCGCTGGGTTTTGTTTACCTGACCAGCGAGACCAATCCCTCCAGCATTAAGTTAACGGCATTTGTTGATACGCAATCGAATTGGGCAAAGAATTACATCGACGCATTGGCGGCTCAGAAAATCATTAGTGGGTTTGAAGACGGCACCTTCCGACCGGATGAGGCAGTCACACGGGTTCAGTTCGCCGCGATCGTGAGTAAAGCCTTTGCTTCGTTGCCACCGGAACGTGCCAGCCTTGCTTTTAAGGATATTCAAGCCAATTTCTGGGGTGCTGGAGCAATTCAAACAGCCTATCAAAAGGGCTTTATGTCCGGCTACCCAGACAGCACGTTTAAACCGAATCAGCAGATTCCTCGCGTGGAGGCGTTGGTCTCACTAGCCAGTGGTCTGAAGCTCAGCAGCCCCAGTACGGATGCACTGTCCTTTTACCAGGATGCTGCACAAATTCCGAGCTGGGCGAATGGCGCGATCGCGGCTGCAACCGATCGACGCCTGGTCGTCAATTATCCTCGGGTCAAAGAGTTAAATCCTGCCCGTCCAGCCACTAGAGCTGAAGTTGCTGCCTTCGTTTACCAAGCGTTGGCGGATGCTGGGCAACTGTCTGTGATCCCGTCTCCTTATGTTGTGTCTGTCGGCTCCCAACCTCCTACTAATCCACCACCACCGACAGTAACGACACCATCACCACTGCCATCGCCATCACCGACACCAGCACCGACACCGACACCGACGCCGACGCCGACACCATCACCACTGCCATCACCGACACCATCACCGACACCAGCACCAACACCGACGCCGACACCATCACCACTGCCATCACCATCACCGACGCCGACGCCACTACCGTCGTCAAATCCAGGATCAGTCGTTGTTCCTACGACTCCAGTAAATCCTTAAAATATGCAGTAGATAGGACTTACGCAAAAGCTGTCGGAATTCACCCCCTAAACCCCAACTTTAGAAGGGCTGATTCGCATGGTTGATCGCGCCGCAATCTCTCTGAAGGAGCACGTTCTTTGGGGCTACTCTCCGTATGCTAAAGGTGCGTTAATGCCATGATTGCAGCCCCATCATTGACATAGAGCTATGAAAGTTTTAACTTCACCCATTGCCCAACCGGATGCTACGGCGTCTACCACGTTGACGATCGCGGGCGTCAGTGAGCTAGTGATTTTGCGCTACTTTGAAACACTCAACGAAGGAGCGTTTCAGGCAACGGGGCACCTGTTTGCTGCTGATGGTGAAATGCAGCCACCGTTTGAGCAAGCGGTGGTGGGTGTAGACGCAATCGCAGCTTATTTGCAAGCCGAAGCAAAGGGGTTTAACCTACTACCTCGTCAAGGCGTGGTGAAACTGCTAGACGGCGATTGCACCGAAGTACAAGTGGTTGGCAAGGTGCAAACCACTCTCTTTTCAGTGAATGTTTCCTGGCTCTTCGTCCTGAATCCTGAAAAGAAGCTGCTGCTAGCAAAAATCAAACTTTTAGCATCCCCTCAAGAGTTACTCAGTTTGCGTAGCTGAGAAGGACAACTTAGGAACAAGAATTTAATAACTCCGGCATTTCCTGTAGGGGCGCACGGCCGTGCGCCCCTACCTGCAGATAATTTGTCGATTTTCTTTAATCCACGATCCTTAGACTGTTACGATGAATGTCGAACGGTTTTGTCAGTGACAGATTTTCGCGGCTGCTTCTGAGCTTTAAAGACTGATATTTCTGATCTTTGCGAACCAATTCACTGCTCTGCAAGTCTGTTCTCTTGATCGATGGTTGTTAACCTTCAATGCTACTCACCAGACACTAGTATGGCGGGTAATGCAGTGATGGCTTTTGCATGCTGTCCTAACTATGGCTGAGTATGACCAAGAGAATCTTGCTCACGTCCTTTGATATTTGGGAAGCCCATCACCGTTCGAATGCATCGGATGATTTGATTGCAGCGATGAGTCAGCCGCAGCGGTTTGCTGAATGGCGTGAAAAGGTGACGGTGTTACGCAAGTTACCCGTTGATTTTCAAGCAGCGCCTCAACAAGTAATTGCCCAGATCGATGCGTGGCAACCAGAAATCATTGTCTGCTGTGGCATGGCCGAAAGCCGAACAAAATTAACTGTAGAGTCCAATGGTAAGCATCAGTCAAAGATCCTTCAAACAAGCATTGATGTCGATCGACTTGTGGAGGATTTAACGGTCACTCAAGTCAGCGATGATGCCGGAGATTTTGTTTGTAATCACCTGTATTACTCGGTCTTGCAGTACATTCAAACGTATCGCTTAAGTTGCCAATGCCTCTTCATTCACGTACCGGTTTTGCATGAGGTAAATCTAGAGCCTGTGCTGCAAGATTTCTTGACGATTCTACAGCTCCTTCAACAGATTTAAAGCGAGCTTTCTAGGTGAAGTTGCGCTTTCAACCAACATTTTGCACTTGAAAAGGTGATACTCTGGAACGCCGATCGCGGACTTGCATGCTAAAGCAACATCGTTGATGACAGATCAGCTAACGCTATAGCTCTGTTATGAAAGTGATTTCACTCATGCCCCTATGATTGGTTGAGGTATGGTTGGGGGTTGGCTGCGATCGTCCTGTATGCTTTTTTGAGATAGCTGGCGCTGTCTCTCATCCCGTTCCAGGACGATCACGCTACAGCATATGTTTTCGTTAATCTCAAGCTTAATCTTGGCGCAAGCAACTCCAGAGCTACCTAAAAGTACCAGTCAGGAAATACTTGTGCCGCAAGTCATGCGATCGCTGCCTGGACAGCTTGATTCAGTTTTAGTTTTCAATAGCAACAGCCCCGAATTGGTGCAAGCGGAAGGCATTCTTCTGTCAACCTTTCCACCACAAGGCAAGGCATCCCCGACAGCACATTTGCATACGCCATTAAAGGGGCGATTTGATGTTTTTGCGCACCACATTGCTAAAGCAAAAACACCAAACGATTTACGTACTCTTTATCTGGGCATTTTGCTGCATAACCCTGGTAGCGAAACATTGACAGTCGATATTCTGCAAGCCGCTAGCTACCTCAGCCAACCCGATGCCCCGTTTGTTGATCTACCCACCTCTGTGGAGAACCCTTTGGGAACCGTATTTGCTGGGCCAGGCAGCCGTGCTACCGACGAAGTGCTCCGTGGACGACGACAAACAGACTTTCCGGCTCAAATTGTGATCAGCCCTGGGGAGAGTCAACTGCTGCTGAATTTGCCCATTCCAGTAAGAACTCTCAATCCGCCACTTAATGGACGATCGACCCTCATTCGGCTGCGTAGCAGCGCGCCTCTGTATGCTGCGAGCCTGGCTAAGTTTGCTACCCAGAATGCTGATGGCAGCGAATCGCCTCCGACGCTGGACGCATGGCAAACGCTCTTGAAGACGGGAGCACTTGCAGGGCCGCGCGATCGGGTACCAACGCCGCCTGAGCAGACCAAAGGGCAAATCATCTACGGTCGCGTTGCAGGCGTCTCACAGGGATCACAGTGGACGGCTCAAATCATCGATCCGGCGCACACACGTGATTCCACTCTAGACAACTGGTTTCTCAGCCTCCCCCAACCGGGTCAAGCGTTTTCCTACGGACTCAGTACCTTGCTACGTGGCACCCTGGGCACTGGTCAAATTCAAACAGCCCAGATGGTTGCCCGCTATCCCGACACGGCCTACCAGGCACATGGCAACTATGCGATCGAGTACAACCTGACGCTGCCGTTGCAGAATACAACTGACCACGCTCAGACGGTGGCGATCGCATTAGAAACGCCGCTAAAGGAAGACAACCCTCAAAAGGGGCTCCGCTTCCTGCAACCACCCGCAAAGCAGGTTTTCTTTCGAGGCACGGTGCGTATCCGCTACAACGACGATCAGGGCTTACCGCAAACTCGTTATCTTCATTTAGTGCAGCGTCGCGGACAGCAGGGCGAACCGTTAGTTGTACTGAAACTAGCGAAGGGCGATCGGCGGTTGGTGCAGGTCGATTTTCTTTATCCACCCGACTCAACGCCACCGCAAATTCTTACGGTGAGAACCTTACAGCAACAGTGAATGCTCGTTTGCTACTATCACTACTGCCTGTCTCAAATAACTTATGTCATGCTAAACGCTGATCGACTCTTCTACACTGTCATGCAGTCGTCGAGATTATTTATGTTCGCACCTTCAGCCTATGACGTCTACAACTACACAGCCTGCTAACCTTCAACCCTTGATTGCTGAGCTAACTGGGCTAGAAATCATCACCGATAGCACGCAGATTACAAAGCTTTCTCAGGATTACTACACTTTTAGCCCGATTCTGCAGCCACTATTAAGTGATAAGCGAGGCGCGCTGGTAGTGCGCCCGATGAGTGAAGCGGAGGTCATCCAGGTTGCGGCGGCCTGTGTCAAATATAAGTTGCCGTTGACCGTGCGTGGGGCTGGAACGGGTAACTACGGGCAGTGTGTGCCGCTGCAAGGTGGGGTCATTCTTGATCTATCGCGGATGCAGGCGGTCAAATGGGTCAAGCCTGGGTTGGCATGTGTTGAACCAGGTGTCAAACTTGCAGCGCTGGATAAGCAAACTCGCAGCAGCGGTTGGGAAGTGCGGATGCTGCCCTCAACTTATCGCACAGCCACGATCGGCGGCTTTATTGGGGGTGGCAGTGGCGGTATTGGCTCCATTACTTATGGCCAAATTCGCGATCGTGGCAATTTGCTGGCGGTTCGCGTGGTCACGATGGAGGATACGCCCCGTGTCATTGAGCTACGCGGCGATGACGTTTACAAAGTGGCTCATGCCTATGGCACCAACGGCATCATTACCGAACTCGAAATTCCACTGGCTCCTGCTTATGCCTGGGCAGAGGCGATCGTGGCCTTCCCCGACTTCATGACAGCTGCTCGGTTTGGGCAAGCCTTCAGCGATAGCGATGGCATCATCAAAAAGCTCGTTTGCATCTGCGCTGATCCCATTCCCACCTATTTTGCTGCTTTCCGCAATGTCATTCCGGCAGGTAGCCACTGTGCGCTGGTTATGGTGGCCGAATCAGCTTTAGAACCCTTCGCCGAGTTGGTAAAGGCATACAACGGCACGGTTTGTTTACAGAAAAGCGCTCAAGAAGCCAGCAAAGGTACCACGCTGGTGGAATATTCCTGGAACCACACCACGCTGCACGCCCGTAGTGTTGATCCGTCTCTTACCTACCTTCAAACCATATTCCCGCTAGATAAAGAGATGAAGCTAGTTGAGCACATGTATCAACACTTTGGTGATGAAGTGATGATGCACCTGGAGTTTATTCGCATCGGTGGCGCAGCCGTCCCTGCCGCTTTGCAAATCGTCCGCTACACCACTCCAGAGCGTCTTGCAGACATTATTCATTACCACGAAGCAAACGGTGCCTTCATTGCCAACCCTCACACCTATGTCCTGGAAGATGGCGGTATGAAGACAGTTGATCTGGAGCAGTTGCGCTTCAAAGAAATGGTTGATCCCTACGGACTGCTGAATCCCGGCAAGATGCGGGGCTGGGAAGAGCGGGCAGAGAACCTTTAGGTGTTGTAACTTGCGCACCGGAACGGGGGACGAAGAGGGCATTGCCTACTGTCGCTCTAGCAATCGGCCGCTCTAACAATCGACACACAGTTCACTGTGCTAATCTCCCATCGCTACAATGGCCCATCTTCAGGATCGAGCCGCTCTGATACCTTAGTCATGCCGCACTTTTCTAACACTCTAGTCGAGGCATTCTGCTCTGCTAAAGTATGAGCGCTCACGCAGTCAACTAACTTTGATGCGAGTGCAATCTCAATCAGCTGGTGCGCCGCCGATGTTGTAAAGCCCCTGCTGTGATAGCTGGGGGAACAGAGTACCCTATGCTAACCGTACGGTTAGCATAGGGTACTGATTTAAAGCCTCCCAGCCCAACTAACGCCCGATCGGGCTGAAAGAGAAACAGATAGGGTAGCCACGGGTGCCAAATTTGTGACGCTCGTATTGCGTTGAGGCTGTATTGCAGTACCCCTTTAAAAGCAAGTAGCCATCGACCACCTAGAACCCGTAAGCGGTGTGGAACGTATCGGCACCGTTAGGCAAGTTTTTAATCCGTTCAGGAGAGCAAGGAACAATTTTTAGCTCCATGATTTAAGTTTCCTCACGCTAGTGGACAAGCTTCAAAAACCGTCCTCATCGCAACGCCAGCAGTATAACAACCCACTGTTCCGATCGCCTTCTGGCTCAAGAACTTTGCCAACGAGAGCGCTATGATTGTAGAGAGGTTACGTTGTGTAAAGAAGTTGACCATCACCACTACTCCCCCAGAGCGCGTGACGCTGCCAACCACTTGGCATCCTCTTAACCCCCTCTGGCAGGGTGATGCGGCTGTAGTGCAGCAAGGATTACCTCATAGCAAACTGGCACCGACCTGGCAGATGCTGATGCTGGGCGATGGTTCTCCAACCCGTCATCTACAGTTGCTGACTGGAGAGCCTACTGAAGTGGATGTCATTGATATGTCAGCGATCGGCATGGACAGTGATCACGCACCGAGTCAACTGCAAGTTGTTCCAGGGCCTCGGCTTCGGCGGCAAGTTTGGTTGCGCACGGCTTCGGGGCAGCGTCTAGCCTATGCGACATCCTGGTGGGAAGCCAGCCATGTGGATGAGTACCTGCAAAATCGATCGCTCCCCATTTGGGCTAGCCTCGCCCGTTTGCGGACAGAGCTTTATCGCGATGTTCAGGGCCTCTACTACGGTCACTCAGCGGCTCTAGAAAAGGCGTTTGGGCAATCAGGGCCACTTTGGGGTCGCCACTACTTATTCTGGCATCGTGGACAGCCGCTCACACTGATTTACGAAGTTTTTTCACCGTATCTCACCAAGTATTTAGGCTCAACGCAACTTGATCGCGGTTAGCTGGCTGAGACAATCGCAAGCGGTTAGAAGGGAACGGGGACTAGAGAAGGCAGTGGAGGGGGCGAGGGCAGCAGGAGAGGAGGAGGTCGCGACCCAAAAACTCAAAATGCTCCTCGCTCTTCTCTTGCAACTCAAAACTCTTAGGACTGCCAACCGCTGACTGCACTGGATAAAGCTATAATTTTCTCTTAAATAACAGTGTGTACCACTGCCAAAATGCCTAACCCAACGACGCAGCAGCAGCTAGACCAACTTGTCCAGGCGACTACTGCCCTTATGCATTCTTCCGGCCAGCATAACCATAAGCTGGATGCTCTTACTGACAAAATTGACGCACTTACCGATCAGATTGGTCATTTGACCGAAGGCTTTAGTGAGATTAAAGAACGGATTGAGCAGCAAGCAGCAGCAGCGGAGCAGCAAGCAGCAGCAGCGGAGCAGCAAGCAGCAGCAGCAGATCGGCAGGCGGTGGCAGCGGCACGTCAGGCAGAAACAGCAGAACGGCAAGAGCGCAATATCGATCGTCTCGTTGGTATCGTCGATCGCCTACTGCAAAACCAGGCAACCTGACCAATGGCTCTTGCAAGAAGCAGTCAGTTCCATGCAACTCTAAAGTTGGGCATCCCCCACTAACTGCGTTATCCTGGGCAATATTAGGAACCTTGATTATTTCTGGAGAACGCAACATGGCTTGGCGCGGGTCGACTTCTCCCACAGACCGGATCTTCGCTTGTTTGGTCTATCTGCTACCACTGCTGGACGTAATTGGGCTAGTGTATGGAGCCATCGGGTCTGGTTCTTTTTTGAGTCCGATCTTACGTGCGATCGCCATTCCGCTTTCGCCACTTTTAAGCATTTACTTTGGCTTTGGCGGCTTCATGTCTCTGATCATCTTTTTCGCACTCTTTCTGCTGGTGGTCAGAAATGAGTCGATCGTTCATTTCATTCGGTTCAACGCCATGCAGTCGATCCTGTTTGGTATCGTCTTGAGCCTAGTTTCAATTTTGTGGCGTTATGTCCTTTCTCCAATCCTGCAGGAGCCCCTACTCGTACAAACGCTATTCAATACCATCTTTCTGGGCGTCATAGTGGCAGTTGGCTACTCTGTTGTCCAATCAGCGTTAGGGCGCTATGCTGAAATTCCCACGATCTCGGATGCTGCTTACACTCAGGTGCGTTAGATCGCTATCTGAAACGGTGAATCGACAGGAAGAAACGAAAGGCATCTCGGCAGAGGTGCCTTTCACGTTGTTTCAGGCACTCGTATAGCCACTGTATTGTTTAAGTAGCCAATCCCCTCGATTTCTACTCTCACGCGATCGCCCACCTGAAGCGGCCCCACGCCCTCTGGTGTCCCAGTGAGCACCACGTCCCCAGGCAGCAACGTGATGGCTTGACTGATGTAAGACACCAAAACATCTGGCGAAAACACCATTTGGTCGATAAAGGCAGACTGTACAGGTTTGAGGGCATCATTGATGAACGTCTGCAACCGCGCTCCTGGGCTAACATCCCGCACGATCCAGGGGCCCAATGGGCAGAAGGTATCGAAGCCTTTAGCACGTGTCCACTGACCATCTTTGCGTTGTAAATCGCGCGCGGTCACGTCGTTTGCGATCGTATAACCCCAAATTTTTCCTTGCGCCTGCTCAGGGGTACAGTCCACACAGCGATCGCCGATAATCAACGCCAACTCACCTTCATAGTCCACGCGCTGCGACTGAGGAGGATACAAGATGATGCCATCTGTGGCAATGACGGCGGTTGATGGCTTCATGAACAAGAGTGGCTCTTCAGGTACAGGTGTACCCATCTCTGCCGCGTGATCCGCATAATTCTTGCCAACCGCTACCACTTTTGATGGCGCACAGGGTGCCAGAATGGAGTAGCTTTCCGCTAACAGTTCCAAATCCGTTAATTGTCCATTCAACCAGGGAGGCGCATCTAAAACACGCACCTCTCGGCTAAGTTGAAGTAAGCCGTAATAGATCTGTCCGTCTGCTGTTTGAACCCGGACATAGCGCTGTGCCATAACTCAACTGCTTCCTCACAGACCAAGAAAAATGTAGAAACTAGCCTGACACTGTATAGACAGGGTGGTCGAGCCATAATGCCGCTGCAACGGTTGTGTTTAAACCTATCACTACAGTTTCGGGCATAGCGGTATCGGTAACGCATTACGAAAGCTGATTAATTTTAATCGGTCGCCGATCTGGCTACTTGCAACCCAAAGACGATAGAATTATAAATCCTTGCTTCTTGAGCTCTAAAGCGATCGCTGCGAGTGGTTTTCGACCTTTCGCACCGATCTTCCGATACTGCATCACGAAGCCATTAGTCCACAAGGAGACTTTCGACATGGAATATTTCTACGAAACGATGTACATTCTTCGGCCTGACCTGAACGAAGAAGCAGTGGATCAGGCGATCGAAAAGTATCAGACCATTCTGCGCGAAAACGGAGCCGATGTTTTGGAGACACAGCATCGCGGTAAGCGTCGGTTAGCTTACGAAATTCAAAAAAACCGCGAAGGCATTTATATCCAAATCAACTATCAAAGCGATGGCAGTCAAGTGGCGTTGGTAGAGCGTGCTATGCGCTTGAGCGAAGAAGTGATTCGTTTCCTAACCATTAAGCAAGAAGTTCCAGAAGTCGAAAAAGAAGCTGTAGAAGCCTAGCTCTGAGCCCTATGCGAGTCGCAAACTGCTTACACTAGAGGCAATAGAAGTTAGTTTCTACCCTTTGTCGTTCGTCTTGAGTGCAGTCAAAGCAAACCCATGAAGCTCTCCAAGAAAAATCTGGATCAGCGGTTAGAGCACGTCTACGATGTCGTTATCGTTGGCGGCGGTGCAGGGGGGCTGGCAGCGGCAGTTTACCTGCAGCGCTACCGTCTCTCCTGCTTAGTGATTGAGAAGGGGCGGGGACGATCGTTTTGGATGCAAGATTTGCGGAACTACCTGGGTTTGCCGTCCGACACACCTGGTCGTACACTTCTGCAGCAGGGGCAACAACACGTGCTCTCACTCGGTGCCGATTACCTGGCTGGCTTTGTAGAAGCGGTGCATGACGAAGGTGAAACCTTTGCTGTCAAGGTCAAAGTCGGCAAGCAGGACAGCATCTATCCTGTTTTTCGCAGCAAGTATGTGGTAGCGGCAAGCGGTATCATCGATCGCTTGCCCCACCTTGAGGATATGCAAAATGTTTACGATTACGCTGGGTATAATCTGCACGTTTGCATGATCTGTGACGGCTATGAGATTGCCGATAAACAGTGCGGGCTGTTTGTAGAGACTGAAGCAGCGATCAACACTGCGTTTGTGTTGAACTGGTTCACTCCATATATCACGGTCTTCACACAAGGCCTCTGTGACGTGAGCGATGCCATGCGCCAGAAGTTAAAGGATCATGGCTATCCGTTGGTCGAAGCACCGATCGATCGCCTCCTTGGGCACGACCACGAAATGACGGGTGTAGCTCTAGCTGATGGCTCCACGGTGGAGTTAGAGACAGGACTGGTGGCAATGGGTTCACAATACTTTAACGAATACCTGAAAGGGCTAGATTTGCAGTGGAGCGGTGAGAATTTGGTGACAGATTCGATGTGCCGGACCTCGCATCCACGCCTTTTTGCCATTGGTGATTTAAAAGAAGGACTAAATCAGGTATCAATTGCGGTTGCAGATGGTACATTAGCTGCAACCGCAATTTGGCGGGAGATTCGCCGCGCCTCTGCCCCTCGTCGCTGGGAGTCTCACCTAAACCAGCCTGATGCTATAGAAAATGGAGTTCTAAAGACGTGACTTATTCTGAGAGCCAAACCCTGCCCGATTTGCAAAGTGAGACTGTACGTCTGCGCGAAGAGTTACAGATGCGCGACAATTTAGTGCAGCAGCTCTCTCAGGAGCTCTTTCGCCTAGTCAAGGGCAATGCTAACTTTATGCCAAGCCCGGAAGTCTCCGAGCGTCATTTGTCTGAGGTTCGGGCCCTGCGCGAGCAACTGCAAGGTGTAGAGCAGCAGGTAACGTTTTACCAGGAGCAGATCACTGATCGCGATACAGAAATTTACCAATTACGGCAATCGGTGCAAGAGCTGACCGATCGCTCTCGCATGTTGGAGCAGGTTGTCCAAGAGCTGCCCAAAATTTATCGTCAGAAATTCGCTGAACGCATGGTGCCCATTCGCGAAAAAGTAACTCAAATTCAGCGTGAAAATCGTCAGCTTCATGCTGAACTTCAAAGCGTCAGCTACCGTCTGGCAGTGAGAACTCGCCGTCAAACGCATCTCGACTTACCAAGCTTCCCCAAAGGCATGAGTGCTGCTCTCCCCAGCTTTGGGAACGCCTAAGATGCAATGCCTGATGTACTAATTGTTGTCGATTCGCTTGCCTCAGCTACAACAGCTCAGATGGTGTCTGCGCTTCAGAACGCTATCCTTGGTGAGCAAGAGTCTGAGGCTCAAACGGTATCTGTGGATGTGATGACCGCATCTGAGTTGGTAGCCGATAACAGTATCGTGGGTGATCGCTTGCTTTGTCCTCTCACGCTTGATCTGCCCGAGACCTTGCCCCTTACAGCACAGGCGGTTTACACAACCTGCCGCCATACGGATGCTCTAC
This sequence comes from Stenomitos frigidus ULC18, assembly GCF_003003795.1. Lineage (GTDB taxonomy): Bacteria > Cyanobacteriota > Cyanobacteriia > Leptolyngbyales > Leptolyngbyaceae > Stenomitos > Stenomitos frigidus_A. The sequence goes on along the minus strand of NZ_PVWK01000124.1, from coordinate 893 downwards.
GTCAGCAGCTTCAGCATTGGGACTATGCGACGGGTGTTGGTAATTTCTGGTTGCCGATCGTCCTTACAGTAAAAGGGCCACTCTACGCTGAAGTGATTGGCATGAAGGCGGATAGAGTCTTCACAACGTCTTCGCCAGAGCCATGCTATGAGCAGCCAATTCACCTTTCGGATGTACAACGGCAACCACTGTATGCTTTGGGTCAACGGTTGCTGCGATCGCTCAAGGCACCACCAGCTGTTTACCTGATGCAGTTTGGCTGGCAGGATGATGCGCTTTGTTTTGATCGGCTGTTCCCCTTTCCAGCAGCGCCTGCAGTTGCTAGTCTCAACGTACAAGCACCCGATTTGTTTGCCTGTCACTGGTCATGTCTCACAGGTAAGTCCCTTTTTGACTTTGCGATCGGTTGTCTCAGTTAATAACTCTGTATAAAACCGGAATGGTTCCGTATAAAGCCGGAATGAATACAGTTATTCCATCAGGCAAACTTTATTTACTCTTTCATTTGCATCGTTTTACTGAGGAAAGTTATAAATATTAGATAAAGTAGACCGCAACTAACGAAGAGGGAGTCAGCAAACACTCCATAATTGCGGTTGAGCTACTTGCCTCAGGGTGTCTAAGCGTGTTCTCTCGAAAGAATCTACTATCAAGCCAAGATCGATAGGGTGGCTGTACCTCAAAGGGCGACAAATTCTTGAAAAGGTCTAAAAAGACCATCAGTTAGCAGTTTCGTCTACTACTCGACTCTGTGAATAGAGTTTGCGAGGTTATATTGGGAAGGCTTACGCAGACAAGTTAACTGATAACTTGCCGCTTAGGAACGTGGATTAAATAACCTGTAATTCTGGTTTAGCCGTGTAATTCCATTGCGGTAGAAACTCATCAAAGAC
>NZ_PVWK01000035.1 GCF_003003795.1 Stenomitos frigidus ULC18 | reverse complement strand
TCATTTCACGCGTGACTCATCTCTTTCTAGCTTACAGAGACAGATGTAGAATTACATCTTAATAAATCCACGATCCTTAGAGTCCAGACTGGTCACGTCCGTATCGATTTAATCGACATCACGGATAATTGTCACGTTGCCACGGCAACTAAGGGCATCCCTAACCTGCCAGTAGCGGGCGTCGTCTATGTCAAAGATTATGCCAAGAACACGGGGATACTGGTGATGCTGGTAGCAGTAGGCATTGTTGAACCCACTGGGAAACCATTCCCCCAAACCCAACGGGTACAGTGGAGTGCTGCCGTGAAAGACCGCTTGGAGAACCAGCTGCACAAGCTCGTCTGTAGCCACGCTATCACTGTCCAACGGGCAGACACCGCGATCGCCAACAACTGGATCGCGGCCTATAAGAAGTACATCGGCACAAAGCCCCAAGCCACTACCCCGGAACAAGATTGATCGCCCCACGCTACTAAACCCTGATGACCTGATGACTATCCCTTAAACTCGTAATTTCGTGAAGCTTGGTACAATTAAGTCAGCGGTTGAAGGCAACTGTATGAAACTGGCAGCACTGAAAGAGAGAACCTATCAGACCTGGCTCATTGATTACTTGATCGATGACCCAGAAACGCCTGTTCAGACTGCTACAACCGACTTAGCGTTTAAATCTGTTATTCGTGACCGCTTTGGTGACTTAAGACGGAAGGCTACTTGGGAAGCGGCTTTTGCCACCATTGAGGCCAAATCGATGTATGACCACTTCGACGAGCGCCACTTCCTTATCGAACATAACTTCATTGAGTTTCCTGAGCAGTACGGGTATAACGAATATGTGCCCCAAATTCTGGAACAGTTCTTACAGCTGAAGGGTGGCATGGAGTGTATCGTCTCTGGTTTGCAGTCAGTGCTGAAGAATGGGCTTTTTGCTACCACCAAACCAGCCATACTCAACTTCCTCCAGCTCGGCTACCAGGTCGCTAAACGGCTAGAGCTAGAGCAAGCTTTTAGCAGCGCGATGGCAGATTCCCTGCCACTGCTGACCGCCAGTGCCGCATAGTTACCAGTCCCCTCTGAGCCTCAGAAGCACACCAGGCAGTGGTCAACAAACTCGCCGAAGCAAAGCCATGACTGACCTCAACCCACTCATGCCGTTAGAGGTGCTGCCCCATAAGCTCAAGCAGCTCACAATGGGAAAGCTCGCCTTGGCGGATATCAAACAGGTGGTGCAACTCCAAGAGGAAGGGGTCAGTGAGTACCCATGGCTAGCGGTAGAGGACGTGGAGTTAAGCTCAGACGAAGCAACCCAGCTCAGGTTCATGCAGAGCAAGCTGACTCATGAACCCACCCACTTACTCAACGAAGCCACGATCTGGTCACGTGCCATCTATCCACTGTTACTACTGGCAGAACAAGGGGACATTCGTGCCTGGTCTGAAGTCCCACTGGCGGCTGAGTACCCTACCTTTCAGGTGAGCGGCGTTGCCGATGGCGTCCTGGGCAAAACCTTGGCAGGACGGATGGTAGCACCTTACCTGGTCATGGTTGAAGCAAAACGCGGTCTGGGAGGTGAAGACCCGATTCCCCAGCTCTATGGTCAACTCTTAGCAGCAGCGCAAATCAACCAGGCAGCACAGGCACAGGAGACGCAGCAGCTTTTTGGTTGCTATACAATCGCGGACAACTGGACGTTTGTGAAGGCAATCGTCTCTGAACTTGACAGTGAGCGTCCGGTACTAGCAGTGCAGTATTCGCAAGAGTTCTCGGAACGCTTTGAGAGTGTCGCGATTCTGAAGCTGCTCAAACGGATGGTACAGCGTAGACCGACCTGACCAGCACCCGAATGAACGGTGTTCATTACTAAAGGGCTGTTGTAGAATAGGGGCATTCACGAGCCTGGTACAATGAAACTGGCAGCACTGAAACAGAAAGCCTACGAGACTTGGCAGACGCTGTACACAGTAGAAGGTGCGTTTGTCCAGATCAGTACGCCTGTGCATGACCAGGTGTTTAAGCAGGAAGTGAGAAGCTACGGGGACTTACGCCGTAAGCAGACCTGGGAAAAAGCCTTTACGTCCCTGCTGGCAAAGCTGCTGTACGACCACAATGACGATGCGAGAACCCTCATCCTCTTGCACTTCCTGACTTACCCAGAGCAAGAAGGGTTTGCGGATCTGCGTCCCTTATTGGTCGAGCAATTCCTCATGTTTCCCTATGGCCTAGATTGTCTGCGGGAAGGGCTAAACGATATCGCGCAGCGTGGTACTTCAGGTTATAGTACTTCTGTATCGACGCTGCAAGCTTTCGCCCATGAGTGCCACACCACCGCCCTCCGACTCGGACTCGGACGAGCAGCTGAACCTGCTACCGGACGTACCCTCCAGCCCGCCGCCTAAAAAGGGCAAACGGAAGGGCAAGCAGCCGTCAACCGACCTCACGCACCTGGACGCTGTGCTGGCTGACCCGACCACCCTGCATACTGAGCGGTTGGACATGCGGGATGCGCTCACGGCGACGATCAAGCGCTGCAACGGTTCGCAGCAGGCGTATATCAAGATCACTGCTAATATCTATCGGCACGGCTTCGGGCATGAGTCTGCACGCTTGTTCTACGAGTCGTATAGACTACCGCCCAATAGTCGCAAACTGCTTCCGGCTGGCGTCCTAAGAGTCCTGCTGGTGTATGAGTTCTCCATCATGCGAAGACTCGATCGGCATGTTGTGACTGCCGAGGCTCAACCAGCCATTGATGATGAACTCGTAGAGCAATCGAGACTCGCAGTCCAGGCAACCAAGCGGTTTCTGTATTGGCTGGACTGCGGCAAGACGTTGCCCGGAGGCAGTTGAATGGCTACAACCGTTTAGCGGGAGGTCTGACGATGGACTTGTCTTTACGCTACCCCCCTGGCTCCCGTGTCGTGGACTTTCCGGGGCTTGACTCCGAACGGTTTGGCACGGTCATCGAGTATCGTCCCATGCGCGATCGCGAGGGGCTGTTCCCAGTAGTCAAGTGGGATGCGGGTTATGCCTCTTTCTCTTCGCCAGAGTGGGGGCTGAAGGGCTCAGGCACAAAGTTGGAACGGTTGCGGGAACGGCTCAGCCAAGACTTTCCAGGGTGCAGTGCCGAAGAACGTAAGGGCTCCGTGTACATCAAGACACCGGGTGCTGAGTTCAAGCTTGTGTACGGCAAGCTGGAACCCTGTATTCCTAGTCCACGCTACAAGAAGCTGTCGGTTGTTGTGGCAGCGCTTTGGACTGAAGAAGTTTGGCTGTAAACGCCACACCCTAGAACCCTCCTCACCCCTCCTCACCCTCCTTTTCTCATGGCCAGAGTGTCGTTTCTCGTGCGCTCCCATGCCACAACGTACCGTAGTCAGCTTGCTCCTGGAAATATTCTTGGCATTGTGTTCATACTGATCGTCACTAGCCTCGTACAGGCAAACCTGGGGCTCATTTATGCGGGAGGGGCCTAATGGTCACAGCATGGCAACACAAACACATTTTTGAGCGCTGGAGAGGCTATGGACAATAGACCTGTTGCTTTATAGAACCAATTTGACATCTTTTATAATGGTGAATGAAGGCACCTACAACGCTCTAATCTAGTTTCTATGGCTTATTCCAGTAGTCTCAGCGATGCTGAATGGGCCATGCTTGAACCGCTGTTGCCGCAGCTATTACCGCAGAAGCAGCGGACACGCCCTTGCCATTGGACTAAACGAGCGATCCTTGATGGCATCCTCTATCCACTCAAGAACGGTTGCCATTGGGCAGACTTGCCCAAAGACTTACCGCCCTACTCAACCGTCTATTGGCACTACAAGCAGTGGCGGGAAGCCGGGGTCATCGAGCCACTGATGGGGGTCTTGCCTGGACAGGTGCGTAAACAGGTCAAAAAAAAGCCCCAGTGGACGACGTTAATCATCATGGACTCGCAAGCCGTGAAAAATACCTGCAACGCCAGTGTGGACTCGAAGGGCTTTTGTTTCGACAGAGCCACCAATGGGATTAAAAGACATTTAGCCGTTGATACGCTTGGCTTTCCCTTCTTCACTCACTGCACCAAAGCCAGTGTTTCAGATGATGCGGGCTTGGTTGAGAGGCTCACTGTACAGTGACTTTTTATTTGTCGTGAAGACAAATTCGTGTCGTTAAAGGAGCAAGGCTAGATCTGGCTTGCTTCTCCGCCTCAAGCCAGCTTGGTCATCCTGCTGGCCTGCTGCTAGGCTGCTGAGCGCACTCTCTCTGCAACCCTGCAACAGAGAGGGGTTTGCTCAGCGACACGAATTTGTCTCGATGTCATTTAATTTGGCACTGTACAAAAACGGTACGACTTCCGGGAGTGGGTAGTAAAAAGTTTTGTCAGCCGGATTAAGTCGGAACGCCCAGGCAGGGAGCGCCACCAGCACGGTAGCTGCCGTTAAGAGGAGCGGGAGTCGCAGTGGGTAGTTGGTAAGCATGGAGTGTGGACAGAAGCGTTGGCGGTAAGTGCAATTGTACTATAAAGCGGAGGGGACGACTGAGGGTCGAAACCACTCCCCTTACCTCCACCTTCACCCGCTTTCGCCCAGGAAAAACCACAAAGGAGCCGCGCATGGCACTCACACTGCAAAGCCAAATAGTAAACCTGGTCAACGACAATGACCTCGTTAGGAGATTTCTAGGAATGAATTTACCCGCTAGCAGGTTGAATAAGGATATCCCATTTTGGTAATTCTGGATTGCG
>NZ_PVWK01000123.1 GCF_003003795.1 Stenomitos frigidus ULC18 | reverse complement strand
CTCCACCCCACGCGACTCAACCTCCGGTATAGTTGCCATAGTGTCGGTCTTGCCCTCACCCCAGCACCCGCAACACCCGACTCACCGTGCGCTGGCCTGGACACAGGATGGCTCCCACCAACATCACTGCCCCCTTCTGCCAACGCCGCTGCGGCACAAAGAAGACTGGAAACGGAGCAAGCACTTCGGCCCTCTCTTTTGATAGACTCAGCATCAGTTTAATGAACAATCACAATGGAGCCAAGCCTATTGTTCGGTGCTGGCTTGACTCCATTTTCTTCACATTTTGTGGAGCCTATTGCTCCGCCCAAATGGCTAAAGTCGAGTTCAAAACCTTCGAGGTCTGAACATGAACTGATTGATCCCTTGATGTCGTCCAGATAGCCATGCTGAAACGCCTCCCTAGTCGTATGCTGCTCATAGCTGCACTGTCAGCCTTGCTCAGCCTCCTGACTCTGCTTCCAACCCCTGCCATGTCTACAAAACCAACCCTCTTGACCGAGCCATTTCTGCAATTGCCCACCGAGTCGTCGGTGCGCGTCGTCTGGTTCACCGATTTTGCAGGCAGCAGGCACACCGTTACCTATGGTGCAGAGTTGTCTCGAAAGGCGATCGCCCATACCACGCAGCTCAGCCGCACTCGCGAAGATGCCGCGTCCAAATTGGCTAAAAAGTACTCTGGTTTAACGGTTCGTCCCATCTGGCGGCACGAAGCCGAAGTAACGGGTTTGAAGCCCGATCAGCCTGCACCATACCAAGTGACGAGTGTGCGTGAAGATGGTATGGCAGTAAGCAGCGAAACGTATACGTTAGCGGCGAAACCATCACCCGGAAAACCACTCAAGATCTTGCTGACCTCCGATCATCAAATCAAGCCGCTGGTGGCAGCGAATTTGCAAAAAGTGGTGGAGACGATCGGGCAGGTCGATCTCGTCCTGTTTGCGGGTGATCTGGTCAATGTTGCCGATCGCGCCTCCGAATGGTTTGATGACGAATGCGGTGGCTCTCTCTTTCCAGCCCTGCAAGGTCGTGCTTGTTATGAACTAGAGAAAAACGGCATCAAAACTCGCTACAAGGGTGGAGCCATTATTCAAAACGCACCCATGTATACGGCGATCGGTAACCACGAAGTCATGGGACGCTTCTCCACTAAAGAGTCTCTCAACGAGCAGTTCTACAATACGGTACCGCATAACGTTGGCGAGGGTTCCTTCTACGATGCCGTTCTGAACGCATCTCGTTCTGCCGACCCGATAGCAACTGACAAGGAGTTGGTAGCCAAGCGCAAGGAATGGGTCAAAGATCATTCGTTTAATACAGACACCTACGAAGAGATTTTCACGTTGCCCCAAAGCCCCCAGGGTGGCAAGCGCTATTACGCAGAGACCTTTGGTGATATGCGCTTGGTGGTTTTATACATTACCAATGTCTGGCGTACACCCAGCCTTGCAGCCGATGCAAAAGGGAAATATCAGGAACGGGATCAGGACATTAAAGATACCCACGCTAGAGAAAACTGGGGCTGGGGGCAGCACCTTTTTGAACCGATCGCTAAAGGCAGCCCTCAACACAACTGGCTAGAACAAGAACTCAATAGCCCAACGTTCAAACAAGCCAAGTATAAGCTGGTCATGTTCCATCATCCACCGCATTCTTTAGGTGAGAACATCGTTCCTGCCTACACTGATCCAGTGCAAATAATGGCTACAGAAGAAGTAGCGGTTAAACCAGATGCTTCAAGGAGATTTGCTTCTTTAGGCAATCAACCACCAGCGCCAATAGACCCATCTAAACCCCTCAAAGAGACCGTCATTAAAGGCATTCATTATGAATATCCCAAGCAGGACGATTACATCATTCGCGATGTCGTGCCACTACTCGAAAAAGCGAATGTGCAACTCGTGCTTTACGGGCATTCGCACCTATGGAATCGCTTTATGAGTCCCAGTGGCATGCACTTTTTAGAAACCTCTAATGTAGGCAACTCCTACGGTGCTTTTGTCGGCGATCGAAAGCGTAACGTGCCAACTGGCTATAAGGAAGAGTACGCTGCAACTGGTAATCCGAATGGGTTAAAGCCGATCGTACCCACGATCGCCCCACTCCTGGATGCCAAAAAGCAGCCCATGCCCTACATCGCCAGCAACGATATCACGGCCTTCAGCATCTTCGATACAGGCACAGGATCGATCAGTAGCTATCGTTTTGATATACGTGAACCAAAATCTGCGGTGATTAAATTTGATGAGTTCAAGCTCAAGCCGTAAACTGATCGCCAGTCTAAAACCTTTGACTCAAAATCATCAGCCTAAACTAATGCCCCAGTGTTTGAGCAGCGCACTAAGGATCTTTTGTAGTAAGCCCAGCAATGGCGCAATCAGCGGAGTCGGTGCTGTCAAGAGATAGCGACGAAACGTTTGTGTATCAAAGGGCCAGATGGGAAACTCATCGGTCAGCGTATACACCGCACGCAGTTCACGAATTTTTTCGGTTCGTTTTTTCAGTGGCTCGGCTTCTTCGGTCAAACTGTTACGAATCTGTGTGTAGTCTGCTTGAAATTGTTGAGCAATCTCATGTAGAAGAACTTCCTTTGCTTGCTCCATTCCTTTGTGAGCGGTTACTAAGGGCCCAAAAAAACACGCGATCGAGAGCGAAATGTAAAGTAAAAAGATCAAACCGGCAAACCAATAATTCTGGCTGTTGCCCTGCGTAATCGTTTGATAGCCTATAACGCCGACCCAAATGCCAATAATGGCAATTAAATACGCTGTTTTAAGTGAATAATGGCTCAATGGTCTAAGACCACCACAGCGATCGGGGTGAAGCGGATTTACATTCAACCTTTTTCTTCTTAAAATGCCGTGAAGAATGCGTATATTTGTGATTAGGTTGAGCACCAGCATACTACCCATATAAACAACGATGAACGTGGCGGCAGTGATTCCCAAATTGGGCAAGAAGCCCGAACCTGTCCAACTTTTCTTCAGACTTGGTTGCGTGACAAAGACAACAACACTGAACGCAACAGCGCTACCCAGCGCTAAAAAAATACGCCATTTTTTGTGATAAAGCGTTGACGTAACGCGTTCAATATCTGCCTGCTCGATTTCGACAACCTTAGATGTTTTAAGGTCTTGAATTACGCGATCGATCGCGTGAAAACTCCACAAGTAATAACCTACAACCACTGGATTAATCAGTACTGCTGCAATCCAGGGAACCCAATCTTGGAGGAGCCCTACTGTCCCTGGTTTAGACCACAGCGTATGGCTAACCCATGCAATTAATAAATAGAACCCAGTAGCGATCGCAATTGACCACAGACCACCAACCAGAGGAAAAAACCGTAACTTTTCAATGAGTAAATAGGCAAAGGGGTCAGAACGATAGAAGTTGTGTCCCGGCGATTGATTACAGTCCACCATCTTTAGTTTGTTGGTAAGTTAGGCGCAGAATGCTCCATACAATTTAGACCAACAGTTAGTGTAATAGCAGTTACATTCCATTAACCTTTTTCCGATAAATTTATGCGAAAGGGCTGTGGGGCCACGACTAACCGTAGTGGTTGATTAGTTTACCGATGATCACTTCTTCGATTATTGTCCCCATCGGCTGCTGGAGGGTCGAAGTTTTTGCCCTTACTCTGCTGCCTCAAATTCTCTCGCGGCGACTTTGAAGAGATTTATAATGGATCGATCGCATTCGATCAAACCCTAAATAACAACACGTTGGCGTGTAAAATGTCTGATCAAGGCGAAAAGAAACCCGGTGAAAGTAAATATCGGCCCTGTTAGACGCGCTACGACAGAACGATCGCTTACAAGTCACTCTGACGTTTACCGAAATCGAAGCCCTGTTGGGTGAAGGCTTGCCACTCTCTGCTCGTAGCAAACGTGGTTGGTGGAGCAATCGTAGTAAGGGTTCACTGCAAGCCACCGCCTGGATGTCGGCAGGTTATCTGGTGGAGACGATGACTCCACCTACTATGCTGACACCTTCCTGAAAAGTTGTCTCGCTTCTGATCTGAGGGTTTAGCGATCGCTCTAATGTCAATTTGATACTGGCAATCTGTAGGGACGTTCCTGTAATGTCCATACAGATTCATATGGCAATCACGTCCTGTCTCGAAAAACAGTTTTCCACGCTTCAACCGTGCCTTTGCCGATTTCAATATCTTTTGTTTTGCCGTTATTCCAAACGAGTCGGATTCTCATATTTCCAGCTGGTGCGTTAGCAAGGGCAGTGACTAACTCAGGCGCGATCGCGCCATCTTCGTAAGTGTAAAGCTGACCGTTGACGGCAAACATAATGGCTTTGGGCGTGTCGTCAAAGCGCGTATAGCGATAGACGGGTTCTTGCTCAGGGTACTGCTCTTCAACCTTTTTACCCTTTCGATGCACCCAGCGACTCCGCCAAACCGTTCGATAGCCATCGATCGCTGATTCATACCAGGTGTAAGTGGCACGGATGCCCCCTTTTGACCAACTGGTGACAAAGACATACCCGTGATCAGACGGGCTAAAGTTTTTGTCGTAAACAACCGTACCGTCAAAGGGATCGCTAATGACCTTAGACCACTGCACGTTTGCATTCCCTTCAACTGGTGCAGGCTGAACCGCTCCAGCGGTCGAACACAGGCTCAACGCGAGTCCCGCACTGAGTCCCAAACCAAAGAATTGTTGCTTCATCTCAATTTACTTTACGAATGCGGCAGGTGATTTAGAGGTACGTATAGTGATGCAACTGAGTCTCTCTACAGTTGTTGTAGGGGCGATCGCGGATGGTTATGCAGGAGAGGGCAGAAGGCAGGAGGGGGCAAGGGAAGTAGAGGGCAGAAGGGGTTGTTGGTTGTTGGTTGTTAGTTGTTAGAAAAAGCTGACTGCTGACCGCTGACCGCTGACCGCGCAATCAACTCAAAACTTCTCCACCTCACCGCTTTGCGATCGCTTCCACCACCGCCGCTATCGCCTCTTCCTTTTGCGGGTCGCGTCCTTGTGCGTAGGGGACTGCAAACGGGACATCGATATCAGGGGCAACACCTTTACCTTCGATGCGCTGTCCGTCTACCAAAACATCGGCAACGGCGAGGTACAGCAGACTGCCATCCTGCATGATGTAAGCGCGTCCAGCTAACACGGCTCCAGCGGTTTTGCTGCCCACGATTTTGCCGACCCGAAACTGTCGAAAGCCGTAGGCGAGGATTTCCTTACCGCTGCGAGAACCCTGGTTAACGAGCATCACGACGGGCTTTTTCCAGGGCAGGTTAAAGCCACCTTTGGTACCGTCGCGATTGGTAAATGTCACAGTGGGCGCGGGTGCTGTAAAAGGATTCAGGTAACTAGGTTCGGCTCCGCCCCAGCCGTCGCGCAGATCCCAGACGAGTCCATCGACTTGGCTGAGGCGATCGCTCAATTCTTGCTCAAGTTGACGCTGATAAATGTCATCGGCATACGACCAGATATGAACGTAACCAATTTTTTTGCTACCGCGATCGATCACCTGGACGCTGGCTTTCATGGCATCCAGAAACATGGTCGTTGGATCTAGCCGTTTGGGCGTGACAGCGATCGTCTGTGGAGCGGTATCCGGTGTGCGCTGAACCCGGATGCTAACTGGGCGATCGGCTTTGTCAGCAAAGGATTTCACAGGCTGAAAGGGTTGTCCCTCTACACTAAGAAGTTGATCCCCAACCTTCAGCCCCGCTTTGGCAGCAGGCGAACCATCCAGCACCGCACGGACGAACGTCTTGCCATCAACGTCACGGGTATAAGCACCAATGCCAGCATACTCTAGCTTGCCATTCGGCAAAAACGGTTTGAGCTGGCGCTGGATGCCTCGTCGCCAAAAAACGCCTGCAAGCTGGTAGTACTCTGGTTCTGCTGATATATAGTAATGCGTATGCGAGGCGTTGAGTTCGGCAAGCATCTGGTTCACCACGACTGCCAGCGCTTCGGGCGATCGCGTCTCTGCCGCTTGAGATGCATACTTCTGCCGCATCGCCTGCCAATTAACGCCATTAAATTTCGAATCATAAAAATTGTCGTTGACTGTCTGCCAGACCTGCTCCAACACCTTTGCCTGCGATGACTCAGTACGTGATAGCACTGGGACAGCAGTCCAAGTCCAGCCCAGCAGAAGCACTAACACAGTGGCTAAGAACGCGATTAACCACTGCTGAGACAGCAGCCTCGATCGCATGAAACGGTTCAAAATCGGCACCTTTGCTCTTGTTCAAACAAGTCGTTTGCTCCTTCAGTTGAATTAAACTGAACACCCAAAGTTCCGCGTTTCCATCGTTAGTCTCAAAAGTGGTTTCTAGGTCAGGCTTACAATGGGCAATAGGGGCTTTTGTTCGTAGGGACGCTACAGGTAACCTCCCTACAAACGGTCTAACGTTTAACCAAACAGGATTGCTCTATGCAGCTGCGTGTTCAACTTTTCACAGTTCACAAACGGTTTCCGCTCACTATTAGTCGTGGCACGACGGCTCGGACAACGAATGTTTGGGTCACGATCGAGCATGAAGGCGTCGAGGGTTGGGGAGAAGCCTCACCGTTTTCGATCGGCGAACACTCCCAAACAACCGAGGCGATTGCGCGATCGTTGCAAAAAATCGCTCCATTACTGAAAGCCCTCAGTCCCTTTGAATGTCAGCGTATTGAGCGGCTTATGCTAGACGCGGGGTTACCGTCTGGCGCACGCGCCGCGTTGGATATTGCCTTGCATGATTGGATTGGCAAGTGGGCAAAGCAACCGTTGTGGCAGCTTTGGGGCTTGGATCGCGATCGCATTGCTCCGACCTCGATTACGATCGGCATTAATCCACCTGAGGTGGCCCAGCAGCGCCTTAAAGCCTGGTTAGAACAAGTGCCCACCATTCGGGCACTCAAGATCAAACTGGGTGGCCCAGCAGGGATTGAGGCAGACCAGGCCATGCTGTTAGCGGTACAAACCGTTGCGCCTCATATCGACCAAATCAGCGTCGATGCTAACGGTGGCTGGAGCCTGGAGGAAGCATTGAAAATGTCTTACTGGCTAGCGGAGCAAGGTATCACTTATATCGAGCAACCCCTTGCTAAAGGCCAGGAAGGTGACTTGCCAGCGCTCTACCGAGAATCGCCCCTCCCCATCTTTGTGGACGAAAGCTGTTTCACCAGTTATGACATTCCGCCATTAGCAGACCGGGTGCATGGTATCAATATCAAACTGATGAAAGCGGGTGGCTTAACCGAGGCATGGCGCATGATCCATACTGCGCGCGCCTGTGGTTTAAAGATCATGTTTGGCTGCTACTCTGACAGCCCGTTGCTCAATACGGCGTTTGCTCACCTTTCGCCCCTTGCCGACTATCTAGACTTAGACAGCCATTTGAATCTTCTGGATGCTCCGTTTTTAGGCGCCAGCTTTCAAAATGGGCGGTTAAGACCAGACGAGCAACCGGGATTAGGCGTACTGCGCGTAAGGGATGAGGGATAAGGAACTTCCCCTGCCGTCCCTGTGCCCTCTTGCCTACTCTTGTTCTTCTCTAATCCCGATCGCCATTTGCATCACAAATGGTTCGCCGCCCGCCTGGTGGTACTTGTCTGCCCACTGTCGGATAACTTTGTCTAACTCATCCAGCGCTTCTTCGGTGCGATCGGCTGGAATATCGAGTTCTTCAAGCACGCGCATGGCTTTAGACTGCCGCTTCGCCCAGGCATTCATTAGGCGGAAATATCTGGCAGTGTCTTCCACCATGATAAACGTTCGCTCTTCTTCATCTGCAGGCGAATAGGATGCCCGTGTCAAGGCATAGAACGGCATGCCCCACGGAGAATCTAGCCGGGTGACGGTGCCAGAGTAAAGTAACCGTCGCTTAATGTGTTCTGCAAGCGCTTCGCTGATCAGCATCTGCTGGTCTTCTGGCACATACTCTTGAGAACGAGCGTGGAGGAACTCAATGAGATCGGAAAACTGAAAGGAGTTGATCAACTGAGCATCGGGCAAATCTCCTGGTGGAAGCTTTTGCTCAATTTGGCGCTTTTCTTCGGACGTGAAGCTGGTGCTAGCAATGCGCGATCGCCCCGGTTGCCAGGGATACTGTTCTAGCCAAACGTAGGGGAACTGAATGAGGTAGCGTGGTTCTTGAGAACCCAGCATTTTGAGCAATTTGCCTTCTGTAAGCGCTTGCCTGACTTCTTCCACAATGGCTTTAACGCGCTTTGGCTCGATATGATGCAAGTGGCCCGTCATGCGGAGGTTCTGATCTTGCTCCAAATAGGTCATGTAAATGGCACATTTGGCAGCCGTCGCAGCCGCATCCAAAAAAGCTCCATGCCGATGCCCACTGGTGCGCATGGCGCTAAATGCCAGGTAGAGCATGATCTGATCCATGGCACTAGGACCGAGACGTTTGATCAGATCGAGGTCTTTAATCATGTCCACAAAACTAACCCAATGGAATCGTTACAGAAAATTGATGATACGACGATCACCTTGCTACAGATTGCCTGCTGAGACACCTAAATCTTACAGAGCAATGACGCTTAAATGAGACTATTCTGCCATTGTGACCATTAAACTGTTTATCTCAGCTACTGGGTCTCTGACCATCCTATAATTCCCAATTAAAACAACTTCAAGCTGATGCGCTAGAACCGTGGGGTTGCCGTTCTAGAATTTCTCTCCTCCTTACTAAGGTTTGGATGTGCTGAGATGCGCTTGAGTAAAAGTAACGCTTACCAGGTAGCGAATGACTCAAAGCACGATCGCAGAGTGAGCAACAGCGGGTCATTCTTCGAATGTTGTTATCTTAACTGAGCGTGCTGGTCTATACAGTCTTTATATAGCCTAATCAGTGCAAACAACAGGAATACAGCGGAATTAGCCCTAAAAAGCCGATTTACTGGTGTTGCTGTATCTCAGCATGTAGGCATAGCACGATAACGGCAACGATTCTGATCACACTTTCATGAATGATTGAGCCAGCACAATAGCCTTGCGGAACAGCTACAGTCTCTCAACACGCACTTGGCGGACAGTACACTGCTCACGCGCCAGCATTGTTAACCTTGAGAGAGCGTCGCTTCCCAAAAAAGCTGATGGCGACCACTGCCACGGTGAAAGGTTTGTACGGTTGCATCCGCTAGCTGGGCAACAGCAGTAGATTGATGATCCGATCGCAGGGTTTGATGAGCGATCGCCTTGGCATCTCTCAATTCAGCTACTAGCAGCACTAGCAGCAAGCCTGACAGCAGAGCAGGAGGATAAAGGCACATAAACGTTTAGTTCGTGTAGGTTCTTTTACCTGTTACAGAAGATTTGTCAACGTTCAGGACGAATCTACGAATTGAATTGAGGCTGTTCTGAGTTGGACTCCCCGGAAGCCGATAAGGTTGTAAACGCGATCGCAGTACAAAAGCTTTTGGCTGCATTTGCCAAGGTCATTTTCACCTCAACTGCCCACACTCCCTGGCACTCAGCGTGGAAAATCGACTTTACTTTTCTTCTCAAAGTCGCATCGGCGCGCGAAAAAGTATCAGAAGCTACTGTTTGCGGTTACTGTCCCCTCTATTCATGAGGGTGTATACATTGGATCTAGCGCTGTGCAATTCGACGACTACGAGCCAGGGAATTTCTATGACGAACTCTTCGCAGCCAAAGGGGAGCCTCGTCCTGACGCGATGCCGTTGATCGATCGCATCAATTCGCTCTCGCCTGAAGAGGTGCAGCGGCGACAGCAAGCAGCGCAGATCGCGCTCTTTAAAATGGGCGTGACGTTTAACGTCTACAGCGACAATCAGGGGACAGAGCGCATCATTCCCTTCGACCTGATTCCTCGCATTGTTTCGGCGAACGAGTGGGCAACGCTGGAAAAAGGCTTGGAGCAACGAATTTACGCGCTTAACTTGTTTCTGGCCGATATCTACAATGAGCAGAAAATTCTGCGAGATGGCATTATCCCGTCTGAAATTATCTATTCTGCCAGTGGCTTTTTGAAGCCGTGCATGGGGCTCAAACCACCTGGTGGCATCTGGTGTCACATTACGGGAACAGATTTAGTGCGCGATCGTGATGGGCAATGGTTCGTCCTCGAAGACAATCTGCGCTGCCCGTCGGGTGTTTCGTACGTCCTCGAAAATCGGCGCGTGATGAAGAGCACGTTTCCGCTTGTTTTTAACACGATGCAGATTCAGCCGGTGGAAGAATACCCCAGTCATCTGCTAGAAACGCTGCTCAACCTCGCACCACCGCACCTGACCGATCCAACGGTTGTTGTGTTGACTCCTGGCATCTACAACTCTGCCTACTTTGAGCATTCCTTCTTAGCGCAGCAGATGGGCGTAGAGCTCGTCGAAGGCCGCGACCTGATTGTGGCAGATGGGTATCTGCAAATGCGGACGACCAAAGGCTTAAAGCGCGTTGATGTGGTGTATCGGCGTATTGACGATATTTTTATTGATCCCAAAGCTTTCCGTCCTGATTCACTCTTGGGCATTCCTGGTCTCATGGATGTTTATCGGGCGGGCAAGGTCGCTTTAGCAAATGCTCTGGGTACTGGCGTAGCGGACGATAAAGTGATCTACTCCTACGTGCCAGCAATGATTCGCTACTATCTCAACGAGGAGCCTATTTTGGCAAACGTGCCAACCTATCTTTGCTGGGAACAGCAGCAGCAGCAGCATGTACTGGCAAATCTAGACAAATTGGTCGTGAAAGCGGCAGATGAGTCCGGCGGATACGGGATGTTGATTGGCCCGATCGCCACATCAGCCGAGCGCGAAGATTTTGCCGGACGGATTCAGGCATCGCCACGCAACTATATCGCTCAACCAACGCTCTCTTTATCGCGAGTGCCAACCCTGGTTGATGATCACTTTGAAGGTCGTCACGTCGATCTGCGCCCCTATATTCTTTACGGCAAAAAAATCTACGTTAGTCCAGGTGGCTTAACTCGTGTCGCGCTGCGCAAAGATTCTTTGGTTGTCAATTCCTCGCAAGGTGGCGGCAGTAAAGATACGTGGGTTGTCTGTGAATAAGGTTTGAGTTTTGATTGACGAGTTCTGAGTTGATCCTCGCTCAAAGATCGATCACTCAAAGACCCGTTGCTCAAAGCTTGAACCTGTATTTAACTCAAGTCTTAAAACTCATAACTCAAAACTCAAAATTTAAAACTTCTTCTTCCCATGCTAAGTCGTGTTGCTGATTCAATTTACTGGCTCAATCGCTATGTCGAGCGGGCAGAGAATGTGGCTCGTTTTGTCGAAGTGAACTTGAACCTGCTGCTCGATTCGCCTGCTGGCACCACTCAGCAGTGGGAACCGATCATCATGACCACGGGCGATTTGCCGCTCTTTCAAGAGCGTTATGGCGAAGCGACCGCCGAAAAAGTCATTCAGTTTCTGGCCTTTGACCCGGATTATCCGAACTCGATCGTGTCTTGCCTACGTAGCGCGCGCGAAAATGCGCGATCGGTACGGGAGATTATTTCCTCAGAGATGTGGCATCAGGTGAATTCGTTTTACCTGATGGTGACTGAAGTGGCACAGACGCGATCGCTCCAGGATCTTTCTGCCGTTCTGCACTTTTTTGAGGAAGTCAAACTGTCGAGCCATCAGTTTATCGGCGTGATGAATGCCACGATGACGCATAACGAAGGCTGGCATTTTGGGCAAATTGGCAGGTTTCTTGAACGAGCCGACAAAACAGCACGGATTCTCGACGTTAAATATTTCATCTTGCTGCCGTCTATTAAAGATGTTGGCAGTACGCTGGACGAGCTACAGTGGATGGCGTTGTTAAAATCTGCTAGCGCTTACGAAATGTACCGCAAGCAAGGCTTACATCGCCTTTCGCCCAATTCGATTGCCGAATTTTTGATTTTAGAGCGAGACTTCCCACGATCGGTGCGGTTTTGTCTGCTGCAAGCAGAGCGATCGCTTCACCAAATTACAGGCACACCCATCGGCACTTGGCGCACTCCCGTTGAGCGCACTCTGGGGCGACTGCGTTCTGACCTTGACTACCTTACGATCGACGACATTATCGAAGCGGGCTTACACGAAACGCTGGATGACTTGCAGATTCGCATGAACGATGTCGGCGTGAAAATTTTTGAAACGTTTATCGCACTAAAGGCGGTGGGGTGAGAGGAGTGAGGGGTGAGGGGTGGGAAAGTTTTGAGTTTTGAGTTGGAAGAGAGGGCTGAGGGCTGAAAGTTTTGAGTTTTGAATTGCCTCCCCTGCTTCCCCTCCCTCCCCCGCTGCCTTCTGCCTTTTGCTAACAACAAACCAACAACACTCCCACAATTGCTTTACCAAATTAGCCACACAACCCACTACGCCTACAGCCAACCCGTGAGCTTGCTGCCTCATGTGGTGCGCTTGCGACCTCGGAGTGATGGGTGGCAGACGTTGCGATCGGTCTCCATGTTGGTCACGCCGACACCATTACAGGAAGCGGTGGTGACTGATTTGGATGGCAATACGCTGGTCAAACTTTGGTTTGAACCGGATCAAACGGAGGCTCTGACGGTTCAAGTATTGTCGCAAGTGGAAACGCACCACACAAATCCCTTTGACTATGTGCCAGAAGCGTGGGCAACGCAATTGCCGATCGATTACCCTTCGTCACTACTCTTACAGCTACAGCCTTATCTCGGTGGTCAACAGGTGCCCTACGCGACGGGCGTTGACCCGATCGCACTGCAGCTTGCACAAGCGATTGCTCAAGCGGTAGAGGGCAATACCATTCGCTTTCTGGGTGAACTGAATCAGCGTATTTATGCGGGCTGCCAATACATGATTCGTGAAACAGGCGATCCGCTGCCAGCGGGTGTGACCTGGACAACGCGATCGGGAACCTGTCGTGATTTTGCGGTGCTGTTTGTGGAAGTCTGTCGGGCGATCGGGCTGGCGGCTCGTTTTGTCAGCGGTTACCAGGAAGGTGATCCAAACAGTGATGACCGCCATTTGCACGCCTGGGCTGAAGTCTACTTACCCGGTGGGGGTTGGCGGGGTTACGATCCCACTCAGGGACTGGCAGTTACCGATCGACACATTGCCCTGGTTGCCAGCCCACTTTCGAGCTATGCTGCTCCCATTTCTGGTGCATTTAAGCAGGTGAATGGTGCCCAGTCAACGATGACCTATCAGCTCACCATTCAAGGGTTGGCATAGAGTTTTAGCGATCAGCAGTCAGCCATCAGCGGTCAGCTATGCGGACTACTAACTACTGAGCACTGACTTAGTAAAGTCGACTTAGAACGTAGTCTGCCAATTTCACTAAGACCTGCCGAGACTCAGATGGTGGTAAATCTGCTAGATGCTCGATCGCGGCGCGTGTGTGATGGGTCGCTAAGGCGCGCGATCGTTCAATGCCCTGACTATCCCGTATCAAGGTTAATGCCTGTTCAAGGTCTCCTGGTTGGGCAAACTCTCGCTCAATCAGCGCTTCTAGATAGGGTTTCTCTTCTAAGGCGTACAGGACAGGTGCGGTCAAGTTGCCGCTTTTCAAATCTGACCCGGCAGGCTTACCTAAGGCTTCTGTCGAGCCTGTAAAGTCCAGAATGTCATCAATGATTTGAAACGCCAGACCAATGTGCCGACCGTAGTGAAACAGATCATCTGCCAAAGCAGTGGATGTCTCACTCAAAGTGGCAGCCGCTTTGGCACTATTGGCTAGCAAACTGGCCGTTTTGTAATAGCTTTTCTCCAGGTATTCGTTGATCGATAGGCTTGTGGCAAAGCGATTCAACCCTTGCTGAATTTCGCCTTCTGCCAAATCCATAATGACTTGGGACAGTAGCTTCACCACTTCCAGGTTGTCTAGATTCGCCAGATACCAGGATGATTGCGCGAATAGAAAGTCGCCTGCCAGTACAGCAATCCGATTGCCAAAGCTGCTGTGAACAGTTGGCACCCCCCGACGCAGTTCAGATTCATCTACGACGTCATCATGCACCAGGCTAGCGGTATGGATCATTTCAGTAATTTCAGCCAGCCTGCGATGGCGCAATGTAATTTCTTGATCCAGCATGGTGGCACGCGAAACAAGAAAGACGATCGCTGGCCTGACTCGCTTCCCCTTTGCTCCAAAAAGGTGTTCTGCGGCAGCATACAGAACTGGGTGACGTGCCCCGATGAGGTTCTTGAGATTCTCTGTCAGCACCTGCAGATCTGCTTCAACAGGAGAGAAAAGGGAAGTAGCTGAAGTCATGGATGTCCGACTCAGGCGATATAAGGTTACGAAACTTTAATTATTCTCCATCTATCTTAAGCTAAGCCATCCGCCTGTAGAACATAAAACTTCCTTTTTGTATATTTCTGCTGGGTGCATCATTGTCTTTAGACGCTTGTTGAGTTGGAATTACACTCATGAAAAAAACGTTTGATCAGAGCGCCTAACATCGTGTTAGCTTAGATCGTAGGTCTTTCAGAAACTAGTTTTTACGACAGCATCTTTCAATGTGCTTGAGATTGGTGCCAATTTACGCAGCTTGATCACAGTCTTATACTCTAGCTTCGCTGTGTCGATGGTTCTCATCTTTGACTCAGGGGGTAAGACTTTTGTAGTCGTTTAATACTCTCTAGTCAAAGACAATTCAGTCAAAGGTATGGGCTTGCCATCAACCTGACTTATACGTTGAAACCTGCTGTTTTAATGTGAGTTTTGTTTGTAGAGCACGGGTTGAGTCTGGTGCTGGTACCTGCTGGATTGTCTGTGCTGTTTGCTTGTCTGGCCTAGTTATCCGTATTGTTCGCTCTCGATCGTTGAACTGTGCTTTGACGAATCGTACCTGCCGTCCCTGCCGTTCTATCGACTCATGACTAGTGCACCGCTGGCCCTTGCCGTTCTCGTTTGTGCGGCTGTTTATTTGTTGACGGTCTACCTGCTGCTGCTATTTGCACAGCGTAGCCGACTCACGCGATCGCGTGAATCAGGTTAGCTTAGGGGCGAAAGACTTTGCGCCCCTACAAAGGGTAGCTTTCTCAGCAATCTCCTTAATCCGCTGACTCCAAAGCAGCTGGCTGAGCCATCGCGTGCGCAGGAATGACGTTTTCTACGATGGGCGTACATCCGAGCCACGGCGCTGCCAGTTGGCTAAATGTGCGTGGCGAGCCACTCACGCAAAAGCGAGTTGGTACAGGTGGTCTGAGGTTTTTGAGCGCCAGTAGATCTAACTCTTGAGCCGCAGCCGCGATGACCGAGACAGCCGGGTCAACCAGTGTCACAGAAGTGGGCAAAAGCTGGCGCAGAATGGGCGCAAGGTAGGGGTAATGGGTACAGCCGTAGACCAGCGTATCGATTTGCTGCTGGATCAGTGGCTCTAGATAGGACTGGGCGATCGCCACTGTATATGGGTCATGCAGTCGATCGCTTTCAATCAGAGGCACAAATTCAGGACAGCCCACCTCCCAAACCTGAGCGGTTCCGTCAGCTTCCAAAATGGCATGACGGTACGCATGGCTAGCAGCGGTAGCAGGCGTTGCAATCACTCCAATGCGACGACCCTGCTGTACAGCGGCCCTGGCTCCAGGCAAAATTAGCCCTAAAACAGGCAGGCTGAACTCAGAGCGAACGGCTTCCAGTGCCAGTGCTGAACTGGTATTGCACGCCATAATCACCATCTTGGTGCCTTGCTGCTCCATCCAGGTGAGAATTTCCCGGACGTACTGCAAGATTTGGGCGGGCGCTTTGGTGCCGTAAGGCAGCCGTGCGGTGTCGCCAAAGTAAATGACTGACTCATAGGGCAACTGGCGATACAGTTCTCGCAGCACCGTTAAACCGCCCACACCACTATCAAACAACCCAATGGGTGCTGCATTTTGCCGGGTGTTACGGCTGTCCAATCGATTTTCCAACACTCCACACGTCTCCTACGCCAAACGAACACTTTAGTAGCGGGCGAGTTTTTGGCTGTTAGTGATTTGTTAAAGACAAAGCCGTTAGCAAACCACTGAGAAACAGAACTCACTCTTGCTAAGCCCTAAACTCTCACAAATCCCCTTTTTTGCAAAGTATGAACCTGCAAGGTTAGGAACTGCGCCCAAGATACCGCAAGATACCACGTGCGATCGCGGTAGCCATGCGGCTGCGATAGTTTGCGTCGGAGAGTTTGGCTGCGTCATCTCTGCCCGTCACAAAACCCACTTCAACCAGCACTGAGGGCATGGATGTTTTGCGAAGTACGTAGAAGCGGGCCGATCGCACGCCTCGGTCTTGAATGCCAGTGCCTTCCAGTACGCTTTGATGAATGACGCGAGCCAGATTCAAACCGCTCTGGTAGTAGTAGGTCTCCAGGCCGCTGATATCCTGGCGGCTCAGATTAATGGAGTTGGCATGGATGCTGACAAAGACTGTCGCGTTAGCTCGTTCTGCTAGCTGGACGCGCGGTTCCAGATCCAAATCGCGATCGTCAGGGCGCGTGATGATTGCTTGAATGCCCTGCTGTTCGAGCATGGCGGCAACTTTCTGCCCAATATCAAGCACGATACCTTTTTCTTGTAGCCCGCCAATGCCGATCGCACCCGGATCGGGGCCGCCATGTCCGGGGTCAATAATGACAACGGGACGACCATTCGTGGCTCTGGGCACATCGGGTATCGGAGCGGTCGATCGGGGCGGTAGTGGGTCAGTGCGAGGTGCGTTAGGTACTGGAATGCTGGCAGTGGACGGATTGGGTAGCGAGGCAATCGGTAAACGACTGCGCTGCAGCTGTAGTGCCAGGGTTTGCTGATTGGGCTGATTAGTGTCATTAATCAGCACTCCAGACGCCGGTGTGACCAGTATGACAGCCGTATTCGCCGTTTCCTGACGGAGCCGCAGCTTCAGCACTGGGCTAGACGCTTCGAGTTGAGGGCCTTTAACGTTCTTAGCCAATTGGGCAGAGTTAACGGTCACGCGATACGTTCCAGTGGCTCGATCCCATCCTGTGCTGTACTTCAACGGTTGGTTCGCACGAATAACAAGCTGGGTATCGTTATTTTCTAATGCCACCGATTCGATCGTGGCCAGTGCTCCCGGACGAAATAGGGGTGGGGGACTACTAGATGGACGGCTATCAGTGCCGCTTGCAACATTCCCGGATGGCAGCAGCACAAGCCCACCCGAACTACTAGTCGTTGCCTGCCAATCAGGGCTGGAGCGATCGACGTTAAGGGTCAAGCGGGCAATCGGCGGTGAGGCTTGCAGTTGGCTGAGCGTGATGCGGCTAACACCCAGGCGATTGACCAACAAATTGCGTGTGGCCGACAAGGCAAGGGTGGCACCCTGGACATCAACGGTGATTTGACTGCGATCGCTACTGCGCCGAACCTCTAAATCAGGCGAGCCGCCGTTTGTGCGCACGAAAATACCATCTGGTGTCACCTGTACACCCTGAATTTGAGTGCTGCTTGCCTGATTGCCGTTGCCTGAAACGCCACCGACTGGTGACGCGGAGGCTGCATCAGCCGGCAATAGCTGCGGTGTGGGTAACTGCACGGTCCACTGACGAGCCGTAAGGCCGCGAAAGCGCACCTGATTGGGGTCGATCGTGTAGCCAGGTGCCAGTTCGACCACCAGCCGAGCAGCACCGCGATCGAACTGCCCCAAACGCACCGAACGAATGGCCCCGCTATAGGACTGTGTAGAGGCGGGACGGCCTAAAACAATACCTGGTAAGTCAATGACTAACCGTGTGGGGTCAGAAATCAACTGCGCCCTGGGCTGTACGTCTTCATCTGTGGTGAATTCGAGCTGATTGCTATTGGTATCAAACCGCCAGGATTCCAGCCGAGATGCGTGAGCAGGAGCCGCAAGGAGCAGAAGCGAGGTGGCAGTCAGTAAAAAATGGGGAAAGTGTTTCACGGTATCTCGTCGATTTCTCAAAAAGCTGGACATCAGCCAGGAACATTTCACAGCGAGGTCTCCTCACATCTGGATCGCCTGGACACAGGACTCGATCGCACGTGCGCTTACAGAAACCGTTGATCGCCATTGAGTCACTAGCGATCGTGATCACTGACTGCTGCTAAAAAACGCGATTGAGTGTGATCATAAGACTCCTCCCTTGCGGCACCGTTCCAAGTTGACTCATCGATCGTTGACTTGCCTTAGGAGCCTTCAATTCAACAACTCCGCCACACCAGAGGCAAAATCCGGTTGTTTTTTAAGCTGAGGATAGCGTTCCCTCAGCCAGTACCAAACGACGCGTACAGGTGCCTGACGCAAACGTGCGCATTTAGTTTCATGCCCACAGAGCATTGACTGTTCACCTTTTTCTGCTTGATTGTTCACCTTTTTTTGTTCACAGAGGGTCATTGAAGACGGTTAGGGGCTGCAAACAAGTAGTATCCAGCATAGGGGCATGACACGGCCATGCCCCTACCAGAATGCGTGGTTGACTGGTACTTTATGGTTGCGTCTGTCCCTTAGCGCTATAACCATTTGCGCCATGCCAATCGGTTATAGTGGCTCCTCTAGTTAAATAGACAAACGTGACTGAGAACTGCCTTAAAGAATGCCTCTGGAACACAAAACTGCTGTAAGAATATAACCGATGTATCAATTGCGCGATCGGAATTTCTCAGCTATTTTGATTCCGGCTCAGCGCTTTCCAGATCAACCAAGCCTGCGTTCAACGTTACAGATGAGTTGGAATCCTTTTCCAGTAGTGTTGTTGACGCGTGATCGGCGCGGGCGAAAACCACCCGTAGTAGTGGCGGCGCGAGAAAGGTTGTCAAAATGACCATGACAATCACGGCGGCCTCCAACGGTTTGGACAGCACGCCGCTCTCCGAGCCAACGGCAGCAAAGACTAGCCCCACTTCGCCACGGGGAATCATGCCAACCCCGATCGCCAACCGATTAATACCGGGCATCCCAAACACGGTGAACCCTGTGACCACTTTCCCTAAAATGGCAACCACCAGCAGAAAGCCCGCGATGATTAGCCCTTCACGGTTTTCCGGTACCAGCGGATTCAACACGCTTAAATCGGTGCGAGCACCCACGACCACAAAGAACACTGGCACCAGCATGTCGGCGATCGGCAGCACCTTTTCCTCCAGCTCGTGCTGCTTCTCCGTTTCTGCCAGCACCAATCCCGCTGCAAACGCACCCAAAATGGCTTCTAGCTGAATGACCGCCGCAATATAGGCCAGGATAAAGGCAAAAATCAGAGACGTAAGCAGCAATTGTCCTCGCGTCTGCATGCCATTGACCAGCGCCACAAAAAACGGGCTGAGGAAGCGACCAATCAAAATGGCGCCGACTAGAAAGGTGCCTGCGCTAAAAATCAGGTAAGCCACATTGGCTGGCTCAACGGTGCCATCGCGCGCAAGGCTGGCAACGACAGCCAAAACGATGATGCCCAAGACATCATCCATTACCGCCGCACCAATAATGATTTGCCCTTCGCGGGTGCTCAGGCGCTGCATTTCAGCTAACACCTTGGCTGTAATACCAATACTCGTTGCCGTCAACGCTGCGCCTGCAAAAATAGCCGGTACCGTTGGAACGCCAAAAAACACACTGAGCCCAACCGTGCCCATCGCAAACGGGGCTGCAACACCCACAACCGCTACTACAGTTGCCTGTGGACCCACTCGCAGCAGTTCTTTCAAGTCGGACTGTAGGCCAATCTCAAACAGCAGAATAATGACACCTAATTCCGAGAGGACGGAAATCACCTCGCTCTGCGCTTGAAAGACAGACGTCAACGCCTCTGGGCTGAGGTTCGCTGTTAGCTGCATCAAATGCATAATAAGCGAGTGGCTACCGTCTTCTCCCCCTTCTGGAAACACCAACAGACGCAGCGCCGAAACGCCTACTACGACGCCACCTACCAGTTCTCCTAAGACAGGTGGCAGGTCAACGCGAGCACAAAGCTCTCCGCCGATTTTACTTGCCAGAAAAATAACGACCAGACTTAAGAGTACTCCAGCCAAAACTAGAGAGCCGTTTGCAGGCTCAACCGCTGCTGCAAACAACGGTTTGAATAGCCCAATTGAAGCGTGCTGAGACAGCATCAGTGCTGTTGAACAAGTGATAGAGCCTAGCATCAGGTGAAGGAAAAATGTTCCTTTCCAATGTACAGGTTCTCTCTAAGAAGGTTAAGTTTCTTTTCGTAGAACCGCTACAGGGAAGGGCTCTACGTCCGCCGCCGCTAAATAAAGACGCGATGTTGAAGGGATGGCATCTGACGGCGCACTTGTTCCAGTCGAGAGGGCTCGATCGCTGCGATCGCCACCCCCGGTTCATCGCCTGCATCTGCGAGTACCATCCCCCAGGGGTCAATAATCATCGCGTGTCCGTGAGTCTGACGCATGGCGTAATGCCGTCCTGTTTGGGCAGGAGCCAGCACATAGCAGGTATTTTCGATCGCGCGGGCTTGCAGCAACACCTGCCAGTGATCTTTACCCGTAAAGGCGGTAAACGCTGCTGGTACAAACAGCACCTCTGCCCCCATTTGGGCGAGATGGCGATACAGCTCTGGAAACCGCACATCGTAGCAAACGGAGAGCCCTAAATTGCCCAGTTCTTTAGACGGGTAAACAGGCGGTAAGCGCACTCCTGCCAGCACCGTACCCGATTCCTGATAAGTATTGCCATCTGGTACATTGACATCAAACAGATGTACTTTTTCGTACCGCGCCAGTTCTGCCCCGCTGGGGTCGATGAGCAAGGCTGTGTTGTAGACTTTGCCGTTGCCGACAGGGACAGGGAACCCACCCCCCAACAGCGTCACTTGAAAGCGTTGCGCCATCGTTTTCAGGAATTTTTCGCTCTCACGAGCGATCGCCTCTGCCTGCGTCAGTTTTTCTTGCTCGTCACCTAAGAACGAGAAGTTTTCTGGCAAGGCGATCAATTCAGCGCCTCGCCGTACGGCCAGGTCAATTAATTCCTCTGCCTGGATTAAATTTTTTTGGAGATTGGGCAGGCTAGTCATTTGCACAGCAGCCGCCAGATAAGACTTCATAGGCTCAACTCAAATCGCAGCTAAAATCATCGGTTCTTAGACTTATTGGAGTGTAACCGCGTTTGGTCGTGGGTTCCTCCAATTTGCCGAAACCTCTAATTACTATTTAAAACCAGGTTTGACCCGCAATGATTCAGAATTGCTGCCTGCACACATCTCTTTACGCGATCGGGGATCATAATTACGCGATCGGGGATCACGCTCGCTCCAGAATGGATCCCTGATTCGCTGAAGGCGTGTGTTAGAGCTACAAACCATTGCAGGCCATTGTGTCAAAATCTTATGCCAACGTTGCTCGATCGCTTCATGTCTACTCGGTTCGTATCTACAGCCTTGGGTGCGCTTACTGGCATTGCGATCGCCAGTCCGTTTCTCACCACTAGCCCAGCCGCCGCCCAATTGCTGGCACAGAAGTCAAATTGCAATGATGCTCAAACGCAGGCAGAGATGAACCAGGCAGAGATGAACTTCTGCGCCGGACTGGGTTACGAGAAGGCCGATCGCGCCTTAAATCGTGCCTATCAAGCCTTAGTACCCAAGCTTTCAGCTACGCGTCGCCAAAAGCTGACGGATGCTCAACTGCGCTGGATTACGTTTCGGGATACTGAATGCGATTTTTATGGCAGTGAGGCAGAAGGCGGCTCAATGCAGCCCATGCTCATTGGAGGTTGTAAGGATCAGGTGACACAACAGCGAACCGCTGACCTAAACGCTTACTTAGCCGGAAGAAGTCCCGCAAGTGTCGGTGGCTATCAATCCGCCGATCGACGACTGAACCAGCTTTACCAGCAGCTTCGGCAAAACCTAGAGACCAACCGCAAGCGTAAACTCGAAACCGCTGAATTTGCCTGGATCGCCTTCCGCGACTCTGCCTGTGGGTTTGAGGCAAGTGGCGGCAGCAATGCAGCGCGCAATCAGTGTCTCACCCGCTTAACAGTAAAGCGTAATCAGCAATTGCAGGGGTATTTGGCAATCGATCTCTAGGTCTTGGCATGCAAAACCCGCATGGGTGAACCATTCGCTATCGCTGGACACAGTGAGCAGAGCGCAACATGAGGTAGTATGCATGTCATTGTTTGATGAAGGCGGCTCTGTTGCTTGTGAACGATCGCGCTCGTTGGTTTTTGCCCGTTTTGTCTCCGGTTTTGGCGATCGCGGCTGCATTGCTGGTGGGAGCAGGGCTGATTTCGATCGCGCATTACGATCGGCTTGTGTGGAACCAGAACGATCCGTCTGAGGAGAACTCATCGCGCTTGAGCTAGCCATATGGGTGCGATTGGTTTTCTGAGACCAAGCTTGTCTGCTGGATAGTGTGCGATCGGGCAACGTTTTTTTGGATGATCAGTTAGAAACGCGACGAAATTGGCAACACTAGATCACAGCTGTGTCATCAGCACAGTTCAACTTGATTCAGTCTCGCTGGGTTAGGATTCTCAGCAAGCCCATATACTCGTTACTAGAGTGTTGAATCGACCGTCAAACGTTCCTGCTTGGTGGCCTGATTGTGTTGATGTCCTTCTGTGTTGTGATCATGCACTGCCCTAGAGACTCTACCCTCGGGCATTGCCAAAGGAGCTTACTGTAACTATGGACTACGCCATGCCTGAGCTTGATACCATTAACCGCCAGCTAGCAGGTCTGGATCGAACCAAGAAGGCAAAAATGCTGGTGGTGGATGACGAGCCAGATAATCTTGATTTGCTCTACCGTACGTTTCGGCGAGATTTTCAGGTGCTGAAAGCAGAAAGCGGCGTGCGTGCGCTGGAACTATTGGAGTCTGAAGGCGAAGTTGCTGTCATCATCTCCGACCAACGGATGCCAGAGATGAAAGGCACTGAATTTCTCAGCCGCACGGTGCCACAGTTTCCGGACACCATGCGGATTATCCTCACAGGCTTCACTGATGTCGAGGATCTGGTAGAGGCGATTAATTCTGGACAGGTTTATAAGTACATTACAAAACCGTGGGACCCAGGTGAACTGAAAGCGGTTGTGCAACGCGCGGCTGAAACCTACGACCTGCTGAAGCAACGGACGGAAGAGCTTCGACGATCGCAAGCGCAAACGGCTTTACTGTCTGCCATTGTGCGCACGGCTCAAGAGTCAACCAGTTTAGAGCAAAGCCTAACGCCGATCGCGACTGCCTTTGGCAAAAACTTTCAGGCAGACGGCTGTGTTCTCCAAGTGGTAGAAGGCAACCATCTCGTAGCGACTCAAGGTACATACAGCGCCAATGGCACGCTAGAGCACTGGCTAGAGCACGATCCTCTCGTGAAGCAAGCGATCGCCGCCCAGACCACTCAGGTCGCGGTTAATATTCCGGCTGATACTGACCTTGCCGCGATCGAGCATTATGTGGCGTCTGGCGTACAGGCGCATTTACTGATTCCCATTATCTATCGGGATGAAGTCCTCGCGGTGTTGTCCTTGCAGTGGTATCGACCCTCAACGCTGCGGGAAGATGAACTGGTGCTGCTACACCTCTCCGCGCAGCAAGTTGCACTAGCGTTGACCTGTACCCGTTATTACCGTCCAGTCGCATAGAACGAATCCCTGTAGAGAGTCTTCTGGAAGCTCTCTACGGAGATTCAGAGCGTTCTAACTAAACATTTACTGTTGGGTAGGGGCAGGTTTGACCAGCGTCTTGGCTCCAGTTGCTAGCTTTATGGTCAAACCTGCCCTTAAGGGCTTTGTTCGCTAAAATGTCCTAAATCCAACAGAGTTGAAACACCAACAGACCACTATAGGTAGGATGCGATCGTCTCCCGATATTGGCTCTTGGGCTTTACGCCTTTCATTTCTGCCACTTTATCTTTGTCTTTGAAGAACTGAATCGTCGGTGTGCCTACTACGCCAGCAGCTTCAGCAATCTCTGGATCTTGCTCAATGTCGATTTCGATGTAGTGGATTTTGCCATCAAATTCATCCACAACCTTATTGAGAATCGGCTTGAGCGTGTGGCAGGGACCGCATTGGGGTGACGCATATTTGACCACAATCAAGCGATCGCTGTCGTGGTAAAGCTTCCGCAATGCATAGCCGCCTTCATGACGAGTCCGCTCCACGCTAAATTCCGTTTCCTGCTCTGCTTCCGTCTTCTTCGCGGCTGGCTCTTCAGCTGGTTTTTCAGAGTCAGTTTGGTGAAATTCCTGGATCAGATTATGGGCAGAAAGCCACCGTTCTGCCAGCATCGCAGACATACAGCCTGTGCCGGCTGCGGTGATGGCTTGACGAAACTCGTGGTCTTGCACATCACCTGCGGTGAAAACGCCCTCAACGCTGGTTTCGACGGACCCGTGCTTGGTAACGATATAGCCCACATCATCGAGGTCTAGCTGCCCTTTGAAGAGGGATGTGTTGGGTGTGTGCCCGATCGCGTAGAACAAGCCTTTAACGTGCAGTTCACTTTCTTCACCCGTCTTCGTGTCTTTGATTTTGACGCCCTTCATGTGGTCTGCTTCGCCAAAAACGTCCAGGATATCGGTATTCCAGTGCAACGTGATTTTGGGATTGTTCAAGACCCGATCTTGCATCGCTTTACTGGCACGCATCTTTTCGCTTCGCACCAGCATGTGCACATGAGAACCATACTTGGTCAAGTAGATTGATTCTTCTGCTGCGGAGTCGCCACCGCCTACAACTGCCAGCTCTGCCGAACGGAAAATCGGTGTTGCGCCATCACAAATCGCGCAGGCAGAGATGCCCCGACTCCAAAACTGCTGTTCACAGGGCAATCCGAGTCGCTTTGCTGTTGCGCCCGTGGCAATCACCACGCTGTGTGCTTTCACTTCTCGTTCGTCGGAGCGGATCACAAACGGGCGTTGGCTGAAATCGACAAACGTGACGTCTTCAGTCACCAATTCTGCGCCCCAGCGGATTGCCTGCGCTTTCATGCGGTCCATCAACTGTGGCCCGGTGATGCCTTCTGGAAAGCCAGGAAAGTTTTCGACCTCGGTGGTTGTCATGAGCTGTCCACCGGGCAAGCCACCTGCCTGGTAACCCTCAAACATAAAAGGCTTTAAGTTGGCGCGAGCAGCATAAATAGCGGCTGTATACCCGGCTGGGCCGGAGCCGATAATCACTACATTTTCGATCGTGGGTGTGGTCATTGGCCTATACAAACTCATAACGACTACGGATAGTATAGCGCGATCGGGATTGGATGGGAACCCCTGTCTGCTCACCCTTCTGCGTGCCTAAATAACATCCTTAAAGATGCTGCCGACTCGGCTTCAATAATGAGACTGTCGAGCAAAGGATTTTGGCAGCTACCTATGGCCTACTTGTAGCCCTTTGCCCAAAGATTGAGTCTGTCTGTATAACTTTCAAGCTGATGAAAGCCTGTTTGCTCCAGCTTTTGGCACAACGTCTTGGCTGTGAAAGCCGTGCGATGAGCCATAGAGTGGTTTCCATTGGCGATCGCCGTCCGCCAACCATAAAGAATATCGATCGCGCTGCTCGGACCAACGGATGAACCGTAAAGTGGTTCCTCTAAGTTGCCTTGCGCCACGTGCTGTGCCACCGCTTGAATATCTGGCAGCGTGATCAGCACAAAGCCACCTGGTTTCAAGACACGATAAAACTCCGCCAGTGCAATTGGCACTTCATGAGCGTAAAGGTGCTTCAGGTTATGAGAGGAATAAACAGCATCAACTGACTCATTCAGAACGGCACTCATGTCAGTCATGGAGCCGATCAGATCTGGCTTCACGCTTGGATCAATATCTAGCCGTACTTCTCGCCAATCTGGAGTGCGTAACGGTTCTGGTAGCGCTGCAGGGTTATAATGCTCACAGCCGACGTGCAGCACTAACTTCGTGGCGGTGACAGTCTGGGTTTCGCTTATCATTGCGGCGGCAGAGCCTACGTGCTGTTGCGCTAATTTTGTAGCGACCACTTGCTGGTAAAACTGCTCCAAACCCCTCACGCAGTCGGTATCATTGAAAAGACGATGCTGCCGTTCGCTCATTTGTTGTGCGATCGCCTGTCTCCATTCTGGCTTCAAGCCAAGGCGTACCGCAATCTCAACATACTCTGCTTCATTTTGGGCGATCGTTTCAGTGATTCCCATCATGGTGAGCATGCCGCACGACTGGCGACCCCGCATAAATTCTCCTGCATGACTAACAATAGGCAGATTGCAGGCGATCGCGTCAAAAGTCGTGTGGCCACCCGAAAAGTCAGGCGTATCCAGAAAGACATCGGCATCCAGTAATAAGCTGGTGTAGTCTTCCCAATTTTGTCCTGGCAGAAAAACGCAATAATCGTCGCTGTCCAACCCCACTGCTACAAACGCTTGCTGTAGACGCTGCCGAAACTGATGTTCTAAACTTCGACTTGAACGGTGTGTGACGGTTGACCGGATGATAAAGACAAATTTTGCCTGTGGTACACGTTGGGCGATCGCGGCAAAGAGACCGTCGTGCTGAGGCAAATATTTGATCAGCATCTGACACGACATATAGAGCACAGCCTGGGCGTCAATCCCAAAGTCAGCACGAGTTTTTGTTGGTGCCGGAATAATGGGCTGAGGATAGCTAATGCCCAGATTGGGTAGCCGAATGAGCCTTTCTGTATAGTGCTCCTGAGCGTTATCTGGCTCGATCAATGCGCCTGACAGATAATAGTCGATCGTCGGAATGCCAGATGTGACAGGATGCCCCCAGGTGCTGCACTGTACTGGAGCTAAGCGCAGACAGGCAGTCATTGCCGTTGGCTTGTGGGTCCCGATCGCCAAAAACACCAGAATATGTAAGTTATCGGCTAACAGTTGTTGACCAAGCGCTTGCAGGTCGTTTGGGATGTAGCGATAGACGTCACTCAACGCCTTAAATTGCTCTGTACGACGATTGCTCGTAGACCCTGTGTTATAGCAATAAATCTCAAAGCGACTGCGATCATGGTGCTGCAACCATCCCAATGCCCAGTGGGACATACTATTAGTCCCCATTGAATCAGCCAGATAACCGATCCGGATTTTGCCTCCCTCCGGGATTGGCGGCATGGCTAAAGGGGTTAACCAATTGGGGTGACTCGCACGCATAGCCCGCTGTAGCAGTTGACCATAAAGTGCCTGCAAATCCCGAACGTTAACAGCTTGATAAGCCAGATAAAACGTTCCGAGAATCGGGATACTTTTGAAGCTAATGGTCTCCTGCCGAGCCTCTGCCCACTCAACGTGCTGTTTGGCGATCGTGAGACCCGTTTTAAACCGCTGATAGTACGTGGACATCTCCTCCACGCTTCGATAAAGCGGCGGTAGAACCAGTTGTGGTAAAACCTGTAAAAAGGGATCGTCTGGTTCCAGATTTGCGGCAGCGTAAATGCAGTCAATGGCTGCTACCAGTTGTCCACACAACTGGTAGCAATCGCCCAGGGTGAGATAGTCATGTACCGTTCCTGCCGCAAGAGCAAGCGAAGACTGAAATGCCTCGATCGCGGCTTCAGGGTTGCCAGCACGATTAAACGCATGGGCAAAATAGTTATGCGCGTTGGCAGAATCTCCGGCGGCAGCATATGCCTCGCCGATTTTCTGTAGGATGTCAGGATCCCGCTGCTTGAGCATCAACGCTTGCCGATAGGCGACGGTAGCGGATTCAGGCTTTTGCTGTGCCATGAGCGCATCACCCAAACTGAGATGTCCAGTAAACTCGTTGGGTGCCACCGCAATCGCCTGCCGAAAGAGTGCTTCTGCCTGGCTAAAGGCCCCGTTTTGAACCAAAAGATTGCCCAAGCGGTAGAGCGTATCAATATAGGCTGCATCCAGCGCGATCGCCTGCTGATAGGCCGCGACCGCCTCCGAAAGACGATCCATTCGTTCTAGCACCAGTCCACTAATATGGTATGCCAGAGCATTCTTTGGCTGTAGTGTGAGCGACTGCTGCAAGGCCTCAAGTGCAGCGGCGTTGTTTTCGGCAAGATGGTAAAGCATGCCCAAGTTAAACCAGATCTCAGCATTTTGCTGATCGCACTCCAGAATCGTTCGATAGCGCTGTTCTGCTTCCGTTAGCTGTCCCTCAAGATGGAGTTGTACGGCTTCTTTGCGTAAGGTTTCATGGTCGATCGGCTGCTGCACTAGAAGTTGGCAAAGGGCATCAATCACTACGCGATCGCGATAGTGCTGCCAATCAAACTCGTCTTGAGCGCGAGGCTGGCTGGCATCCCAACTTAAAAGGAGCCAATCTTGCTGATGCAAATCGTCCTCGGTCAATTGGTTTTGGGTCTCATTCAATGGGTCATGCAACAGTCTTGCCTGCGGATAAGCCGCTAAAAAATCCCATGTTGCCTGTCGAACAGTGTTTAGCGCCCCCTGACTGATGAGCACCACTGACTGATCGGCAAGAAACGACTGCGCCAGCATCAGCCCCAGCATTTGCGATCGATAATCCGTTTCGCCGCAGTAAACATAAACACCAATCCGATCGTCTGAACCCAACTCCCTCAGCTCAGCGAAAAATTCTTCGCACGATTGACCGCAAAAAAGCACCTGTTCTTCTAGCCCAAAGGCGGTCAGATTCTCGAACAGGCAATCAATGCTCGCTTGCCTAAAATTAGGTCTGGTTACATCTTCAACGGCATAAGCCATGCACTGCGGTTGATGAAGCAGTGCGCCAATCAGATTGATTCCTTGCTGGCAACCCACTTCGCAGTAAACTTCTCCCGGCGCTAAAGCGCTGGTAGCGTCGTTGAGCAGGCGCAGCATTGGCGCGCTTGTCAACGACGCCGTTTGCTCCAATAACCGATGAAACTGAGGCTCAAGCGAGTTTAGCGGTGAGTTTTGCCAGTTTTGCTCAAGCAGAGACAGATGTGCAACAAACTGCTGAATGTCCATTTAGCTCACTCAAATCAATCAGGTTAGCGACAAGCCTTTCTAGGCTCATTTTGCAGGTCGTTTTGTAAAAGTGCTCCCCTCCATCTTGCCCAAGTTGCTGCGATCGTGCACAACGCTAATCAGAGCAACCATCCTGCCCGATCGAGACCAAACGTGCACGTTCTTTAACACGCTAGGTTTAGAGAAATTGGGTTCTGGACACTACATGAATGGTCAAACGATATCTAGTCGTGAGTACTCCAGCTTCTGCGTCAACCCATCTGAAAGCCCTTGCCATCTTTGCTTTAAAGGCAGATCAAAACAACCGCTCAACTCATTTTCCCAAAAAAATAGTCGATGGTGATATGAAACTGGAGTTGGGGGGGTACGTTAGGTTCAGGAGTTAGAACCACCAACCCCGCACCTTTAAGGAGACCCTCTCATGAAGTCTGATTTTCAAGCTAAGTTCCTGCAACACCTGATCGCGAAGAAGCAAGAGAAAGGCTTCACCCTGATCGAACTGCTGGTTGTTATCATCATTATCGGTATTCTGTCTGCGATCGCGCTGCCTTCCTTCCTGAACCAGGCAAACAAGGCGAAGGAATCAGAATCCAAACAGTACATCGGCTCCATGAACCGTTCACAACAGGCTTACTATCTTGAGAAGAATACCTTCTCGAGCGACGTATCCCTGCTGGGTCTTGGTATCAAAACCGATACAACCAACTACACCTACGCGATCGTTG
Source organism: Stenomitos frigidus ULC18 (assembly GCF_003003795.1). Lineage (GTDB taxonomy): Bacteria > Cyanobacteriota > Cyanobacteriia > Leptolyngbyales > Leptolyngbyaceae > Stenomitos > Stenomitos frigidus_A. Next base: position 72,140 of record NZ_PVWK01000123.1, on the reverse strand, counting down.
GTCAAACGGACAAGCAAGTCGCCAACACGTCTTATCCCAAATTTACCACCACATTGAGAGCTCATACTGGTGGTGTTGGTGTTGGTTTTACAACAGGCGCTACCACTGGTGAAGCAACGACTCTGGCGGTTCTTTGCCAATCCGTTAAACCTACTGCGGGTGATGCCACTAAAGTTACTTTCAGCACACTCACAGGGCCTGTTTGTGATGGCACAGTCTTTCAAGATCTAGGGAAGTAATTGCTTGCCCACTGAGCTATTCTGGGGAGCTTTCCCTTACTCTAGTTCAACTTAAAAGAGACACAGAGTGGACAGATATTTCTGCCCACTCTTATTTTTTGGCGCACCTTCCGCATTGACGCTGACTACACGCTACAACTGTATTAATTCGATTACGACTAGAGCGTGCTTGCATCACTGCTTTCAAGTACGATAGCTACAAAGACTGCCATTGTCGGATGAGGGATTTGGTCAGTAACGGTCATCGATCCGCTTGTTGTCTGCTCGGCTTACTAGGCCTGGCGACTAAGCGTAATCTTTGCTTTTCCAACGCAGACTGAATGAACTGATAGCAAGACTAGATTCATGCAGGTGTGAATGATGAGCCGAAGTTCGTCCGATGCCGCGACCCAAACTTTTTTGGTGGTTGATGACCACGAGGCGATACTGGAAGGTACAGTACCTGCCTTAAAGCGAACGTATCCCGCCGCTGAAATTTTTACAGCACAAGATATTCAAACGGCTCAAACTCAAATCGGCTATTATCACCCCACGTTAGTGGTACTGGACTTGAGCGTCCCCCAGAAGCCCTACGCGATCGCGAGTGCTGAAGTCGGCATTCAGTTTCTCAAAACACTGATCGAAAGTAAGCTCGCACCTAACATTGTGGTGCTGAGTACGAATATTAAACCGCTGGTACAGCTCAAGCCAATGATTAATGCCTACGAGGGTGGCTTTGCAGCAATGGACAAGTCACTGCCGATTCGCGAGATGCTACGACTGGTAGATTTTGCGCTGCGTGGCTCGATTTACTTGCCGCCAGAGCTGCGATCGCGGTCTGAGTTTGACCGCAAATGGCTAGAGGTACTGACGCTGAAATTTCAGGAGGGGCTGACTGACAAGGCGATCGCTGACCGCATGCAGGTCAGTGATCGCACCGTGCGGAATTACTGGATCAGACTTCAGGATGCCTTGGGGATTTACGATGAACCCGATAAAGATTTGCGGATTCAGATTGCGATCGCGGCTCGTAAATTGGGGCTGCTGAACTAAGCATTGGCAGCTGATGAAAGCTCACTGTTAATCATCTGGTCTCAACTTTGGTGAAAAATCACCCAGTTAGAGGGGTACAAGCGTCGTGACCTGGTGTAGTCTGCCGATAACACACTCATCAGTGAATTTAGCGATGACCAATCTTGTTGACGATCGTATCAATCTCAAAACTGCTTTATAGCAATAGACAGATGGGTTAGGACGGGGTGCAGGGGTGGAACCCCTGGCTGGGGGCAACGCCCCCACACACCCTTTGATCCCCATGTCCTAAACGTTGTGACGATCGCTATATTTGTGTAGCGAGGAGATTGGCAAGCGTTACGTACTCCAAGTCATCTACCGTTTACTACCGCATCGTGTTGAAGCCTAGCCACTGTTTACTTGAATGAAAATTAAGGTGAATGCTGGATTGTGGAAACAAATTGAGCAGCATGCTACGGTTTGGCGCATTGGGTTACTTCCGGGGCTGGTGGTCATTGGTCTGGTGGCGATCGCGCGTATGACTGGCTCACTACAGCTTTTGGAGTTGGCTACCTTTGATAATTTTCTGCGTTCACGCCCCCTAGAGCCACCGGATGAACGCGTTGTTATCGTCGGTATTAATGAAGAAGACATTCGTCTTGTAGGCAAGTATCCAATCCCTGACCATGAGTTGGCAGTGCTGCTACGAAACCTACAGCGCTATCAGCCAGCGGTGATTGGGCTCGATCTGTTTCGTGACTTGACTACAGACCCCAATCGGGCTGAACTGGCACAGGTGTTTCGCACCAGTCCAAACCTCATTGGTATTGAAGCCGATGGCGGAGGGTCTGCCAAGCTTAAAGTCAAGCCTCCCCCAGAGTTGCCCGCATCGCAGGTCGGTTTAGCGGACATTGTGCTTGACTCAGATGGCAAACTACGACGGTGCTTGTTAGCCAGCAAGGTGAGCTCTGGGAAGATCAAATACTCGCTGTCATTGTTGCTTGCGGCGCACTACCTCCGCACTAAAGGGATCATGCTTCAGCATGGCACCCGTGCAAGCGATCCCATTCAGCTTGGGCTGATCGCCTTGCCGCGCTTTCGTGCCAATACGGGTGGTTACGTGCAGGCAAAAGCAGGGGGCAACCAAATTCTGCTTAACTTTCGCAGCCATCCGCGTCCCTTTCGGGTGATCTCAATGACAGAGGTTCTAAAGGGCCGAGCGCAGCCAGAATGGCTTCGCGATCGTATCGTCCTGGTGGGCGTGACTGCCCCAAACAGCCTGAATGATACGGTGACGACGTTTGCTACCAAAGGCAGCTTAATAACGAAGGCGATCGGCACAAGCGATGATGACTATCAGTTGCTTTACGGTGTTGAAAATCATGCCCACTCGATCAGCCAACTGATCAGTGCAGTGCTGGATCAACGTCCGCTGCTAAGTAGTTGGTCAAAAGGCGCAGAATACCTCTGGATTTTGTTCTGGGGAGTGCTTGGTATTGTACTGGGCTTGCTGTTGCAATCGCCCTGGAAAACGTTTTTGGGACTAGCAGGGAGTGGCGCTTGCTTACTCACGTTGAGCTACGGGTTCATGGCTATCAGCTGGTGGGTTCCAGTGGTACCAGCGCTGTTAGCCCTGATTGCAGCAGGCTTGACCACAGCGCTGTTTGATCGTGACGCTCGGCTGTTGCTAGAACAGCGTAGTTTGACGCTCAAGCGTACGTATGACTCAGTGCATAATGGTCCGCTGCAAACGCTGGCAGCCATACTGCGAAGTCTGGACGATTTGCCAACAGAAAAATTGCGATCGCAACTACAAGCGTTGAACCAGGAGTTGCGATCAGTCTACGAGTCCATGCATCAGGCGATTGCGACGGGTGATCAGCGTTATACACAAACGCCGATTCATGAACTGCTCTATCAGATCTACGAAAACACCTTAAAACGTGATTTGCCAGGTTTTGCCTCTATTCGTACGCTCATTCCGCCCGATTTTACGCCGCTCAAAGAATGTCCTCTCTCTACCGACCAAAAGCAAGCGCTGTGCATTTTTTTACAGGAAGCGTTGTGCAACGTGGGTAACCACACGGTCGATGCCAGCTGTTTGGATGTTATTTGCCGACATCATAAAAGCTGGTATGCTTTGCAGGTGATCGATAATGGCTTGTCAAATTTTTCTCTAGTGACCCGAGAAGGACGGGGAACCGCTCAAGCTAGAGAATTAGCGCGATCGTTGAGAGGCAGCTTCCAGCGTCGCCCTCATGTTCCCCACGGTATGATTTGCGAGCTTGTCTGGCGTAGCCCAAAACCCTGGTGGCAGTTTTATCACCCATTTCAGTCAACGCAACACCCGCCAAACAGGCTTCAATAGTCTTAAGCGTTTTTGGAGCGTTCTTGGATAGTCATGAATCATCAAGTTGCATTGGTTCTTACGCAACGAATTGTTACAAGGCTAGCCGCTAGCCTTGTCCTAGGGCTGTGGCTTGTTCCTGTCTTGAGTCTTGCGCAAGATAGCGACACTGCACCGGCTAGTGGTCGGTCATCGGGTGGCAGAGGTTGTGGTACCAACACACTATCTGTCGCCTCTGATGTGCCTGCACTAATTTTGCTGACGCCTGGCCAGCAAGCAGGAAAGACGATATCAACGCGTCCTACGTTTGCCTGGTTTGTGCGTGATGCTGCGTCCTTGCCGATCGAGTTTAGGCTGTACGAACAGGACAATGATCGCTTTAAACTGGTGAAAGAAATCAAAGATGATCGCTTGCGGAGCGTCCCTGGCATCATGTTGATGTCTGCTGGAGGCGCTTTGCCTGAGTTGACGATTGGTAAGCGCTATCGCTGGCAGGTTGAACTAGTCTGCAATCCCAGCCGCCCTTCTAGCAATCTGTTTGCCGAAGCTGTGATCGAAGTTGTACCGCTGCAAGCAGGCTTAAAAACCCAGTTGGCGCAAACCCGAGATCGTGTGAATCAAGCCAAGCTCTACGCTCAGGCTAATCTCTGGTATGACGTGCTGAAAACTGCCTTTACTCCACCGAGCAGCGCTACTCAACTGCACGCACTCCGGCAGTCGCTGTTGAACAGTGTGGCGATCGATGCGACCGAGTGTAAACTGCTGCAAGATAGCTCTATTCATGCCATCCAGCGCTAAAGTTGCAACAGGGGCTGTGAGCCAATGAGCCATTAAGCGTCTGCTATCAGTGGTAAGTGTAGGATTCGCTACTGGTTTCTGTCGCTTGCTTCTCCGTACGAGCTGACTGGCTGCTTTTCCGAACCATGTGCTTACTTTTTGCCCTTAGCAAACATAGCGCCACAACAGTTGGATAGAGATCTTGAGCGAAGCATCACCAGATGAGACATTACCAGACGCCTTTTGGCAAGGGGTAAACCAATTCAACCAGCGAGAGTTTTATGCCTGTCATGACACTCTGGAAGCCTTGTGGATTGAAGCAACAGAGCCGGATAAAAAGTTCTATCAGGGTATTCTGCAAATAGCGGTTGCCCTCTATCATCTGGGTAATCAGAACTGGCGCGGTGCCGTGATCTTAATGGGCGAAGGCATGAGTCGTCTGCGTGGCTATCAGCCAGCCTACGCCGATATCGATATCGAGCATTTTTTGGCGCAGACGTTGCAATTATTCATAGTCCTTCAGCAAGCAGGCCCTGAGCAGGTCATGACTGTGATGCAACGGCTGGGTCTGCCGCTATTGCATGATGGCTCTGATGAGAATCATGCCAATAGGGGTTCAAACACCGCGATCAGCGCGCTAGAAACCGATTCGCTCCAGATCCTCGCGTTTCCAACGCTCCAAAAAGTGTCTGGTTAAGGTTGATGATAGCGAACACGCTTCCACGCAAAGACCCGATCGCACGGCAACTTCTCTTGCCCCTTACCAGTCATAGAACCCGTCACACTCCCCTTTTGCTTGTGATTTGAGTGCGATGCGGCGGCAGTCAGCAAGACAGTCTCCTTGTCAAATCCGCTTCAGTTCAGGCAGGATTGAGTAAACTACCTAAAGCATCTGTCAGCGTTGCACATCTATTTTTCGCTATCTCGCTGAGTTTCCTCCCCCATGAAGTCTCTTTTTCGTTCACTTGATGTCTCTTTAAAGCCGCTCAAACTAGCAGCCATCATCCCCTCTGCTTTGGCAACTGTGTTGTTGCTGGATAGTGCGGCGTCTCTTCTCCTGGCGCGCAACCCAGCGATCGCTCAAACTGAGGCGGGTCGCTCGCTGACGTTACGATCGGACGTGCAAGAAGCAAACTCCAAAACGGGCGTGATTACAGCGCGCGGTAATGTCCAGATTAACTATCCGGCGCGTCAAATTCAGGCAACGTCGGCTCAGGCTCAATACTTCAGCCGTGAACGCCGCATTGTGCTCAGTGGCAATGTTTATGTTTTGCAACAAGGCAACAGCCTTCGAGGCGAAACGGTGACGTACTTGATTGATGAAGGCAAATTTGTTGCGTTGCCGGATGCTCCGAAGCAGGTGGAGTCGATTTATCTCGTCCCAGAGGCTACGGCAGCACCCGCTCCGACTGCAAATTCTGCGCCATTTACGCCGCAACCACAGTTTACGCCAGCCGTGCCAGTCTTGCCGCGTAAGCAACCAGATCTCGCTCCGCCGCTCTCTAGCCCCTCGTCTCCTGGTTCACGCTGACACATCGCTCGCTGATACGCGATAAGATTGACGTCAGTTTTGTCGTTCTTGCACCACACAGCCAGGAGTGGACTGTTGAAGATTGCGCTTGAAAATGTTCATAAGTCCTATGGCGCACGGGTTGTTGTCAGTCGTGTCAGCCTATCTGTATCCCAGGGAGAAGTGGTGGGGTTGCTGGGGCCCAATGGTGCTGGCAAAACGACCACGTTTTATATTGCAACTGGTCTGGAGAAACCGAATCAGGGGCGCGTTTGGCTGAATGACACGGAAATTACGTCGCTCCCGCTGCATCGACGGGCGCGTTTGGGCATTGGTTATCTGGCACAAGAAGCCAGCATTTTTCGGTATTTGACGGTGCAGGAAAACATTCTCCTGGTTATGGAGCAGTCTAACGTGCCTCGGCAAGAGTGGCATGAACGACTCGGTTATTTGCTCAAAGAGTTCCGCCTGGAAAAAGTAGCCCACACCAAAGGGGCTCAGGTATCTGGCGGGGAGCGCCGGCGTACTGAATTAGCCAGGGCACTGGCAGCAGGGCGGAATGGGCCAAAGTTTTTGCTACTCGATGAGCCTTTTGCTGGTGTTGACCCGATCGCCGTTGCCGAAATTCAGCAAATTGTTGCGGCTCTGCGCGATCGCCAGATTGGTATCTTGATTACAGACCACAACGTCCGGGAAACGCTAGCCATTACCGATCGCTCTTACATTATGCGAGACGGACAAATTTTGGCTTCCGGTAGTTCTGAAGAGCTCTACAGCAATCAGCTTGTCCGGCAATATTATTTGGGAGACAGCTTTCAACCTTAGAGGCGATGAGGTGGAAGGGTTAAGAGAAGCAGAGGGGGCAAAAGAGATATTTTGAGTTAATTCTGACTTTTGTCTTTTTACCTGACTTTGACTCAGTTCTGCTGACTTTACTCCCCCTTCTACCTCCCCTGCGCGTTCGCCTCCCCAGTCCCTCTGATCAACCCACTTCCACATCTCCTTCCTCTATGTCTTCAGTCTCCACAGCACCGCTGCCGCCTTTAAGACCCTTCAGTTGGCTCACAGCTATTTTTTCGGTGATGGATCGCTATATCGCCAGCGAACTAATCATGCCGTTTCTTTTTGGGGTCGGTGCCTTTTCATCCATTGGCGTAGCGATCGGCGTGCTGTTTGACTTGGTGCGGCGGGTTACAGAAGCGGGTCTGCCGGTTTCGATCGCGGCTCAGGTTTTTCTGCTCAAGCTGCCCTACTTCATCGGGCTTTCGTTTCCAATGTCGATGCTGTTGTCATGCCTGACCGTGTATGGTCGTCTTTCTAGTGATAGTGAGCTGATCGCGTTACGAAGCTGTGGCGTGAGCATTTATCGCCTGATTGCGCCCGCGATCGTGATGGGATTGATTGTGACTGGCATTACATTTGCCTTTAACGAAGCGGTGGTTCCTGCTGCCAATCGACAGGCATCCGAAACGCTCGATCGAGCCCTCAACAAAAAGGAACCATCGTTCCGGGAACAAAATATTCTGTATCAAGAATTTAACGATTTCAAGCAGCCAAACGGCGATCGTGAAAAAGCGTTATCCCGCATTTTCTATGCCAAACAGTTCGATGGCAAACGCATGAAAGGTTTGACCATTCTTGATTTTTCTCAGAATGGCTTGAACCAGATTGTAGCCTCTGAATCGGCTCTCTGGAATACTGACCAGAAAACCTGGGATTTCTTCAATGGCACCATTTACGTCGTGGCGCCTGATGGTTCCTACCGAAACATCATCCGTTTTGAGCAACAGCAGATTCAACTGCCACGTACACCGCTCGATATTGCTCAGACATCGCTTGACCCCAGCGAAATGAATATTGCTCAAATCCGAGATTACTTGAGCCTGATCAGTCAAACGGGTAACCAAAAAGAAACTCGTAAGCTCACGCTACGGATTGATCAAAAAATGGCGTTCCCTTTCGCCTGTTTGGTCTTTGGGCTAGTGGGTGCCACTCTGGGCACGCAGCCTCGTCGCGGCGTTGGTCGTGGCACCAGCTTTGGGATCAGCCTGGTGTTGATTGTGTCTTACTACCTCTTCATTAGTATTTGTGAAGCCCTTTACCAGTTTGATATTCTCTCCTCCTTTTTGGCAGGCTGGTTGCCTACGCTGATTGGGCTCGTGTTTGGTGGTGCCTTGCTGGTGCGGATTAATCGGTAAGGTGTTTTATTCACCTGAGGGACGACGGGTTGCCTATCTCTGAAGATACAAGGGACGTTACCTGTAACGTCCCTGCATAAAGAGGTGGAGGCAAGGGGAATCGATTACTGCTAGGATGACTCAGTCTACCTAGTGTCTCTCGTTTAGACCCCTCGGCACTTCAACTGACCGCGCCAATGCCACCCGTTCACCGCCTGCCTCCACCGATCGCTTCAGGGCTCCCGTTCACGGCGCTTGCGCCCATGCAAGACGTGACGGATCTCCGTTTTATGCGTGTGATCGCTCACTATGGCAGCCCCGACTACTTCTTTACGGAATATTTTCGCGTTTATGCCAATTCGGGGCTGCATAAAAACATTCTGCGATCGATTACAGAGAACACGTCTGGTCGCCCTGTTTTTGCGCAACTTATCGGCGAGAGCATTCCCGACCTGATGCGTGTGGCTGGTGAACTGAGCCGTTATCCGATCGCGGGCATCGACCTGAATCTAGGCTGCCCTGCGCCTCGCATTTATCGCAAAAATGTGGGTGGCGGACTCTTGCGCGATCCTGACAAGCTCAACAGTATGTTGGGCGAGTTGCGCCAGGCCGTAAACGGACGCTTCACCGTCAAAATGCGGGTTGGCTTTGATGACACTGCCAACTTCGATCGGATTCTTGACCTCATCAACCGGCACAATATCGACTTGCTGAGCTTGCATGGTCGCACGGTGAAGGAGATGTACCATAGCGACGTGCATTACGACTTGATCGCTCATGCGGTGCAACGGGTGCAGTGTCCCGTTTTAGCCAATGGTAATGTCACGTCTGCCGTTGCCGCTGCGGCTGTTCTGTCTCAAACGGAAGCCGCCGGCGTCATGATCGGTCGTGCCGCGATCCGCAACCCCTGGATTTTTCAGCAAACTCGCCAACACTTGAGCGGTCAACCCGTTTCAAATATCATGCTACCTGCGGTGCGCGACTATATTGAACGCCTGCGTTGTGCGACAGCTATGCCGTCCATACCAGAACGTGCGCGCGTCAGCCACATGAAGATGTATCTCAACTACATTGGTCAGGGAGTGGATGCGACGGGTGCCTTTTTAAGCGATATGCGACAAGCTCGTACAGAAGCAGAACTGTTTGGCGCATGCGATCGTCACCTCCTCAGCGAACCAGACCAACCCTTTGCCGTTGAACCGTACCCAGGGCAGGCAGCTCGCCCTAATCGTGAAACCGCTCATGTTTTAGAAGCGTGTTAGAGCATAGCTTTCTAGCTATCAGCCATCAGCTATCAGCTATCAGCTTTTCTCTAAAGGCTGACCGCTGACCGCCCATTTAAAGACACAGTTTCTTGCCGACCTACAACAAAATCAGACCCTGACGAGCGCCTAAAATAACGGCTTCTGTACAACTAGACGCATGGAACTTGCTGAAGATCGAGCGAATGTGAAACTTGACCGTATGCTCAGAAAGGGTTAAGCGACGGGCGATCGCTTTGTTGCCCAAACCTTCTGCCAGCATGCCCAGCCCCAGGAAGCCCCGCTCAGAACTGCCACCTTGCAGAAGGCGATCGACCACTCGATCGACAGTAGAAGCAGGAATGGTCAATGCCATGTGACGGGGGCCAGCTGTGTTGACGCCTACAATCTGCCCTTGCGTATTCACGAGCGCACTTCCTGAAAAGCCTGGATAGAGTGTTACAGACGGACGAATGAACTGATCAATGCGTCCACCATGCCAGCTTCGCCAAGTGCCGCCAATGGCACTAATTACCCCCATACTGGCACTGACGCCGCTATCACCACTACGCGCGATTGCCAGCACCAGATGCCCCACTTTTAGCGTTGAATCCCCGATCGCTGCCACCTCCAAGGAAGCGACTGCCTGTGCCTCATCACTCAGTCTCAACACGGCTAGATCAGTGACAGCATCGCGGCCGACCAGGGTTGCTGGTAAGGTGCGATCGTCTGGCAAAGTTACAGCCATCTCATCATCGCGACCGATCGTATGTTCAGCCGTGACGACAATCCCCTGTCGCCAATAAACGCCACTGGACGATCGCCGTCGTCTACCATTGACGGAAACAATCGATGTACCTGTCTGTTCCACGATCGCTGCGAGGTCATTCGAAAGCGCCAGTAACGGGCTCATCCCCTCAGATAAGACATTGGTCATATTTATTCTCCATTTCATTCAGCGGTCAGCCGTCAGCCATGAGTGCTTTGTGCTTCAATGCTGTTGCCAAGCTGTTGCCAAGCAAAAACGGTTCGCTCACTGGCTTTTGGCTATCACCGCCTGTCTTTAGAATGCAACGATCGTCAACAAAGTGACATCGACGAAATGGGGAGTGAGCACCTAGAAAAATGGTTAGGATCGTGGATTAACTGAACCACGACCCTTAGTATTCAAACAAAAAGGTATTGAAGTCCTCTGGCTTTGCTGGCGGCTGGACGATCGCCTTCCCCAAGGGCACCCCATCACGCAACTGATGAGCCGTGATCTCAAGCTTTGCCACTTCGCTGTTTAAGACTTCCAGGCGTTTTTCAACGCGATCGCGCCGCTCACTGAGTGATTCCAATTCTTTCTGTAAGCGTGTCCGCTCGTTCACTAGCTTATAGATGTCCAGATAAGCAGCGGCCTCAGTTTTTTGGCGAGGCATCGTGCTGATTTGAGGGCGAATCTGACCTTGTGAGAGTTGAGGGCGCATAAGAAAACCAGTGGAGTTAGCTTAGTGTGCCCGGTTTTTCTGCACTCGAACATCTACGGCAGCGTTCAGGCATGGCCTACATTAGCGCTGCTGGGCTCAAAACCCCGTTTCTTGTAGATACTTGCAGAGGCATACGCTGCTCCAGAAAACCGGTTGCTTGTTCAAGCACCCTCGCTTTAAACCGTAACCAACTGCTTTGGCTCCGCAAGACTATCCTTGCTCAAGGTGCGTCCCACTGCCCGTGCGATCGGCTCCAGGCTATGCACTAGAGCCACCATTGCCTCTAACGAAAGAGCCTGGCGCGCGTCCGATACAGACTGGTCAGGCTCAGGGTGGCATTCAACAATCAAGCCATCGGCTCCACAGGCAACAGCGGCTCTTGCGAGATCGGCAACCAGTTCGCGCTTACCCGCTGCGTGGCTGGGATCTACGATGACAGGCAAATGGGTTAACTGACGCAAGGCGATAACTGCCCCCAGATCCAGTACATTGCGGGTGTAGGTGTCGAAGCTCCGAATGCCGCGTTCGCACAGCACCACATGGGGATTACCATGCGCCATGATGTATTCTGCTGCCATCACGAATTCTTCAATAGTGGCTGAGAGTCCCCGTTTTAGCAACACGGGCTTGCCTGCTTGCCCCAACGCTTTCAGCAATTCGAAGTTTTGCATATTGCGACTGCCAATCTGGAGCATATCGGCATAGGCCGCAACCGGTGCCATTTGGGCGATCGACATCACCTCTGTCACCACAGGCATTCCGTAGCGCGATCGTGCCTCTGCCAGAATGCGCAGCCCCTCCACACCCATCCCCTGAAACGCATAGGGAGAGGTGCGTGGTTTGTACACACCGCCTCGCAGAGCATGAATGGGAGCCGTTGCTAACTGACTGGCGACTTGCTCCATTTGCTCAGCGCTTTCCACCGTACAGGGGCCACCGATTACGATAACAGTACTGCCACCGATCGCCACCTGTTCAGACAGTTGTACAACGGTGCGATGGTTGGCATGAGACTTCTTGACTAACCGGGCATCTAACATGAGACTACTCCTAAAGTTTGATGATGTGATTGCAAACAAAAAGCCCGGAACCTCTAGGTTCCGGGCTGTACGAACGAAGGCGCAACAGACTTTACCCGGAACAGTGCCTGGTCCAAAAGTAAAAGCCGTAAAACCAACTCATTGACGATGCCATTGCTTTTTTCGGTCTCTCTTTCTGCTTTCTCACAAGAACTTAAAACGAAAAAACCGCAGAGTTGTCTCTGCGGTTCACCTGGACGCGTTCATCAAGAACGGTCGTCACTCCAGGTGAACCGATGGATACCAAAAATAAAAGAAAAAGCTAGCGCTCGCCATTTGCCAAGACCTGCTGAGATAGTTGAGAGATTGCTCTCGATTCTTTGAAGCTAACAGAGGCTTCAGGTTGAGTCAAGTACCCGATCGGACGAGATGGGTAGTCTTATAACTATGGCTAACTACAAAATGCCGCGCCTGCACACAATGCAGAAGTCATTGAGAATTGTCACAAGATTGCCTTAATGATTGATGGAATGAAGGTTGGATTGCCGGGGATGGATCTGGTGATTTTTCTGGAATATTCCACTCACGGCATCATGTATGACGCCAAAGAAATGATGGAAACAGCGGCAACAATCCCCGGTGAAGAACCTTTTCGGTTATTGCGTACGTTCATTGCACGTTTGTTTGATTCACCAGTCGAGGTTCCACTCATTAAAGCAGCCTCGACTGAGGCCGCGTTCACTCCCATCCATCTGGAAGCGCCGATTGCCAGCAAGCAGCGTCACTCTACCTCAGACAAGGAAAAACCAAGGAGCACTATGCACTTCAAATGCGGCAAAAACTTCAGCCGTAACATCTGAGGCAGAACTCCCTTGCAAACGTTTCTAAGATCTTACTAATCATGTATGCTGAGTCCACGACTCGGTTCTGACGGGGAGCAACCGTCGGAGGTAACAGGGAAAGTGTAGTGCGATTCTACCGCTGTCCCGCAACTGTGAAAAAAGTTTTGAGTTTTGAGTTTTGAGCTTTGAGTTAGTCCAACTCGAAGGTTAGAAACGAACACTTAACACTCTTTAAGTCAGAACGCCTGCCGAATTGCCCTACAACATCGTCTTATCTGCGAGGTACAGGATGAAGACACGCTATCGGAAATGGGTCAACCTGGGATTAATGGCTGGCTTGAGTTGCTATTTGCTGTTGGGTTCCGCTACGCCTGCGTCTGCAATGCACATTGCAGAAGGCTTTTTGCCTGTGCAGTGGGCAGTGTTTTGGTGGGCGGTATCACTACCGTTTTTTCTGGTGGGGCTGCGATCGCTCACCCGCATTACAAAACAAAATCCTGAATTAAAGCTTTTGTTGGCATTGGCAGGTGCCTTCACCTTTGTCCTCTCTGCTTTAAAGATTCCATCGGTCACTGGCAGTTGTTCACATCCCACAGGCACTGGGCTAGGCACAATTCTGTTTGGTCCATTGACAATGACGGTATTGGGTAGCCTGGTGTTGGTGTTCCAGGCCGTTCTACTCGCGCATGGTGGCATTACGACGTTGGGTGCAAACGTGTTTTCCATGGCGATCGTCGGCCCACTGGTTGCCTATGTGGTTTACAAAACAGTGATGAAAACAGGCAAGCAAAAGCTGGCAGTGTTTCTGGCTGCCACATTGGAAGATTTGCTGACTTATCTGATGACCGCTGTACAACTGGCCTTGGCCTTTCCGGCTGTGCAGGGTGGCTTTATTGCCTCATTCATTAAGTTTGCAGGCATTTTTGCTATCACTCAACTGCCCTTAGCCATTAGTGAAGGATTGCTGACCGTGTTGGTTTGGGGCTGGCTGCAACAATATGGCAAACAGGAATTGCAAACACTCAAGCTTTTGGAACAGGAGTCGTAAATGATGCCTAAACGATGCGGTAACTGGTTGTTAGTGATTGGGGTTTTGGTTCTAGCCTTTGGACCGCTGTTGGTACTCCAGGGCAGACAGTTTGGTGCTACCGATGGCAATTTTGTCTCCGCGATCGAGAACGATCATCCAAACTATAAACCCTGGTTTGAACCCATCATTAAAGATTCTGGCCCTGAAGTGCAAACGTTCTTATTCGCGGCTCAAGCGGGTGTGGGTGCAGGCGTGACGGGTTACATTCTGGGATTGTACAAAGGGCGATCGGAGAAACGCAAAAAAGACGAGCAAGGTTGAGCCATGCAGCAACATATTCAAAAAGCCCATCCTTGCAAGGACACGTTGCCAGCACCTGAAATCGACCCTACGTAGGGGCGTTCCATGGAACGCCCCTACCATTACAAAATGGTTCATGACTTTGCAAATCGATACGTTGGCATACACCAATCGCCTGCGGCAACTGCCACCCGAACATAAGCTGCTGTTTGCGATCGCCCTTTTACTACTCACCTACTGTACCCGTGCGCCCATCCAGCTTGCGATCGCCGTTTGGCTCAGCGTTTGGACCGTCATCTATGCCAAAATTCCGGCTCCCATCTACTTTCGCCTGCTTTCCATCCCCATTGGTTTTTGGTTGACTAGTTTGCCTGCCTTGATCATCAGTGGCGTCGGTCTAGCCAACCTCTCGTCAGTGCAGGCGGATGTGTGGCAAGGGGCTCCCTGGGGCAGTTACTACTTGTATTTCAGTCATCACGGTATCCATCAAGCTGGGGAGTTGGCTGCACGGGCGATCGCCTCAACTGCCTGCATCTACTTCATCATCCTCACCGTTCCCTTTACCGAAATTTTGGACGTGCTTCGTCGCTTAGGCTGTCCAACGTTGCTCATAGAATTGCTGCTGTTGATGTATCGCTTTATTTTTGTGCTGCTGCGCACTGCCAGTGAACTTTGGACGGCACAGCAATCACGCTGTGGCTACCGCACCTGGCGGCTTTGGATGAAAAGCCTGGGTCTTTTGGTTGGGCAGTTGTTGCGGCGAACGCTAGAAAACTACCGCCAGGTATCGCTTGCCCTCGAATCGCGTGGCTTTACGGGCGACTTTCGCGTTTGTCATTCCCGCCGCTATCAACCATCCAGGCGTTACAGTTTAGAGGCTTTCTTTGGCTGCGCGTTCTTAGCGGCACTAGCAGGGTGGCAATATGCTGTTGGCCTTTGAGCACATTGACTATACCTATCCTGGCAGCCCTCAGCCTGCCGTTCAGAACCTGACGCTGCGCCTTCCCGCTGGCAAACGCTGTGTGCTGCTGGGTCACAATGGTTGCGGTAAAACAACGCTATTCTTGCTGGCTAATGGCCTCTACAAACCTCAACGGGGCGTTATCCGCTGGCAAGGGGCACCCTTGCAGTACGATCGCGCCTCATTAATGGCGTTGCGTCAGCACGTGGGATTAGTGTTTCAAGACCCAGAGCAACAGCTGGTAGCATCTTCGGTAGAAGAAGATATTTCCTACGGACTGTGTAATTTAGGCTTACCGGATGCCGAAGTCAATCGAAAGGTCAGTGAGGCGATCGCTCATTTCAACCTGTCTGAACTGGCATCACGCCCAGTGCATCACCTGAGTTTAGGACAAAAGAAGCGCGTCTCTCTGGCTGATGTGATGGTGCTCCAGCCCAAACTATTGCTTCTGGATGAGCCAACTGCCTATCTCGATCGACTCCATACCCGTGACCTGATGGCAAAGTTGCACCAAATTCAAGCCGCAGGAACCACGATCGCGCTATCAACGCACGACCTGGATTTGGCCTACTGCTGGGCCGACTGGATTTTCGTGCTCAATGAAGGACAACTCGTGTTGGAAGGAACCCCTCAAGACGTCTTCGCCCAACGAGAAACCTTAGAACAAATCCATCTGGGAGTGCCCCTGGTTTTTGATGTCTTGGATAAAGTTGCAGACGCGTTGTCCAAGGATTCCCAAACAACAGAAGAGTCGGCGAGGCATGGTCTACCAGAAACATTGCGACAACGCATTTTAGATTCATTTAGAGCTGGCTAAAAAACGAATCAGTGACTCAGATTTTGGACTTGTTAAAAAGTAACTGCATACGTTTGGATGAGCGATCAGCGATCAGCGATCAGCTTTTTTCTGATAGCTGATCGCTACAGTCCATGACATTATTTCTTTACAGTCTCTTTAGTGTGGCTGTTTGAGGCGTCAATCAACTGGTATCACAGGCTTACTCTGGTGCCATTTGTTGGCTGATATGGCCTCAACAGCCGACATAACGGCATAAACTACGTCTCCTCCCAATGAGACGCTTCAATTTTGTGACCATCTGGATCACGCACAAAACACCCATAGTACGGTTCACCATAGTCTGGTCTACCGCCTGGTGTGCCTTCGTTTATGCCACCCGCCGCTAATGCTGCCTCATAAAACGCATGCACTGCCTCTTTGGTAGGCGCGATGAAGCCAATATGGGTACCGTTGCCAACGGTGGCCGTTTGACCGTCGAGCGGCATACAAACCCAAAACTCTGGATACTGCTTGCCATAGGCGACGGTTCCGGGATGTTCCATGATGCGCTTACAGCCCAGCGTGGGTAAGACACGATCGTAGAAGGCAACGGCTTGCTCAAAATTATTCGTACCAATAGAAATGTGGGAAAGAATGCTGGGATTAGCATCAATAGTCACGTCTGACATCTTTGAACCCTCTATCTGATGGACTAAAATCTGGGTCAAAATCAACACGCGTGTAAGTTCACATTTGAATCAAAAAACGGCTATACCAAGAGACGGTAGAGTGCCATGCAACAGGGTTAAAGCGGTCGATTCTGGGTGCCTTCACCGGGAGTAATAAACAGCATGGAGCAGGGCGTATGCACTTTGGCAGTATGCCATATACCCTGTGGTATAAGGGTGTACGAACCTGGGGTACTCAGTCGAACCGTCTTTTCGGCTCCCACTTGCTCCAGAATCAAATCGACCTGTCCAGACAGCAAACAAACAAATTCATCTCCGGCTGGATGCATTTCCCAAGTGTCCCAGTCTTGATGAAACGTAAAGTGTGAAAGGAGTCTCTTGCCCTTGAAGTCACCAAATTTGTGCTCAAGCGCTTCAAAAAAGCGATCACTCACTGCTACTGGAATGGCGCTACCATCGTCACCAAGCACGACATAGGTGGAACTGAGACTAAAGCAATCGACTTCATGTGTCATGAGCTTAGCTCCGAGCGATAGTATGTCATCAACTTCAGCCTCCTATGTTCCACACTCTTTAGCTTTGGCCTGTCACTATGGCTGCCGCCAATAGTTTGCCGTCATAAACCCCTGCCATTGACCGTCATCGCCCAGCACATGAGACGTTAGCACGCGATGATCGTCACTCTTAAATTCGATCACATCTTTGTACGTCACCATCTTTCCATCATCAGCCATGCTGGGTCCTTCGGTGGTAAGTGTCAAAACCCTTTTTGTCGAGTCTAGCTCACCGTTATAGACCCAGAGATAGGTCATCATCGACCCAATCCATGTGCCGACGTATAATTCTTTTTGTGGGTCATAGCCCAGAGTTACTAAGGTGGTCACGGTACCGCAACCGGGCATCTCGCCTTGTCCTTCGCCTAAAATCCAGAGTCCATCCAGCGATCGCACACTCTCAGTTCCTGTAGATTTTTCAGGTGGTTGATCCGGTCCCATCTTCGCCTCGGTCTCATACGTCCACTCACCAACGAGCTTCTGCAACCATTGATGTTCGCTCTGTAGTTCGGGTTTCATGGTTAACTCCTGTTGTTTTAACGTTTCTAGCAGCAGTTGGCGATTTAGTACATCGAACGGTTAAGCGGCTTTGTCGCAGTTGACCATCCAGGGAATGCCAAATTGATCGACGAGCATCCCAAAACGGGCAGCCCAAAAGGTTTCTTGGATCGGCATCCGTATCGCTCCGTTCTTGGCTAAGGCATGAAATAGACGCTCTGCTTCGACTGGATCGTTAATATTGATCGACACAGAAAAGCCTTTGGTTTCTTCGTAAAGCTCAGGTGGACTGTCAGAACCCATCAGCTCTTGGTCGCCCACAACCAGGTTGGCATGCATAATTTTGTCGCGCAATTCTGGTGACATTTCCTCTGCCACGGGCGACCCCCCGTAGGTCATCATTGCTTCGATTTTGCCACCCAGACACTGCTCATAGAACTTAAACGCTTTTTCACATTGTCCGTTGAACATCAAGTAAGAATTCAATTTCATGCTGTACTCCTTGGATCATTGATTGAGAGATGCGATCGCGTGAAGTGATATCTCTCGCCATCAGATATAGTTCAATTGTACTAATTTTACCATATATGTTGACCCATGAAATTCAACTTCAGCAGGATGCCCTAATTAAGTTGCGGTGTCTGCCACTAAGCGTATTTGAGAGGCATATACGACAGTGAGAGGAAAAGATGGATGCGGGTAAAATTGGTCGTTCACTAACTTTACCTTGCTCCAGTAGAACCTCATCAAAGCGAATCAATCAGGAGTGATGTGAGAAGGGATGCCAAACCCATCTGTTCTCACACCTCAACCGTTCTCACAACGCTGATGACATCACATGTTCTCCTACAAACCCGAGACTTAATCAACCGTTGCCAGATACGCTTCAAGACAATCCAAGCATTCAGACCAGCCCGATCGATGTGCATCACGTCCTTCAACGGACTCAAAGAGCGCTTGATGGAATGTCAGCGTTGTCTTGGCATCACGGTCTGTGAATGTTACCGTCACGATCGTTGTATGACCAGACTTACCGTCTTCGTCCTCCCACGCATGGGTAAAGACAAGGCGTTCTGGCTCGACAATCTCGCGATAGATGCCCTGCACCCAGTAGTCTTTACCTTCCGGCGATCGCAGGCAGGTGCGCCAAGCACCACCCGGCCGGAAGTCTGCCTCGGCGAACGGGATTGTGAAATTGCGTGGCGCACACCAGTGCATCAGGTGCTCACGCTCTGTCCAAACCTTGAATAAGAGGCTGCGTGGTGCATCAAATACACGTGTGATCACAAGCTCCTGATCTAATGATCGAGTCGCCACATCATTGGTTGTTGGGTTCATTTGCTTTCTCCCAAATTGCAGTACAGATTCATACCGGATATGCAGCAAGGCTATCCAGAGCTTCAATCATGGTTGTTCGTAGGCACGCACCAACGTGTCAATATCAAGCTTGTCCATTTGAAGTATGGCGTCCATGACTCGTTTCGATGGCTCTGAACAGGGGCTGTAAAGAAATAACGTCATGGACTGTAGCGGTCAGCCGTCAGCGGTCAGCCATTAGAGAAAAGCTGATAGCTGACAGCTGATCGCTAATCCAAACGTATGCAGTTATTTTTTAACAAGTCCATAGTGGCTCCAGTTTCCTTGATAGTGTGCACAATCTGTTCTGAGGAACGTAGGCTTTACAGAGTCACTAAGTACTCGTCTAGGCAGTCGAAGCTGGAGTTCCACCCACCGATCACTCCCATTTCCTCATGTTTCCGGCGATCGTCAGCAGACGCATGCACGATCTGGAGCGTGAGTTTGGTCTTGCTGCCCAACGCTTCAAAAAGTGCCGTCATAACTATTCCCTGCGGTAAATCAACCTTCACAACCTCTTCGAAACCTTCATCAAATTCATCACTGGTGACAATGCGTTCAAAGGGCACAATTTCGCTAAAGACGCCTTTGACCGGGTATTCTGTGCCATCTGGCCCAATCATGACGTAGCGCCACTGGCCACCTGGCGTTAGATCTAGCGCCTCTACACGGGTTGTAAAGCCTTTAGGCCCCCACCATTGTGCGATGTGTTCCGGTTGGGTCCAGACCTGATAGAACAGTTCAAGCGGCGCATTGAAGATACGGGTGATCACAAGCGTGCGATCGTCTTGAGTCCCCAAACTATTGCTATGGGTCATCATATTTCTCCTGAGTTTGTAATTCGTGCAGGTAATCATCCAGCCGATCGAACCGCTCCTCCCAGAATTGCCGATAGGACTCAAGCCACTCAGCCGCATCCTTGAGTGAGTCTGCTTTGATCTGACAGGGTCGCCATTGCGCTTCCCGACCGCGTGTGATCAGTTGGGCACGCTCCAGCACCTTGAGATGCTTGGAAATGGCCGGAAGGCTCATCTGGAAAGGTTTCGCCAATTCAGTGACCGACGCCTCACCCCTGGCAAGATGAGCCAGGATCGCGCGCCGTGTGGGATCAGCAAGGGCGGCAAAAGTGACGCTCAGTTGATCGGTCGACATCTATATTTAACCGTGCAGTTAATTAAATAATAGGTTAAATGTACTATCCAGGAATGTCAAGTCCTGATTTTATCGATCCGTCATCGACCCAGCGCGATCGTAAATGTAGCGGCAGCGGCGAGTGATGCGACCGTCCGAACGTGATTCCAAAACGTCCAATTAGCAAGATAGTTGCTCCATAGGTTGGCGCCATCAGTGCTGTCTGCTTGGACGATCGCCAGCGCCTCATTGAGCGGCACATTGCATATCATCGTCACGAGAATGGTGCCGAAAAGATAGAGCAGACTGCCAACCAGCCAGTAGGCGGCACCCGGTTGCTGCCACTTTAACAGCGAGGCAACCGCCAGAAAGAGACAAGCTGCCGCCGTGCCAAACAGCACGATCATAAATAACGGATTGATCACCGTAATATTGATCGACTGCATGGCGGCAATGCCCTGTGCTGGCTGCAAGCGGGCAAGAGCGCTCATCACGAAAGAGGAGAAGGCGAAGAAGACTCCGGCTGCCAGCCCGCAGCCTAAGGCTGAAAAAAGCTTCAAGGCGAAAAGTGAGTGGGTTGTACTGGTCATCAAGCCTCCTTCGGATTACCGCTCAACGTTATGGTCTTGCATGAACAAATTAGCGAACAAGCGATCGCCACGCTTAATAAGGATTGTGGATTAAATTAAATTGGTCTAAGAGATTGGTTTTGTCGTGAAGCGATCGCTTCACCAGTAGCCTATCGTCCCAACCGACTCCTACGACTGACTGCTTTTGCAGCAAAAGCAGATGAAAGCGGATCACAACGGCTGCCCCACGAGTTGAGCCACCTGGTCACGGGCAGAGGCGATCGATTGCGCCAAACTTTTACCACCTAATTCATCATTCTCAACATGAATAAAGGTGATAGCAGTGATGCCCATAAACTCAAAGATCGTTCTTAAATAGGGGTCTTGATGATTCATCTTCTCGTTGCGACCACCGGGTTCAAAACCAGAATCCCCTCGTGCCGTAATGATCACCATTTTCTTGCCCAATACAAGCGGTTGGTAAGGGCATGCGGTATTCTCTGGCTCCAACGCAAAAGTTCGTCCCGGACGCACAATCTGATCAATATACGCTTTGAACGTACTGGGAATGCTGAAATTGTACATAGGAATGCCGATGACATAGACATCCGCCGCTAAGAATTCATCCACCAACTGATCACTGATGCGAATGGCCTCTTGGAGCTGTGGGGTTAACAACTCTGGTTGTTGAGTGTACGCGGCTGCAATCCACGGTTCATCCACATGTGGCACAGGGTGACGACCAACATCCCGATAGGTGACCGTGTCGGTAGGATGGGCTTGCTTCCACCGCTCCACAAACTCTCTGGTCATACGGCGAGAGTGCGATCGCTCGCCTCTTGGACTGGAATCAATCTGCAGAATGTGTACCATAGTTCCTCCTGATTAATGACTCGTTCAGCATAGGAAACTTACTTCTGTTGGGCTATCTGATTCCTGTGTCACTATCAAAATCTTGCGATCGATTTGCAGGTGGTGTAGCGGATGTTTCCCTGAAGGTGAGACAACAGGATCAAGCTAAATGGCGTGAGTTCGGTACAATCAAAACTAAATGCCTTGGGTCTGCCTGATGAAGACTCCCGCCACTCATGCAACTGAATCAATGTGCCTACCCGTCTTATCTAGCCGAACGCACGGTTGGGAAAATATTTTGGTCGAGCAATTTCAACATCCTGCCGGTGAGGGAAGCGCGCACTACAGCGATGAACATGCGATTTGTTTGTCTCTTGCACCGCGTCCAGTCCGTTTGCTGCAGATCAGAGGAGGCAAGACCTACGCAGGACTGTATGGGAAAGGCGATATTTCTATCACGCCTGCCAAGATGCCGTTTTTTGCTCGTTGGGATAGTGCTGACCACTACTTGCAGATTCGCCTGACGTCTCGGTTTATCCAACGCGTTGCAACAGAAACCATTGACATCAATCCCGATCGCCTTGAATTAATGCCCGAATTTCGGACTCGTGACCCACAGATTGAGGCGATCGGCATGATGCTGTTTGCCGAACTCCAGCACGAAAATTTAGGTGGCAGGCTTTATATTGAATCGCTGGCAAACGTCCTGGCAGTGCATTTGCTAAGACAGTATGCGGTGTCTAAACCTCACCTTGTCACTTACGAGGGTGGTTTGCCTGAGCGTCAACTGTTGCAAGTGTTGGAGTACATCAATGACCATCTGGATCAAGACATTAAACTTGCAGATTTAGCGTCATTGCTAGGCATGAGCCAGTTTCATTTCAGCCATTTGTTTAAGCAATCGATCGGCACACCGCCTCATCAGTACCTACTGCGGCAACGGATTGAACGGGCAAAGCAACTGTTGAAACAAACCGACCAATCAATTTTGGATATTGCCCTTTTGTGTGGATTCAGTAGCCACAGTCATCTGAGCAAACAGTTCCGGCAATGGACAGCCATGACGCCGACCGCCTACAGAGCGAATTAAATGACCCTGCTTGCATGATTGAGAGCGTTATGGATGCTATAGCTTATGAGCTGAAGCGGCCATTGCTGCCATATAGGTGTGCTTTCAGAAAGGTCTTGGGTCTGAGATACTCAACTCTATGCACCCATTGCCATTCACCTATCGCCACATACCATGCGTCCGCCACCCTCATCCCAGCCCTTGGCTCAACTATGGCAAACCTTCAGTAACTCTACGCTGCTCCACTACCTGTTGCTGTTTGGTTGTGGTTGGGTCACTGTCCTGCTGATTAATTATTTCTATGGCACGATCGCCCTTTTTACCGCTGCAGGCATTTTTGCCGCACTCTTAAACTATCCGGTGGCTTGGCTAGAGCGCTTTATCCCCAGAGGGTTGGCGATCGCGCTCACCTTCATCGGAGCCGTTGCCTTACTGCTGGGGTTGATCACGCTTGTCGGCTTGGAAGTGCTGAATCAGGGACAAGGATTGCTAACTCAGCTGAAAGAGGCGTTGAAGCAGCCAACCTTCCTGCCCTTCCGAGACTTGCTCAACCAATTGGATCTCAGTAACGTCATCGGAACGCTGCAAACAGGGTTGGCTTCTGGCTTAGGCATTGTGCAAAGCATCTTTTCCAGCGTCTTTACTGGCATTTTTGGGGCAGTCATCAGTCTCTATATGCTGATTGATGGTGAAAAGCTGTGGCAGCTATTGCTCAAGCTGGTACCTGTAGCGTCTCGCGATCGTTTTGCCCAAACCTTCCGACACAGTTTTCTTGGCTTCTTGCGTGGGCAACTGCTGTTGATGCTGTTTCTCTCGATCGCTACGTTCCTTGTCTTTTCGCTTTTAGGCATTCACTATGCACTGATTCTGGCGGTGATTGTTGGCGTACTTGATGCCATTCCTGGCGTTGGGGCAACACTTGGAGTTGTGATCATCACCTTACTGGTTCTGGCGTCTCAAGGGGGCGCGATCGCCCTCAAAGTAGTCATTGCCTGCGTCGTACTCCAACAAATTCAAGACAATATTGTGCATCCCAAAGTCATGGGAGATGCGTTGGAACTCAATCCAGTACTTTTGTTTCTGGCTTTGTTTATTGGTGAGCGAGTCGCGGGTTTGTTGGGAGTGTTTCTTGCGATTCCCATTGCGGGTATGATTGCCGCCTGGATGCGATCGGTGCGGGCGGAGACGGCCCCCTTACTGGACGACCCTTTGGAGAATGTTGTTGAGCGATCGGAGTAAGGAACAAGCCTTTAATCACTCCTGCATTCCCCATACAGGCGCACAGCCGTGCGTCCCTACCTACGCCATTCATCTTGCAACGCCGCAATGCCAATTTTTGTTACCCAACGTGTTACTTAATTTGTAACGATTCAGGGATTTCTTTTTAACAAAGTCATAATAGCAGCCATCCAACGTTCTTCACTGAGGGCTGTCGATGCTGTTATGGAATGATACCCGCGTATGGAATGATGCCCGCACGTATCAAATTCTCTTCCTGGGGCTTTTTCTGGTTGTGGGTTTGGGGACACGCGATTGGACGCTACAACCGACCATGATTGCAGTGGCGATCGCAACCTGTGTGACAACGCAGTGGGTGATGATAGCGGTCAGCCATCAGCGGTCAGCGGTCAGCGGTCAGCCGTCAGCCGTCAGCGATCACTCTGAACTCTCTAGCGCAGCAGCGCAAAGCACTACTCAAAACTCAAAACTCGAAACTCAAAACTCAAAACTCAAAACTTCATCCTTCATCCTTCATCCCTCATCCTTCATCCCTCCTTCCTCCTTCCTCTCCTCTCTCCCCAGTGCCCTCGTCACCTCATTGGGGCTGAGCATCCTGGTTCGCGCCGATCACTACAGCACGATAGTTTTGGCGTGTGTAGCGGCGATCGCCAGCAAGTTTCTCATCCGGGTAAACGGGAAGCATGTCTTTAATCCCGGCAACTTTGGCATTGTGACCGCACTCACGCTTGCGCCAGATGCGTGGGTGTCGCCAGGGCAATGGGGTGAAGAAGGCTGGTACGCACTGATGTTTTTAAGCTGTGGTGGTTTAGTTGTGGGGCGAGTCGGTCGGTGGG
Organism: Stenomitos frigidus ULC18; assembly: GCF_003003795.1. Lineage (GTDB taxonomy): Bacteria > Cyanobacteriota > Cyanobacteriia > Leptolyngbyales > Leptolyngbyaceae > Stenomitos > Stenomitos frigidus_A. Next base: position 47,664 of record NZ_PVWK01000123.1, on the reverse strand, counting down.
ATACGACGGTGGCGTTTCTGGGCAGCTATGCCGTTCTGGAGGCCGTTCGCAACGTCTTGCTGGGCTGGACGTGGGATGTATGGGCGCATCGCTTGATGAGTGGCTCGCTGTTGATGTTTTCCCTGTTTATGATCACTGACCCGCGCACCATTCCGAATGCCCGGATTGGACGAGTGCTTTGGGCAATGGCGATCGCGCTGCTCACGTTTTCCCTGCGCAACTACCTGTTCCTTTCGACTGCTGTCTTCTGGGCACTCTTCGCGCTGGCACCCCTCAGCATTCTGATTGATGCCTTGTTTCCTGCCGATCGCTTTGTTTGGGGTGAGTCTCTTGGGAAGGGCGCGGAGGGAATGGAGGCAGTAGAAAGCGCAGGGGGAACAGAGGAGCAAGAAATGACTGTACTTGCCACTCAAATCTCGTAACTCAAAACCCTCGTGCTAACCGCTGACGGCTGAACGCCAAATCAACTCAAAACTCAAAACTAATCACCATGAAACCTTTACGTATTCTCATTACTTTATGTTTCACCTGTCTTGTTTGTCTGCTGGTCGCTCCCAGTGCGTGGGCGTTTTGTGGCTTTTACGTAGCCAAGGCAGATGCCAAGTTATATAACCAGGCATCGCAGGTGGCGATCGCGCATTCAGGCAATCGCACTGTACTGACGATGGCGAACGACTTTCAGGGTGAGGTGAAGGATTTTGCGATCGTGGTGCCTGTTCCTGTCGTGCTGCGAAAGGATCAAATCAAAGTTGCTGACCCCAAAATCATCGAGCGACTGGATGCCTTTAGTGCACCACGACTGGTGGAATATTTTGATGAAGATCCCTGCAACGAGGCAATGTACGATCGGGCTGTTCCCGCTCCTTCCGCAGCAGCTGGCATGGCTAGGGAAGAAAATAGAGCACGTAAGGACTCTCTGGGCGTTACGGTAGAGGCGCGTTACACCGTGGGTGAATACGACATTCTACTCTTGAGCGCCAAGGAATCAGATGGACTGCAAACCTGGCTCACCCAAAACGGCTACAAAATTCCTAGAGGCGCGAACCAACTGCTGAAGCCCTACATCCGGCAGAAGCTGAAGTTCTTTGTCGCGAAGGTCAATCTCGATGAGTACGATAAAGCCGGTTATCAATCTCTGCGACCGCTCCAAATCGCCTATGAGTCGCCACGCTTTATGTTGCCAATTCGCTTGGGGATGATCAATGCAAAAGCCGCTCAGGATTTATTGATCTACGTTCTGTCACCGCAAGGGCAAACGGAAGTGACCAATTACCGCACCGTCAAAGTGCCGTCGGATTCGGAGATTCCAGTCTTTGTCAAAAACGAATTTAGCGCTTTCTACAAAGCCATGTTCCAGACGGCCTACGATCGCGAAGATCGCAAAGTTGCCTTTATGGAATACGCCTGGGATATGTCAAACTGCGACCCCTGTTCGGCAGAACCGCTATCGCAAACTGAGTTGAAGCAAGCCGGTGTCTTCTGGCTCGATAATCCCAACAGCGACGCTATGCCCGTGCCATCAGGTAATTTCCGTCGTCCGTTTCCGTCCTCCAGCGTTTTCATCACCCGCCTGCACGTTCGCTACACTCGCGACAAATTTCCCGAAGACTTAATGTTTCAGGAAACGGGCAATCGTGACACATTCCAGGGTCGCTATGTGTTGCGTCATGCCTTTGATGGAAAGCCGAAATGTCAGGCAGCGTATCAGTATCGTCGATCGCTCCCGCGTCGCTTTGAACAACAGGCCCAAAATCTATCTCGTCTGACTGGATGGAATATTCAAGACATTCGTAAAAAGCTGCCTCAAATCGAAGGGGATGCGCGTCCCTTTTGGCAACGAATTCTGTCTAGTTTAGTGGGTCAATAGTGCTGATCGTCCTGCCCAATCGTCGAGAGGCAATAATTGTCTCTCGACAGGGGATGACGCCCCTACTAGGTTGAGGGCAGAATAAGGATGTTGCAACTGAACCCGGCATTTTATGGATAGCTTGAACGATCTGTTTCAGAAAACCCTCTATTTTGGAGCCGGATTGGCCTCGTACACGATCGAAAAAATCGAGCATCTGGATGAAAGCCTTTCAGCGCTGCAGACTGAGGTGCAGCAAACGGTGGATGAGCTGATTGTGCGGGGTGAACAGGTGGTAACGCAAACTCAGCGCTCGTCGGCCGCAACAGAATGGCAGGTTGCGCCCCTTCATCGCCGCCTGGTGATGTTGCTCAACGGTAACGAAACGTTGGCAAAACATCTGGTGGAGCAGACTCAAGAGCAGAACCCCGATCGTTCCCCAGTCTGGGTTTACGAGAAAGTCATCCGTGATCTGGAGCGCGATCGGGGCTTATAGCCAGCGATCGATGGGAGTTGTTATGCCATCGATCGCACTTTGGAGAAGATGAATGTGTCTCGCGGCGTAGACGATCGGTTAGGACGCAGTCTTAATGCCGTTGCAGAGGGCGCGATCGCTTGCCGGAACGGTTGGATTGTTCTGTAAATAGCCCTGTAGCCAATGGCAACTTTTAGCAAGAAGACCCTCTAAATCATTGAGGTTTTCTAGATTCCATACGATCACCGTATTGTCATTGCTAGCAGACGCCAGCGTCTTGCCATCGGGGCTAAAGTTAATGCCATGAATCGAGTCTCCATGTCCCCGCAAAATGGCAATGGGTGTGCCATCGGTGCGCCATAACCGCACAGTCTTATCTGCACTGGAAGAGGCGATCGTCTGCCCATCAGGGCTGAAGGCAATGCCTAACACCTTGTCGCTGTGCCCCTCCAGGGTGTGCAAGGCCATGCCATCCCGATTCCACAGTCGTATGGTTCGGTCATGGCTAGCAGACGCGATCGTCTGTCCATCTGGATTGAAGGCAACCGCATGAATCCAATTGGTATGTCCTCTGAAGACTTTAATCATGCGACCGTCTCGACTCCACAGCCGCACTGTTTTATCATGGCTGGCCGAAACCATGAACTGACCATCCGGGCTAAAGCTAACGTTGTGTACGACGTCCGTATGTCCTCGCAGCGTTTTCAACAGTTTGCCGTTCCGATCCCACGTTTTGATCGTGCCATCGCCGCTACTGGTGACGACCATCTCCCCATCCGGGCTGAAAACCACCCCAAACACTCGTCCAGTGTGCCCCTTAAGCGTTTTGAGCAACGCTCCTTTACGGCTCCAGAGCTTTGCAGTGCCATCCCAACTTGCAGTAGCAATGGTTTGACCATCCGGGCTGAACGCAACGCCATGAATTAAATCTGTATGTCCTTGCAGCGTGTTAATAGGCGTACCATTGCGCTGCCAAAGCCTGACAACCTTATCCGCACCCACAGAAACCATGACCTGGCCGTCGGGGCTAAACACAGCATTATAAACGTCCCCACGGTGCCCCTCTAAGGTTTGCAGTGAGATGCCATTGCGCTGCCAAATACGAATGCTGCCGTCTGCGCTGGCGGAGGCGATCGTCTGCCCATCCGGGCTGAAGCTAAGGTCGTAGACGCCATCCTGGTGCCCTTGAAACGTTTGCAGCAGAGTACCATCCCGATTCCATAGTTTGACTAGCGTATCGCCACCGGCTGAAGCAATGGTTTTGCCATCAGGACTAAATTTCGCCTGGTGGATGACATTCCCTTCAAAGAGCTTCGCCAACAAGGTGCCCCCCAGCGTCCAAAACTGAATGGTGCCATCTTCACTGGCTGCTACTAGCTTCTGCCCATCGGGGCTAAAATTCACACTTAAAACGGGTCGGTTGTAGCCCGCGATTGTTTTCAGTAGTTTGCCAGTCCGACTCCAAAGTTGGATGGTGTCACCATCTGCGGTGGCAATGGTTTGACCATTGGGGCTAAAACTGACATCGCGCACTTCACCTGACGATTCAAAGGAGAGATTGCCGTGATGGCTGTCAGCATGATTGTTAGGGGCAATAGGCTTCCTTGCACTGCGAGCCCCGACCAACGTCTGCAAAAGCACTCCATCTTGATCCCAAAGTTTGGTCGTACCATCGGCACTCGCGGAGGCAATCATCCGGCTATCAGGACTAAACGCCACGCTGTAAACGGCATTCGTATGCCCATCCAGCGTTTGTCGGAAGGTGCCATCTGGGTTCCAAAGCCTGACGGTGTGATCGGCACTAGCGGAGGCAAGGGTTTTACCATTCGGACTAAACTTGATTTGATGGACTTCCCCCTCATGCCCTTTCAGCGTTTGTCGGAGTGAACCATCCAGATTCCAAAGTTTGATGGTGTGATCATCACTGGCAGAGGCGATCGTTTTTCCATCAGGGCTAAAGCTAACGCCATACACAACGCCGCCATGCCCCATAAGGCGGTTTTTTTCACGAACCCCATAAATAGATTCTTGAAAGGCGTTAACCACTTGCGTTGAAAGCGGATCATTCTCTTTTCTCCAGCTTGCTTGCCGCAATTGCATACCCGCTCTAAGGCTAGTCATCAAAGCATCAAAGCCTTGCCCAGCAGCAGAGAGCAACTGGGTCGATCCGCTTTCGGCACTCAGCATTTGTTGCTCAGCCACAACCCGCTGCCGATTCGCTTCGTTCCAACCAATGCCAGCAGCGATCGCAAGTAATGCCGAGATCACACCACCTGCGGTCACACCTAACAGTAGTTTGCGCTGACGAGCCGCTTCTGCCTGATGGCTTTGCCCCACATACATGCGTTGTAACGAGGTTGGAGCAGGCATCTTGCCCTCTCCATGCACCAGCCAGTCTTCAGCACTTCTCAAGTCCTGACCGCGCAGCAGTAAACTCCCTTCTTGCCCTTTGTGATCCCACTCCAACGCTCGGGTTAACAAGCGTGTGTGTGCTTTGACATGGGCAAGATCATTATCCAGTGCCGCTGTCAAGGATTGAAACGCCTGATCGAACGCGTCCGTTTCCCGAAAAAAGATCCAGTTGAGCTTCGTTAACGCTGGATGCACGTCGTTGGGAGCCACATCTCGACAAACAATGGGCACCAACCGTTTACTGGTGGCTGCTCGCTCCAACTCTTCTCCACACACGGCTGACGCAATGGAGTCGGGGCTGAGGATGAAAATGAAATTGTTAGCCGCATCAATGCCATCGTAAACTTCTTGTCGCCAATCTGCCGTGTGTGGAATATCCTCCCAATCGACCCAGACTTTGCGATCGTGTTGAGTCAAGGCAGTGTAAAGGTTCTCTACAAAGGCTCTGTCTTTACGGGAATAGGAAATAAATGCCTCATACATAAACACCCCTGCGACGGTCTAGCTGTTGCTCATACCAGACGGATCTTGACAGAAAACTTTTATAAGAAGAGTTATACCTTTCCATGCTGTAGAAATACACACCCAATCGGGTTAAGTTTCACCCCCCGTCACAGCTGAGAGTCAGCAAGACTACAAGTTTAGTTAGCCGAACAAGCTGTTATGGCGACTCTAGCCAAATTGGATCATGGCGACGGATGGTGCCGCTCTGCAAAACCGAGGCACGGATGCCTGCAATGACGTTATTGTACTGAGCCGTTGTGCGTAAGATGCCCAGGTCACTTGGTAAACCAGCCTGTGCCAGCGTTGTCACCACACAGCGAGGACAGGCCGTATCAATACTGAGACGTACTTCATCGCCGATCGCCAGTACATTACCGACCCAGGCATCCTCAACAAACGATGCCTCATCCGACACTGGTTTGATCAACAGATTGGGGCGAAAGCGGCGCAAGTCAAATTGCCCGTCTGGATAAAGCTCCTGGAGCCGCGCCAGGGTTGCGGTTGTGATCGCATGAACGGAGCACGAATCGAAAAACGTACCAGGGGGCAAAAACAGTTCGGTGATTTTTTCCTGATAGGCCGTTCCTTCCACGTTCGGCCAATACTGATCCAGGCTCGATGTCTGCGGTGCCGAGGACAGTAGCTGCACGTCTCGACCCAGAAAGCCAGAGAGAATGCTACTAGTTTCGATCGCCTCACTGGTAATGGAGCCACCATCGGGAAGGGATACTTTGACTGGAGGCAGGGCTTCCTGCACAGGAGACTCGGTGAATGCTGCCTGAAATTCCAGCAGTTTTGCCCATTTTTTCGGGTTTTTGGCGCTGGCAACCCTACCGCTTTGCACATCCAGCAACGCATACGCTCGATCGCCCAGCAATCCACGCTCAGTGATTTCTGAAACCTCCAGTTCCTCTCCCAGCATCGACTTCACTGGATAACGCCAAAGGGTTGCCACTGAACCCACGATCGTTCGTACCATATACTGCATCTTACCTACAACCACTACCTAACGCTAGCAAGGCTAGAGCAACGTAAGAGTATCAGAACGTACATGGTTGATATGTTTTCGGATGCTGCTATGAACCAGATTACTCCATCATCAGCCTGTGTTTAAACGTCACTCAGAGCTGGTGCCCCTTCATAAAAGACGTACGGAATTTGCAAAAGACAAAAAACCTCAGATGATGACGCTCGTGCCGCCAAAACTTTGAAACCCCAACTATCTTTATTCTGTAGAGAATAAAGACATCCGCCTTTGTAAGGCTAGATTTACCAAAAAAATACAGTGTCACGTTATTCAATCAAGAAATCATGATTCAGTATGAACACGCAAAGATAGTCACACTTTTATACCGTATATTTATTTTATTGCAGAGAGTATTTACTGTACGAAGGTTGGTAGATACTTCGGGGCTCTACTGAATCTTGTTAATCTTGATGGCGTGGTAATTCCTATAGCTCCTAATAGGTAATGAGTTCTCTTATAGATAAGGAATAGATAAGGAACTACAGTGACGACTGCACCATGAATTGGGACTGAATCTTAGTAGTACTCCTCATCAATCAAGGGCATAGTTCTGGATGCATCCACCCTATCTTTAATTGACCCTATCTTTATTCGTTAACGAATAGCCATTACTAATCAAGCTCGGCTACGTATTGCGCTCGTCAGTACATTTGTTGCTATTGGTTTGTTTTTGATCAACCATTCCATGTCCTTATAATTGCTGCTAATACCATCAGTCGTTCAAAGCTACAGCTTTGAATTTGTACTTTTGATATCATTAATAGCTGCTGTATGGGAAATTAATTTTCAATTTTCCATCAATAGTATTGCTGTAAGCAGACATAAATTTATTTGTCATAAGTAACAACTCGCGATTGAAAAAAAGTTGCCTCAAGTAGTTGTTAGGCAACCGGATAGCACGCCGAAAGATTGACTCATATCAAGGCTTTGTAGTGGTAGCGCATGGTGAAAAAATGCCTACCGTTCTAATTCAGTACGCAGCACGCAGCCTTCACCATTGCTCAAACCAGTGGTGCTAAGCCGATGCTGGAATTTACTAAAGAGGTAACAATGAACAATATTTTATTACTGCAAGCAATGGCACCTGGGCTTGACAAAGCTGAGCGGGAAGCCATTTGGAACCATATTGGAGAACCCACCGCTTACCACAACTTTCATGAGCACGATAAGCCGCTTGAATTAGAAGGTTTCACTCATGTCATCTTGGGAGGCAGTGAAGTCAACATCTCCGAAGGTGAACAACCATGGTTTTGTGAGGCGCGTCGAATCATTTGGGAATGCGATCGCCAAAACATACCCTTCTTAGGTATTTGCTTTGGTATGCAATTTTTGGCTTACACCTATGGAGCAGAAATTCTGCGTCAATATGAAGAAATTGGTCCTGTCAAAGTTAATCTCAAGGTTAAACATTCTTTCTTTGGGTTCTTGCCAAAGCAAATTGAGGCAAATGCTGCTCATTTTGAATCAGTTATTAACTTGCCCAAACAGTTTTTAAACCTGGGTTATTCTCAGGATTGCCCAGTTCAGATCATTAGCCATAAAAGCAAGCTCTTATTTGGTGTTCAGTTTCACCCAGAACTTAATCAGTCATATATAAAGGCTCTGCAAGAGTCAACAAACTATAAGTATTCAGGGCTATGCCAGGAAATTGTTGGACCCGCCCGATCAATCCTTTCAAAATTTTGTTGCATATGACTTCAAAAAGCTAACTATTAGCTTTCACTGAAACTTCTGCATTGTTGACAAATACGATCAAGGAGTCAATAAGCAGTGCCTACATCAATTCTACAGCAGGTATTCAGCCTATAAAGGCAGAGAATTTGCCCTCCAAAAATGTTTTCTACGGCCCCAACGATCGGTGGCTGGTGAGACAGGTTTGCAACTTAACCGACTTCAATAGCTACAACGCTTAACAACCGTATAAAGAGCACTGACATAACTGCTAAAATGAGATGGAGATTCCCAACCTACTGAGCCCGTTATGACCGTGCGATCGTCCGTTGATTTTTTGGATGCCTTTGATGTCATTGTTTTGGGATCCGGACACGCTGGCTGCGAAGCGGCTTTAGCAACCGCACGCTTAGGTTGTCGGGTAATGCCATTTTGGGAAGGCTGGAGAATAATCGGTATGCTCGGAAGCATTGCGGCATGGATATGCCTCTTTCAGCCTTTTTTGCTTTGCCTTTGCCTAAATAGCACTACCCAATCACTCTGAAGATACTGAGCCCAATCCCAAAGACAATTAGATGACATGGGCTGCCTCAGGCAACGCTGTATCGCGCCACTAACTGACACCGTTCCCAGGGGTTTCTCAGCAGCAGGAATCTGAGGACGGTCTTGATCGATGCAGAGTTCCCTCCTCTAAAAGATGTGGTCTCTAGCTTCAAGAACGCTCAAAAAATGCAGCAAATAGCTTGGCTTTCCTGATCATAGATCTTTACGGAGTATTGGTTAGTGGGTAACGCAAGCCCTGCCTTTCGTCTTTCGAGTGTGTCATGAGGGTGATGACCCGATCGCACCGTCAAAGACCCGGCAGAAGCTGCTTTCCCCATTGACCTACAGCCTCTCGTCACTATGCTTAGTGTTATCACACCGGTTTATAACGGTGAACGCTTTATTGAAGCCTGCATGCAGGTTGTCATTGATCAGCAGTGCCCCGACATCGAACACATCATTGTCGATGGTGGCTCGAAAGACAAGACAGTAGATATCGTCAAACGCTACGCCGGGCAGTATGCGCACATTCGCTGGCTCTCCGAGAAAGACCAGGGACAATCCGATGCAATGAACAAGGGCATTGCGATGGCTAAGGGAGAAGTCCTAGCAATCTTAAATGTTGATGACCACTACGAGCCAAACGTTCTAAACCGTGTGTCAGAGCTATTTAAAGCGTTGCCAGAGCCGAGCTTGCTGGTGGGAAACTGCAATATTTGGGACCCAAACGGATTTTATGGAGTCAATCAACCGAGCAAATTAAAGCTCGTAGACCTGCTTTTAGGCAGACGTATTAATCAGTATCCAGTGAACCCATCCGCTTATTTCTACCATACGTCTTTGCATCAGACGGCAGGTCTTTATGACGTTAGCGAACATTACGCAATGGATCATGATTTCCTGTTTCGGGCTGTTCAAATAGCCAACATTAAATATGTTAATGAAACCTGGGGAAATTTTTGTGTTAGTCCAGGCACCAAGACGGCTAGAGATCACAGCAGCGGTGAGGGTCCGCGTCGTGTGCAACGCTTAATTCGGAAGTATCGAAAGCAGCTTCCATGGCATCAGAGGCTAGCAGTAACAGCCATCTACGAATTGGATAGAACTTTAGAACGCGTTCGCTACTTCTGCAAAAGACCTGAAGAAATTATCCCAAAAGTTCAAGCGAAAGTTGCTCAAAGCCGTCTTCGAGTCACGGCTAGAGTGCTTGCTGAAAGACGATTTTAGTATGAGAAAGGTGGCAGGAATGGCACCTTTAAAACTTTGCAAGACTAGGATTATTCCTACATTCATCCTCCTCGTCCACTGATCGCTCACAATGGCTAGAACATGACTCAAACACTAACATCAAAGGCTTCTTAAACCAAGGCTTCTGGCCACCTTTCAGAAATTAATTGATTCTAGTAAAAAGATCATCCTTTAATTTCGCATCATTTCAGGAGAGCAATGAAACCTCAGCCACTTGTCAGCATTGTCGTCAGTAATTACAACTATGAACAGTTTATTAGCGAAACGATTCATAGTGCTCTGAACCAATCCTATCAACCGATTGAAGTCATCGTGGTTGATGATGGCTCCACTGATCGATCGCGCGATGTGATTGCATCATTTGGTAGTCGTATTACCAGCATCTTGAAAGAAAACGGTGGGCAGGCGTCAGCTATGAATGCTGGTTTTGCTGCTGCCAACGGTGAAATTGTGATGTTTTTAGATAGCGACGATGTGTTGCTACCCGACACATTTCAACGAGTGGTCGAAGCTTTCCAGTCGATGCCTGACGTCGCAAAAGTGCAGTATCGGTTGCAGATCGTTGATAAAGATGGCAAACCCAATGAAGAAATTGTGCCAGCGAAACATTGGGCTATGCCAACAGGTGATCTCAGGCAGGCAGCTTTAAAGTCTGCAGGCTATATTTATCCACCGACCAGTGGCATCGTGTTCTCGGCTGCCGCCCTTCAGCAAATCATGCCGATGCCAGAACCGCCATTTCGTGTCTGTGCTGATATCTACCTCAATGAGCTCTCTGTGCTAACAGGTGCGATCGTATCTCTGGATGAAGTCGGTGCCCACTACAGAGTGCATGGCAAAAATAATGTTGGTAAAGCGACGCGCGAAGTGCATCCAAAAGATATGCGTGAGTATCTTGCCCGGATGAATGCAATCCATGTTCGGAAAAAGTCGCTTGTAGCAGCCCTTTATCCTGATCTAGCCTATGACCCAACACAGGACAAGGGTGGCTTTTTAACCGCTCGCATTATTTCACGTAAACTAGACGCCCCAAGGCACCCCTATCCAAACGACAATCTGGCCGTTTTATGCGTGCGTGGGTTCCTGCATAACATCACGATGAATCATCGTCGTAAACACGTTGGCGTTTTATTAGCTTTTTGGCACCTGGCAATGCTTCTGGCACCAAAGCCAGCGGCTCAAAAGATGGCAAATAATCTCATTTATGCAGACAGCCGAGGACGGCTGATGAATACGCTTCGGAAAATGGTGCAGCTTTTTGGTTAGCACGCGTTGTGTCAATGCTTGCAATGATGACTGGTCATTGTGCCACTAGCAATAAATTAAAGATGCAAACCTCAATTAACGTGATTCCCTTAGTCAGTCTTATTATCAACAACTACAACTACGATCGCTTTCTAGCACACGCGATCGACAGTGCCTTGAGTCAGACGTATAAAAACGTTGAAGTCATTGTCATTGATGATGGCTCTCAAGATTCCTCTCAAGCAATCATTGCTAGCTACGGCGAGAAAATTGTTGCCATTGCCAAAGAGAATGGGGGACAAGCCTCTTGTTACAACATTGGGTTCGCCGCCAGTCACGGCGACATCATCTGCTTTCTGGATGCGGATGATGTTTTTCTGCCCCATAAAATTGCCGAAATTGTTGCTGCTTTTCAACGCTCCGATAACATTGGCTGGTGTTTCCATAGCCTTACACTCATCGACCAAGACAATCACTCCCTGCCTGGCACAACCACCGTCAACTATGTCACCCAGGCCTGTGACTTTCGCGCTTTGCTGACAGCAGGCAAAATGCCTCCCAACTTGCCTCCCTCGTCCTGCCTCTGTTTCCGGCGATCGCTCCTGGCTCAAATTCTCCCTATGCCGACCTCAAAAGCACTCCGCGCCGGAGACAACTACGTGAAGTTTGTTGCCGTTGGGCTGAGCCAAGGGTTTATGTTAGCCGACTCCCTCACCCTCCAGCGAATACACGATGCAAACATGGTGACCATGCAGCCCCAAAAAGCGCATTTAACCGCCAGAGAGTATGCCTATACAGGATCTTGGCTGAGGCGAGAATTTCCCGAGTTTCGTAAGTTTGCCAATAAATTGCTCTCGTTAGCCATTTGCATCACTTGGCGTCTTGTAGACAGCGATCGTGAAAATACCCAAACCATTCAAGACTATCTGTCTTGTAGCACCGCTCTGGAAAAGCTGAAAATCTATCTGCTGGCAATCTACTACACCCGAAAAACATTGATAGTCAAACTGCTGCGTGCCATCTCACAGTTCCTTGTTGCGAGTAGCCTCTACCAACCCAGTCGCAAGCTTGAGACCTCCAACCGCAAACCCTTATGACTCAACCCTTTCGCTTAGGCGTCGTCTTCACCCATCCCACCCAGCACCACGCACCTCTGTGGCGCAAACTCAACCAGCAACCCGGTGTTTCGGTCACGGCTCTTTATTTGTGCAACGAAAACCAGGTTGGGGGCGATCGACAACTGGGTAGCAGCCAACCGTGGGATGTGGATTTGACCAGTGGCTATGAGTATGAGTACCTCAAAACCATCAACGGCACCATTGCCTCCAGCATTGAGCGCGGCTTATTCAACCCAGCCCTGATCGATCGCTTGACCCCACAAAGCTTTGATGCCGTTTTTATCTCCAGTTTTTATACCCTGTCTTATCGGTTAGCCGTCCTGCTCTGCAAGCTCCGCAAAATTCCCATCTTGATGCAGAACGATGCCACCATCATCACCGACAGTGACACCAGCTATGCGCGAAAGCTTGCCACAGCCGTCTTATATCCCTGGATGTATGGGTTAGCCGATTATTGGATTGCAAGCGGCGACCATAATGAAATCTATCTGCGCCATTACGGGGTGAGTCGCGATCACATCGTGCGTGGTTGCTATCCTGTCGATCGCGAGCGGTTTGAACAAACCATCGCCAGTCAGCAGGACGAGATTCCCATCATTCGACAGCAGCTCGGCTGGGATGATCAAACCATTCTCTATGGGTTTGTCGGCAAATACATCGATCGCAAAAACCCCTTTGAATTCATCGATGCGATTGCTGCCGCACACCAACGCGATTCGAGAGTGCGTGGCATTATGATTGGCGGTGGCGACCTGGAACCCGCCATCAACCAACGGTTGGCCGAGCTGCATGGCGAAGTGCTTAACGTTGGCTTTGTGAATCAGAGCAAACTACCGCTCTACTATGCTGCCTTAGATGTTTTCGTCTCCACCTCCTGGATTGATCCCCATCCCTTAGTCGTCTCCGAAGCCATGGCGGCAGGGTGTCCCGCGATTTTGAGCGATCGCTGCGGCAACTGGGGCTATCGCGATACCGTTCAGCACCGCTACAACGGTCTGGTCTACCCCAGTGGTGATGGCACTGCGCTAACAGACGCCATTCTGGCATTGACGGATGCCTCCACACGTCAAATCTATAGCCAGCACGCCAAAGCCGTCTTTGCGCAGCAAGACCTGGATTGTGAACTCAATGCCTTTCTAACGCTAATGGCGCGGATCAACGGTCAGCCGCTAACCAACACCGAGATACTTGCTGCCCCGCTGCCCGAACCCCTTGCGGTGACTGCAAAGGAGGTTTCCACACCATAAATCCTTTAGCCATATCACGTAGGGGTACACGGCCGTGCGCCCCTACAGGGAAGACGAATCCCCGGTTACTGTTTCTGCTCATGCCCCTGCTTATCTCCCGGAGGAACCGATGCGCGTTGCCATTGTGCGCCCCATGCCCAACTTCAGTATGGATACTTATGCAGACGGTCTTATCGCCGGACTGACGATCGTGCGTCCTGATTGGGAGATTACCGAGCTAGTGCCCCATCCGGCCGATCGCCGGAGTCGATCGATCGTGCTGCGAGCCCAAAAAGCCTACGAACGCTTCTGGCGGTTTCCCCATGCCGTAGCTCAGCAACCTGCCGATCTGGTGCACATCATCGACCACAGCGAAGCTCATATCGTGCGCTGGGTCAAAAAACGTGGGATACCCGTTGTGGTCACCTGTCATGACTTAATCAACTTTTTTTACCGCGACAACCTGCAAGGCTCTGTGCAAGTGCCGTTTGTCAGCACTGGATTATGGCAGCGATCAGTCAGAGGCATGAGCCAGGCAAATCATGTCGTCACCGTTTCCGCGGTCACCGCTTACGACACGACCCAACTGTTAGACATCGATCCATCTCACATCACCGTCGTCCCCAATGCGGTTGAGCCTATCTTTCAGCCCACCACTCCCCAGCAAACCGAGGCGTTGCGGCAGCAGCAGGGTGCATCGGCTGAAACCATCTGTCTGCTCAACGTTGGGTCAAACCATCCCCGTAAAAACCTGATCGCCATTCTGCAAGCGCTAGCCAGTCTGGTGAAACAGGGGCTGCCCGTTCAGTTCTGGAAAGTGAGCGCCGACTTCACCGACGAGCAAAAAGCCTTCATCCGCGATCGGGCCTTAGAACCCTATATTCGCTACCTTGGTAATCCTGATAAAGCCGCGCTGGTCAAAATCTACAGCGCTGCCGATGTGCTGGTGGCACCGTCCCTACATGAGGGCTTTGGGCTGACGCTCCTCGAAGCCATGGCCTGCGGCACGCCCGTCATTACCGCTAACTGTTCCGCTATGCCCGAAGTAGCCGGTGATGCCGGGATTTTAGTCGATCCCAACGACAGTCAGGCGATCGCCAATGCTGTTACTCATTTGCACAACGACCCGGCGTTTTACCAAAGCCTGGTTGTCAAAGGGCTCGATCGCGCCAAACAGTTTACCTGGGAAAACACCGCTGCCCAAGTTGCCCAGGTCTATGAACAGTTGCTAAGAGCCAACCGCGATCGCACCTTACCCACCGTGAGTATGCCCCTCACTCAAGGTCGTGTGAGCGATCGCCCCACCGCCATATCCAACCTCTAAAGCGGCTATCTAACGGTTGCAAAGCCTTACGTCACTAACAGCCTCCCCCGCTCCCCGTCTTTCCTCAGATCCCCTGCCTCCTCACTCCTCACTCCCCACTCTCATGAACATCCTCATCTCCGCCTACTCCTGTGAACCGGGCAAAGGGTCTGAACCTGGCGTTGGTTGGAACGTGGCACGGGAAGTTGCCAAATACCATGACGTTTGGGTGTTGACCCGCCCTGATGAAAGCGGAGCCGTCATCGACGCTGAGTTAGCGCGTCACCCAGTGCCGAGCCTGCATGTGGTCTACTGCACACTCCCCTTCTGGAAGGACAGCATGCGTTGGGGACAGTCTGGTGCGATGCAAATTCACTACTATCTCTGGCAAATTCAGGCCTACTTCGTGGCTCGTCGGCTGCACCGCGAGATTGGGTTTGATATCGCTCACCACGTCACCTTTGTGCGCCATTCCACCCCTAGCTTTCTCTCGCTGCTGCCCATTCCCTTTATTTGGGGGCCTGTAGGCGGCGGTGAGTCGGCACCCAAACCGTTTTGGAACGACTTCAGCCTGCGTGCCAAAGTGTACGAAACGGCACGTGCCTGGTTTCGTGGCATCGGTGAACATGATCCCTTTACGCGCCTGACCGTTCGCCGCAGTACGGTTGTGCGAGCCACGACCGAAGACACCGCTCAACGGTTGCGTCAATTGGGCGCCAAACAGGTGCAGATCATTTCCGAAACAGGGTTGCCTGATGAGGAACTATTGCGACTGGCTCAATACCCGATGCCTGCCAGCAGCTACCCGGTCAAATTCATTAGCATGGGCCGACTTTTACATTGGAAAGGCTTTCACCTGGGCGTGCGTGCCTTTGCAGCTGCCAACCTACCCGACGCCGAATATTGGCTTTGTGGTGAGGGTCCTGAGCGAGAACGCCTACAAGCCCTGGCAGCAGAGTTGGGTGTGGGCGATCGCGTCGAATTTTTCGGACGTTTACCGCGTCAGCAAAGCCTAGAGAAGTTGGGCGAGTGCATCGCGCTAGTGCATCCCAGCCTACACGATTCTGGCGGTTGGGTCTGCCTGGAGGCAATGGCAGCCAGCCGTCCAGTCATTTGTCTCGATCTGGGTGGCCCAGCCGTTCAGGTGACAGAGGAAACGGGCTTTAAGGTGGCAGCGGATACCCCCGACCAGGCCGTTACCGATTTAGCAGTGGCAATGCAGCGCCTGGCAACCGATGTCGACTTGAGAGTGCAAATGGGCAAAACTGCCCGTCAACGCGTTGAGCAAGTCTTTGCCTGGGAACGGGTTGGGCGATCGTTGGCTCAACTGTATGAAGATGTGGCGACTCAAGCGGCAATAGTCTCCAAGCCGCTTCACCGCCAAACCGCTCCATCAGCAGCGGTCGGGTTGCAAACAACCAAGCCGGAATAGTCACAAGGCAACAAAGACTTAGTCTTTGTTGCCTTGTGACTCAATGTTTAACCGTTCAAAGTCCTTAAATTTTCTTGTTTAAGAAATTAAGTTCTACGGCTATTAACTAACAGTGAGGCTCAAGTGATGACTGATCTTCGAAGCGTCTTCTTAATACTATCGCCAAAATCGTTGCCCTACGCCAGCATTTGCTTAGAGACGTTGTTCTCTAACGCCTTAGAGGCGCTCAATATTAAGTTAATTACAGATTCAGAAGAGGATAAAAAAGATCTTGCTCATGCACTAACAACGATTGCTAACCCACAAAATCATCAATACCAGATTTTTAGCAAACGTGAAGCAGATGATCATGCTGCTGAACAGTTTCGCGATCTACCTCATCTGCAAGCATTCAGAAATGGACATCCTTGCTGGCGTAAAATCACCGATCCGTTACTCTTCGCGGCAGTTGGTGAAGAGATGATTATTCTTGATCCGGATCTTTATTTCCCAAATAAATTTACGTTTGAGTCTACTCCAGAGACAACATTGCTTTTAATGTGGCAACCGCCTAGCTGCTTGCAACCATTAGAAACAGTGCGAGCCGCTTTTAATGCTTCTGTTAAACTGGCACACCACGTTGATATTGGTGTAGCTCAATGGCGAAGACCCGTTGAGCTAACCTGGCTAAATTGGTTGTTAGGCGAATTGGGTGGCGAAGCGATTCCCAACTCTATGTTTGTTGAGGCGATTGTTTGGTCAGCCCTGGCGATGAAATTTGGTGGAGCCTATTTGGACACCCAGCGCTGGCACTGCTGGTATAACGATCACTGGAAACGCCTGTTGATTAAAAGCGGTTTTCCGGTTACTCGCCTTCTAGAGATGGAAAATATGAAGCAGGCGAAGTGTTTTCATGCGACAGGCCCCTGTAAGTGGTGGTTGAAGGAAGCCTGTGAATCAGGACGGTTGAAAGGTGGGAATCGATTAGATCAGCCTTCTAAATTGTCTCCACTCACAGAATTTACCCCAGGTAGATATCAGCTAGAGCAAAATATTAAGGGCTTTCTTAAAAAAATTGGCTATTACTCGCTGATTAATCCTGCCTGGGATGAACTTGAGAAACCTCGCCGTACTGCTAGTGGTGGAAAAAGCATGTAAGTTGAAGCGGGTGCATCCCACTTTTGTAGCCCTCACCCTAAATCCCTCTCTCGCCCTGGGAGAGGGATTTTTAATCCCCCACCTCCTTCTCCTAAAACGGGCGAAGGGGGTGGGGGATGAGGGCAAACTTGCAGGGATGCTCCCAGTTGAAGCGTGCTGAAAATAGGTTTTAAGCGGTCGTGAGAGGTGATTTTCAGAGTGAGCTTTGCCTGCTTTAATTCAGCCGTTAATATTCTATTTGAGTGCTGTAATTCGAGTTTTTTAGTTACTTTAATAAACGAATATTTCCAATGTTTAAACCGTCCATTCCTTAGATATCTGTTGTGGTTATTGCGATAAATTCAATCCAAGCTAAGTAGATGTAAAGTCAATCTTTGGCTTACTCCACATTCACCAAGCACGGTTGAATCTCATGATTAGTGTCGTAATGCCTTCTTATAATGCCTCTGCATTCATTGCTGAAGCGATCGAAAGTATTCTCAATCAAACGTTTCAAGAGTTAGAATTGATTATCGTAGATGATGGCTCGATCGATGACACCGTTGAGATCATTCAACGCCATCGCTATCGCGATCAGCGACTACGCTTAATTCAAATTCAACATGGCGGCATTTGTCAGGCGTTAAACACAGGTATCAAAGCTTCAAAGTATGGCTGGATTGCACGTATGGATGCCGATGATATTGCCGTGCCAACTCGTCTGGAAAAACAAATGAAGGCGGCTATAGCTAACCCCAATGTGGTGGTTTGGGGGTCGTATGTGCATCACCTAAGCTTAACTGGTGAAGTGCTGAGCTTACAGCGGCAAGGACCATTGACCGAACACGAATTCTACAGCCTGAAAGAGGCAGGTGAAATTCCTTTCGTGATTCATCCAACGATGTTCTATAAAAAGGATGCTTTATTAGCCGTTGGTGGTTATGACTCTCAAATAGCCCTTGCTCAAGATCTCGATCTTTTGAGCCGTCTCACAGAATATGGCCCCATTCTTACGGTTCCAGAGCCATTGCTGCTCTATCGCATGCATCAAAAAAGCTCGTCGATGGAGAAATTTTTCGCCCAACAGTTTTTCTCCAGATACATTGTGGCGCGTCACCATGCACGCCTGAATGGAACGCCATTGCCGGTACTGGATGCGTTCAAGCAGGCAGAGGCCAATACCCCCTTCATCGCTCAATTTAGTCAAAAAGTGCATCTCTGGGGACAGTTTTATTACCGCAAAGCCGGTCTACATGTTGCTGAAAAGAAGTATTGGCGTGGCGGGTTTTACTTGAGCCTTGCGATCGCCACCCACCCCACCTATGCCATTCAGCGCCTCTGGCAGCAGAAATTCTCTCCTGAAGCGCGGCGGGCTTTGAAACAGGTCAGTACAAGCGCTGGCAATAGCCATCCTGAACTCGATAGGAGTCCTCAATATGCACATCTTAGCCGTCCACAATCTCTACCAAATTCGCGGCGGTGAAGATGAGTGCTATGAAGCCGAGATCAAGCTGTTAAAAGATGCAGGGCATGAGGTCGATGCCTATGAAGAAACGAACGATCGCGTTGCTAGCTTGAGCAAAGCCCAAATGGCAATCAAAACGGTGTGGTCTCAAGACGCCTATCAAGCCGTCAAGCAGCGTCTAGCGCAACAGACCTACGACGTCATGCATGTGCAAAACTTCTTTCCCCTGATTTCACCATCGGTTTATTATGCCGCGCGTGAGCAGGGGGTTCCGGTGGTGCAAACCTTACACAATTATCGCTTGCTCTGCCCCAATGCGCTGTTCTTCCGCAACGGCAGCGTATGTGAAGACTGCCTTGGCAAAGCTGTACCCTATCCTGGCGTCTTGCATGGGTGCTACCGCGAAAATCGCCTCGCGAGTGCCGGCGTGACCGCCATGCTGGCCTTTCACCGGGCCAAGCAAACCTGGACAGAGACGGTCGATCGCTACATCACTCTGACTGAATTTGCGCGCCAGAAATTCATTGAAGGGGGCTTACCCGCCCACAAAATTTTCGTTAAGCCCAATTTTGTTGATCCTGATCCGGGTGTGGGTGAGGGTCAGGGCGGCTATGCCCTCTATGTCGGTCGGCTCTCGGTTGAGAAAGGCTTAGACACACTCCTGGCTGCCTGGGCACAATTAGAACATCCCCTGCCGCTCAAAATTGTGGGCGATGGCCCCTTAGCCGATCAAGTGGTCGAAGCAACCCAACGCATGCCTCATGTTACCTGGTTAGGACGGAAACCCATGACAGAGGTGCACGCCCTCATGGGCAACGCGATGTGTTTGGTCTTCCCCTCTAAATGGTACGAAACGTTTGGCCGGGTGGCGATCGAAGCCTTTGCCAAAGGTACGCCTGTGGTTGCTTCAGACATTGGTGCCATTGCCGAGCTAGTGGAATCGGGTCGTACAGGGCTTTTGTTTGAACCGGCGAGCCCACAGGCGTTAGCAGCCAAGGTGGAATGGTTGCTAGCAAACCCGGCCAAGTTGGCACACATGCGTCAGAACGCAAGGGCTGAATTTGAAGCGAAATACACGGCGACAAAAAACTATCATCAATTGATGGCGATTTATGCAAGTGCTGACACTAACCTCCCGGACACTAATCTAATGCTGACGCAATAAGCGGCTACCACACCGATGCCACAGAAAAGCTGCTGAAACTTCACGGGTACTTTCCTGATCCGCGCGACCGACTCACTAATAAAGAAGTAGGGATATGGCACTGATGTATCCCTATCCGAAGATGGCAAGTAGATCACCAGAAAGGGCTCAATGAACACAGACGCAGGCACATATCAAGAACAGAGCGGACTGATCAAAGGCTCAACGCTTGTCCTTATTGCGTTCGCTACCGCTTTCTTTCCCAGGCTTCTCAGCTCCATGGGAGCACCCGCTGCAATCAACTTTTTGCACTTTGTGGTGGTTCCACTCGCTTGCGGCATTGTGCTGGTGCAAACGCGCGTCAAACATCGACAGCAGATCTCGACCAGTAAAGCGCTGTTTATGGGTCTGCTGATCCTCTTTGGTATCACTGTAGCCAGTGCGATTCTGAATGGTGCAGGAGCCATTAATGCGCTCGTCGATTTTTTGCTATTAACAGAACCGTTTCTGCTGCTGCTCACCATCACCTGCATCCCCTTTTCAGCCAAAGATTTGAAGCGGTTTAAAGGGTGGCTGTTGGGCTTTGGTTTTGCCAATCTCTTGCTGGCGCTGGTCGAACGGGTTCTCATTGATGCACATATTCTTGACCATACAAAATTGACCGTAGAGGACAACGTTCAGGGAGTCTTTTACCTGTCCTACGGTGGGCATGTCGTTTCAGCGAATGTGTCCCTCATCTTTTGTATCTACTTCTTTCTTCGTGTTAAAACGGCTCCGCTATGGCTAAGGCTTGCGGTGGTGGTTGCTACGCTTCTACAAATTCAGGTTGCGGATGCAAAACAGGTGCTGTTAGTGGCGGTGGCAGCCTGGCTACTGTTAATCGTGAGCCGTAGTAAGAATATTGTGCTGGTCATTAAGTACGCGATCGCCGCAAGCATCGTGCTTCCTATTCTCTGGTGGTGTATTCAAAATGTTGATGCCTTTGGCGCTTATAAAGCCTGGATTAACCGCGATATTTATGGGCCCAATGGCGACGCGACGTTACTTAAAACGGGGCCGCTTCGGATTATTCCAACCTATTATGAATCAGCCTTGAATTGGTTTTTGGGGCTCGGCCCTGGCCACACTGTTGGGCGGTTGGGTGGCTGGCTGCTCAAAGACTATGAAGCGCTACTAAAACCCTTTGGTGCCACTACTCACCCAGTGACCGACGTGATTTGGGCGACTTATAATGGCAACTACCTGGATTCCACAATGTTTTCTCCCTTCTGGGGCTTCGCTGGTGTTTGGGGTGATTTAGGCTTTCTAGGCTTGCTTAGCTATCTTTATCTGTGGTTTCTGGCATGGACTCGGCTCTGCCCGACTGACAGTTGCAGATTTATCTTGCTCAACGTCATCGTCAACGGGTTTATCCTGACACTGATGGAGGAGCCAGGGTTTATGCTGTCAGTCGCTGCTTTAATTGGCTTGCAGTGGCATGAATGGCAAGTTGCGAAGCGCGCTCATTATCAGCAGCTTTATCAGCAACAACTTGATGGGATAGGCACTGCCAGCCATTTCTGAGCAATGTTTTATCTCTGTAAAGACGTAAGGTCGTGCCTCCCTACCTTGGGAGCAAGGCCTTTCGTCAAACAATGGTTTCAGACGATCCTCAACTCTATTATTCTACTTGAAGATAAAAGTCTTGTGTTCACTGCGGTCGGGCAATCAAGCTGGCGGTAGAGACCATTGGTACTATTGCAACTGTTGCAAAAACTGTTTCACATCCTGTTCCAATATTGGCAGTACAGCTCTCACTCGGTTTAAATTGGCAAACAGCTGCTCGTACTCAATCGGCACCCCATACGCATGGCGAAAGAAATGTCGAAACCCTCGTAAGGCATTCAACGCTTCAAAACTATTCTGAGACAAAAACGCCGGCCTCACTGCTGGAATCTCTTGCGTCATGCGTTGCAAAATCAACTGGTGCCAACGAGAGGTGTCTGTCACCTGATTTTCAAACTGAACGGCGATCGTCTTCAGTAAATCTTCAACGGCATTATAAAAATTGTGCACCTGATACGCGACACTCTCCAAACGTGCTGCATCCTCTCGCTGCAACCCTTGTGCCCGCAACTCAACTAATTGAGCGACCCGCTGGATCAACTGGATCTGCGATCGTACGTCGGCTGTAAAGACGGTTAACTGTCGCGCATCCATAGCAGCCCTGCTTCTCGAACACGATGAGCGAAATGGCAATAGCGCAAATCGACGATATCGACCTCCCGTAATAACGCCATAGATAGAGCCGCGATCGCCTCAATCTGCTTCACTGAGTGCATCGTCTCAACGCCCAAGTCCACATCTGAACCGTCATGGAATCGCCCTGGTCGCAACACTGAACCAAAAATATAAGCACTGTCGATGCCATAGTGGCTTCCAGACTGCTCTAGCCACGCCAAAACCTGCTGCAAGACCTGCTGGCGCTCCTGCTCACGGTTCTCTTGCTGTTCCACTAGGACTTCGTCTAATAGTCGGGTATCAAACGGAACGACCATCGGATGATTTCACACGTCAAGTTATTCTTAAAGTGTAGCTGCACTCGTTGGCACCATTGACTGATCATTCTCTTCTCTCTTCGATCAGCCAAACAGCAAAGAAAGCGGTGCCTCCACAGACATTTTGACCTCGTCAATGCATCCGGTCAGCTTGAATGGCCTCTTTACGCTGCTAGGGGGCTGTAAAGAAACAACGTCATGGACTGTAGCGGTCAACCGTCAGCGGTCAGCCATTAGAGAAAAGCTGATAGCTGATAGCTGATAGCTGACCGCTAATCCAAACGTATGCAGTTATTTTTTAACCAGTCCTAGGGTGCGATCGAGCCTCCAAAGCACCGCATCAAAACCTCGATTGAAACCAGATTGCTGCACCAGAAAAGCTCAAGACGCTTGGGTGACGTTGTTGTGACATTCGTGTAGTGCTTCTCCAAACGCCCTACTCATCTATATTTCGAGCCTTCTGCGCCCCAGCATGACGTTGCTTAAAAGATCCTGATCAAGGCTGTCTTTACTGTAAAGACTAAGGAGAGGGTTCCCTACGGTTTCTAACCCGATGGTCACAGGTGTCTACAGAGGCGATCACTCCAATGCAAAACTCAACCACTAAACGAGAGGGCTCCGCTGCGGCCGATGGCAGAGATCCGGTTAAAAAACGATGGAACTTCCATCCAACCTTAGCGGTCTTGCGTGCTAGCGCCAAGCGTAAACCGGCGACTTTGCACCGATTGTTTTTTCCTGGAGAGTATTGCGTGATTTCTACTCATCTCCGCTTAACCCTAGCGGCCACCAGTCTGACGCTCCTCGCAGGTGGTTTGACAGCCGCTCCGACTTACAGCGCGACTCAGATGTTGCCGTCACCCAGTGCACCTACCTACAATAGCCCCACCGTATCGGAAAGCTCCTACACGTTGGGAGCGGGCGATCGCTTACAGATTGATGTGTTTGATGCGCCTGAGTTCAGTGGCGAGAACGGCCGACGGCAGGTGTTAGTCGATGGCACCCTCAACGTGCCGCTAATTGGCACCCTCTCGGTCAAAGGGATGACGCTTAAACAGGCAGAGGCAGAGCTTTCTAAACGGTATGCCCGCTTCTTTAAGCGTGCTGGCATCACCGTGACACTGCTGACACCACGACCGCTCAGCGTCGGCATTCTGGGCGAAGTGGGACGCCCCGGTACATACACCATTCCACTTGCAGCTCAGGATGGTGGCACTCAGTTTCCGACCCTTACCCGCGCCCTGCAAACGGCTGGCGGCATTACCCAGGCAGCAGATGTTCGACAAGTGCAAATTCGCCGCCCTCAGCGTGTGGGTGCACCCCAGGTCATTACCGTTGACCTCTGGAATTACTTCCAGTCGGGTAATTTGCAAGCCGATTTGACCCTGCGGGATGGTGATTCCATCTTTATTGCGGCTAACCCCAATCCCAATCTTGCCGAATCGTTGCAGCTGGCAGATACGACCTTTGCGGCTGAGAAAGGGAAACCCGTCAATATTGCGATCGTGGGTGAAGTGTTTCGCCCTGGTTCTTATGTGGTGGCGGGGGCTAACTCCAAAAATGCAGTGGCTGGGGCGCTCGGTAGCACGGCTGCTGTAGCGAATAATCTTGATAAGCCACCCACCATCACTCAGGCGATTCAAATCGCTGGTGGCATTAAGCCGTTGGCGGATATTCGAAACGTGCAGATTCGTCGCCTGACCCGTGCGGGTGGCGAACAGCTCATCGCGGTCGATCTGATGAAGCTGTTGCAAACGGGTGATGTGCAGCAAGATGCCATTCTGCAAACAGGGGATACCATTTCCATTCCCACTGCAACGGCCATCAGCGCTGCCGAAGCCTCAAAGATTGCCAGCGCCAGCTTTTCACCTGACATTATCCGCGTCAACGTCGTGGGTGAGGTGCGACAACCCGGTGTGGTACAGGTTCCACCCAACACTCCACTCAACCAGGCTTTGCTGGCTGCGGGTGGGTTCGACGTTCGTCGCGCTCGCAAAAAATCAGTCGAACTGATTCGTCTCAATCCTGATGGCACCGTGACACGCCGGGATGTGGCGATCGATTTTGCTAAAGGCATCAACGATCAAACCAATCCAGCGATGCGAAACAACGATGTGATCATCGTGGGTCGGTCTGGTTTAACTTCATTCACCGATACGGTCGGCAATATCCTCAACCCGCTCTTCCCGCTGGCAAGCTTCTTAAACATTTTTGGTTTGCCCTAATACTGTCCCAATGCTGAGGCGATTGTCTACAGCAATCTGAGTCAGGCAACTGGAAGCAGCCATGCCCCTTTAGATTGCGATCGATGCTGTGAATCAAGAATCCATACGGTGCCCCATGGAAATTCAACCCTCCCCCAACTTATCGTCCAGAAATGGTGGTAGACCCCTACAAGCTCTACCAGCCAATTTTTCGACTGCATCGTTTGAGTCGGAGGAGAGTACGTTTAATCTTGCTCAACCTCTGATCATCCTGCGGCGGCGACTCAATGTTGTCCTGGGCGTGGCGATCGCCCTCTCAGTTGTCACTATCCCACTCGCGATCTGGGGTGCAACTCGCAAACCACCGCAGTATGCGGGCTCGTTTCAGCTGCTGGTAGAACCCGTAACAGCCGATGCACAGCTCAAACGGCTGACGCTAGATTCGCAGCAACGACCGGGAGAAGCCCTGCAAACAGCGCCGACTGCCCTGGACTATCCGACGCAGATTCAAATTCTACAAAGCCCCAAAATTCTGGCACCCGTTCTTCAAACCTTGCAGGTCAAGTACCCAACCCTGACCTACGATCGGCTGGTGAGCAATTTGAAAATTGGACGCATACTGCCAAAGAACGCCACGAAAGATACTGAAGGCACCAAAATTTTGGGCTTCACGTATCAGGACTTTGATCCAGCGTTGACCGAGGCTGTTGTGAAAGAATTGGCCACTACCTATTTGAAGTACAGCCTGCAAGAACGCCAAACTAACATTGGTCAGGGCATCAAGTTTATTGATAATCAACTGCCCCAGCTACGGCAACGGGTGAACACGTTGCAACGACAACTACAGGTGTTTCGGCAACAAAACGCTATCATCAACCCCGATCTCCAGGGCACACAGGCATCGGGGCAGGCGGGTGCTCTGCAACAGCAACAGTTTGAAGCCTCGGCAAACCTGGCAGAAAAACAGACTCAGTTCAGCACGCTCGCCCAACAGTCTGCCAGAGCCAATACGGTAACGGTGTTAGCAGGGTCGCCGCAGTATCAGGCGCTGCTGAGCAAATATCAGGAAATTCAAAGCGCGATCGCGTTGGAGTCAGCGCGATCGCGCGAGGCGAACCCCACGCTTCAGGCGTTGCGGGCTAAACAGCGCAATATGGAGCAGTTACTGCAGCAAGAGTCGCAGCGCGTGTTGGGCAAGACAGGGGATGACATCCAGATTCTCCAGGCGCGTAACCAGGCAATCAATCGTGCCAAAGGTGAAGTAGACCAAAAAATTCAGGCGTATCCTGCACTCGCACGACAGTTTGCCGATCTCGATCGGGAGCTCAAAGTGGCAACCGATAGCCTGACCGAGTTTTTAACCAAACGGGAAGCGCTGCAAATTGATGCGGCGCAAAAGGAAGTGCCGTGGGAACTGGTCTCGCCACCTGTGCTAGCGTCCGACCCACTCACGGGTGAACCGCAGAATGTGAGTCAGAGCACACTGCCGAAC
The DNA here is from genome assembly GCF_003003795.1 of Stenomitos frigidus ULC18. Lineage (GTDB taxonomy): Bacteria > Cyanobacteriota > Cyanobacteriia > Leptolyngbyales > Leptolyngbyaceae > Stenomitos > Stenomitos frigidus_A. The sequence goes on along the minus strand of NZ_PVWK01000123.1, from coordinate 21,659 downwards.
TACCTGGCACTGGCCGTGTTTTTAAGCCTCATGATGGGGATTGGTGCTGGGTTCCTTGCCGATGGCAGTAGCAATGCTTACCACACGTCTAATCAACTCAAACAGGCCATTAGGTTGGCGCTACTAGGAGCCATTCCACTAGATGCAGAACGGCAGCACACACCGCAATCGTGGTTGACGAAACTACCGTTTATGAAACGGAAGCGCAGAGTGGCGACACCTCATCAGACTGGCGATCCAGCGGCATTAGATGGCTTGGAGGAAATCGGTGGCATGCCTGTATACTTCCCTTCCAGGCCAGCCTTAGCAACGTCTCTTACAGCCTCTTCGCCCTTCTTGGAAGCGTTTCGATCGCTCTACAAAAACATTCGCTTACTGCCGCTGAATGCGCCGATTCGGTCACTCACCATTAGCTCAGCCGAACCAGGTGATGGAAAGACCACGATCGCCGTTAACTTAGCACAGGCCGCTGCCGCCATGGGACAACGAGTGCTGCTGGTGGATGCCGACCTCCGCCATCCTCAAGTCCATCACGTCATGGGGTTAGCCAATCAGTGTGGGCTGAGTGATGTGATTACCAGCAACGTCAACGTCAAAAATGCCCTGCAACCATTCCCGATTCGCGAAAACCTGATGGTGCTCACGGCTGGTCTGGCAGCCGTTGACCCTACCGAGGCACTCACATCCGGCAAAATGCGGGTGTTGATGGAACGGTTCCAAATGGTGTTTGACCTGGTGATTTACGATACGCCGCCGCTGGTGGGTTTGGCAGACGGTAGCCTGGTGGCCGCGCAAACCAATGGTCTTGCACTGGTAGTCCGCCTTGGCAAAACAAAGCGTCCCTCGGTCGCACAAGCCATTGAGGAGGTGAAGCTCTCCTCGACGACTCTTTTAGGGCTGGTTGCCAATGGTTCCACCGAGGTGATTATGCCCTACGGCTACTACTACCAACCCAGAGCCCAGCCGCAAAAAGGCACTGCACCGATTGAACTTGAAAATTGAACTTGAAAACTGATGATGCCGTTTGAGGGTGGATGATGCGTACAACGTCAATGGACATCAACTCTTTTTTCCCAACTGTGCCCGAGGCTGAGTCTATCATCCAGGCGTTAGTTGCGGAGCCGGAGCCACGGGTAGACCACAGCCCGTCGATCGAGGACGCTTGGTTCCCCCACCTGTTCAATCGTCGAACGGGGGCATTGGCAGGCGCCGCGATCGCGACCGTTGCAGGCACTAGTCTCATCCAGTTAGCTGACCAACCTGCCACGTATGAGGGCAAATTTCAGCTACTGGTCGAACCGGCTGGCACGATCGAGCCCGCGAAGCAGACACCTGTCCAAACGGCTGCTAACCAGGCCACTCTAGCCGCACCCGGTGTTGATTACGATACCCAAATGCAGGTATTGTGGAGTCCCAAGCTGCTCTCACCCGTGGTGCAGCAGCTCCAGTCGCAGTATGTCGACCTTAATTACGAAACGCTTTCGCAGAAGCTAGACATTGCGCACCGCGATGGCGAGAAAACGCTAGAGATTACCTACCAGGACACTGACCCCAAAAAAGTGCAGGCGGTGCTAGAAACCGTATCGAAAGCCTACCTGCAATACAGTCAAGAATGCCGAACTGAACTCTGTCGTGAACTGAATTTCGTTGAGCGACGGCTACCCCAACTACAGCAGCAGGCCACAGTCGCAAAGCAAAACCTCCAGGCGCTCCAGCAGCAGCATGGCATCAGTGAACCGACGGTGCTGGGGCAGCAGTTGTCCCAGCGTTTGGGTGTGTTGACCCATCAGCGGCAAGACCTGCAAATTCGTTTGACGGAAGCACGTACGCAAGCTGCCATTTTACAAAAGCGAGCAGAACAGCAACAAGCGGGACAAGCGGAAACCAGGCAGCCTGGGCAATCCGCGACTAGACAGCCCGCGACTGGACTGATAGAGCAGGCGCTGCAACAGAACGATCGCTATCAGGATTTGTTGTCCCAATTTCAAACGATCGCCCATCAGCTTACGATCGAACTGGCTCGTCCACAGCCAGATGGCGCGACGCTACAAACGCTCAAACAACGCTATCAACAGGTGTCTGCCCAGATGACGCAGGCGGCACAGCAACCGATCGCCGTTCAAATGGCGCAGGCGATCGCCGACTTTCAAGCCGACAAGACGACCAACTATGCAGAGGTGATGCGCCAGCAAACTCTCTTAGAAGGGGTGACAGCGGCCACTCAGGTGCAGGTCTTGGCGATCAGTCAGCAGGCGATCGTGCAAACGGAGGGGCAGATCAAGCAGCAAATCAAGCAATGGGCGGCACTGGCACGGCAATATGACGAACTTAATCTGGAGTTAAAGTTTGCCACTGATAATCTAAACCTGTACACAACCAAACGCGCGGCACTCCGGCAAGTTGTCCAGGCGCGGACTCATTGGCAACTCACTGAAGCACCTGCTGTTGAGCAAGCTTCTCGTGGCTTTACCCTCGCTGATCCCGAATTTCGCTTGAGTTTAGGGTTTTTGCTGTCGTTTTTTCTGGTCGTTTTTGTTATGTCTATTGCAGAGCAGACCATACCCACAAAACTGCTACGGCGACGGCGATCGTTTAGGCAGCCAGAATTCTCCTGGCAAGTGGACTCATGGCAAGCAGACTCATGGCAAGCAGACTCATGGCAAGCAGACTCATGGCAAACCGAAGCCTGGCAATTACAACCTGCGCCAGTGCAATCCTGGCAACCATTTAGTGCGTCAGAACCCTCTGCGTCCTTCTCATTGCTGACCGTACCTGTGCTTGAAAGGCCCTTGCAGCAGCAAAAAACGACCCTGTTCCTGTTAACCGCAGCCACCCGGATTGAAACGATGCAACGGGCAAAGGTCGCTGCCTGAGCCCCTGTGAACAACTGCTAGGCTGGAGATATCCTGCTTAAAGAGCGTATGCATAAACTGTTGACAGGACCGCTGACGGTAGAACGATTACAACTGACGATCGCCGATTTACCCGCTTCGCTTCAAGGCACCACACTGACCCAATTTTCTGATTTTCATTTTGATGGGATTCGGCTGTCTGAGCGCATGCTGGCAGAGGCGATCGAGGCTAGCAATGCCCTTGAGCCTGATCTGGTTGTCCTGACTGGCGATTTTGTGACCGCTGATCCGGCTGCGATTCATCACTTGATCCCCTGGCTCAAAGCCCTTGAAAGTCGGGCTGGTGTCTATGCTGTTTTAGGCAATCATGATATTTGCTATCGCCGATCGCGCACTGAAGTCACGAAAGCCCTCACCAGCATTGGCATTCAGGTCTTGTGGAACGACGTTGCCTACCCGCTGGGAACTGGGCTTGCACTGGTAGGGTTAGCTGATTTTTGGTCGGCTTCGTTTAACCCTTTGCCAGTTATGCGCGCGATCGAGCCCAGCATTCCTCGCATCGTGCTGTCGCATAATCCCGATACGGCCGTTCCTTTACAGCAATGGCGTGTTGATTTGCAACTCTCTGGGCACACTCATGGTGGGCAGGTCGTGCTGCCCGGCATCGGCAATGTGTCACAGTTGATTTCAACGACCTACAGCAAGCTGCCACGAAGCACACGACGGTTTGTGCCGTGGATGAAAGAATGCCATCGAGTCTCTAAGCACTGGGAATGGGCTCAAGGGCTACATGACGTGGGCAGCAATCGCCTTTACGTGAATCGTGGGTTAGGGACGTACTTACCGGGTCGGTTGTTTTGCCCCCCGGAAGTGACTGCCATTACGCTTAACTGAAGCACCACGTCAATTAAACAATCTGTCAATCTGCCAGCCTGTAGAGACATGGCAGTGCCAGGTTCTCATACTACAAATTCATCTCACTACGCCAACGCTGAGGAGCCAAAGTCAGGGGGAATATCTTGCCAGCGCCCCTGACCCACTGCACGCAGGGCTTCTTTAAGAACAATATCGCCTGTGTAGAGTGCCCGACCCACGATCGCCCCCGTCACACCCAATGGTTCCAGCGCCAGCAAGCTGAGCAAATCTGTAACCGAACTCATGCCACCAGAGGCGATCACTGGCACGGCAACGCCACTGGCTAGTTCTCTCAGCGCCGTCAAGTTGGGGCCTTGCAACGTCCCATCACGATGAATATCGGTGTAAATAATCGCCGCAATCCCGAATGCGGTCATTTGCTGTGCTAAGTCGATCGCCGCCACTTCAGAGGTTTCTAGCCAGCCTCGTGTCGCAACCATGCCATTACGCGCATCGATCCCAACGACAACCTGGTCAGGAAAGGCTTGACACAGTTCATGCACCAACGTGGGCTGTTCGACCGCAACGGTGCCTAAAATGATTCGCTGCACACCTAGCTGAAGGAGCGCTGCTGCACTGGCACGATCGCGCAAGCCGCCACCCACTTGAATGGGCACATCAACGGCACGAACGATCGCCTCAATAGCCTGCAAATTGACTGGATGCCCTGCCTTTGCACCATCGAGATCGACTACATGCAAACGGGTTGCGCCTTGCTCTGCCCACTGACGTGCGACTGAGACCGGATTTTCGTCAAACGTCTCTGCCTGAGCATAATCGCCCTGATAGAGTCGTACACAGCGTCCCTCCAGCAGATCGATCGCCGGGATAACCTCCATTGCTCTGCCCTCACGCGCCATGTAAACCAGCTATGTGAGCCAGTCATGTAAACCAATTTACAGTACTGTATGACGAGGTGAATCACAATCAAAGGCTGCTTTAATTGATATTGCTAGCGAAAAAAATCAGCATAGGCGTAGGCTAAAATCCAAACAATCTTCTTAACCGGACTGATGCAAAAAAGATCCCCAACTCTTTTCAAAAAGGGGCTTCCAGAAGTGACTCCTTTGAAGAGAGGCAATGGGATCAGGATCTCAGGCCTGCGTCAGTCCTAACCTGTAGACGCTTCTGGTGCTTTGTTCTAGATTCTTAGCTGTCGTATTCCAAGGCAGCAAGGTCACGCTCACGTTTAGTCACGTCATGAGGGTTGAAAATGGATGTCTGGGTTGATGAGTTGAAGCATGAGCAGCCACTGGGCAGTCAGTCAACGGTGCCTGGTTTCTTTGTGCGTAGTACAGCACCAACCAATATTGAACAAGACGAATGTAAACCCGACGGCTTTTTACCGACCATTGGTGATGTGGTTGAAAGCCTGTATCAGAACACAAAGCTAAACACAAGCTATACCGGTCTTGTGATTCAGATTCACGGCTACAATACGGGCATCGAAAAAGTTAATCAGGGTGGTAAAGAGGTCGAGGGTAGAGATTATGTCCGTGAGGGTTGGCAGAGAACATGGGAATACCTGAACCAACACGATCCAGCCATTTTTGGAAAGCCGCATAGTTTTGTCTATTTAGGCTATCGGTGGCCTTCAGAGAGCGTTCCTTCTAGTGTCAAGAACGCAAACAAAGGGTTACCTTTAGCGCTGAAGCTAGTGCTTTGGGGAGGCTTTTTGGTCGCTGCGATCGGCCTACTGGTGCTCTTAATCTTTGCTTCGCCTGTGATCGATGCCGTTGCTGCGATCGTGTTGATGATAGGCATTGCTGCCGCAATGTTCGTTGTAACGTTATTTATTCTTCGCATTATTGTTTATTTTCGGGATCACTATCGGGCGAATAATTTTGGTGTTCCCGATCTGGTCGAATTTATTCGGCAGCTTGATTTAAGTATGGTCAAACGCCACCTCAATGATTCACTGTTTGAAACGGTGCAAAAAGAAGCGGGTGAAGGCTTCAATCTCGCGCCTGATGTGCTGGCAAAAGCAGTGAGGAAAACCTGGGAAGCGATCGAGACTCAGCCAGGGTTGGTCAGCGTTTATAACGAAACCGCTTTTTCTCTGTTGCTGCCTGCATTGAAGCAGAGTAGCCTCGCGTCCCTGGAAGATGTAGTTTTCCTGAAAATCTACGCTAGCTTTGTCTGTGCTGAAAAACCAGCGCATACCACAGCCGCGTTTCAGGCTGCCGCCGCCTATTGGGATAAGGAAAAACGCATTCGCCTTACCTTCGTCGGCCACAGTATGGGTGGCTTTGTCACGACTCAGGTGATTCGTATTCTTTCTGATGTTTTTGACCCGGCTGCTATTGGTGACTCGCAGAGTTTAGAGAAGCTGCCACCGGCTTACATCGGGCGCACGTTTGCCTTGGGGCGCTTAGTTCTCATTTCTCCCGATATACCCCTATCAACCATTGTTTCTGGCCGTACCAATTTTCTGCGTTCTTCGCTCAGACGGTTTGAGGAGGCGTATCTTTTTAGCAATGAAGGTGATCTAGCTTTGCGGATAGCGTCAACTACGGCGAACTATTTCTCTTTTCCAGCCAGTACCCGCACTCAAGGTTTTCGGCTAGGAAACGTGACCGTCAATCTGGATTCAACCAAACATAATCCGTTTAGACAGAATGCTTACGGGATTGTCAACCTTCAAGAGCTAGTGAACGACACTCCTTCGCCACTCCTTGATTTTATTGGCGTGCAGACGCTCGATCGCGATACTCGGAGCATCGGGCAAGAGGCGGTTAAGAAGCGAGAAGCCCTTAAAAAACGAAGCAGCAAAGTGGATGAGGAGTCGCTTGCGACAGCAAAATCAGACCCTGAGTCGATCGCAGACTTGTTTACATACCTCGACTGCACTGAATATCGAGACGTTACGGTATACCCCAAACGCGATAACCAGGAGATCAATGTCTTAATTTGCGAAGGACAGCGATCGCCGCTCAAGTTTTTCGATTACGCGACGCTGCTCAAAGCGTATGTTGATTTCTCCAGCGATCCAGGCAAAGGGGTTGGAGTCGATGTGCATGGCGGCTACTTCTATGGTCGCCTGAGTAATCTGCTCATTTACCGTCTAGCGTTTTTGGGCTTTCAAGGGTTATTAGACTCGTTAGTGTTCCAACCGCCGATCGAACTCACCGAAAGTAGTGACATGCCAGCGGCTTTGACGGCAAAGTTACAACAGGCTAAACAACTACCAGACATCGATCGACGGAAAATAGCAGTGGAAGCCTTATCCTGGCTCTGCGAAAAACGGAAAATTCAAGTTGCAGCGTCTCCAGAGCGCTACCGCGTTGATGTGCTGGGTCGCCCACGTGGTGAGGCTAGAGCTAAAATCTTGACGCAAGCGCAACCTGTAAAGCCAATGCCACCCATGAAGTGATCTTCGAATACGGGCGCACAGCCGTGCATCACCTAGAAAGACCCTAGCTGTAGAAGTTAGTTCATTCGCGCTTCTAAAAATGAGATTTGTGGCAAAGAGTGTAGGCGTTTGCCGTCTAAGGCGAAACCCGCACTCTTTTTCATTTTTAGACTGGCTTAAACCAGCTTGAGTTGAACTGTTTGATGCCAATTTGAGTTGATGCCAATTTGAGTTGAGCCTGCGGCAGCTTTTAGCAGGACATGGCATTGTCATGCCCCTACCAGAGCGGTTGATCTGTCGCGATCGTGCCTTAAAGCGGTATCGCTTCAGACAGATGACTGGCTTTGGTTGTGGAACCACTCTTTTACTGAGATGGAATGTGATCGTATAACTCACGTGAATCTATGAGCGACCGTTGTTTAACGTTTACATAACTTAATCAAATAGGTTAGAATTATTAATATATGTGCTTCGAATTTATGCACAAGTAATCATTGCAGGAATCAAATTCATGTCCAAGATTTCGCTTCTGACGGCTGTCTTCAAGCCTAACGTGACGCCCAATCTGCTATCACAATCATCCTTCGCCCTTCTTCGTGCGATCTTGGGTACCATGATCATTCATAACGGTTTCGACAAGCTCTCTAATATTGAGAGCTTTGCTCAAGCGTACGTTCAGGTGATTGGCTTGCCCTTTCCAATCTTCTTTAGCTATGTTGCTGCCTTTACTGAAATCATCGGTGCACCCTTGCTAATGCTGGGGTTATTGACTCGCCCTGCGGCTTTTGGCTTGTTCTCAACTATGTGTGTGGCAATGTACCACCACGTCTTGGTGGCTGGCTTCAGCATTCCCTATCTGGAACTGTCTGCAGTGTATGCGGCTTGCTTCTTATTCTTTGCCGTTAACGGTGGTGGTCTGTTTTCAACGGATGCACTGATCGTCAATTGGCTCGATGTAACCGCGTTGTCTGCACAAGCGAAGCAAATCATGCGCCTGGAGAAGGCTTACGGAACTGTGAGTACTGACCAAAAGGTCAATGCTTGAGGTCGGGCAGAACTAGCGCTCTTAGACAATGTCAAATTCGCATTCCCGTTAAGCCCTAGAGAAGTCTCTGGGGCTTTGTTTTAGGTACTGCTCATCACGAAAGCCTTTGCAGCGATCGAAGGCATCCATCAAACAATCAAAAAAGCGCCCACATGTTTATGTGGACGCTCGGTGAAAGACAGCAATGATGGAATGCAAGAGGGTTAGTTATTCAGTAAGACCGTTTCTTTTTCCTTCACAACCAGTGGCGTTTCAGCAAGCTTTTCGGTGGGCAACCCTTCGATCGGGCATTCCTTGACGCCCACGGTGGGTCGAGTGATGGATTCGGCGATTTCCTTTGCTTTCGCAGGATCGTTAACCCAGGTGCGGTAGAACTCGTAAGGACACTCTTGCACACCTTCAGCCCCTTCACCAGAGTTAATCATGCCTGTGTAGCCACGGTGCAGCAGCTTGAACAGATGGTTCTGAGACTGGGAATTCTTGCGGAAGTCACGAATGGCAAACTTAGAGAGCGCCGCGTACTGCACGCCCATATCTTCTTCACCACATTCGCCCAAGGTGCGACCATCAAAACCCACGATCGCGGAATGTCCAAAATAGCTGTAAACGCCATCGAAACCAGCCGCATTTGCCACTGCAACATAGACGTTATTCATCCATGCCATCGCCTTCGACACCATGATTTGCTGCTCTTTCGCAGGGTACATATAACCCTGGCAACGCACAATCAGTTCAGCGCCTCGCATGGCGCAATCGCGCCAGATTTCGGGATAGTTGCCGTCGTCACAAATAATCAGGCTAATCTTCAAACCCTTGGGACCGTCTGACACGTAGGTGCAATTGCCGGGATACCAACCCTCGATCGGCGTCCAGGGCATGATTTTGCGATACTTTTGAACGATCTCACCTTCGTCGTTCATCAGAATCAGCGTGTTGTAAGGCACCTTGTTGGGATGGTCTTCATGGCGTTCGCCGGTGAGTGAAAAGACGCCCCAGGTTTTGTTGCGGATACACGCCTCAGCAAAAATGTCCGTTTCTGGCCCAGGGATGGATGAAGCGGTTTCCATCATCTCTTTGGCGTCATACATGATGCCGTGGGTGGAATATTCCGGGAAAATCACCAGATCCATCCCTGGCAGACCAACCTTCATCCCATCAATCATGGAGGCAATATTTTTACAGTTTGCCAACACTTCTTCCTTCGTGTGAAGGCGTGGCATTTTGTAATTGACGACTGCAACACCGACAGCATCATTGCTGGACGAAATATCACCGTGATAAGACATGAAGGCCTCCTAATAATCTTTGCTCGATGCAAATTTGTCCACACAAACCTCTTGCGTGCAGGACAATCTAAAGCACTGACAAGAGGCTTTAGCTATCGAATTAGCAGTTTATCGGCTCCATAAAGACTACCTTGTAGCATTGGCTACAAAACCGTGTCGAACATAGCTCCATAAACCCAATGGCAAGCTAATGACCAATCATCCAAGGACGTCCACCATTATGCGTTTGGGCTTTAGGACGCTCTGGCTCACGATCGTTCGATCGTTGCACGAGCTGCGGTTCTGGGCTTTCCTTTTTCAACCGCAGGGATCCGGATAACAAAGCGGGTGCTGAAAAGAGGCGTCTGGTTGCACCCTGACAGGTGGGACAGCTAGCCGGATCGTTGCATTCTGCAATCGATCGCCACTGATCAAACACACCACAGTCGTCACATTTAAATTCGTAAAGAGGCATTTTGGTTAATAGTTGTTGGTTGTTGGTTGTTAGTTGTTAGTTGATCAGAGGATTGAGACTGAAGATCGTTTCTCCAAACACCATCAGGTTCCAAATCCACCTCTAAAAACCAACAACTAACAACTAAAAACTCTTTTTACACAGGAAGAATGGGTTTGTCGAAGATTGCCGTTGGAATGGCTACTGTACAGCAGGCGTTGGGAATATCCACAATGCCGCTCACTCTACCTTCCACCGGAGCACAGCTCAGTAGCAGGTAGGCTTGTTCGCCCGTATAGCCGAATTTCTTCAGATATTCGATCGCGTTCAAGCACGCACGCCGATAAGCAATATGGACATCCATGTAGTACTGTTTGCCAGTGAACTCATCCACCGAAATACCTTCAAACACCAGGTATTCCGAGAAGCGAGGCTCAACGGGACCGGGCTTGAAGATGGGATTAATCATGCCATACTTCTCAACACCACCTTTGATGATCTCTACGTGAATATCAATGTAGCCCGACATTTCGATCGCGCCACAGAAGGAAATTTCACCATCCCCTTGAGAGAAGTGAATATCACCCATGGATAGCTTTCCACCTTCCACGTAGACCGGGAAGTAAATGCGGGTGCCCTTGGACAGGTTCTTGATATCGCAGTTGCCGCCATGCTCACGGGGTGGAACGGTGCGTGCGCCTTCAGCTGCCACGCGCTCGAACTCAGACTTGGGCAATTGTCCAAGAATCGCGTTGGTGGGATTGGGTAGCGCTGCCAGTACTGGCTTGTCGCCCGAAAGACCAGCGCCATACGTCCGCAAATCGGGAGCCGTGTCTACCAGTTCTTTTTCCCGCTTGTTCCACTTTGCCAACAGCTCATGGGATGGCGCACAACCAATCAAACCAGGATGGATAATGCCCGCAAACTTAACGCCTGGAATGTGTCTAGAGGTGGTGTAAATGCCCTGAAAATCCCAAATCGCTTTCGCTGGATCGGGGTAATGATCGGTCAAAAAACCGCCCCCATTTTTCTTGTCAAAAATGCCTGTAAAACCCCATTCGTCGCCTTGAAGGGCACCAATGTCAACCAAATCGACGACCAGAATGTCGCCAGGTTCTGCGCCATTCACGTGGATCGGTCCACTCAAAACGTGAACGACCGTTAAATCGACATCACGAATGTCATCGGGACTGTCATTATCTTTAATCTGACCGTCTGTCCAATCTTTGCACTCAATCCGAAAGACATCGCCAGGATTAACAGACACGACTGCTGGAATATCCGGGTGCCAGCGATTATGTCCCGGCAGATCTTGCTGATCCATCGGCTTCGTTAGATCGACTTGAAATAATGTTTTAGGCATAAAACGCTCCTACGCACCTACCTACTTCAACAAAATTCTGCACGGTTCACCAAACAGATTGCAGCGATCGCTGTTCTCAACTCCTGCTAATGCCTCTAGTAGCAACAAGCGAGCAAAATCAAATCTGCACATGCCTGGGGCTAAAACCCGCAGTAACCCACTATGATTGCCTCTGAATCAGCATTCAAAGGTTCAGATAACGTTTAGACTCTAGTGTCAAGCCTGAGTGCAATCTGTAGCTTTTATCACATTTGCTGCGATCGCTCATCATCCACAGTCAGGTCTTTCTGCTTAGGCTGGTTCAGCCTGATGACAGGATTACCAAACTGCCATTAGGGTCAGGAAAGGATGGGTATGAGCAAGCGTGCGACAGTGCTGTAGAACTGTATAGACCTGTTGGGCGCTGGTATTGCTGGTTGTCTTTAGTGGGCTAATTGTTTAGACTGTTTGCCAACATCATTTTGCCAGCGTCATTGGAGCCATGAAGGTATTGTGATCTTACGGAAGCACCTAAAACGTTGCCCTTCATCGCTTTACAGGCGCTATCATCAACCAGCAGTTAAGCTCACTGTTTGCCTGCTCATCGGATGCTTGAGTCTCTCTGCACTTTCTTTTCTGGCATTTCCCCCAGCAGCACAGTCACAAGCTGCACCTGGTAATCAGGTGAAACGGAATCAGTTGAAGACGTTTGCTGATTGGTGCCTCAAAAAAACAACGCTTCCTGCTACGGCAAGACATACGGTTGATGTGCTGATGAAGCGATCGCGCACTCGTGATTGCTATCAGGCAAGTGAAATTCTTTCGAGTACCGCTACGCTGGATTTAAGCGATACCAGAATCAACGATATTAGCCCTTTACAAGTGCTGACAGAGCTGAATGAGCTCTATTTGGGCAACAATCAAATTGCTGATTTAAAGCCCTTGAGTTCTCTGACTAAATTGACCCGACTGTATCTCAGCTATAACCAGATTTCTGATCTCAGTCCACTCAAGCCGTTACGCAACCTGGACGCTCTGTATCTTGGTAACAACCGTATTTCAGACATGAGTGCGTTGCAATCTTTGGTGAATCTCACTAGCCTTGATTTAGTCTCTAATCAAATTGTTAATCTGAGCCCTTTAAGAGCGCTATCAAAGTTAAGCACGCTCGATTTGAGCTTCAATCAAATCACAGATATTAGTCCGTTGCAGTCATTAATTAGTTTGACTGAGCTTTCCATGTCAGCTCAAAAAATCGCTGACCTCAGCCCACTCACAGCGTTAGAGGATTTAACCGCGCTTGACCTGAGCGGTAATCAAATTACTGATCTTAGCCCGTTAAAAACGCTGCAAAATCTGACTAGCTTAGCGTTGGGAGGGAATCAAATCGCTGATATTCGTTCGCTCAGCACGCTTCCCAAGCTGACCACGCTTTATCTGGGCGGTAATCGGATTCGTAATTTAAATCCCTTAAAGCCGTTAACCAACCTCAATGTGCTTTACTTGCAAGATAATCCGCTGGCCAGCCTGGATTGCCCTGTAAAGCCAGAATCAATTTGCCGCTTTTGAGGCATTGCTCCGTTCTTTCACCTTGAAGTCTTCTTTTTATGACAATCGATTCCGGATGGCATGGCAGTTTACAGTTAATCTATGCCAATCGTGAAGACTCCACCCACGTGGCTTCATCCAAAGCACAGGCACCCCTCAAAATCCAGCGATCGCTCTATCCAGAAGGGAAAGCGGTTTGCCACAACGTGATTTTGCACACGGCCGGTGGGATTGTGGGCGGCGATCGGCTCTCGCTTGATATCCAACTGCAACCACAGACGCAGGCGTTGATCACCACGGCTTCGGCGGGCAAAATCTATCGCACGAATGGCTTAGAGGCGAGACAAACTACTCATGTCAAAGTCGCGACTGGCGCTCGTCTCGAGTGGCTACCGCAGGAAACGATCGTCTTTGAACAGGCAATGTATCAGCAGGACATGCGCATCGAACTGGCTCCTGGTGCTACCTGGCTGGGCTGGGAGATCACTCGCTTTGGGCGCAGTGCCAGGGGCGAACAGTTTTTGCAGGGGAACTGGCGATCGCAGACTGAAATCTGGCAGGAGGGGCAGCCCTTGTGGATCGATCGCCAATGGCTCCCTGGCAGTGAGGCGTCCTTTCATGGCACTCACGGCTTAGGGGGGTGCCCTGTGGTCGGTAGTTTTGCCTTTGTGGGACAGGCAGTGGAGGCTGAATTCATCGAAAAGGCGCGATCGCTGTGGACAAATGACATGGGTGACTTTGGCGTGACCCGGTTGCAATCGGGCTTGCTGTGTCGCTATCGCGGACATTCAACAACGGCAGTACGGCAGTGGTTTGTTGAAGTTTGGCGACTAATCCGCTTATCATTCTTAGGCTGCTCTGGTTGCGTACCAAGAGTGTGGGGAGTGTCATAGGTAAGGATTGAACAATGCAACTAACGCCACAAGAAAAAGACAAACTACTGATTTTCACGGCCGCCCTGGTGGCAGAACGCCGCAAAGAGCGTGGGCTAAAGCTGAACTACCCTGAAGCGATCGCTTACATCTCGGCTGCCATTTTAGAAGGTGCCAGGGACGGACGCACGGTTTCTGAATTAATGAGCCACGGTACAACATTGCTATCGCGTAGTGATGTGATGGAAGGCATTCCTGAAATGATCCATGAAGTACAGGTTGAAGCGACCTTTCCTGATGGTACAAAACTCGTTACTGTACACGATCCCATTCGCTAAACGTTCGCTAAAAATCAACTAATGGAGTGACTATGATCCCAGGTGAACTGTTTGTTGAAGACGGCGAGATTGAATTAAATGCAGGACGCGAAACAGCGACGCTAGCTGTGGCAAATACCGGCGATCGACCGATTCAAGTCGGCTCCCACTTCCATTTTTACGAAGTTAATCAAGCGCTGAGATTCGATCGCGATCGGGCTCGTGGGATGCGTTTGAATATTCCCGCAGGTACAGCGGTACGGTTTGAACCAGGCGACGAAAAAGACGTGACGCTGGTTGCCCTTGCAGGTAGCCGCGAAGTCTATGGCCTCAACAACAAAATTGATGGAGCCCTGGACGGAAAGAAAAGCGACGGAAAGAAGAAAAATGAAGGGAAAAAGAAAAAGTAAGGGCTGATTGCTAGAATCCATACATTAGAGTCTTTTCTCGCAGGAAAATATAAGGTCAGTAACGCTTTGCATTGACCAATACCGAAGGATTTAGCCACTATGCCTACGACTCAACTGCCCCCCGGTCCTGAGGTTAGTCCAATGATGCAAACGGTGCAGTGGCTTAAAGACCCACTCGCCTTTATGGAAACCTGTCGACAACAGTATGGTGATATCTTTACTGTCAAAATTGGACCCTTGTTTTCGCCGCAGGTGTTTGTCAGCCATCCGCGTGCAATTCAAGAGATTTTTGCCACCGATCCCAAAAACCTCGATTCAGGAGCCGATGCGGGTATTCGTTCACCGCTGTTGGGCGAACAGTCATTGCTGACGATCGCAGGCGAACCACACCGCAGGCAACGACGGCTGTTAACGCCACCGCTACATGGCGAACGGATGACTGCCTATGGTCAACTCATTCGCGAGTTGACTCTGCAAGCAACGGCATCGTGGGCGATCGATGACCATCTGGTTGCCGTCTCCCTCATGCAGCAGATTTCCTTCCAAATTATTCTCAAAGCCGTGTTTGGCTTACAGGAAGGAACGCGAGCCCAGGCACTTCAAACGTTACTCCTGGAACAGTTAAACCCCGGTCAGCCATTACTTCAGGGGCTATTGTTTCTCTTCCCCGTGTTGCAGCGAGATTTTGGACCCTGGAGTCCGTGGGGGCGATTCCTCCAAAAGCTGAAAGCGATCGACAATTTAATCTATGCCGAGATTCAAGAGCGTCGATCGCAGCCGGATGGCGATCGCAGCGACATCTTATCGTTAATGATGGCCGCACGCGATGAAGCCGGAGAGCCCATGACCGATGTGGAACTGCGTGATGAGTTAATGACGCTTCTCATTGCGGGTCATGAAACGACGGCAACGATGCTGGCATGGGCGATGTATTGGGTTCACTCCTTGCCACACGTGCATGAGCGCTTGCAGCAAGAGTTGAACACGTTAGAAAACCCAGCCGATCTCAACGCCATCATGCGCTTGCCGTATTTGAATGCCATTTGCCAGGAAACCTTTCGCATCTATCCTGTGGCAATGTTGGCACTCAATCGTGTGGTCAAAGCACCGATCGAGATTATGGGTCACCACTTTGAACCGGGAACGTTGCTGGTTCCCTGCATTTATTTGACCCATCACCGTGAAGAGCTGTACCCAGAACCCAACCAGTTCAAACCAGAACGTTTTCTAGAGCATTCCTTTGCGCCGTATGAGTATTTGCCCTTTGGCGGGAGCAATCGTCGCTGCATTGGCATGGCGTTTGCCCAGTTTGAAATGAAGCTGGTGCTCGTCACACTGTTGCAGCACTGGAAATTTGCCTTGGCAGACGATCAGCCTGTCCAACCTGCGAGAGGTGGCGCACTCTTACGACCCAAAGGGGGCGTGCATCTGATCGTCAAAGGCAAACAGACTCACCAGCCATCCGTATTGGAACCGAGTTTGAGCTGAAGTTGAATGGATTATAAAATGGTGGACGATCGTGTTTCCATCCATTAGTCGTACGATCGATACAGCCAAGCGGTGGAGCAGGAGCAGAGGCATGACAGACGCAAAGAATGTGATGGGAAAAAAACTTGAGCTTTGCTGCACCGATCCCATGACCGGCTTTTTCCGTAATGGTGTCTGCGAAACAGGGCCGCAAGATTTGGGCACGCATGTAGTATGCGCTCAAGTGACCGAAGAGTTTTTAGCCTTCACAAAAGCTAGAGGCAATAATTTGAGTACGCCAGTCCCGGCATATAATTTTCCAGGGTTAAAGCCTGGTGATCATTGGTGTTTATGCGTTGCACGCTGGAAAGAAGCGTTGGATGCAGGCGCAGCACCCCCAATTCTGCTGTCTGCAACCCATGAGGCCACTCTCAATGTGGTACCACTGGCGGTCTTGAAGGAACACGCTTTGGATCTATCAGTGAACTAAAGCCCTCAGCAGAAATTTAATCAGGGAAATTCTATGCTTGCTTGCAAGACTTGCCGCCCTCACGCATACTGCGGTTCCACATGTGGCGATCGCGTCTGTCTAGTTGCGTCTGCGATCGCCCTCACTCTGGCAGTCTTCCCTGCCTATGCGGCTGAACCACCCACGTCTGCGTTGCCCAAGCCCGATCCTCAATTAGAACAACTGCAATACTTTCAGGGCAAGTGGTTGTGTGTGGTCAAACCAGTGGGTGCTCCTGCTAACAGACCCGCAGAACCGTTTACCTGGGAAATCAAGCGCGAACTCAACAACTTCTGGTTTTTGGGGCAGGTGTCAACGAAGCAAAATATTGCCATCACTCACGACACGCTAGGCTACAACACCCTGACCAAGCGCTTTGGACGCACCATTTTGACAGGTGATGGTCAATTTATTAATCTGCTATCAGAGGGTTGGTCTGATGACAAGTGGGTCTGGGAAGGCAGCGTGGTGCGCGGCACCCAGAGAAATGGGCTGCGACAAACGATCGTGAAAACGGGCGATCGCGCGTTTGAAGCCGCCTACGAACAAGCAGATCTGGTGAAAAAAGACTGGCAACCTGTGCTGAAGGAAACGTGCCGCAAAGCAAGTGAACCAATTTGATGCTTGTCCAACAGTTTATCGCCGATTCTGTCGTCGATTTAACTCGCTAAAGACGGCTAGAGCGGTATTCTAAGGAAGCTGAAGCCCCAATGGCAAACGCGGATCGTGATGCGATCGCTAGGGTTGCACAATGTTTGATCGGTTACAGAATTGGAGTGAGGAGTCCCCATGAGTTACAGAATGAATCGCCGCGCCTATGCGGAAACGTTTGGTCCCACTGTGGGCGATCGCGTCAGGTTAGCCGATACCGATTTGATCATTGAAGTCGAAGCAGACTACACCACCTACGGCGATGAAGTCAAGTTTGGCGGCGGCAAGGTCATTCGCGACGGCATGGGGCAGTCACCCATTACAAATGCCGATGGTGCAGTGGATACAGTGATTACCAATGCGCTCATTCTCGACTGGTGGGGCATTGTTAAAGCCGATATTGGCATTAAGGACGGCAAAATTCACGCGATCGGCAAAGCTGGGAATCCCTATATTCAAGACAATGTGACGATCATCATTGGGCCCGGTACCGAGGTGATTGCGGGTGAAGGCATGATTCTCACCGCAGGTGGTATTGATACCCATATTCACTTTATCTGTCCCCAGCAAATTGAAGTAGCGATCGCGTCTGGTGTCACGACGCTCGTGGGTGGTGGCACCGGGCCAGCTGCAGGAACGAGCGCCACCACCTGTACACCCGGCCCCTGGAACATTTACCGGATGCTACAAGCGGCCGATGCCTTTCCCATTAACATTGGCTTTACGGGTAAGGGCAACAGCGCAAAGCCAGAAGGATTGGTGGAACAGGTGGAAGCAGGCGTGATCGGTCTGAAGCTCCATGAGGACTGGGGCACGACACCTGCGACGATCGACACCTGCCTGAGTGTTGCCGATGACTATGATGTGCAGGTCGCTATCCACACCGATACGTTGAACGAAGCAGGCTTTGTCGAGGACACGATCGCGGCGTTCAAAAATCGCGTTATTCACACTTATCACACCGAAGGTGCAGGTGGCGGACACGCACCCGACATCATCAAAATCTGCGGCGAACTCAATGTCTTGCCCTCGTCCACCAATCCCACACGTCCCTACACCCAAAACACGCTGGATGAACATCTGGATATGCTGATGGTTTGCCATCACCTTGATCCCGCGATCGCCGAAGATGTTGCCTTTGCTGAATCCCGCATTCGTCGCGAAACGATCGCCGCTGAAGATATCCTGCACGACATTGGAGCCTTCAGTATGCTGTCGTCTGACTCACAGGCAATGGGACGCATCGGTGAGGTCATCATCCGCACCTGGCAAACCGCCCACAAAATGAAGTTCGATCGCGGCTGGTTGGCTCCCCACACCGAAGGCACCGTCGAATCCCACAACCGCAACGACAACTTCCGCGCCAAACGCTACATCGCCAAGTACACGATCAACCCCGCGATCACCCACGGTATCGCCAACCATGTTGGTTCCGTCGAAGTTGGTAAGCTGGCTGACCTGTGCCTGTGGCGACCGGCTATGTTTGGCGTGAAGCCCGAAATGGTCATCAAAGGTGGCTTGATCGGCTGGGCGCAAATGGGCGATGCCAACGCCAGCATTCCCACCCCGCAGCCAGTTCACATGCGCCCGATGTTTGCTAGTTTTGGCGGCGCGATCGCGGCAACCTCCCTCACCTTCGTCTCCAAAGCTGCGCTCAAGAAAGGCATCCCCGACCAACTCGGTTTGCAAAAGAAAGCTGTTGCGGTCTCCGGCATCCGCAAGCTCACGAAGAAAGACCTGAAACTCAACGATGCCACACCCAAAATGGAAGTCGATCCCGAAACCTACGAAGTCCGCGCCGACGGAGAACTCCTCACCTGCGAACCCGCCACCGTCCTCCCCATGGCACAACGCTACTTCTTGTTCTAGATTTCTGCCCAAATTGCGGACTGATCAATGGGCTTTGTATTGCTATGACTTAGTAAGCTGTTCAACATTTAAACTGGGTATTCAGAAGGCTGAAACCCTTTGCCAGATTAGATCGTCTCGAAAATTCAAATGACTAACAGCTTACAGCCCTCAACTCGTTTCCGAAACTCCCTCGAAACAGATATCTTGACCGACTCGGCTATTCTTTCGAGCAAAGTTTTTATGGAGTGAGAAAGGGCAAGATACCAATCACTGATTTACAAGAAATCATTTACATGCCTGCTGTTCAAATCCGCAGCCTTCTTTATTACCAATTCTTGATGCTTCTCTAGAGCTGGCGTAACGATCGCTTGTTCAATTACCTTAATTAAATTTGAGCAAGAATCATACTTTAATACATCCAAGACCCATTCTCCATGCTTTTGTTTCAAATCTTTGAACATGGCAAATGGCTCTTCTCCTTCATGAATAATTGGCACAAATGGAATCATATAGTTTGGAACGGTTGCTTGCAGTTCAAGTGGACTAGATTTTGGATTGGTAATATCAGCAACAATGAAAAGACACAGTCCAGCAAGTGTTTGAATTGTCTCAGTGAAGTCTCGCTCTGTTGGTTTTTCAAAATCAAAAACTATCGGCACATAGCCTAATTGATGCAACTTATTCCGAATAGCATCTAGAATAACTTTCCTCTCTTTTGAAAATCGACCGAGTATAAGAACAACCTTTTTGGCAACAGTATCAATTACTTTGCAAATTTTAGGATTGTCAAGAATTAAGTAAAGAAATTGAGCAATCTCTATATCTTCAATCGTGATGATAGAACTATCGCTAGGAGCAATATTCAAATTAGATTGAACAGTTCCATCAAGTTTTAGATCCCAGGCAGAAACTCCCCAAATTGCACAACTTTTAAGGTTTGCATTTGTGAGATTGGATCCAACCAATCTTGCTCCACGTAAATTTGAATTGCTTAGATCAGAATCAGTCAGATCCGCCCAACTGAAATCCACCCAACTAAGATCCGAATAGGTAAGATTTGAATGATTAATTTCAGCAAAACTAAGATCAGCTTTTCTGAGATTCGCTCGGCTTAAGTTTGCGCTACTGAGTTCAGCTTTGGTAAGTTTAACTTCGCTTAGATCCGCGTAGCTGAGATTTGCATTAGCTAGATTGGCATCATAAAGATATGCTGAGTGCATATCCGACGATTCGAGATTTGCCTCACAAAGATTAGTTGAGCACAGATTCGCTCTCTGTAGCTTTGCATAACTGAGATTTGCCCCGCAGAGATTTGCTTCATCAAGATTTGCTAAATTAAGAATTGCATGGCTTAGATCTGCTTCACTCAGATTTGCCCCTTCAAGCCTAGCTTGACCAAGATTGGAATTGCTCAGATCTGCATGAGCTAGGTTGGCAGCATGAAGATTAGCTGTGAAAAGATTTGCATTGTTTAGATTTGCATTGCTCAAATCTAATCCTTCAAGCTTTGTTCCTCCTAAAACTGCTTGCATCAAATTTGCAGCTTTAAAGTTAACCCCATGTAAGTTCGCTCCCAGAAGATTAGCTCGACTTAAATTAATATCAGAGAGATTAGCCTGACTAAGATTCGCTTTAGAGAGATTAGCTTGGCTGAAATTTACTCCGTTGAAGGTCGCGCCGTAAAAAATTGCTCTGCTTAAATTAGCACCACTAAAGTTCGCTTGACTGAGATTTGCATCAATAAAATTCGCACCAACAAATCTAGCTTCAGTAAGATTGGCTTGGCTAAAGTTTACCTCAGACAGAGTTGCTTCAAAGAGATTTGCACAATGTAAATTTGCATGACTCAAGTTCGCATGGCTGAGATTTGCTTCACTCAAATCCGCTTGACTTAGATCTGCACCACTTAAATTTACGCCTTTGAGATTTGCTCCAAAAAGGTTGGCTTTTCTTAAATTAGTTCCTCTTAAATCAAACTTAGTGAGGTCTTTGCCGCTGAGGTTGGCATTTGATAAATCCGGCTGAGTCTGGCGATGATTACTCCTCCACCGTTTCCAAGCAGACTCACCTTGCATAAGAAACGCTAAGTGTTGACGATCAGCCATACAAGTTTGGTTTGAGTTAGTACGTGCATATTACCCCTCATTTTTAACGTAAGAAGTGGAAAAGCTACAAATTTTTTCTAGAGATATGCCCTTGAGGGATGCATATGAGTTACTGAAAACAGTTTTTAACGGCACTTCCGCATGTGCTTAAATTGCGAAATGCTATCCCTGTTCCTCTCCTTCTCGTTCATCCTTATTAAATCTCCCAACTGAACCACTATGCACTGAAAGTGCATAGGTTCCTGAAGGGCTGAAAGCCCAAGTTAACCCGTCATCGCCTAGATCGTCGTAAAAGATCTGTTACCTCAGAATCTCTCGTGCTATCGTTCTTCCGACAAGCTCTTTCACGGCTAACAACCTCGCTATCAGAAGGTGTGTAGCAGCTAAAGCCTCCCACTAAAGGATACCGTTGGCGAAACATTGCTTAACACCACAAGGACAATGTCACCGATGCTCATTGGCAACAAGGGGAGAGGCACCAGTGAAATCTGTAGAAAAACTGAACTGGTTGGACCTGGGTGCTGGGTTTAGCGAGCATGAATAAAAGAGCTTCAAAACGAGGAGCCATTGCCATGTCGCTTCAACCCCAATCGATCCCTCCAGTGCCTGAAGAAACCGCTCGTGTTGCTCAGGCAGCCTTTGCTAAAGGCAACGTCTACATGCGGATGCGCGACGAACTGGGAAGTTTATATGACGATGCATCAT
>NZ_PVWK01000121.1 GCF_003003795.1 Stenomitos frigidus ULC18 | reverse complement strand
CACGACGGATTTCCAAGGGCTAGGAGACTAATCTAGAGTCATCACATTTCCTGCTCTCTGTCAATGCGTAACTTCTATACATGTGAAACTATATACATATACAAGTACGTACGGAGAGAAGCGCTATCCTCTGAACGTAATCAATGACTACAGTATATTGAGCTACAGTCCGGATACGCTTCCTCTGTGTTGCAATGAAACTACTGTCCACCCCAGCTTTGTTAGACGCTGGACGATGGCTTTCTGCTAAGGAACACGAATTTAATCACTCCGGCATTTTCCGTAGGGGCGCACGGCCGTGCGCCTCTACCTGCAAACAATTTGTCGATTTTATTTAATCCACGATCCTAAGAATCTGTTGTGAGAGAGAAATAGTTGCCGACATTGAAGCTGGTTGTGTCTTCAATTTGCTTGAGCGTCGAGCGAGTGATGAGTTTGCCTGCTTCGACGAGTACCTTCCCGGTAAGGGGATGCAGCAGATCCTGGTCGGCACGTCTGCCAATGAGCGCTTCAATATCCTTGATGGAGTTGATGTACATACCAGGTGGCAGCTCAACCACAACGCCATCCTGCAAAACCCTTGCTTGGCAGGCCAGACGGGAATGTGGCTTGCAGGTCGTGATGACCTCCAACGTGCGTTGCTCGCGGCGACTGACAGGAGAGAGTGATTCCATTCCCTCTTTCACATAAATATGACAGGTGGCACACATGCCTCGCCCACCACATTCTTTCAAAACATCCAGATCTTTGTTGATGAGTACTGAGAGGAGATTGCCGTTGGTTTCAACAGACGTATTCTGCGCGATCGGTTCGAGTCTGACGGTTTTAACCATGAGTCGTTACAAGAAGGGTTAAGTGTTTTAAGGACTAAAGGTTGGGGGGAAGCAGAAGGGCTTTTTGCTTCTCGTTCAGGGCTTTTTGCTCAATGATCGCGGGAAAATCGCGGATTACCTGGGTACACCGTTTAACGAACGCGCCGACCCATGCTTGAAGCCACTGTTGCTCTTGAGCGGTTAAAGGCGTGAGAGCGTTTTGGGATGACTCTCCTGTGAGGGAAAATTGAGCGGAGCGATCAATTTGAACTGGGGCTAACCAATCCACCTGCGGCCGTGTGGCTTTCCAGTAGTTTGTAATGACATGGGTGCCCAAATATTGAGTTGTGAATTGGCTGAGCTGGTTAAGGGCGGCGATCGCCTCTTTCAGCGTTATCGGCTCAGAAGGTGACGCTAACGTCTGCTCAGGAAGTGGATCAAGGAGTGTGGGAGGTGTGACCGTCTCGAGTGCGGGTGCTGCAGCATGAGTGTCCTGAGCCTTAACCGTGATGGGGTCGTCAATGAGCGTCGCTGATTCAGTAGTGTGTCTGCGGTTATTTAGACTGGTGAGAGGGATATTATCGGCAATCAAACGGAAGGTGGCGATCGCGTTTGGGATATTTTCTTGCAGAATGGCTTTAAGCTGTTTGATGGTGCCCAAACAGTCTGCATAGACTAGATTGGAACCCGTCAAAACCAGCAAAACCATGCCTCGATCGAGTTTGTAGAGATGAACCTGGTGTTCAATAAATTGAAACTCAAACGTATCGAAGTCATCAGGAATTGTTTCAACGACTTGTAAGATGCCTTGGGCAAGGGCTTCTTTTTGTTGAAAGTTCAAGGTCTGATCGATACCACAAAAATAGGGTCGAGAATGCCCATCCATTAGGGCAACGCCTGCAATTCCTGGTAAATTCAGAAAGTCCTGAATAACCTCCCGTTTCATAGTTCTTTAATTTACGTTTCAATACGACACATGGCATAACGTACTGTTAGGGACTATTCGGCTGACTGTGTTAGGGTTTCTGGGTTAGAAGCGCATTGATTGCCTGATGGCTCTATCGCGTCTAAACCAGCAGGTAGGTACACTCCAGCTCCTCCAAAATCTCAGGTTTAGCAGTATGTCTGACCTTCCTTTTACTCTAGATCAGTTACGCATTCTCAAAGCGATTGCCGCCGAGGGAAGTTTTAAGCGTGCGGCTGATAGCTTGTACGTTTCGCAGCCTGCCGTTAGCTTACAAGTCCAAAATCTGGAACGCCAGTTGGATGTGCCCCTGTTTGACCGAGGCGGTAGACGGGCACAGCTTACGGAAGCGGGACATCTACTGTTGAGCTATGGAGAAAAGATTCTTACGCTTTGTCAGGAGACCTGCCGTGCGATCGAGGATTTGCAAAACCTCCAGGGCGGCACCTTGATTATTGGAGCCAGTCAAACTACGGGTACCTATCTACTACCGCGCATGATTGGTGTGTTTCGGCAGCAGTATCCTGATGTGGCTGTACAGCTACATGTGCACTCAACGCGTCGTACCTCCTGGAGTGTGGCGAATGGGCAAATCGACCTTGCAATTATTGGGGGTGAGATCTCACCGGAACTACAAGACTCTCTAGAAATTATTCCCTATGCTGAAGATGAACTAGCACTGATTCTGCCCGTCTTTCATCCCTTAGCCAAAGTGGAGACGATTCAAAAAGATGATTTGTATAAGCTCCAGTTCATCGCGTTAGATTCACAGTCCACGATTCGTAAAGTCATCGATCAGGTTTTGGCGCGTTGCGGCATTGAAACCCGTCGCCTCAAGATCGAGATGGAGCTGAATTCGATCGAAGCCATTAAAAACGCGGTACAGTCGGGATTAGGGGCAGCCTTTGTGTCGATTTCAGCGATCGAAAAAGAACTACAAATGGGTGTCCTGCATCGCGCCAGAATCGATGATGTGGTGGTGAAGCGGATGCTATCCGTCATCATTAACCCCAACCGTTACCGTTCGAAAGCCGCCGAAGCCTTCTGTCGGGAGATTTTACCCAAGTTTGCTGGCTACGCTAACTTGCAGCCCTGTGAACCTGAGCCCAGAGAGCCCTTAAAGCCTCTCGCCTCAAGTTCGGGTATTAGCCGTCTAGTCGTGCCAGAGATTGATTAAGCTAGCCCCTCCCCTTTATGGATCTCTATTGCACCCGTCCAGGCTGCCCACGCCCCGTAAATGCCTTTGCTGACTTGGATCACCCAGCCACGCTGAAGACGGTACCGCAGAAATATTGTACGACCTGTGGCATGGAGTTGATCTTAGTGGGTCGCTACCTGCCGCTCAAGTTGTTAGGGCAGGGCGGCTTTGGTGCTGCGTTTCTAGCGCGCGATCGCTATACGCCAGCGATGCGCCAGTGTGTCGTGAAACAATTTTTGCCATCTGGCAATCTTAGCCCCGCTCAGCTTGAAGTCGCGCAGCAACTCTTCGAGCGTGAGGCAGAAGTATTAGAGCAACTTGGCAATACCCATCCGTTGATTCCTGACCTGTTTGCGTTTTTTGAGCTGACGCCTCCCAGTACGCAATCCGGCAAGCAGGATAAGTTTTTTTACCTCGTACAAGAATATATCGACGGAGAAACGATGGAGGAAGAGTTGGTGCAAAAAGGCACGCTCTCTCCAGATGATGTCACCTTGATGCTGAAAGAGGTGCTCGAAATTCTCACGTTTGTTCACGATCATGGCTCGATCCATCGGGATATCAAGCCATCTAACATCATGCGCCATCGCAATGGGCGTTTCTATCTGCTGGATTTTGGCGCAGTGAAACAAGCAACGAAAGGCGCGGCGGTAGCAAAGTCTACAGGTATTTACTCTCTGGGCTTTGCGCCACCAGAGCAGATGTCTGGTGGGGAAGTCTATCCCTCTAGTGACCTGTATGCGCTGGCTGTGACCGGCTTGATGCTACTAACGGGGAAGCAACCGAATGAACTGTTTGACTCCTACAGCAATACCTGGAAGTGGCGTAGCTACGCCTCTGGTGTAAAGCGGTCTCTGGCAGACGCGCTCGATCGCATGCTGTTGCCGACACCGAGTCAACGGTTTCAGTCGGCAGCAGAGGTACTGACAGCACTCGCTCAATCGTCTAGTCCAGGTCGAGTGCGATCGCCTGTCACCCCCAAACAAGCGCCTCCACCTGTACCATCGTCTCCCACAGCGCTGCCGCAACCCTTGCCTCAACAGCAACCTGTCTCACTGCCGATAGCTTCCACACCAGCCTCATCGCAGTCTTTAAAGCCCGCTAGGCAACGTGCGGCGATCGCGCCCTTCTCGACTCTCGAATTATTGGGTGCGGCAGCGTTCACTGGGTTTGAGGGTGGCTTGCTGGCGATCGCGCTGATGAGTCTGCTGGGGACATCGATCGTCAGCGGGGGCTTTTGGATTGTGCTGTTGGCAGGCTTGGTGTTCCTCCAGTCGCGGCGCACGATTGAGCGGGTGGATCTGTTAATTACCGCAGGGATCACGCTGGCGATCGTGCTTTTTGTCTCGCCACTCCATCGCCTTGCTGTCTACTTTGCATCTTTGTTTGGCGGAAACGTGCTGCTCACTGTTGTAGCGATCGCTGTAGCGACTAGTTTGGGTGCGATCGCCGTGACAGCCCTCTTTCGGATCATCTTTAATCTGCTGTCTAATTTTCTTTAGAGGCTGTTGATCAGGATTATTCGGTGTGGGCAAAGATTGCTAGAGCGCCTCTTGCATGTAGCGATCGATATGTTGGTTGGTGACGCGAATCCTTTAACCTTAAGCAAAGACACGCAGTTTGCTGACTAGCTGCTCAATCTGTGGCAAAAATGATCCTATGGCACAAAAAAACGATACAACGGCATTGATCCTGGCGTTTGTGGTGACGGCAGGGCTGATTGGCGGAGGCTTTTGGTGGTTTACCCAGCGCTCTGGCAGCGATTTAAATAAAATTTTATCAACCGGAACGAATCCGTCCACTGGCAGTAATGATGGCAGTAATTCAGCACCACCGACGGGCGAACCAAGCCCTCAAGGGAGTCTGGCAACGGGTGAGGGCTTTGCAAGCGTTCAAAAGGTTCCATCCGGTTTATTTAGCTATGGTGGCAGCACGACCTGGGCACCGATCCGGTTGATTGTTGATCCAGTGATCCAGTCTACCCGACCAGAGTTTCGTCTACGTTACGTTGACCCAATTTCTGGCGCACCGGGTTCGGGAACAGGCATTCGGATGCTGCTACAGGATGAGATTGCGTTTGCTCAGTCGTCGCGTCCGTTATCCGACCAAGAGAACCAGACAGCAGCGCAAAGAGGTATCAAGCTCAAGCAAATTCCTGTGGCGATCGACGGTATTGCGATCGCCGTCAATCCTAGTCTGAACATACCGGGTCTGACGATCGACCAAATCAAGTCAATTTACAGTGGTACCGTCACAAACTGGAGCCAGGTTGGTGGTCCTGACTTGCCAATTCAGCCCTTTGAGCGTCCACCGACGGCAGGGGCAGGAACCATTGAAGTATTGTTAGGCGATCGTAAACCAGGTCCTAATGTCCAGGATGTTTCCACTACGACCGCAGGCTTGCGGAAACTGGCAATCAGTCCAGGGGGGATCTATTTTTCTACAGCAACTGAGCTGGTGCCGCAATGTACAGTCAAACCTGTACCGATCGGTCGCCAACCGGGGCAATTTGTACCACCCTACCAGGAGCCGCTCGTTGCTCCTAGTGGCTGTCCTGCTCAGCGTAACCGGATTAACGCCAGCGCCTTTCAGAGTGGGCAATATCCGCTGACTCGTAACCTCTTTGTGATTGTGAAACAGAATGGTGGTGCTGAGCAGCAAGCTGGTGAAGCGTATGCCAACTTTCTACTTTCACCACAGGGGCAAGCGTTGATTGCCAAAGCAGGCTTTGTGAGCATTCGCTGATGGATGAGGCGCTTCAGCTATCAGCTACCAGCAACGAGTATAAGGTTGGCGCTGACTACGGACCGCTAACCACTGATCACTAACCGCTCTCAAAACGCATTTGCAAGGGATGTAGCAGATCCAAAGCGACCGGGAGTACGTATCACTCTCTAGATTCGCCTAGGAGAACTCACCCATATGAATCAGGAAAGAAACATGCTGACCGAAGCTACTGCCCGTCGTATCAAGCGTTGGTCACGCCGTGACCTGCTGAAAACAGGTGCAGTGGTCGGTACGGCTGGTGCGATCGGCATACCTGCGATCGTTAAACGTGTAGAGGCTGCGTCTCCAAATATGATGAACGATGCCAAAGTGCTCAATGGTGCGCTGTTCTATGAACACCAGGCGATTTGGGCGTATGGGTTTGCAGCAGGCAAGCTGACCAATACCAGTGTTGGTAAAGCAGTGCTTGCCATTGCTTTGGCCAACCAGGCAGACCACAAAAAGCACCGTGACACTTTAGCAGCCGTTATTAAGCAGTTGGGTGGCACACCTGCTGAAGCGCAAAAACAATACGACGTCTCACCTTACCTGAAAGCTGGCGAAGGTGCGCTCGACTCTGATGTCAATATTGCTAAGTTGGCACTGGCGTTAGAAACGGATGCCGCGATCGCCTACGGTCGTGAAATTGCTAAACTCACAACGCCTGCACTCATTACGGCCGGTGCCAGCATTGGTGCTACGGAAGCGTCTCATGCGACCTTGATCCGGTCTGCCTTCAAAGCGTTAGGCGTTGATCTCGCTGTCATCCCTGCATCATTTGTGAGTGCTGACACGCGTAGCAACTGGGTGCTGAAAGTATAGCCTGTAGCGTTAAGGATGATTTCTAGTCAACAAAAGACCCGTAGGAGCAGGTTTGACCACAAGGTTAACGGCTAGAGATCAAGACTCTGGCAAAACCTGCCCCTACCCAACGGTAAATTTTTGCTTGGAAATTTCCCAAGGAGCGTGGATTAAATAAAATCGGTCATCCTCACGGTAAGGGCTTAGCATTCGGCAGGGTTGCCTTTGGCTATGGCAAGCGCTTTTACCCGAATGCTAAGCCCCTACAAAATTGTCGGTTTTATTAAATTCTCATTCCTAAAAGTGTGGACAGCCAGTGAGGGTGAACGGGGAGAGTTAGACGGGAAGCATGGCTAGACCTTTAAGGTTCATTGCTTCCCGTCTAACTCTCAATTTGTTTGAGACAATTTGCCTTTAAGACGAGTGATTTCTGAGAAGTTGTCCTCGATTCAGCTAACTCTCAGTTTGACCTGATAGTCTACTAACAGCTTGAGTGTTTCAACGTTTCAAGCTGTTCATGCTCCCTCTAAAAAATGCGCTATGGATCTTAATACTAAAGATTTGGTGCTGCTATTGCATCCTGCGTTCGCAGTGATTGTTGTGTTTCCTCTCATTGGCATGGTTGTGAGAATGGCATGGCAAACGCGTCAGCGCCGCCTGGAAGTAAAAACAGCCAACAAAAGCAAAATTCCTCCCGTCGTTGGGCAAGAGCACGTTGAGTTAGGTCGTTGGCTCACTGGGACGGTTGTGGCTGCTTACTTTCTTGGTATCACACGATCGATTATCGACAACATTCAAACCAAGGAACTGCTGAGTAAAGAGCCATTCCAGGTTGTTTTTATTGGACTACTTTATGCCGCAACGATCGCGTCACTCGTCTTTCTGTATCGGGCACAAGACAAGCTCTGGCGAGGCGTTTTCGCTACTTTAACCGGAATTGGTCTTGTGGTTCTGGGTTTTCAGGAAGGTGTCTATCGCCTGGATAATCAGTGGTACATGTCTCACTTTTACATCGGGCTGGTAGCAGCCTTATTGATGGTGTTTTCGCTGGCGATCGTCCGCGACATTTATCAGGATCGTGCAAACCGCTGGCGTACGGTTCATGTGGTGCTCAACTGCGTCGCACTCTTGCTGTTTATCGGACAAGGGCTGACAGGTTCCCGTGATTTGCTAGAAATTCCGCTGAGCTGGCAGGAAGAAACCATTTACAAATGCAATTTTGACAAAACGTCACCTGAGTACAAAACTTGCCCACCGTTAGCAGCACCTAAGTAGGCCGTATGTAGGCACATCGTCGGACAACACAACATGATGGCTAAAGGCTTCAACATGATGAAGTGGGTCGTCATGACGCAAATCAGCTCGCAGCCACTTTATCCTGATGGCGAACTTGATCGCTTACCGGGTCGATCGCATCTGAAGGACTCTTTTGCTCGTTAACCTCTTGCTTGTAGGCTGCTCTGGCAGAAACGATCACTGGCGTCAGCACGATCGCCATAACTAGGAGTGGCAAAACAAAACTCAGCATGGTGTCGAACCTCTTAGAGGGGATAGCTTTGAGACGGCAAACGGCGGGCAATAGTTCAGCGCGATCGCTGCCTGAGCAGTTTTTTTGCTTACGTTGGCTTCAACAGTCTGAAACAACCTTTCTGCTACTAAAATCTGCTACTAAAAGGAGAAACGAGGGATGATGATGATCCGGCGTTCTTCGTAGCGATCGCGTCTGTCATGACGGCGGAATCGATCATCACGACGATCGCGCCAATAACTCTCCCGTGCCTCGCTGCGACGGTTCCATTCACGTTCATCCTGTCGGTCATTTCGGCGGTCAAACGCGCGATTGAGGTTGTAAAAATCGATCGTGCGGACTCTTTCAGGGTAATGATTGTAATGGTTATTCCCGCGAGTAGCACGCTGATACTCAGGCTCGCTCGCAAAGGCAGCTGTTGGAGCGAGCACAGCGATTGCGCATAGCAAAGACAAAGTGGTACGAAGCATGACTAAGGGTCTCCTGCGGTGCATGACAGCCTTATGTATTCAGTCTAAAGTGTGAACGCTTTGCAGGCCTCTTCCTGGAGCCAGATTGAGCACGACTGCTCTGAGGAGACGCAGAATTGAAGCATGAATCTTTCTGTCGCCCCATAGCGTCTGTGTCTAGTCGACGTCTAAAGGCTGCAACTGTTGCGTGCCCGCCGCTGACCTTATGGCGATCGTGGGTAAAGATTTATAGCTGTTACCGGGAATTCCTCCTGAGTTGCGGGTAGGAATGAGGTGGTAGCGGAGCAATTTGTTAGCGTCGGGCGATCGTACAGTGGGGAAAGCGGTAATGAGAAATGGTGGTGGCATCAAGCCCTGGTTTGTTTTGCTGGCATTATGCGTTGCCCTTGCCATTAAAGGCTGTAGCGTTGCGAACATTACTTCGACATCCAATCCCCAGCCATCGGTAGCCGCACTAGCCGCGCCCAAATTACCCGACTGGATTGAGCAGATCAGCCCGACTGGAGAAGCCGCCACCACTGCGCAGATTCGGATTCGCTTCAAAGCACCCCTCATTCCCGTTGAGAGCTTGGAGAGTAAGGATCAGCAAGCTCTGCTGCAAAAATTTGCCCTTGTACCGCCACTTCCCGGTCAGTGGCGCTTTCTCACGCCACGCATGGTCGGTTTTCAGGGCGATCAGGCTATTCCTAAAGCAACCCGTGTGCAGGTCACGCTCAAAGCAGGGTTAGCAGATTTGCACCAGCATCGTCTAGATCAAGACCTCACCTGGACGTTTAACACAGAGCCCATTAAGCTAACGAATTTACCCGGTACGCCAGCAAGCGGAACACCTGGCAGTGAGGCAGGAGAACCTCTAGATATCAAGCCTGTGTTGAAGTTCAACTCCAATGTAGAGCTTGATTTAGCTTCGTTAAAAGAGCATGTACAGCTGGTACCGGGCAATGAAAAGAACGGCGTAGCGCTGAACGTAGCGCTGGAAAAGAGTGAAGAAACGCCCAAAGAGCAATACCCTGAAACGAAACTCCCGACCGAGCAGTTTGATCCCTCTGTACGCGACTGGTTTTACACGATCGAGCCTCAACAGCCGCTCTCCAAAGCGACCCGCTATCAGTTGAATGTCACGCCCGGTTTAGCTCCTGCGAAAGGCAATATGCCCAGCGAAGGTGTCTTTACTAGCCAGGTAGAAACTTACTCACCGCTTGCTTTTCAAAAGCTTGGCTCTTACGGACAGCCAGATGCGGGTGGCGTTCCGGGTCGCTTTGTAAACGGCAGTGCGCAGTTGGAGTTCAACAACGAGCTGGATGCGGAGGCCGCGATCGCGAACATTACTATTGAGCCTGCACCGAAAAAGGATGTGCCTCTAGTGCGTGCGTATGAGGGCGATCGCATCATCACTCTTAACCCCTGGGCGTTAGAACCAGCCACAAACTACACCATCACACTGGGCGCTGACCTCAAAGACAAATTTGGGCAGACGCTTGGCAAACCAGCGATCGTGTCCTATGCAACGGGCGACGTTGCGGCTGACCTCTGGGCACCCTCTGGGCTCAATATCTTTCCAACAGGCAAAAATCTTCAACTGAACCTTTCGACCGTCAACCTTTCTAGCTACAAAGCCGCTTTCGCCGTCGTCAAACCCACTGATCTGGTCTATGCCGACTCTGCCTATCCCAGCGACAACGGTGACGGACTGTTGCCCAAGTCCTCTGCCTGGAAAAGTGCTACCGTCAATGGTCAAAAGAATCGTTCAACAGACACCACTGTGCCCCTGCAAAAACAGCTGGGTGGTGCCACAGGCATGCTGGCGTATGGCGTGCAGGCGCGCACCAATGAGTATCAGGACGGCAAGCAGAAGAAGTGGCGCGAACCAACGACCTATGGCCTGGTGCAGTTGACTAACCTGGGCGTCTTTGCTCAGTGGTTCCCAGAGTCCGGCATGGTGCGGGTCAGTCACCTGTCGGATGGTGCTGCCGTTGCGAATGCGGCTGTGCAGATTTATCAATCAAAGCTGGATGCCAAAACGCAGCCTGCCCCTAGCGCCTGTGCAACGGGTAAAACAGACAAAACTGGAACGCTGTTGCTCGACAGTAAAGCGTTGCAGACCTGCATGGGCAGCACTGGGCGTTTTCCTGAAGCGCCAAAGCTGCTCATTGTCGCGCAAGAAGGCAAAGATTGGGCATTCACTCGCACGCTCGAATACAGTGGTGCCTATGAGTATGGCGTTGACGCGGGTTGGCAAAGCAACAAGCCTGATGCGCGGGGTCTTATCTTCTCCGATCGCAAGCTGTACCAACCGGGTGAAACGGCCTGGTTCACGGGAGCCGCGTACTACCTTCAAGATGGCATCCTCAAGCAGGATAAAAATGTTCGCTATACCCTGACGCTGCGTGATTCTAACGGTCAGGAAACGAGTCTGGGCAAGCAAGCAACCAATGAGTTTGGCACGTTTTCCAAGGAATGGGCGATCGCTAAAGCGCAACCCCTCGGTTACTACGCCATCCTGGCAAAGAGCGATCGTGGAGTCGAAATCGCAGGCGAATTCCGCATCGCCGAATTCAAACCACCGAACTTCAAAGTCGCGTTGACTTTAGACGGTGGCAAACCTGCTGAGCCAACCACTCCAACTCAAACTTCAAACCTCGAAACTGAAAACGTCTCCTCGATCGCCGCTGTTGGTCAAACCATTACGGCCAAAACTCAGAGCAACTATCTCTTCGGCTCTCCGGTAGACGGCGGCAAAGTCGAGTACTACGTTACCCGGAAGCAAGCGACCTTTGCACCCAAAGGCTGGGATGGGTTCGCGTTTGGACGTCAGTGGTTTTGGCCTGAAGAAGCGCCGACGGTCACCACCGATGTACTGCAAACCAATCAAGTCTTGAGTAAGGGTGGCGATAGCAGCCAGACCGTTACGGTTGAAAATGACCTGCCGTATCCCATGACGTATCGCGTGGATGCTCAAGTTTCAGACGTATCGAATCTCTCAGTGGCCGATTCCAAGACCTTCCTCGCCTTGCCAACCGACAAACTCATCGGGTTGCAAAGTGATTTTGTGGCAACGGCAGGACAGGATTTCCCTGTTAAGGTCATTGTCAGCGACCTGACAGGCACCCCGATTCTGAATCAAAAAGTGCATCTGGAACTGCAGCAGATGCACTATAGCCGCGTGACGAAACTCGTGGAGGGTAGCCGGACGCAGCAAGATCAGGTGGAATATAAAACGGTTGCAGCGATCGATGTGCAGTCGGATGTCAGCCCGCAAGCCGCGTCGTTAAAGCCGCCAGCGCCTGGTTCCTATCGCCTCCGCGCCACGTTTTCAGGTGGTAACGAGATTGGTGCGACCGATGTGCAGCTCTGGGCTACAGGTGACTCGTCAGCGATCTGGGGCAACCGCTACCGCAACAATCGTCTAGAAATCAAGCTGGACAAGAAGCACTATCAGGTGGGCGAAACAGCCACAGCATTGATCCAGTCTCCTTACTCAGACGGCGAACTCTACTTTGCGGTTGTGCGCCACAAAACCCTGTACAAAACCCTGACAAAAGTGCAGGGCGGTGCGCCGAAAGTGCAATTTCAGATCACGCCTGAGATGCTACCCAATGCGGCTGTGGAAGCCGTATTGGTGCGTCAAGGGAAGCCCCTGGAGCAGATTGAACCGGGTAGCCTGGATAAACTCGTCCGCATCGGCTTTGCTCCCTTTGAAACGGATCTGAATCCTCAATATCTCAAAGTTGAAACGACGGTGACGCCTACGCTACAGCCGGGTGCAGAACAGACGGTGCAGCTTCAGCTTACGAAGCAAGGACAGGCTGCGAAGGGACAAATCACGCTGATGGTAGTCAACGAAGCGGTGCTGCAACTCAGTGGTTATCGTCCCCCTGACCTGGTAAAAACGGTATATGCCGAACAACCCATTTCTATTCGTTTGAGCGATAACCGTCCCGATGTTGTCTTGCAACCGCAGGCATCACCGCTCGAAAAAGGCTGGGGCTATGGTGGTGGGGCGTCTGATGGCGCAGGCAGCACACGCATTCGCACAGACTTCAAAGCGCTGGCGTACTACAACGGCTCGGTGAAAACGGATGTGATCGGCAACGCCACAGTCAAATTTAAACTGCCAGATGACCTGACCACCTGGCGCGTCATGGCCGTCGCGACGGATGGTGAACTGCACTTTGGTAATGGGGACGCCACCTTTGTGACGACCAAACCACTGATTGCAAACCCGCTGTTGCCACAGTTTGCGCGCCCGGGCGATCGCTTCCAGGCTGGCGTTTCCGTCACCAATAACACGGGGCAGAATGGCAACCTTGCCGTCAACGGCTCTGTGACCGATCCCCTCAAGCTAGATAACTCCTCTGGTCAGCAACAGGCGCAGGCGGGTTCGGGCACGAGCGCCTATCGCTTCCCCGTTGTAGTGCAAACAGTAGGCGACGCGAAGGTGAAATTCACCACGCAGCTCGGCGGTGACAGCGATGCGTTTGAAGTACTGCTTGACGTGAAGGCGCTCGACGTGACGGAACAAACGGTGGAAGCCGGTACGACCACTGATCAGGCAACTATTCCACTCAATGTGGACAAAAATGTGGCACCCGATGTCGGTGGACTGGATATCTCGCTTGCCAGCAGCCTGATGCCCATGCTCACGGCTCCCGCTAAGCAGGTGCTCGACGAAACCAACCTGCCCTTCCTGGAGCCCACTGCCAGCCAGCTGACGATCGCCGCTAATCTACAAACCCTTGCCCAAACCTACGGGCAAACCTTCGCCAGCTTCAATCCCACCCAGCAGGCAACCCAGGCGATCGAACGCTTGCAATCTCTCCAAACACCCGATGGTGGTTTCGCCTCCTACCCTGGACAAGAGACCTCCGATCCCTTCGTCACCCCCTACGCCGCTCAAGCGATCGCCCTCGCCGATCGTGCCTTCCCCTCAAAACTCCTCACTCCTCACCCCTCACTCCTCACCTCCCTCACCGCCTATCTCAAAAAACTCCTCGCCGATCCCGGTCAGTACGAGTTCTGTAAAGAGCAACTCTGTAAAAATCAGGTACGGCTGGAAACATTGATTGCACTGGCAGCTTTGGGCGATCGGCGCAACGACTTCCTCTCCGACCTCTACAGTCAACGTAGCCAACTCGATCCCGTGAGTCAGATCAAACTAGCGCGTTATCTGTCTCAGTTCCCCGACTGGCAGCAAGAAGCCAAAACAATGGTGAATCAACTTCAGGAGGCGATTTACCAAACTGGACGCAACGCCACCGTTAATCTACTCCCCAACTGGCGTTGGTTGAATTCACCCACAACGGCACAGGCTCAAGCGTTACGGCTCTTTGTCGCTCAGAAAGCCAAAACCGAGGACACCGATCGGCTCTTGCAAGGGCTGTTAGGACAGCGGCGCAACGGCACCTGGCAATCCACCTACGACAATGCGGAAGCGCTCACGGCTCTGGTTGAGTACAGCAAGCTGCAACCCACACCGCCCAACTTTGAGGCAACGGCACAACTCGCGGGCAAAGCCATCGGGACTGCCAAGTTTGAGGGCTACCGCAACCCCAGCCAGGATGTGAAGGTGGGTATGGCGGATCTGCCGCGCGATCGCAATGACGTGACTCTCAAGAAAACGGGGCAGGGCATCCTGCACTATCTCGTTGTTTACCGCTATCGGCTACAGGGCAATCAACCCGGTAAGCTGAACGGCTTGCGTGTGACCCGCACCATTCGTCCTGCCAATGAGGACAAGGTGCTGTATAAAACTGGACTGGTTGCACCTGAGCCACTGACGGTTCCAATTGGGCAGGTCTACGACATTGGGCTAGAAATCATCACCGATCATCCCGTCGATCATGTCGTTCTCACTGATCCATTACCCGCAGGCTTTGAAGCCGTTGACAATAGCTTCCAGACGACAACACCCTACTTCAAAGCGCAAGGCGATAGCTGGCAGCTTGGTTATCAGACCATCTACCACGATCGCGTCGTTGCTTTTGGTGACAAACTCGATCCCGGCGTGTACACCCTGCACTACCTCGTTCGCTCCGTCACTCCCGGCACGTTTCTCTATCCAGGTGCTGAAGCTCATTTAGAGTATGCTCCTGAGGAATTCGGGCGATCGGCTTCTTCAAGTCTGGTTGTATCGGAGAAGTAGAGAAGGAGCAATCGCTGTAGCTTCATGAACATAAGCCTCTGTAAAATAGAGGTCTAAGCCAGCCTATCGGTAACAAGTAATGCCTCCGGCAATTTTGAATCAAATTCTTGACCAACTCAAGACCTTAGAGCCTTCTGAGTTACAGCAGCTTAGCCAAGCAATTCAGCATTATCTTGCTGATCAAGAGACAGCCGCTCAACGAGTTGCCTTCCATCAAGCACTCGTCGAATCTGGATTGGTACGGCAAATCAAAACGCCTACCTTTGAACAAAGAACACACCAGCACCTCATCCAGGTGCAAGATGGCTCGGTTTCTCAAACGATCATTGAGGAACGTCGGTAGATGGCGGTCTACTTTTTAGATAGCAGTGCATTGGTAAAGCGGTACATCAGTGAAGTTGGTTCAACGTGGGTCTTCGGGTTATTTGATGCTGCACTGAGTAATGAAATCTTCGTTGCAGCCATCACAGGGGTTGAAATCATTGCAGCCATCACACGACGATCGCGCAGCGGCAGTATTACTGTTGCCGACGCCGCATTCGTATGCAACCAATTCAGAAATGATTTGCAGACGGACTATCAAGTCGTTGAAATGACAGAGGAAATCATTTTTGCCGGGATGTCGCTAGCAGAAACACAAGGATTAAGAGGTTATGATGCCGTTCAGTTAGCAGCCGGACGTGCCGTGAATGCGCGTTGTATCACCAGTGGTTTGCCATCTGTAATTTTTGCGTCGGCAGACAGTGAGCTGAATGTGGCTGCTACCAACGAAGGGCTATCGGTGGAGAACCCCAACAGCTATC
The DNA here is from genome assembly GCF_003003795.1 of Stenomitos frigidus ULC18. Lineage (GTDB taxonomy): Bacteria > Cyanobacteriota > Cyanobacteriia > Leptolyngbyales > Leptolyngbyaceae > Stenomitos > Stenomitos frigidus_A. Next base: position 89,261 of record NZ_PVWK01000121.1, on the reverse strand, counting down.
CATAGTTGCGTACGATAGCGTAATGGGAGATCGGCTTCCTCAAGCTTGGTGGTTTCGGAGAAGTAGAGGCTGGCAAGCTGACTTTATGGCGCTTCTTTCTGATGAATTAACTGCTCAATCATCTGCTGCTGAAGCCCTGCTGTTTCAGCCTGCGTTTGAGTCGTCGTCTTTAGCTCAGCCAGATCCATTCTGAATTCAGTATTGGACTCGATCAACTGCCCCATGCCTGAGACCAATCCTTCAATGCTTTCACGCTGCTGCACCGACGCTTTGACTAGCTCACCTGCAATGACTACCAGTTGGGCAATCCGCTCATCAATTGTTTCCAGTCGTGATTCAATAGCCATGCTGCGATCGTGTTGTCAACGCTTACTGGCTGCTGATTGTATCAGATTTATAGAGATTAGGAGCGATCGGCTTCCTCAAGCTTGGTGGTGTCGGAGAAGTAGAGAAGTGGCGATCGGGTTGTGGCACCAGGGGCGATCGTGATACGCGAATTTTCTTGATAATGCCCCTCAGCAGCGATAGCATGCGAAAAAAATCTTATGATATCCCCATATCAGGGTTATCAGTGGAAAATACGTGATGATACCCGCACGAGGATATTACCGAGAAAAAATTCTATGTAATAAGTTGTTAGGCAGAGAAGTCATAGTGTGAGTAGCAGTATGTAGAAGTTGATAATATTTCGTTAGAACATCTTGATTCTAGGTTAGACCTCTATGACTGAACCGATTGATGTCGATTCAACTACTTCAGTTCCGCACACACCAGCCTATGCAAGCTTCGACTTCAATACGGATAGATTAATGCACTTCATTCAGTTTACAGGTCGGGGGTTTCAAGGAATCAGACAAGAAGCTACTTTATCAAAGACCAAAAGCATTCTCTTTGCCCCGAACGACCTAGAACAAGAGTTAAACGTAGAAGAGAATGGCAGTGAACAAAGAAGGTCAATTTGACAACAGACCAGGCAACAGAGATCAAACAAGAAATCTCAGATTATGCAGAGAAGTGGGATGCCCATCTCTCCGGATTCAATGTGGGATTAGAGTGGATGCCAGTGTTGATAGTTACCATTGTTGAAGCCTATCTCATGGATGTACTTGTTTATACTGCCAGAACTGATTCTACGCTTATGGAAGAATCTAAAATGTCTGCTTCATATTCTGAAATGACCAACGCTTCATCATTAGAAGAGTTACTTCAAGGACTGAGATATCAATGGGCTAGAAAGTTCATTAATGAGGGAGGTCCGAAATGTTGGATTAAAAGCCTTAAGAAGATGGGTGCTCGTGGATATAGTTCAGAACTTGCAAAAGAAATGGAGACGCTTTGGGGTATCAGGCATCTAATTGTACATTCGACTGGAATTTCTACGCCTGATTTTGTTCGCCGTCATCCAGACTTTGGTGTAGCAGTTGGTGAGAAAATTCAAGTGAGATTGAATCAGTTAGGTGATTGGGTTAAGCACATTTACCACTTTGTTGATGTAACTGATGCCTATTTCGCACAACGTTGCAAGCTGAAATCTTCTGAAAAACAAAGTTAAGCTTTATCAGTTATGTGCAAAAACAAAGCCCTGCCTAACAAGTCCGTTGCACACCGACCGTATCGAGATAGTTGGCTGAGTCCGAAAGGTTGTTGGCGGCGGGTGAACGGGGTCGTTATTGCCTTGTGATCGCAACTCTTCTCAGTTGAGTGGGAACGATCGCGCCACCCATCACACGTTCTGAGGGGAACGATCGGCTCTCATATCGTTATGCCTTTCATTGAGGCGTTGTACGATCGCGAAGGCAAGAACTTCTGCTGCATTGCAACGCAACTTCTAGAGAAAGGAATTCTGGGCAGAGCGAGTTGACGCAGCGCAATGCCAGCCAAACAGATAACCCCGAGCGTATTTGTTGCTACGATCGGGGCTATCTAAACTTTCAATCAAGGGATTAAAAGCAACGAGTTAATTTTTTACACAGCACTCAGAACGGCTGATGTGAGGGATCTCCTCTTTTATGACGCTCCTAGCTAGAGCTGCTTCGATACCGTCGTTTGGGTAGTTGCAGGTCTCTGGGTATCTATCGCATTACTCTCTGAGATTGTAGATGAAGAGATATCAACAACCTGGTTGAATGCTGCTTTTATTGACGAGATAGATTCAGACGTTAAAGCGATAAAAACCTCCTGTTTAACGAGACTGAACTATTCGATTTGACTGAATGATTCGATTTGAATAAGAAGCCTCCTTTCGCTGCTTCTTATGTTCTTAGAATACTCCTCTCTTACTTTGATTTTCGGGTTTGAAATTAAAGTTTACCTTGGTGCTTTTGTGCGATTAAAAGGCTGTATTCCAGCCCATAGGACGCCCTTTAAGGGGTGAGTGAGAGCAGCGATCGCTGAAAAAAACTCCTCCCGTGTTTTGGTGTCCTTGGGAGGAGTGATTGCTCTATATCGTTGATTAGACGCGTGCCGTTATGGAGCCGGAACCGCTACACGATTGCCAGGAACAATCTGTGGCTGATACGAAAACACCTCGCGGCTGCGGGGATTGACATACACCTTGACCCACTGCACGTCGTTGAGACCGTTTGCTGCATTGTTGCCAAAGGTCTCAACGCGAGTGAAGTTTTCAAGACGCCTGCCTTGAGCATCCAGCAATGGTTTGTCAATGCGGAAATAGTGTGAGTCGCCGTGTACGTAAGCAACTGGTTTGCGGAACGCGATCACTTCATTGCGCAATGCGACTAAATAGTCCTTGTAGCCATCAGGAATCGGCAATTTCGTGGTGGCGTCAACGTCATTTTCCACGAGCGTCTTTGGATCACGTGTCGGGGCTCTAGTTGAGTCGCTGTTATCCCAACCCGGATCAGCCTGGGTGATCAACATCACCGCTACCGAGTTGCGTGCCTTTGCCACTCTAAAAGTTTCTTGCAGCCAGGCAATATTGGCTGCATTTCGCGCTGCGTATTCCTCTGCGTCGGGTGCAGTGTCGCACAGGTTGTTGCATGAACCCTGGACATTAAGTGTCGCATAGGTAACCTTGCCAACTGTCCAACGGCGGTTCTCAACATACGGAGCGGCTTGGACTTCTTGTTTCAGGCGGCGTTGTCCAAATGAGTAAGGCTCGCTGAAGAATAACTGGCGCTCGTAGTTAAGGCGTTCGAGTGAGTTAAAACCACCGTTTGCCGGGCGATCGCAGTCAGTCCAGTCGTTGTCACCTGGTGTAAAGATTGCGGGTGCTTTCAGGGCGTTTAAGTAATCGAGCGATTGGGCATAGAGTTCATTACTGCAACTGGTCGGCGTAACCGAGCCTGCGATGGCGTTGCCCGCTTTCCAGTCGCCGTCGAAAGCCGTGAAAGCCAGGTCTTGCGAGTTCATGTCCGCGATGATGTTAGGAACCCCAACCTGCGCCTGCACATCGTTATAGGGTAAATCGCCCCAAAGTCCGATCGCGTAGGGTTCGTATTTGCCCTTATTCTCTTTTTCGCTGGCAGTGACCATCATTGCGGCACTCGCCAAGAACGGCACCGTCAACGCCAATAAACACATTTTACGGAGCAGACGCGCAGTGGTGACGCGTTGAAACCCTGAGTAGCCAAGCTTTGTCATATCAATCCTTACTTAATTCTTTTAATCTGTGAGCGCATTCTGGACAAATAGCCCTCGCCTGCGCTACGCAATCAAGACGTTAGATTACTGGATTGTTTATGACAGATGGGTTACGGATACGTTATGCGCTGGTTAGGAGTTCGTTTTTTTACAGGTACTTTACGGATATTTCATAGGCACTTTACGGTTGCTTCACAGAATTTCCTTTCATTCAACTGAATTTTTGGATGCCTACACCATTCTGATGTTCGGTATCGCTGACTAACCCTAGACTGTTGGTTTGGGTTACTGCCCCAAATAGGCTTCTAGCACCTGAGCGTTGGTTTGAATTTCGGTGGGGGTGCCAACAGCAAGGTTGCGTCCTTCGGCGAGAACCCAGACACGATCGCACAAGGACATAATCACGTCCATGTTGTGTTCGATGATCAAAAAAGTGAGTCCTTCGCGGTTCCAGGTGAGGATGCGATCGCAGATTTGCTTAATCAGTGTGGGATTGACTCCCGCAGCGGGTTCATCGAGCAAAATCAGCTTGGGCTGGCTCATCAGCGCTCGTCCAATTTCCAGGAGTTTGCGTTGACCACCGGATAAGGCTCCTGCGTATTCGTGCGCCATGTGTGCGAGTCCGATCGACTCCAGAATGGTCATTGCCTGTTCGCGCTGCTGGCGTTCTTCGGCAGTAATTTGCTTTTGTTTAAACCAGGTGAGCCAAAAATTTTCCCCTGTTTGATGTTGGGTTGCCAGCAGCATATTTTCTAGTACAGAGAGGCGAGAGAGGACTCGTGCGACTTGAAAGGTACGAATCATACCGCGTTGGGCGATCTGGTACGACTGGAGCTGGTGAATGGGTTCGCCATCGAACAGCACACGCCCTTTGTCAGGATGGATGAAGTTTGACAGCAGGTTAAACAGCGTCGTTTTTCCGGCTCCGTTGGGTCCAATGAGTCCGGTGATACTGCCTTTGGCGACTTCGATCGAGGCGTGATCGATCGCCACCAATCCACCAAAGCTCTTGATCAACCCACTTGCCGCCAGTAGTGGTAGTTGCAGCTTGGCAGGACGCTCGATCGGTTCCACATCTGCCATTTCCACATCTGCCAGGATGTCTGCCAGATCTTCACTGTCAGGATGGCTTAAATGCTCTACCGGATCAACCGCATTGGGGTTTTCATCGACCAAGAGAGAGTTCCTCCTTTTTGCCTAAAATGCCCTGCGGTCGCGCCATCATCAGCACAATCAGCAGTAAGCCAATGATCATAATCCGAAAGGCTCCGGCTCTGCCTTCATCCAACGTCGGCGGAATGGCAGGCACGATCGCGTGTAGCGCCGGGGCGATCGCGGGCAACAGAAACCGTGTCACTGAGTTGTACGCCCAAAAGATTGCCGCTCCCAGCAGGGTTCCAGCATTGTTGCCAGCCCCACCCAGAACGACGATCGTCCATGCCTGAAACGTAATCAAGGGAATGAAGCCATCCGGATTAATGAAGCTCAACTGCCATGCGTAGAAGGCTCCCGCAATGCCCGCGATCGCCCCACCCAGCATGAGTGATTGCAGCTTGTACCAAAACACATTCTTGCCCAGCGCTTTAGCGATTTCCTCATCTTCACGAATGGCTTTGAGGACACGACCCCAGGGCGATCGTACCAGTGCCTCTAAACGCCAATAGACCAGCGCCAACACCAGCACCAGCACCAGCATCAGTCCCGCTTTATAGGAGTAATCGTAGAGTGATACTGCGCCTGCCCAATAGAGCAGCAGTCCCAAAATAGCAGTCGCGATACCCAATGACAGTTTGCCGATTTGTCCCGACTGGATGCCCTCACGGGTGTCTTTCTGCCCCAGGCGATCGAGTCGCTTCCACGTCCAGCGCCACAACTGCCAGCCAGCCAGCGCAAAAATGGCTGTCCAAATGCCAATCATGCCAATTTTGCTGATCAGGGTTGGTCGGGTTAGCGCTTCCAGCGGCAGGGGATAGCTGTAAACGCCTCGTGCGCCTTGGGTGAGCCATTCTTCGTTGAGCGCGATGAGACGAATAACTTCAGACACGCCGATCGTGACGATCGCCAAATAATCTTCCCGCAGGCGCAGTGTGGAAAGCCCAATCAGCAGACCTAAGCCAGCCGCCAGACACGCCCCAATGAGCACCGCCAAAATGAGCGGTACCCCCTTCATGCTCACCAGGACAGTGGTATACGCTCCAACCGTCATAAAGGCGATGTGACCAAAGTTAATTAACCCTGTGAAGCCCCACTGCAAATTCAAGCCCAGGCTAAACAGCGCAAAGGTTGCAGTAAAGATAATCAGCGAGACAAGGTAACCGGGCGTAAAAAACAGCAGAATGCCGCTGAAATCGAGCATGAGCAATGTGAGCAAAGGGCGATTGGATCGTATCCTACCAGTCAATTTGAGCCAGTAGAGATACATCTTATACGGAGCCTTTCGCGCCGAATAGGCTCATACAAGTAAGAATAGCGGCGTTAATTTGCCTCCCAACGAGTGCTTTGCTTCCTTGTTTGGGCATTCTGAGACTACACGAATCTGTCTCCGTTGAACCTTTCGTTCGAGGGCATTATGAGTCTTCTCAAAGATCGGGCACATCACCTCGTCGAGCAGCTAGCGGATGATGAACTGCTCGATGTTTGGATCGTTCTCTCTGAACTCTACTGCGACTTTTATATGCTGCGGGCAACGCAAGCCTGTAAGCAAACGTTAAAGCCTGGTGATACCTTAACGCGTGACGAAGCGCTTCGCTTACTGTCAGCAAGATAACCGCAAGATGAACGGCAAGACTCCCCTCGCCCGCACAATGCAGAACGCCAAAGGCCTAGAAGTCCGCTATGCACGATCGTTCTTACTCGATCTGAAAAAGCTGGAGCCCATCGCCCGGCAGCGCATTCAGCAGTTTGTGTTTGAAGACTTTTCGAGTGTCCATCAACTGCAGTCGTTACCGGCGTTTCGATCGCTCGGCTCCAGCGCTATTTTTTACCGATTTACGATCGATCGCTACTTCATCAGCCTCGAAATCACTGGACAAATTGTTAAATTTTTACGACTGTTGCCGAAGCCGGATTTGTGAGAAAGGGCGTGGGAGTAGAGAGTGGCAGAGAGGCGGGGGAAGACGGGAAGATGGGGAGGCGGGGGAAGACGGGAGGCAGACGGCTAAAAGCTAAACCTCCTTCGCTCCTCTTGCACCTTCCGCTCCCCTTGTACCCTCTGCTCCCAACTTTCTCACCTTCTACTTTGTTATTTCTTTCCAAAACCTACCGTTCCTAGCCCCGTGCCCGGATACACTGGCAGTGACGAACGTTAAGAGGCGTGAACCCCGCTATGGATGCTGCTGCACTCTGGCAACGTTACCAGGACTGGCTTTACTATCACGAAGGCTTGGGGCTCTACTTAGACATCAGCCGCATGCGCTTTGACGACGCCTTTGTCGCCACCATGCAGCCCAAATTTGAGCAGGCATTTAAGGACATGGCGGCGTTGGAAGGCGGCGCGATCGCCAATCCCGACGAAAACCGCATGGTGGGTCACTACTGGCTGCGCGATCCTGACTTGGCTCCGACACCAGCGCTCAAACAAGAAATCAGCGAGGCGCTCGACCAACTAGAAGCGTTTGCCCACAAAATTCATGCGGGTGAGATCTGCCCGCCTCAGTCCACAAAATATACCGATATTCTGTCGATCGGCATTGGGGGATCTGCACTTGGACCACAATTCGTCGCTGCCGCTCTCGCTCCTGCTGCACCACCATTAACCATTCACTTTTTTGATAACACTGACCCGGATGGTTTCGATCGCGTGTTTAAGGAGCTGGGCGATCGGTTGAGTAGCACGCTGGTGATTGTCATTACTAAGTCGGGCGGCACGCCTGAAACCCGTAACGGCATGATTGAGGCGAAGAAAGCCTTTACAGACAAGGGCTTAGATTTTGCCAGACAAGCCGTCGCGATTACCATGCCTGGTAGCAAAATGGATGCACTGGCGCGATCGGAAGGCTGGTTGGCAACCTTCCCCATGTTCGATTGGGTGGGAGGGCGCACGTCGGAACTGTCGGCTGTTGGGCTGCTTGACGCAGCGCTGCAGGGCATCGATATCCGCAGCATGTTGGCAGGTGCCAAAGAGATGGATGCGGCGACGCGCCTTCCTCAACTGAAGGCAAACCCAGCGGCGCTGTTAGCTCTTGCCTGGTATTTTGCAGGTAACGGCAAAGGCGAAAAAGATATGGTGGTGTTGCCGTATAAAGATAGCCTGTTGCTGTTTAGCCGTTACCTCCAGCAGCTCGTCATGGAGTCTCTGGGTAAGGAAACGGATCTGGACGGCAAGACGGTCTATCAAGGTATTGCGGTCTACGGCAACAAAGGGACAACCGACCAACATGCCTATGTGCAGCAGTTGCGCGAAGGGGTGCCCAACTTCTTCCTGACCTTTATCGAAGTGTTGAGCGATCGCAAGGGCTCGTCGATCGAAGTCGAACCTGGTGCAACAGCTGGCGACTACTTGTCTGGCTTACTCCAGGGCACGCGACAGGCACTCTACGAAAATCATCGTGATTCCATCACCGTTACCATTCCTGAAGTGTCTGCCAAGCTGGTTGGTGCATTGATCGCACTTTATGAACGGGCAGTCGGTTTGTATGGCTTTCTGGTGCATGTCAATGCCTACCATCAACCGGGTGTTGAAGCGGGTAAAAAAGCAGCGGCAGACATTTTGGCGCTGCAAACGCAGGTCTTGGCAGCGCTCAAGCCCAACGGGCAACTGCTCTCTTTGGAAACATTGGCGGCAAACATTGGTGCTTCCGACAAAATTGAGATTATCTACAAGATTGTCCGGCATCTCTCAACGAACCAGCGTGGTGTGGTGCTAGAAGGTAATCCGGGTGAGCCTGCCAGCTTAAAGGTCGGTGTTCAGTGATGAGTGACTAGAGGGTGAGCGATCGCTGCCGTAACGTTTGGCAGCGATCGCTCAGCCATGATCCATAGAGACTGAGAAACCGCTATATTTTAGCTTTGACACTCCGAATCCTTTAAAATTGACATACTTCAAGGCTTAGACAACACTAGCAGCGGCTTCTGTATGCCTCTCACAATCCTTGTTGCTGATGATGACTTGGGCACGCGGCTGTCCATCAGTGATTACCTCGGGGCAAACGGTTATCTGGTCATTGCGGCCGAAAATGGTCAAGAAGCGCTGAGACTGGTTGATGAATACCAGCCTCATCTCGTGATCACCGATATCACCATGCCGCAGATGGATGGTTACGAGTTGGTAAGTCGCATTCGGCAGCGTCCCACGTCGCGACTGCTGCCTGTCGTCTTTTTGACGGCACGTAACGACACTCAAGAGCGGATTCGAGGGTATCAAGCGGGCTGCGATGTTTACCTGTCTAAACCCTTCGAACTACAAGAGTTAGGGGCAGTAGTGCGAAATCTGCTGGAGCGACTGCAGTTGATTGAGTTAGAGTGGCGCTTTGCACGGGGGGATGCAGCCCGCCGTGACGCTGAGCAGACAGAGGCGCGATCGTCTCCGTCAGGTCGTAACGAATATCAGTCGATCGCACAGCATGCCGCGCTATCAGTAGCCGTTGCGGCGCTGAACCTTACTCAACGCGAACGCGAGGTGCTCAAAATCCTTTCGGATGGGCACTCAAATATGCAAATTGGTGAATCGTTGCACTTGAGCCCCCGCACGGTTGAAAAATACGTCAGCAGCCTCCTCCGCAAAACCGACACCAGCAATCGCGCTGAACTGGTTCGTTTTGCTATGGATCATCATTTGGTGGAATGACTTTTCGTCTGTAGGGGCGTTCCATGGAACGCCCCTACAGACACCCTCTCTCAAACTCCCAATGTCAACGTCCAACTATTCAGCGTTCCTATGTCACCTTCAGCTGCATCAACCACGCGCAGTTGCCAACGCCCTTGAGCGGGTTGGTTTAAGAAGCGTCTGAGTAGTGCAGTTGTTTGTAATGTGTAGGTCGTTTGTAGTCGGGTGCTCCGTCCGAGTAGACGACTTTGGAGTAAAATAATTTGATCCGAGGGGGACGTCAGGCTGATTTCCAGGTCGCCCAGAAAGCTATGGTCGATCGCCACACTGACCTGGATCGATCTCACCGTACCTGCCTCTGTCATCTGGATTGTGCTCGTTACACCCTGTGAATCGTTGTCAGGAATCGCCACACTGGTGGTATTTTGCTGTTGCAGTTGGCGAGAAGGGGCGATCGCTGCCATGGCTTGTCGCTGTACTGCCGCCTGTACTGCCTTCGCGGCATTGACCTTGCCATAGCCAAACCAGTCGCAGCGTCCTCCTGCTTCGTAGGTGCCTTTGCGGAAGCCAAACTGTGGATCAGGGTTGGAGTCCACAATTTTGTCGGCCGTTTGTTGCAGCAGTTGCTTGACTTCGGCTGCGGTTAAATCGGGGTTGGCTGAGAGTACCAATGCTGCCACGCCAGCTACAAGCGGACAGGCGCTGGATGTACCACCAAAGTCGATCGCAATATTGTCCGGCGCGTAGCCTGCTGCTCCGACGCGATCGGTGGTTACAATACCCAACCCTGGTAGTGCACCTCTCACTTGCGGTGGTGTAAAAACATAACCAAGGTCTTGAAGTCCGATTCCTGGCGGCGCATTGTTGCTGGGTGCACAGACAGAGACTTCTGCACCCCAGTTGCTATACGCTGCTTTTTTATTGAGACTGGTTGACGCCGCGACCGTGATGACATCGGGATGGACTGTAAAACCTCCCAGCCAGGCAGTGTCACCGCTCAAGGCGTTGTTGGGCCAGCCGCTTTCATTCACAGTGCCATTGGTGGGTCGGTTGGCATTTCCGGCTGCAAACACAATGACGCAGCCTTTACCACGCCGACCGTTGGTGGCAGCCTGGGTGAGTGCAGCACGCTGTCGCAGTGACAGCGGGAAATATACGGAGGCGGGACCCCAGCTACAGGAGATGACCGATGCACCTTTGGCGACTGCCCAACCGAATAAGTCTTCGATCGTCTGGTCATCTAAAAAGCCCGTCGTGCGGATGGGCATCAAGGCGCAACCCGGTGCTACACCGATCGCTCCAATTCCATTCTCTTCGGCAGTGGCAACGCCGCCGCAGGCAGTGCCATGATTGTCGTCTGGATCGCCCGGCAGTGGCAGAAAGTCATTTTCTTTGAAGTCACGGGGAGCCACGATTTTGCCAATGCCCTGAAAGTCAGGATGGGTCAGATCTACCGAGTCATCCATGATGGCGATCGTCACCGAGCGAATGCCGCGCGTAATGTCCCACGCTTTCTCAGCTGAAACATGAGAATTGGGAGCCAGGTCAGCCCCGCCGTTGTGGTTGAGATGCCACTGCTTGGGGTAAATCGGATCGCGGGGACGGTAGTGCGATTGGGTGCGCACGATGATGTTTGGTTCTGCCGTCAGCACCTCCGATCGCTGCATCAGGCGATTGGCGATTTTGAGCGGATTTTCTTGCGCACTGGCGGTCGCTTCAAAGACAAATGTGTTGGGCACCCCCGCAATCGGCTTCACCTGACGTAGCCCCACCGCCCCGGTAATTTGAGCGATTGTCTCTGCTGTGACAGTTGTAGCGAACTGCACCGTTAGTTGATTGGTCAGATATAGCCGCGAGGCTGGATCATCTTTGAGTTGATACACATGACTGGTGTAGTTCACCGCATCGTCATCGCGCAGTTGCTGCATCACGGTGTCACGCTGAGCCGGATCGACCACAATCTCTGTAAGTTTAGCGGGTATGCGTGTTGGACTGACATCAGCAGGGAGCGGTTGGATCAGACCCGCGATCGCGGCTTTGTTGATGGCATTGAGCGTAAAGCGATCGTCCACCTTCTCCAGCAACAGTTCTTCGCCACCGCGCTGCAACACCCTACTGATGCTCGACTCGGGCATTGCTGCACCTTGAGTGCCTGGTGCCGAATTTGCTGGCGTTTGATCCGTCATTGAAACACCTCATTGAGAAAAAGGGGGTAGGGAATTGGGAATCGGGTGCAGGGGCATGCCATACGCCTTCTCATCCGCTGTGCCCAATAGCCCTCACCAGTCTTACTAATGCATAAAGAACATGCAAATCAAACACGCTAAACGCTGATGGCTGACTGCCAAGAGCGACCAGATTCATTCAGCGCCCCTTACTAGTCACTAAAACTACTCAGGCGCAGAGTCACTCTGCAATGGTAATATACCCACAGTTTTGATACAGTTGTGTTTCTTCTGTTTTCTGCAATTAGAGCTAGAGCTGCCTCATGGAATCCTTTGGAACTACTCGTATCCTCCGCACCGCAGGGCTGATCGCCCTGTCACTCCTGGCGGCTTCTGTCCTGCTGAAGCCCGGAAGCAGTCTTGCCCAGGCTCTCCCAGCCAGCCCGAATCGTGCACAGCCGATCGACCCTAACGATCCAAGCGTTTTGAAACCAACCGATCAAGACGCGGGACTGCTCAGCCAGCAAGGCGGTAAGCGCTTGCTGGACGAAGCAGACAAGGCCGTGACTGCTCAAAATTATCCCACTGCGATTAAAAAGCTTCAGGAAGCGCGTCAGGTCTTCAACCAGCTTTCCAACTTTTATCAAGATCTGGCTGGGAGCTTTTCTGGTATCGATAATCGCATTGCCGACACTCAACGTCGTAAAGCTTTGGAAGCAGCCGAAATGCGTGACCAGGCAACCTATCAACTGGCGCTGGTGCATCGTGCCCAAAGCCAGCCAGAACTGGCAGTGCCTCTACTTGTACAAATTATCCGTAGCCAACAGCCAACGCGCAGCCTGGGGCAAAAAGCCTACCAGCAACTGCTTGAGTTGGGCTTTGTGGATGCGCCCTACCCTCGCCCTCGTGCAGACCAGCCGAGCGCAGCCCCTCGTTAACAGAAAGAGATTGGGCTGGTAGAGGCCTGGCGTAAAGAATTGGCTCGATCGCATCTGCCCTTAAAACGATGAGACTCAGCTTGACACTGAACGTTAGACTAGAGTGAGGAACTTAAGCAGTGACCAAGGAGCGCAAATGATTAGCCCTGATCAGGTTGAAACCATGATCAAAGCTGAACTGCCGGATGCCCAGGTTCAGGTGTTGACAAACGATGGCGAACACTACGAAGTGACGGTCGTATCATCACAATTTGATGGTAAACGTTTGGTGCAGCAGCATCAGTTGGTGAATAAGGCAGTCCAGCAGCACTTGCTCAGCGGGGCAATTCACGCGATGGCAATTAAGACGTATACCCCTCAAGATTGGGCGGTCGCTAGTCAAGCGGTCTGAATTGTATCGCCGATCGACTCGCTTTGATCGAACTTAGCTTGATACCAGTCTTCTTGTACACACCTCATCACTCCAAACCTATGACTCCCGAAACCCAAGAGCGCCTCGAAACCCTGATCAAACAAAACAAAATCATGGTCTTCATGAAGGGCAACAAGCTGATGCCCCAGTGTGGCTTTTCCAACAACGTGGTGCAAATCCTCAACACGCTCGGCGTTCCCTTCGAGACAGTCGATGTGCTGGCCGATGCTGATATTCGCCAGGGCATTAAAGAATACTCTAGCTGGCCGACGATTCCTCAGGTTTATGTGGACGGCCAATTTGTAGGCGGTTCCGATATTCTAATTGAGCTTTACCAAAAGGGTGAACTGCAAGAAATGGTTGAAGTTGCGATGGCTTCGTAGTTTTTAGCCAACGGCGCTTTTACAGTCAGAACAAGCAATGCTTAAAGCGTGAGGTTGGGTCAATAGTAGACTCAGCCTCTTTGTCTTTCTAGCGTTTGGTTTCGTAGAATCTTGATGTGTAACCAGCATGAGCGATCGAGGAACTAGCAAACCTAACCATCGGAGGTGAAATCCCCATGATTATGCAAGCTGAAGCAAAGTACTACACGCCTGAAGCTTACTTAACGCTTGAAGAAACGGCGCAAGAACGACATGAATATAGCGATGGGGAAATTGTGCCGATGGCAGGCGGGATGCCCAACCATAACCAAATTGCGTTGAACCTCAGCGGTTCCCTAAATTTTGCGCTCAGACGTCAACCATATCGCGTTTTTGTTACAGACCAGCGGTTGTGGATTCCAGCGCGACGGCTTTATACCTACCCAGATGTGATGGTGGTTCAAGGCGCGTTGCAACTTCAAGAAGGGCGCAACGATACGCTGACCAATCCGGTGATGATTGCCGAAGTGTTATCAGACTCAACGCAGGCGTATGACCAGGGTGAAAAATTCAAAGCGTGTCGCACGATTCCTGGCTTTCAAGAGTATGTTTTGATTGATCAATACTCGATGCACGTTGAGCAATACTACAAAACTGAACCGCATCAATGGCTTTTTTCTGAGTATGACGGTGAAATGTCAACGCTGAAACTTAACACCATCCCGTTTGAAATTTCCTTTGCCGATCTGTACGACAAAGTTGACTTTGCCACAGGGTAAAATTTCGCCCTACCTTTTGTTAATAAGACTATTGGCAACATCCAGCCATCCTTCAACTTCATCCTTTAAGTTAGCCATCACCTCTTCCATTGTGTCTCATTCGGTAATGCAATCGGGCAGTGCAGGAACCTCCGCCCAATAGCCGCCTTCTTCTGCTGGATGAACAATGGCTCTGATTTTCATACATCTGTTGAGCTAGCTGTTAAGAATATATTAACCACTCCATCTACTTTTCTGGTTGCGAGGATTGGGGAGCGGGGAGCGGAGGGCGAGGAGACGGATTGGGACTTTGGAACACCGCGAAGGCGATCGACCAACCAATCACAAGACCCAACCCACCAAAGCGAATAATTTGCCAGAAGGGTTCTCGCAAACTGCCCCAAGTGAAAAGTTTACTTTCCAGGTTGACTTCGAGTTCGTCGAGTTGCGTCTGCAGGCGGCTTAACTCGGCTTTGAGTTCGGCAGTCGGCGATCGCTGGAGTTGCCGTTTAAGCTGCTCTTGGCGTTCCTGAAACTGCGCTTGAATTTGCTGATCCTGCTGTATTTGCGTATAGCGTTCCTTGAGGTCATGGAGCGATCGCTCAACGGTCGCTAATTCCTGCTCAAACGCCTGTGCCTCTGACAGCAGTCCATCACTGTCGTGGCTAGAAGCAGAATCAGGCGATGGCGGCGGCAACGTCATAACAGCAGTAGTAGAGTAGAGATACTCTTGATTATGCCCACGATCGCAAGAACCGTATGCCCGATACTTCTCTTTCTGCTAAAACCGCACCAACCGTCATGGCTCCTGGCAATAGCTTGAGTCAGTTTAGTGCTGCCGAACTCGCTCAAGCACTGCTCGAAAAACTTGCGATCGCCGATCGCGACTGGCACCGCCTCAAGTCCAACCGCAAAGCCCGCGCCAATGAGCAGGCCGCCGCTGCGATCGTCTTCCTGCTTAAAGACCAGTCCGAAGAAGCGTTGCCCAGACTCCAGCAAGCTGTTGCGTGGCTCGATCGCTCCATTTCAGCGCCGCCCTGCGAATCACATGGCGATCGGGCTAAGGAAGAGGGATAAGGAGAGTTTTGAGTTTTGAATTACTTCCTAGCCCCTTTTCTCTAACAACTAAAAACTAACAACTAAAAACCAAAAACTACTCAGCCTTCCTTCACCACTTTTAGCTTCTTACGCTCTGGCGGCATGGTGACAGAAAATTGTCCTGCTAGTTTGGTACTGCTTGGCCCAGTTTGAGTTGATGTCTCGATCGGCGCATTACGAGCAGGGGATTGTGCTTGAATGGCTTCGCTGATGGGGTGATGCAACAGAGTGAGCAAGCAGGAGCAACCCGTGAGGAGTAGCAAATCCAATTCCTTGCTCAACAGCCTCCGCTGGGTTTTGCGAAAGGGAAGACTGGAAATTGTTTGCTTCAGGTATTTGCGTGTCATAGGGTTGCAACTGTCGATAATAGATTGAAGGCTCGGATTTCTCAGTATACCCAAGTCGATCGCACGCCTGTCTAGCTTAGACTGCTTGGCTGGCGAAGCTGTTCCTGGTATAGCGCAATCCATTTGGCTTTCAGCTTTTAGCCTTCAGCTTTCAGCTTTAAATCCTACGCTGACCGCTGACCGCTAACCGCTCAAGGCCGACTCATATCGCGCATGGCTCCTCGTGCCATGGCCGCGATCGCCTGATCGTTGGCTTTCGGTAGGTGGTAGTATTTGCCGCCTGCTTGCTGTGCCAGTTCCTTCGCGAAGCCTGTAGAAATGAACTTGTTTTCGGTGTCAATGACCAGCAGTTGAATGTTGAGGGCGCGGATTTTGGTGGCAATGTCGAGCAGTTCTGCTTTGATGTCGGGCTTTTCGTCGGGCGGAATGGTTTCGCCGAGCGATCGTGCCAGTGGCACATTACCGCGTCCATCCGTGATGGCGACAACTAGCACCTGCCCGATATCACCAGACTGTCTGGCATTCACGCCGACTCTTACTGCTTGCGTCAGTCCGTGCGCTAAGGGTGACCCACCACCGCACGGCATTTGATCCAGACGTCGTTTAGCGGCCTCGATCGATCGGGTTGGTGGCAGCAACACTTCGGCTTGCTCTCCCCGAAACGGAATCAACGATACTTGATCACGATTCTGGTATGCCTCAGTTAGCAGCCGCAGCACGGCTCCTTTCGCCGACTGCATCCGGTTAAGCGCCATCGAACCAGACGCATCCACTACGAAGACTACGAGTGCTCCTGCTTTACGTGCCAGCCGTTTGGCTCGAATGTCTGCTTGTTCGACAAAGACTCGTTTGCGGGGGATAGGGTGTGGCGTGTAGGGTGTAGCATTGGACGGCTGCTGACTGTCGACCGCTGACCGCTGACTGCTGACCGCTGACTCCTCTCTCCTTGCCCGTCGCGATTTCTGATAGGGCGCTGCGGCTCTTAGCGTGGCATCGACAGCAATACGGCGTACTTTCCCTCTGGGCAGCATGGGTTTGACATAGCGACCCCGATCGTCCGAGAAAATGGTCGCACGACTGCCAGATTTGCCCTGACGAGTGGCAGTTTGAGCAAAGTAAAGCACGGATGGATCGAGGATTACGCCTTCCGGATCAAAGATAAATTCTTCGGGAATGCTGGGTGTTTCTTGCTCTTGTTCCTCTTGTTCCTCTTGCTCCTCATCGTCGTCGCGATCGTCCTGATCTTCTTCCGATTCGTCCTCTGGTTCTTGTTGGCTTTCGGGTGGCGGCGGTGGCGGCGGTGGCGGTGCTTCCGGTGGTGTCTGCACAATGGTCGATCGCGGCACAATGACCAACTCAACCGCACGACGCAAATCGTCTGCGGTGACATCTGTGCGACCATCCAGCGCAGCATGAGCTTTGGCAACACGGACGGCAAACAACTCGGCTCGATGCCCCATCACGCCACCGCGAATGGCTTCATTGACGAGATATTCGACCTGGGCAGAGGTTAACTGCACATCTTTAAGCCATTCTCGCGCCAGCACGATTTGTGTTTTGAGAGAGTCGAGGTCTTCCGCGTACTGAGCGAGAAACGCTTGCGGTGAGTCAGCGTAGCGGGTGGCCTGCTCCACTGCCAGGACACGATCGTCTAACCCCAGCACCATATCAGCAGAAAGGGCGATCGCAATGCGGTCTAACAAATGCTCGCGCAGGTTTCCTTCTTCAGGGTTGTATGTGGCTACCAGTAGTGGTTTACAGGGATGCTGAAAGCTAATGCCTTCGCGCTCAATCTGGTTGCGTCCATCCGTGAGAACGGAGAGCAATAGGTTGGCAGCCTGGTCGTCTAGCAAATTGATTTCATCAATGTAAAGCACGCCCCGATGCGCTTCTGCCAGTAGCCCTGGTTGAAATACCGTCTCCCCGCGCTTAATCGACTGGCTAACATCCACTGAGCCCAATAGACGATCTTCCGTAATGCCTAGGGGAATTTGTATAAAGGGCGCAGGAATCACCTCGGTAGGAAAGTCTAAAGTCTCAAGGCTAAAGGATGAATCTGTTTCCCCTTTTATCCGTGATCCTTCATCCTTTAGCCTTTCTAGCGTCTCGTCGTCCCACTCTTCGGGATGCAGCGGATCGCTGTTGAGAGAGCCTTGGACAATTTCGATCGGTGGCAAAAGGGCATGGAGTGCTCGTGCCATCACTGATTTTGCCGTCCCACGACGTCCCGCAATCACGACGCCCCCTAAACCTGGATCAACGGCTGCTAGCAACAGCGCGAGTTTAATGGCTTCCTGACCAACCACTGCAGCGAGGGGAAAAGCGAGAGAGGGTGCAGGTGTGCTGAGTGCAGGCATGGCTTTGCATCGTAGGACAGTTCACATCTCAGCATACCAAGATCTCAGGATCGAAGCGTAGAGCTACTCGATCGCGCCATCTGTTGTATGAGCCTCTGCTAGCGTCACGTGGAGTGGAAACGTGACCGTAAAGATAGAACCGACGCCTAAGGTAGACGTCACGGTGATCTCGCCTTGTAATAAGTTGACGAGACGAGAGGCGCTCGCCAACCCCAACCCTTTGCTGTCAAAATCACGGGATTGATCGCTGGTTTCCAGCTGAAACTGGGGTTCAAAAATGTTGGCTTGATCTTCTGGCGCAATGCCGACGCCCGTATCGATTACGGCGATCGACCAGCGGTCTTCGGGCAATGACTGAGCGTGTAGCTGAATCGAGCCAGTATTGGTGTAGCGGATGGCATTGTGCAGAAGGTTAGTAATGATTTGATGCAGGCGCAACGGATCAGACAGAACTTGGTCAGGAGCCGTCGCACAATCGACGCTGACCTGCAACTCCTTGGCGGCGATCGTCGGTGTCATCACCTGCACAATTTCTTGGACGATCGCGCGAACATTTGTGGTCATCAGGTGCAGCTTGAGTTTTCCAGCTTTATAGCGAGAGAGTTCGTTTAAATCGTTAATCAGGTGCAACAGATAGCGACCGTTCCGCACCACACGCTCAATGTGGTCGATTTTAGGCACTGTATCTTGCGGCAGTGCTTGTTGCTTTTGCTGTTGACGTAGAAACAGTTCCGAAAAGCCGACGATCGTGTTGAGCCGAACGTTCAGTTCATCGGTCAGCAAAGACAACCCATCTTGATTGGTACGCACCAGACGATTCATTTCTTGCCCGGTCATTGCCAGTTGACGCTGCAACTGCTCTAGCTCTTTCATCCGCTCGCCGACATAGCTTTTGAAGCATTGAGCGATCGCTTCATCAATGACCATGTCGATCAAACGAAAAACGCGATAGACCTCGATCGCCGACTCACGTAAAAGATCAGCTTCTAGAGTGGCAAAAAGCGCTCGTCGCAAGAGCCGATATTCCCGCACGATTTCTACCGGATCAAACCCTTGCTGCGCACGTAGCGTCCCATGCTGCAAACTGGCATCCACAAGCAACTGCAGGTCATCGTCCTCGCTGCGTGACAGCACTGTTGCCAGTGCTTCCAACACCATAGGTAAGTGATCTTTGATTGCGGTTGGAGAAAGCGTGTCATCACTCTTCAAGTGGCGATCGCGTCGCACGGACTCGATCCACACGTTGAGAATCGTATCGGTTTGCTCAGTAATGATTTGACCAAAGTTGAGCATGGCAGCAAGACGGTTCAAGGCGACGATAGGGCACTTGTTTAGTCTAGCGATTGGAGAGAGGAATGAGGGATGGCGATCGCTTTACTTGCGATTCCAAAATGACGCTGTAGAGTGGGCTGGTTTGCATCAACTCTTGATGGCTTCCCTGCGCCACTAAATGGCCTTTGTCCATCAAAAAAATGCGATCGGCGTTTTGGACGGTGCTGATGCGTTGAGCGACCACAAACGAGGTGCAGGTGCGTTGGCGCATCAGTTCATCCAGGGCTGTCTGAATTTGGGCAGCGGTTTGGGCGTCTACTGCAGAGGTGCTGTCATCCAAAATCAGGATGCTGTAGTCAGTTAAGAGGGTACGAGCGATCGCCAATCGTTGTTTTTGTCCACCGGATAAACCGACGCCGCGTTCACCCACGATCGTCTCATAGCCATTGGGTAAGCCCATGATGAAGTCGTGCATTTGAGCCGCTTTGGCAACTTCGATCACTTGTTCTAAGGAGGCATTGGGTTTAGCGTAGGCAATATTTTCGCGAAGCGTACCAGAAAACAGCGTCGTTTCTTGGAACACAATACCAATGCGCGATCGCAAGCTTTTGAGTGTGAAATCGCGCACATCCCGTCCATCAATGCGGATTGCGCCAGCCGTCGCATCGTAAAAGCGAGGCAGCAAGTTCATGATCGTGCTTTTACCCGATGCCGTCATCCCCAGCACCGCAATCAGTTCATTCGGTCTGGTTTCAAAGGAAACACTTTTGAGGGCTTCGGTGGTCGCACCGGGATAGCGGAAGGACACGTTTTCAAAGGTGATTCTGCCGCCACAGGTTTCAAAGGGCATGGCATTTGGTCGATCGCGGATCTCCACTGCTGCATCGACCACTTCATACACCCGTTCGGCCGATGCTGCTGCCTGGGCGATCGCGGGTGCCGCAAAGCCAATTAGCAAAATGGGCTGCAGAATCAACAGGAGATAGGAATTGAACGCAACCAATTCGCCTACAGAGAATCTGCCGCCGATGACCTCTGCACCGCCATAGCCAAACACTGCCAGCGTCACCAAATTGCTCAACAGAAAGATGAACGGGAAGGTGTTGCGAATGGCGCGAATAGTTTTCATGTTTGCCCGGACAAGGGCATCATTCATCGACGTGTAGCGGGTCATTTCGGTCGATTCGCGCACGAACGCTTTGACCACGCGAATACCCAGCAGGTTTTCTTGCAGGATGGCGTTGAGGTCGCCCAGTTGCTCCTGCACCTGCTTAAAGAGCGCTCCATTGCGGGTGAGAAAGTTTGCCAGCAGCCATCCCGCCATCGGCACAACGGTTAGGGTGATGAGCGCTAGCTTCCAGTTCATGATCAGCAGGATGAACGCGATCGCCACCAGTGTGACCACTGAGTTAATGACCTGTATCAAGCTCGTGCTGAGAAAGGCGCGAATCTGCTCAATGTCGCTGGTCACACGGGTCAGCAGTTGCGAGGTCTGCGACTGGTCGTGATAGCTAAAGCTGAGGTTTTGGATCTGGCTGAAAATCTTGTTGCGTAAATCGTAGGCAACGCCCTGAGAGGCTGCTTCTGCCCAATAGCTTTGCCCAAAGTTGAACAACCCACGCCCGATCGCGGCAATCATCATCCACCCAGCGCTGTACAGCACAATTTGTAAATTCTGTTTCGCAATGCCCTGATCGATGCCCCAGCGAAACAATTGAGGCGTGACAGCACTGGCGACTGTCAGAAGGAGCAGACTGAGCAAGGCACCGATCGCCGTCCAGCGATAAACGCTCAAACTCTGCATTACGCGCCAAATTGGCTGTATGGAGGCTTTTTCCTGAAGTTCTGCTTGTTGTACCAATGGCATAACCGCCTTTATAGCTGTTGCTCAGCGCACGATCGATTGACCCGTCAAAATTGTAAGCTGTCTCCCTTCAATCCCAAACTTTAGATCTTCGGTGTCTTGTCAACGTCAGGGCGTTGCTCACCTGGAAACCGGGTTGTTTGGCGCTAAATGTTAAATAACTTTACAGTTCTTCCGTTGAATTACGGACGTTTTTCAGGCTGTCTTTTTTATTTACAGAAAAGGGGGCTTTGTCTGCCGCTAAACGGCTCGAATCTTCACAGTTTCTGCGTTGAATTGCGGAAGCTTTGGGCTTACTTTTGTTAGGGTCAAAGTAAATCAGGCTTGGCGCAGCGTTGAACAACTCGCATAAAGACAGTCCTATATGTTGAATGCTATCCAGACGTTCTTTAGTACGGGATCATTCATTCCACATGGACATTGCTATCTTTGGCAACCAGGGTTAGTAGGGCTACACATCCTTGCGGATGCCCTGATTGCGATCGCCTATTACTCCATTCCCATCACGCTACTCTACTTTGTGCGGCAGCGGCGAGACTTACCGTTTCGCTGGGTCTTTTTGCTGTTTGGGGCGTTTATTGTTGCGTGCGGCACCACGCATCTTTTAGAGATTTTGACGCTCTGGCATCCCGTTTACTGGTTGTCGGGCACTATCAAAATGGCGACGGCTGCGATCTCCATCATCACCGCGTTAGAACTCATCCCGCTCATGCCAAAACTGCTGGCAATACCCAGTCCTGTTGAACTGGAACGAGCGAATCGAGAACTGGAGCACGAGATTGTCGAGCGCAAGCAGATTGATGCCGCTCTACGGGTGAGCGAAGCCCGCTACCGGGCGATTGTGGAAGACCAGACCGAGTTGATTACACGCTTCGAGGCAGATGGCACCCTCACCTTTGTGAATGAAGCGTATTGTCGCTATTTTGGCGTGTCGCGAGAAACCATCATTGGCAGCCGTTACGCGCCGATCGTCTTTGAGGAAGACCACGAATACGTGGATCACCAGGTGCGATCGATGAACCGGGATAACCCGTTTGTGATCATTGAAAATCGCGTCATTGTCGATGGTGCGGTGCGCTGGACGCAATGGCATAACCGCATGCTGTTTGACAAAGACGGTCAGTTCGTCGAGTTTCAGTCGGTAGGGCGTGACATTACCAAAATTAAGGAGACCAAAGCAGCACTGCGGGAAAGCCAGCGCTTTGCTCAAAAAATTGCGGATACCAGCCCCGCCACGATCTACGTGTTTGACTTGGTGGAACAACGCAACATATACGCTAACCACCAGCTAACGCAGCAGCTTGGCTATGCCGATGGCGAAATCCAGCCGCTTGCACCAGCCTTCCCACGCGAGATTCTGCATCCAGATGACTGGGCAACATTGGCAGAGAGCGTGACGCTCTGGCAAACCGTTCCCGATGGCGAGATTTTACATGTTGAGCGACGGCTGAAGGCTTGCGATGGTGAATGGCGCTACTTTCAGTGCCAGGAAACGGTCTTTGCTCGCGATCCAGATGGCACACCCAAACAAACGCTGGGCGTTGCCGTTGACGTGACACCAGCCAAACGGTTTGAAGAACTGCGCCAAACACAAGCACAGTTGCAAGCGTCTTTGAAAGAGAAAGAGGTTTTGCTCAAGGAAATTCACCATCGAGTGAAAAATAACCTGCAAATTGTTTACAGTCTGCTGCGGCTGCAATATCGACGCGTCACCGATGAAAAGGCGGCAAGCATTTTGTTGGAGAGTCAGAATCGGATTAAATCGATCGCTCTGGTACACGAAAAGCTCTATCGCTCTGACGATTTAGCTCACATTGATTTGAGCCAATATATTCCTAATTTAGTTAGCAGCTTATTTAGCTCTTACAATACTCGGTCAAACGCGATCCAGCTTAAGACCGACATTGAGCGGGTTCTGCTAGATATCGATACAGCCATTCCGTGCGGTCTCATCATTAACGAATTGGTATCGAATGCGCTGAAATATGCGTTTCCAGCAGAGCAGACGGGCGAGATTGCGATCGGACTTCATACTACGATCGATCGCAATCTCACACTGACCATTAGCGACAACGGCATCGGCATTCCACCCACGTTCGACCTCACCAAAATGGATTCGCTCGGTCTGAAGTTAGTGAACGATCTGGTACATCAGCTAGAAGGCACGATCGCTATGCATGGCAGTCATGGCACGGCATTTGAGATTACGTTTTCCAGCAATGAGGTACTATGCGAAGTATGATCCCCGAGCGAACCGCACCCACAACGATTCAGATTATGGTCGTGGAAGATGAAAGCGTGATTGCGGCTGATATCAAAGATTGCCTGGAAAATTTAGGGTATGGAGTTCTAGCGGTCGTTGCTTCAGGTGAAGAGGCAGTTGCTACAGCGACGTCCTTACTTCCTGACCTGGTGCTGATGGATATTCGGCTGAAGGGAGTGATGGATGGTATCCAAGCCGCCGCAAAGATTTGGCAGCGCCTACACATTCCAGTAGTGTATTCTACCGGGCACTCTGATCGCGGCACGATGGAACGCGCCAAAGCCACGGGTCCCTTTGGTTATGTGCTGAAGCCAGTGGAAGAACAAGAGATGTATGTGGCGATCGAGACGGCACTGCAACGCTTTCGCCTGGATCAGGCACTGCAAAAACGCGAACAATGGCTTTCTAGCATTCTGCGGTCAATTGGTGATGGCATCATTGTGGTAGACGCCGACTGTCGCGTCCGGTTTCTCAATCTCATTGCCGAGGCGCTGACTGGCTGGAAACAAGACGACGCGCTCAATAAAACGATTACCGACGTCTTCCACATCATTCACGAAGAAACACAAACGTCGGCTCACAATGTCGTGAGTGAAGCACTACAAAGCGGCACACTCGTTTATCCAGCGGGCGATTTCATACTCGTTTCTCAAAGTGCCGAAAATACGCCGATCATGACCAGCATCGCGCCGTTTCTAGACGACAACAACGTGATTACAGGTGCCGTCATTGTCTTCCGTGATGATACCGAGCGGCGGCAAGCGGAGGAGCGCAACATAGCGATCGCGCGATCGCTACAGCTTGAAAGCCAAATGGCAGAACTGCAGTCCCTCAATCAACAAAAAGATGACTTCTTAAATACGGTGTCCCATGAATTGCGTACGCCACTGACCAACATCAAAATGGCAATCCGCATGTTGGAGCTGACCCTCGATCAACGCGATAGCTCTGCTGTCGTGAGTGACGCAGACTCAAATCCCACCATCCGCTACTTAAAGATTCTCAGCGACCAGTGCGATCGACAAACGTCGCTCATAAACGACTTACTGGATTTGCAACGACTCAATGCCAATGCTTACACGATCGACCTGAGCACCGTTCATCTGCAACGCTTTCTGCCCGAAATCGTCGAGAACTTTCAAGCACGTGCCAAGGCACAGCAGCAAGCGCTACAGATTAATGTTGCACCTGATTTGCCGTCTGTCATGACGGATGCCACTGGGCTGAGCCGAATCATTACAGAGTTGGTCAATAACGCCATCAAATATACCCCCGCCGATGAGCGCATCACTGTTACGGTGCAACTACTCGAACAAACTCCACCCAGCACCACACCCATCGTTCAGTTTCAGATTGCCAACTCTGGCGTTGAGATTCCGCCGACTGCACTCCCTCTTATTTTTGACCAGTTTTACCGTGTGCCTAGCGCCGATCGTTGGCGGCAAGGCGGCACAGGGCTAGGGCTAACGCTCATAAAGAAATTAGTCAACCACCTGGGTGGTTCCATCCACGTTACCAGTAAGCAAGGACAAACGTGCTTTACCGTCGAGTTGCCTGTTGACCTCAGTCGCTCCTCTGTAACCGCTGATTGATCTCGCTGATGGTGGAGTGGAGGGAGTGGGAGGGCAGGGGGAGCGGGAGAAGCGTGTTGAGTTTCAAGTTCTAAGGTTTGAGTGGATTTTGACTCTTCACACCTCACACCTCACTCCTCACTCTTCACGCCTACTGCGTTGTCAGGACTTCTGATGGCAGGCGTTTAAATGCCAACCGCTCATTCTCCACATCCACAAAGATGGTGTCGCCATTGGTAAATTCACCACGCAGGATGGCTTTGGCAATCTGTGTTTCGAGTTCGCGCTGGATCGCACGCTTCAGTGGACGGGCACCAAACACAGGGTCGTAGCCCACTTCGGCGATAAAGTCCAATGCACTATCGGAGAGTTTGAGGGCCATTTTACGGTCTGCCAGTCGATCGCCCAGTCGTAAGGTCTGGAGTTTGACGATTTGCCGCAGTTCCGATTTCTGTAGCGCATGGAAGATGATGATCTCATCAATGCGGTTGAGAAATTCGGGGCGGAAGCTAGTGCGCATGGCATCCATCACCCGCGATCGCATCTCGTCGTAGCGGTTATCGTCACCTGCAAGATCCAGGATGAACTGCGAACCGACGTTGCTGGTCATGATAATGACGGTGTTTTTGAAGTCCACCTTGTGCCCCTGAGCATCGGTCACGCGCCCGTCATCCAGAATTTGCAGCATCACGTTAAAGACATCTGGATGCGCTTTCTCAATTTCGTCGAACAGAATCACCGCATAGGGACGACGACGGATTGCTTCGGTCAACTGCCCGCCTTCGTCGTAGCCCACATAGCCGGGAGGCGCACCAATCAAGCGCGAGACGGTGTGCTTCTCCATGTACTCAGACATGTCAATGCGTACCATCGCTTCTTCGGTATCAAACAGATAAGCGGCAAGGGCTTTCGCTAACTCGGTTTTACCCACACCTGTAGGACCCAGGAAGATAAAGCTGGCAGTGGGACGGTTGGGATCGGCTAAGCCAGCACGCGATCGCTGAATGGCATCTGCCACAGCCGTAACCGCTTCTTGCTGACCAATCACACGTTTGTGCAAGTCGTCTTCCAGGTGCAAGAGCTTCTGCATCTCCGATTCCACCAGCTTGCTGATGGGAATACCCGTCCACTTGGAGATGATTTCGGCAATGTCAGATTCAGTCACTTCCTTTTGCAACAGCGACTTGCCGCTTGATTGCGTTGAGGAAAGTTTCGCTTCCGCTTCTTGCAGTTGGCGATTGAGACCTGCTAACTTGCCATACTTCAGCTCAGCAGCACGGTTCAGATCATAATCCCGTTCTGCTTGCTGAATCTGAATGTTGAGCTGATCCATTTCCTCTTTAAGGGTCTGGATCTGATCCATCACGCCTTTCTCTGCTTGCCATTGCGCATTGAGAGTGCTTTGGGTTTCCTTCAGGTCGGCTAATTCACGATCGAGTCGCTCCAAGCGATCGCGCGAGGCGGAGTCCGTTTCTTTTTGCAACGACAACCGTTCCATCTCAAGCTGCAAGATTTTGCGATCAACCTCATCTAGCTCTTCGGGTTTCGAGGTTTTTTCCATCTTCAGCTTGGCAGCGGCTTCGTCGATCAGGTCGATTGCCTTGTCAGGCAGGAAGCGATCGGCAATATAACGTGCGGATAACGTTGCGGCTGCAATCAACGCATTGTCAGAAATATTAACCCCATGATGTAGTTCGTAACGCTCCCGCAAGCCACGCAAAATTGAGATCGAATCTTCGACGCTCGGCTGATCCACATACACTTGCTGGAAGCGACGTTCTAACGCCGCATCTTTCTCAATGTATTTCCGATACTCATCCAGCGTTGTGGCACCAATACAGCGCAGTTCACCACGAGCCAGCATGGGCTTGAGCAAGTTACCTGCGTCCATTGCGCCCTGCGTGGCTCCAGCCCCGACAACGGTATGAATTTCGTCGATAAAGAGGATGAGTTGCCCTTTCGACTCCGTGACTTCTTTAAGGACGGCTTTCAGACGTTCCTCAAATTCACCTCGATATTTGGCTCCAGCAATCAGCGCCCCCATATCGAGCGCAATGAGTTTGCGATCGCGCAAAGACTCTGGTACGTCACCACTCACAATCCGCTGCGCCAGCCCCTCAGCGATCGCGGTTTTACCTACACCAGGTTCACCAATCAGCACGGGATTATTTTTGGTGCGACGAGACAAGATCTGGATGGTGCGGCGAATTTCGTCATCGCGCCCAATCACAGGGTCAAGCTTGCCTTCACGGGCAAACTGCGTCAGGTCGCGTCCATATTTCTCCAAGGACTCGTACTTGCCTTCCGGGTTTTGGTCTGTCACCTTTTGACTTCCTCGAATCTGGTCGATCGCATTTCTGAGTTTGGTTTCATCTAGTTTAAGTTCCGCCAGCAATCCTTTACCAAAGCGATCGTCATTGGCATAACCCAGCAACAGATGCTCCACTGAAATAAACTCGTCACCTAGCTGTTTGCGGTAGCCATCGGCGCGATCGAGCAGAGTATCTAAGCTGCGTCCTAAATAAATAGACGTGCTGTTGCCAGAAACCTTTGGCTGCTTACGAATAAAGTCATCTGTACGATCGCGAACGAGCTTGACATCTACGCCAAGCTTATTAAGGATGCTGCTGGTGAGTCCGTCCTGCTCTAACAGCGCTTTCATCAGATGTTCCGATTCAATCTGCTGTTGCTGAGACTGCTTCACGACCTCCTGCGTGCGCGCGATCGCCTCCCAGGCTTTTTCGGTAAATTGATTGGGGTTGGTTGGCTGCATAGTCCCCTCGATAGTCGTTCGGTATACGTTACTAACGTCATTGTAGAGAAGTCGGCGCGATCGCTAGGGTCGGTGTTCACGCCATCTTGAATGAGTATTGCCGAAACCTCAAGAGTGCGAGGCCGTCTGCAAGGCTTGAGGCGTTAGGGTTAATTAACAATCGAAGACATCACTGACAAATCTTCATAATCGCTCATAACCCTATATGTAGAGCTGGGCGTTGTTTTTTGTTGGTTTTAACGCCAAGCGTGGGGCCGATCGCCCATTGCGACCTCACGACTCAGAAAAACTCTCTGTTCATTGACTGAAGATTGTGGTTTAAGTGAGTTGCAAATACGTAAAACCACGATTGCCATCAGCAAATATCACTCGATCGGGTGGCCCCGGTGGATGATGCCTTCTCAGTTTCTCTTCAGTAGCATAGCGCCACGCTGGAGCCTTAACTGGGGCGATCGCTCAAGCAATTCAACAGTCAGGTAACTCAACATTCAGGGGTGAAAAGTCTAGCCGTGCAATCCGACCGTAGCAATACTCAGCTCATCAATTTTCTTCAAAAAGAACTTGCTCTCTCCACCACGGCGATCGCAATGGCACTCCGTCACTCCGAGCAAGACCCTGGGCCATTGCCGATGATTCTCTGGCAGTATGGCCTGGTTTCTCTAGAGCAGTTAGAGCAAATCTTTGACTGGTTGGAAGGGTAAGGCGGTTGTTAGAAAAAGGCTAAGGAACAAGAATTTAATAACTCCGGCATTTCCCGTAGGGGCGCACGGCCGTACGCCCCTACCTGCAAATAATTTGTCGATTTTATTTAATCCACGATCCTAAAGGATAAAGTATGAAGGCTAAAAGCAGAAGGGCGCAAAGGCTTATTCTGTATTCAAAACTTATCCTTTATCCTTCATCTTTTATCCTTTCTTGTCTACTGCTTACTCATGCGGTTCAGCAACCAGAGCGATGCGGTAATGCCAAAAAACTGCGCCAAAATGACGTTGATGCTGGCTTGAACAACCAAAATGTCGAGGGGTTGAATAAACTTTGACGGATCTGTGTTGACGAAGCCACCAATGCCTTGATTGAACGCTTTCGCTGCCAGCAAGCCCACCGTTGCCTCTGCGCCCAACAGAGAGAGCAAAATACCAATCAGGCTGGCAATGAGTCCCATACGCAGCACTTGAATCGTATCGGATTTGCGAGGGCGGTTGGCAGCCACGCCGTCTAGCTTGCGCCCGATCGGGATGTAGCGGAACAGCGCCCAGTACATATTAAAGACCAGCACTGCAATGCCAAAAATGGTCACCAGTACGCCGATCCCAGTCGTTGGGCTATTTTGATTGGCACCACCAGAACGGCTCAACGCGCCAGCAAAAATCAGAATAATGCTCGACACTACCGTTAGCACTAGCTGAATCCAAAGGCTGATCCACCCTGTCATCCGAAAGGTTTTAGCGATTTCCTTTAGAGTGGGCGACGTGGAACCTGACTTGCCAAACATAATGCAAATGCCTGAAAGCATAGTGCTCTTAGTCTCTCATGGTAAGGCGTCTTCAGGCTAGGAGGGGCGATCATCTGCTGCTTTTCCCTTCCCACTTTCCTGTCCAGCGCAAGCAGGTTTTTCGTTTACCATAGGATGCAATTAGCAAAATCTGCCTCTACAAGCTCCTCTAGCTAGATGTCCTAAGTCACTTCCCTATCAAATTTGAGGTGCTTTTATGCCTGACGAGATTCAACCGCATAGCCCCGCTGCGAACCTTCCTCCTTTGCGAATTCTCATCGTCGAAGATGACCCAATGATGCAGCTAGGCTTAGAGCAATGTTTAGAAGACTACCCTCAACTGACTGTGGTTGGGCAAGCCAGTGATGGCTATTTGGGTGTTGAGGCCGCACTGAAGCTGAAGCCTGACGTGATTGTCATGGATATTGGACTGCCACGGTTGGATGGTATCGCAGCGACGCAGCAGATTAAAGCAGCGCTGCCCTCTGTGCGGATTGTGATGCTGACGTCACATACAACTGAAACTGAGGTGATTGCAGCCCTTTCCAGTGGTGCAGATGCCTACTGTATTAAGGGCACTAATGTGGAACGCCTGTTGGCTGCGATCGCGGCTGCCCAAGAAGGTGCAACGTATTTAGACCCACAAATTGCCCGTCGTGTGGTCGAACATCTTAAACCGCCGACACCCACCGGTACCATCGGTCATTTGTCTAATCGAGAGCAGGAGGTACTGCAACTCATGGTTGAAGGTCAAAGTAATCCTGAGATTGCAGCAACCCTTTACCTTAGCCCCAACACGGTCAAAACTCATATCCGAGGCATTATGAACAAGCTTGCGGTGGACGATCGTGTCCAGGCTGCTGTGGTCGCATTGCGATCAGGGTTAGTTAAGTAGCCTGAAGCTTGGCTAAAAGGGAGCTGAACGCTCACTGGTAGAGGCATCAATCTTGGCGGATTTGTCAGCTGGCTCGTCAACGTAGCGATACCCTGAATAAAGCCTGCCAGCCGATCAGATTTTTTCTCTAGCATTGGTCACTTTCGTAGCTGTCACCCCTCAAGCCAACAATTACGTCTCATGTCTTAACTTTGGAAAGCGAAACTTATTTCTTTTTTAGGGGACGATATTCAAATTAAGATCTAGAATTAGGGTGTAGAGATCTACAGCGCTTGTAACTGGCTACGGAGTCTAGCCTTTCTCAGTATTACACCTTGTCTAGGTGTGCTCTCACACTGAGACTTTATCGAATCGCTCAGTTTATTGCCTGGTGATGCTTGATCTACGAAGTGAGATTCCATTCTTAGGATTCCATTCTTAGTAGCCATAGGGGTGAGAGCTTCTGAAGGTTGCTGGAATAGTTAAGGTTTCTCATTCTTGACCTTAGCGTACGTAGGTTTAATGGCTCACCCAGGTTTAACTAACTAGGCGATCGAGCTGGTTACGAGCAGAAACAGGAACGAGCACCCAACGGCATTAAATTTCTACTTCGGTAATAATTTAATGCTTTCGGATGATGTAGCCCCTTAGGGTGTCATTGCTAGGCTAGGTATATTGTCCTCTGTTCACCCTGCGACTCTTTGCAGTGAAAATGAACTAACTCGTAATGTCTGGATGGGAAAGATGAAGTTTGACGATATTTATCAGTTTTTCCAAGCGCCACCACCGTTCTACCTCAACAAAGAGTTGGCGGTCTGTTATGTCCTTGCCGTTCTGTCGCGTGGCGATTCATACGGTACAGAGTTGATTAACCTGTTGGAGACCGAGTATCCAACCTACCGTCTCTCTGACACCGTACTGTACAGCGCGCTGAAATTCTTGGAGGAGGAGCAGATTATTGAGGGCTATTGGAAAAAGGTTGAAGGCCGCGGTCGCCCTCGCCGTATGTACCAGATCAAGTCCGAAATGGCACAGCAGGCGCAAGACCTTACCCGGTTGTGGTACGACTATGTCAGAAATCACAGTACTGTGGTTCACTCAAATGGGTTAGCTCCAAGCCACAATTAGCATTCAATGTGTCTGTTTCAATGTGGCTATTGCTGACTGTGCGATCAAGCGTGTGGCGTTTCAGTTTTCGAGCACCTTTAGATACCAGTTGATTGAGCTTTAGTTGCAATGATCTAGGGGAGTGAATGCTAACACTCCCCTATTTTGATTGGGTTCGCATCACTTAGACATAAACTAGATAGGTAGACTGTTTTAAGCAAGAGTCCTGAAAATGAATGCTTCCGTTCTGCCATCAACCTTTGTGCTGACACTTTTGATGTCGGTAGGGCTGGTATTTTTTATTCGGGCTTCGGTCAAGGATCGCATCGAAGTGATCAGGCTTGGCTCAGAGCAGTCAGCGGTAGCGCTGCTAAACCAGCTGCAGGCTTATTTTACGCAACGCGCCTACCGCCTTGCGGCAACCGATGCGACACAGCTTCAAGCGACGTTTGAGGGAGTTGTCAGACCCAGCCTGCTAATGGCTACCTTTTTGACCCTGCTGGCTGCGATCGGTTTCCTCTGCCTTGCACTGATGCTGTCTATTCTCTTTCCTGGTTTCTCTGAGGCTCTGCTAGGGCTAACGTTGTTGTCTCCAGTGGCTGGGTTATTTTACTGGCGTGGGGCTGCACGGCCTGAGCAGGTGGTGCTTCAGGTTGAAAAGGAGGGCGCTTCAGAGCAGGGCACAGTCAGCATTGTCACGGTGACAGCGCATCGTGATGAATTAGCAGCACTGCAGCGAAACCTTCCCTTAACGCTGCTTTAAGCCGCGTGCAGGTGCGTTGGGTAGGAGCAAGGTTATAACGCTACTGCCGCATGTTGATTCAAGCTTGTGCATAAGCTCGTTGTAAAAGCCAAACCCCGCCTGAAAGCTTTCAAGCGGGGTTTTTGATTCAATGCTTCGTTTATCGAGGTCTTGAATATTGTGAGAGTAAGAAAATACTCACTGTCAATTTTTAAAACTGTCATCCGGACTTCAACAGCTCTGCGCCACCACTGGAAGCTCATCAGCTTCTTCATCCGACAGTTTTAAACTAGGGAACAGAAAATGGTTTTCTTCAACGTATTGTGCCCCAAACAACCCCTTCTCTGCCCAGAAGTACCGATCCGTGGTGTGCTCATTGCGCTTTACTAGCAGCAGAGCTGGCGGCGCAATGCCTTCTGAGTGGATGAATTTTCGGGCTGCTGTGACTGGTTTGTCCTCTCCGCATTCGATGCTAAATTGAGGCACATTTTCCAGAATTCTCCGACCTTCCTGCCGTCGACGGCTTTTCCGCTTACGTCTCCTTGCCAATCCCGTTACCCCCTTTGTTGTCGATCAAGTGTAGTGATAGTTACAAAGACGACGCAAGTATATCGATTCGGGACTAAAATTTCAACTTCTTTTAACCCATTGATACAAACATTAAATCTTCCCTTGGGCAGAAATTAAGCGATACCATACAGTCAGAGCGTTCTAGCCTGAAAAGAGTAGCTTGTATCATGGCTCTTTAAGCAGCCTTCGTGATTAACGAGCCTTAGTCTACCCAAAGCATAGCAACCGCAGCTTCGAAAAAAACATCAAAGAAACATCAATATTTGAACTCAGGGCCTTCCGTTTGCTCTTTGCCAGGTATTGCTTCAAACGCGTCGGCATTGTAGAAAGAAGAACGATATGGAGGGGCCTGTGTAAGCGATCGGGCCTAAGCGTTTCATCATGAGGCCTCACAGCTATGATTGCCCTGCATCAATCGCCTCATTTAAGGAATTCCTTACATCCCTGGATAGAGTGTTTGAGGCGTAGATAACCGAGCTATGCTTGAGGACAAGTAGGGAGGAGTGGCTATCGACTACTCTTAAACGTCGATTCATGTTGATGCTGACTAGTTCAGAATTCATTGCCCTTTGTCGGGCTCAGATTATACTCCTGACCCAAGCGTTAGGTGCATCTTTGAGCGTTGTATATCTCACACAGGAGCTGTCAGAAGGTGCCGAGACACAGCTGATACCGATCATGGCGTATCCAGAGTCGGCTCTTGATTGGCAGGCACAGGGGATGCCGCGATCGCTCATGTCTGCAACTGACACAATTAACGCCAGCCCTCGTCTCCTGGCTGATGATCAGCCTACCCTGCCTCAAGCTAAACAACTTCCAGGCTTGCCGCACCGCCAAACAACGCCTCCCTTGCCTGAAACCGCATCGGATTGGTTTAAGGCTGATGCCGATCGCACTCCACAGGCCGATGCAAGTAACGCAGGACGTGCGGCAATCGTCGCTGAGCGCCGGGTTGTTTTGCCGCTGATGCACGAAGATGTGGTCCTGGGTCTACTGGTCACCGAACGCAACGATCGCCCCTGGACGGAGTGGGAGCAAACGCAAATTCATCAGATTGCTGAGACGTTGGCGATCGCATGTGTGCTCGATCAGCGCTATCAGTGGTTAAAACAAGACCATCGCCAGCAGCAGCAGCTTCAAGAACAGCAGCATGATTTACTAGATAATTTGCTGCATCAGTTTCGTAACTCTCTGACCACGCTTCAGACCTTTGGCAAGTTAATTCTCAAACGATTGTTACCAGAGGATGGTAATCGTGAGATTGCTGCCAGTCTTGTGCGTGAAACAGCGCGTTTGCGTGACCTTGCCCAGCAGCTTGAATTGGCTGTAGCGGGAACCGAAGCCGTTACTGTGCCGCCACTGGCGTTGCCCCCTGCTGTGCAGCGGCAACTGGACGATCCTGCTGCCGCTGCTAGCCCCATCCTTCAACAAGACGCACAACGGTTGCCTCTTTTACCAGCGGCCGGTTTTCTGTCAAGCACCCCCTTGTCTTTAGTGCCTTGCCAACTAGCGGCAGTACTGGAGCCACTGCTAGCTGCGGCAAGTGCGATTGCCCAAGAGCGTGACCTCAAACTACTTACCGATATTCCCGACGATCTGCCGCCGGTGCAGGCAGAGGCTCAGATGCTGCGGGAAGTCTTGAGCAATGCGATCGACAATGCCTTAAAGTACACTCCCACTGGCGGGCTGGTGCTAGTGCAGGCGAGCGTGGGAAACGTAAAGGGTCAAACTGCAGACGACAGACGACAGGCAGCAGAAATTGCCATCACAGATACGGGGCCAGGCATTCCACCTCAAGACCTGCTGCATCTCTTTGAGCGGCGTTATCGGGGTGTTCAGGCCCAAACCGCTATTCCTGGCAGTGGTCTAGGATTGTCGATCGCGCGTGCTTTAGTCACACAAATGCAGGGTGAAATTGATGTGTTTAGCCCTGCGCGGAGAAGCTGGGTGCAGACGGATGCAACAAATACTATGACCGCACAAGGCCCCGGTACAACGGTTGTTGTGCGACTGGCGATCGCTTAGGACTTGTTAAAAAATATAGCAATAGACAGATGGGTTAGGACGGGGTGCAGGGGTGGAACCCCTGGCTGGGGGCAACGCCCCCACCCCCCTTTCATCCCCATGTCCTAAACGTTGTGACGATCGCCATAACCCTCTTCTGTCACTTTCGCTGGAGTGAATTCTAAAAGCCCTGCCTAGTGCCTCTTTTTCAATAAGCCTGTCAATAAGTATCAGAGGAGCGAAACTGCTACACAGCATAGCTTTCATCTTTTCATCTGCCTAGAGTGATTAAAGAGGGATAACTGCATACGTTTGGATTAGCTACCAGCTATCAGCTTTTCTCTAACGGCTGACCGCTGATGGCTGATCGCTGATGGCTGACCGCTGATGGCTGACCGCTACAGTCCATGACGTTATTGCTTTACACCCCTTAGTTAGCTATTAATTGCAGCAGAATTTAGGAGTCAGAATCCAGGAGTTAAGGCTGTTGGCTTCACAGGCGAACCTGTAGCCAGTGATTTTAGAAGGAGTGCAAAAGGCTACAAACAAAGCCCTTAGGCTTAGATGTGTCCTTACATCAAGCTGAAGATACTGTCTTTGCTACCAGCTCTTAACCCTCTAACCACTGACTACTAACCACCGACTCCTTACTACTGACTACCACACGTTCTAGCGAATCACCAGATCGGATGTCAGCGTCAAGTTCAAATCCGTATTGGGGTTGATCACCAGCAGCTCTACTTTGTCTTTGCCAAGGAAGAATCCGGCAAGCGCACCAACGGCTGCACCGGGCAGAACTTCCTCAGCCTTGATGGTGCGATCGCCCGTGACTCCAGCAATGCCAGCCGCTGCGCCAGCTCCGACAACGGTACCAGCGATAATTCTGCCAACATTGGCGCCTTTGCGGATCGTCTCCGTTTTGGTAATCAACTCAGAATTGGCGCTCACAGGTAACTGCGTACCATCTGGCAGCACAATCTGGCTGGCAACAAACTGGGCACCGCCCTGGGTCGTTTGCAGTTGCCCATTCACGTCGCTATTGACTGGAATCAGCACCTTTCCTTGGGCATCAACAATGTTCTGCGACACTTTTAAGGTCAGTGGTGCGGGATTGGGTTCGTTTTTAGCAAGCAGAATTTTGTCTGCTTTTTCGTAACGTAAAGGGAGCGCTGTGCCAGCCGGAATGCGGATTCCTTGTGGTACTGCTCCAACAATGTACGGTGAATTGATTGCCGATGCTTGCCCGGCGCTGACCAACGCTTGATACACAAACGCTGCGACTTCAGCCCGGGTTGCCGTCTGATTCGGACCCAGCGTCTTCACATCGGGGTAGTTGACGACAATCTGCTTTTGAGTCGCTGCCGCAATGCTAGGACGAGCGTAGTCGGGAATGCTAGCAGCGTCATTGTATGCAACCAGCACACTATCGACCGAACCGCTAGCGGTATAGTTCAAACCGTTGGCGAGTGAGACTAGCACTTGGGCGCGAGGAATATTTTCGCTCGGCCTAAAGGTATTGCCAGGGTAGCCTGCCAAGAAGCCAGTCGTGTAGGCCGCTTGAATCGCATCCGCTGCCCAGAAGCCAGCCGGAATATCCGTAAACTGCACCGGATTGCGAATGGGAGTTTTGTTAAAGGCTTTGCGAATAATAGAGGCGAACTGAGCACGCGTTACTGGCTCTTCAGGACGAAAAGATCCATCCGGAAACCCAGCGATGATGCCCCGAGTGACCAGTTCTTGAATAAAGCCGCTTGCCCAGTAGCTGGAAGGTACGTCTGGAAACGTGGTTTGGGCAGACGCGGGAGCCATTATGACGATCGGTGCCCCGGTTCCCGCAGTCATCCCAAGAGCAACCAAAAGGGCCGTCCCAGATTTCCACGCATTGACATAAGACATGGGAAAGATCTCCAAGCGATACATTGATGATTCGTTAGATTTATAGACCTTGAGGGAGCCTGAAGGTTCCTTTGAAGGAAATTCAGCGAAAAGCTTCGATTTTCAGCACAAAAGCCGTGATTTCAAGTCTCACGATCGAGAGTGTCTTCTCTCCTTCTAAAATTGAAGACGAATGGTTATGCAATTAGTTGCTGTTAAAACTGGCAAAGAGCTGCGACGGAAAGTTGACCGTGATGATACCCGTTCCCCGCACAAATGCACGATTATTTTCTCATGCTCTTTAAAGAATGGGTTTATGCACGTCTGGTACAGTGCTGCAATAAGCCAACGAGCCTAAATTCTTCCTTTGAAAATGAGTTCATCTCAGGTTTTAACAGCAAGATGGGATAGAAGCAGTAAATAAGCAGACGCGTTACTTGCAGGAATTGGCGATGATTCTTGACACAGCTGACTTACAGACAATTCGGGACTGCTGTCGAGATGAGGCAGCCTTTGAGCGTCTTCTCAGTGTCCTGGCGGGTTCTCTGGCACCACCAGAAACTCCGCCACCGCCACCGCGACAGATCTGGTATGAAGCCATCTTGCAGGCATT
Organism: Stenomitos frigidus ULC18; assembly: GCF_003003795.1. Classification (GTDB taxonomy): domain Bacteria; phylum Cyanobacteriota; class Cyanobacteriia; order Leptolyngbyales; family Leptolyngbyaceae; genus Stenomitos; species Stenomitos frigidus_A. The sequence goes on along the minus strand of NZ_PVWK01000121.1, from coordinate 52,437 downwards.
ACCCGATCGCGTGTTTCTCGTTAACCGCAATGGCGACAGCCTGGATTTCAAAGGCACTCCAGAGGACACTGAACACGGGTTTAGCCGCGAGGCGATCGTGGGCACCAATCTGCGCGAGTTTCTGCCGCCTGATTTGGCTCAAAGGTGCCTGGATGCGATTGCCCGTACCCTCGACTCAGGCACACTGCAAACTTTGGAGTACCAGATTCCTACAGCCTGGGAAACCGCTGCAGGGGAACTGCGTGACTATGAAGTCCGTTTAGTCGTGAGTGGCCCCTCTGAAGTCTTGGGGATTGAGCGGGATATCACCGCGCGTAAGCGCACCGAGGAGGCACTACGCGAACGCGAATATCGCTATCGATCGCTCTACACCAATACGCCTGCCATGCTGCAGTCGATCGACTGTCATGGTTGTTTGATCAGTGTAAGCGATTACTGGTTGTCGTCTCTGGGCTATACACGTAGCGAAGTGTTGGGTCGTCAAGCGGTGGAGCTAATGACGCCAGCATCGCGCCACTACGCCGAAACCGTCGTGCTGCCGGAGTACTTTGCAACGGGCGTGTGCAAGGATGTGCCCTATCAATTCGTGAAAAAGAATGGCGAAATTATGGATGTGTTGCTATCTGCAATCGCCGAATGGGATGCGGACGGCTCCATCATTCGCTCCTTAGCTGTTCTAACCGATGTCACCGAACGTAGGCGCGCCGAACAAGCTAGCGATCGCGCGCGACGACTGTTTGCAGAAGGTCCAGTCGTGGTTTTTCGTTGGCTGGCGCAAACAGGCTTCCCAGTCGAGTATGTTTCTGCCAACGTCAGCCAGTTTGGCTACCAACCAGAAGACTTCACCAGTCGGAGCCTCCTTTATGGCGACATTATCCATCCTGATGATGCCGCTAGAGTGTCCGCAGAAGTAGAGGCTGGTAGCGCCGTACACTTAACAGCGATCGAGCAGGATTACCGCATCATCACCGCCGATGGAGAGGTGCGCTGGGTTTATGACTTTTGCAGCTTGATTTGCAGCGAACAGGGGCACCTGACCCATTACGAAGGCTACATTCTAGACATTACTGAACGGAAGCGATCAGAGCAAGCCTTACGCGAATCAGAAGAGAAGTTTTCAATCGCCTTCCGTTCCAGCCCCACCGCCATCACCCTGACGACGCTGCAGCCAGCCGCTTTGTCTCGCATCATTGATATCAACGATAGCTTTCTAGACGTTACAGGCTATCAGAGAGAAGAAATCATTGGGCTCACGATCTCAGAGCTAGATCTGTGGGTTGACCCGGCAGCACGTGCCCAGATGTTGCAGACGCTTCAAGCCTCTGGGTCAATACATAACCTGGAAATGAAATTTCGTCGCAAATCCGGTGAAATAGGGGTAGCTCTCCTTTCTGCGGAAATCATTCACCTCAAAGGCATCTCTTGCTTGCAGACGGTCACAATCGACATCACCGATCGTAAGCGTACAGAAGAAGCACTCCAAATCAGTGAAGCGCGAAATCTAGCGTTTTTAAACGCCATTCCCGACATGATGTTTCGCATTCGTCGAGATGGCGTTTACTTGGACTGCAAAGCCGATCAGGAAAGCGATTTTGTGATATCACCTAGTCACATGATTGGCAAAACTGTCTACGAGGTACTGCCTCTTGCCGCAGCCGAACAGCGTATGGCGTATATCGAGCGCACATTGGAAACAGGTGAAATCCAAATTTTTGAATATCAACTGCACAATCGGGGTGAACTGCGTGATTATGAAGCCCGTTTAGTGGTGAGCGGCAAGGATGAAGTGCTAGCCATCGTGCGTGACATTACGCAGAAGAAGCGAGCGATCGCACAATTACAGGCAAATGCTGAACGCGATCGTCTATTAGGGTTGATTGCCCTCCGCATCCGACGATCGCTCAATCTGGATCAAATCCTTACAACGACCGTTGCTGAGGTTCGTCAATTCCTGCAGGTCGATCGCGTCTTTATCGGCCAGATTGATGCGGCATGGCAGGGCAAAGTGGTTGCAGAGTCTGCCGCTCCGGCGTGGGGTTCGATCCTTACATGGATCGCTGATGATATGTACCTGCGCGAAATTCGGGCACTCTTTGCTCAAGGGCAAGTGCAGGCGATTGATGACACCGCTACCGCTACCGTATCGCCTTTGCTGGCAGATTATTACACGCGCTGTCATATCAAAGCCAGTCTGGGGGTGCCCATCATCCTTGGCGACGAATTTTTCGGCGTGTTAATTGCCAATCAGTGTGACAACCCACGCCCTTGGGCCGCCTTTGAGGTGCAGCTCTTAGAGCAATTAGCGGTGCAGGTAGCGATCGCCATCCAGCAAGCAGGGCTCTATCAGCAAGTGCAGACGCTTGCCGCCAGTCTCGAACATCAGGTGCAGGAACGTACCGCTCAACTACAGCAGAACATGCAAGAACTCCAGGAACTTAGCCAAACCAAAGACGACTTTCTGAACGCCGTTTCTCATGATTTGCGGACACCCGTGATGGGTACGATGATGGTGCTCAAAAATCTGCAGCATAAACCGGGCGCTACGGTCGCCATTTCCCGCTCTGTCTTGGACCGGATGCTACAAAGCAGCGATCGCCAGCTCAAGATGATCAATTCTTTGCTAGAGGCGCATTCCAGCGAAGCAGGGGGCATCAATCTAAACTGCGAACAGCTACATCTGGGTAATCTGGTACGGGCGATCGTGGACGATCTAGAACCTCTACTGGTCGAGAACCAGGCAACGCTGATCAATCAAGTGCCGTTTGATCTGCTACCCGCCACTGCTGATCCGGCGCTGATTCGGCGTGTGTTTGAGAACCTCCTCACGAACGCCCTCAAGCACAATCCGCCCGGATTACAGCTGACTTTAACGGTTGCGATCGAGGACGATCTCATCCGCTGTAATGTTCAGGACAATGGGGTGGGTATGACTGCCAGCGAGTGCGATTCCCTTTTCGAACGCTACGCTCGTGGTACCCGTGCTCGTCGCTCTACTGGCATCGGTTTGGGTCTCTATCTTTGCCGACAAATTATCACTGCTCATGGTGGACAAATTGGTGTGAGCAGTACGCCAGGTGAGGGTGCTACCTTTTGGTTTACGCTCCCGCTGACAACCTAAGGCTGCCGCTTAGGAATGAGAATGAAAGCAGCTTGAGCGTTCGTCGGAGCGAAACTTGCTTGAAAACCAAGAGCGGCAGAACTTAATCATGTTCTGCCGCTCTTGATCAATGCTGCAATTGGCTTAGAACGGTTAGTCCTCAGCCCCTACCATGAGATGCTGAAGTGACTCTAATCCTTTTTTGACTCGACGAGAAACCGTTACAGCACTGATACCGAGTCGATCAGCAGTCTCTTTCTGGGTTAAGTCATGAAGAAAGACAAACTCCAAAATTTCACGAGTTCGTTTCTCCAACTGGACTAACGCCTGCTGCAACCGTAGTTGATCTTCTTGCGCTAGCTGAAAGCTCCGATACTGGGTATCTGGCATCAGTTCACCCAGCGACGACGCCCCTTCTTCCTCATCGCGGATGGGTGCATCTAAACTGAGCATGGCGCGGTTGCGGCAAGCGAGCTTAATCTCTTGCCACTCAGCTAAGCTAATGTCGATCGCCGCTGCGATTTCTGAATCGATCGGTTGACGCTTCAGCTTGACTTGTAACTCTCGTACTGCCAATACGGCCTGCCGCTCTAGCGCTTGCCAACGGCGGGGAATACGCACAGAAGGGCTTTTATCACGCAGGTAATGCTGAATTTCACCCCGAATATAAGGGATGGCAAACGAACTGAAGGCGTGTCCTTTGGATAGATCGAACCGCTCGATCGCTCGAATTAAACCAATCGAGCCAACCTGAAGCAAATCCTCGTAGCACTCGTTGCACTGGTTAATCCAGTGATGAGCTTCTTTTCTGACTAAGCCAATATTGAGTTCCACCAATTGATTACGAACCTGAGGACAAGGTGATTGTTGATAGGCTCGCAAAAGCTGCAAACTCTCGCTTTTTAATTCACAGTTAGCTGTCGTAAGCATGACGAATTTCAGTCGGTAGAGCAAGTGACATCAGGACTATTCAAACTTCAGTCTTGTTTGATGTTCAGCAAGGGCACACTGATTAAAGGCAGATACCGGGTTTAAAGCAGACATCGGGGACAGGGGCTCTTCAAAGGACTGGTAACGAACTGGGAGCACTCAAGTGTTCAATAGAACGTACCAAAGTGGTGTGGTCAGGGGCAGCGCATTCAGCGTCACCAAACATTGTGCTAACGTCCTACCGTTACAAACCAACCTTATCCGTTCCTGTAGGCTCCTAGCAACGGCATTCTTACGGACTTAGGGTGTCTGTGAAACCGCCTCAAGGCCGGGTTTTTACCAAGTGCTGGAGCACCATTATTCAAGAAGCATTCTACACAGTCGTCACTCCCTCAGCAACGTACCACGAACTCACTAATTCTACGGAAATGTAAGGGAGCAAAAACTAATTTTTACGAAGTCTGCTTCAAGCGGCTAACTGTACGCTTAATTTTCCAGACTGAAGATTCAGTGTTTATGCACAAAAAAAGGGGCATGAAGCCCCCTTAAAATGAAAGATAGCGATTGGATCAAAAGATAGTAGTACCCTTTGAACTGCCGTTTTTTGGGCCAGGAGTGAAGTGCCTTCAAGACCGATACCCAGTCAAACAATTGATGAGTACGCTGCGGTAGTGATGAACTGCTGGTGCACGTTCAGCGCAAACACATAGAGACACCTAAGTAGATTCACACGCCTACACTGCCGTTTGCTCAACGCGAGCATAGAAAAGACCACGAATCTTGATATCGCTTGCCTTTTTAGAACCCATATCGGTTTCAGACGGCTGTTCACTTTCAAACGTGCCCGCAATTTCACCTGTCACATTGTCAATTTTGGCAACCCGAAGTGAAATTTTGCCCTTATCGAGCTGAAACTGTTTGGTGTTTTCTTTTGCTAATTCTTCGTCGTCCGCTTGTCCAGGAAGGCCAACCGCATTGTCATAGCCAGCAGTCAAACCACGCCCTTTGGGGTCGAGGAAGTTAGAGGTTCGGTATGAGGGTACCTTAAAGACGCCCTCAAAATCAGTTGATGTACTGATGCTGGTTGTCCCTGGCTCTGTTGTAGCAACCAAATTCTTGATGGTGAAGAGAAATGGCACACGCTCACCACCGGGAAGCTGAACGGTAATGGCTTGGAAGTCAATACCGTCTTGTTCAACAAATGTCAGGCTCCCGTCAGGATTGACGTTTAGCTTGCCCTCTACCGACTCGATACTGGAGGTGTAGCGGGTCATTAATTTAGCGGAAACGAATTCTGCTTTTTGTCGCTTGTTAGCAGATTCTTCCTTGACCAGGAAGCTTGTCGGCTGCAAGCAAAGAGAGGTGAGGGAGTAGGACTTGTCAGGATCGATCGGAATCGATCCACGAGACGTTTCTTCTAACTGAGGGCAACTGTTAGCCAAACCTGTACCTCGAATCTGATCGTAGGTTAGAGCTTCTTTAGCAAACGCTGGGCTTGTAGAAAAAGCGGTCAACAGGCTAAAGCAAAGTGCCAGAAGTGCAACGGTTAAAGCGCGGTACCTCATGAAAACCTCAATATCAACGTAAATATTTTTTTGCCAGTGCAATCCAGAGCCGGGTTTCAATGGTCTTCGTTCATAAGGCAGGAGGGTTGCCCTTTCAACAAAGATGACAGCAGGCACGCTCCAAGAAAGCCCAGACGCTAAGTATCTGAGACAATGCCCGATTTTCGAAGAGACAGATTGAACCACGCCTACACTTGACTAAGTTCTCATGTCCCCGGAATGATTTAACAAAGGTTTCATCCTGCATTTTACATGGCAATGTAACCTTTACTTTGACTTCAGCAACAAAATTGGTGTGATGGCGACAGTCGTTGTCCATTGAGAGTCGCGGGTAAGTGAAGGGCAGCCTGTTCAGGATGTTTTTATTGACTGTGCCAGAGTACGCTAGAGCTAAACTCTGGCCAAATGGGCTGATGGCGTTTACAGGGATACACTTTGATGAGCAATCGCGATCGTTCTAAGACAGAACAGCTTGAATTTGAATCGAAGCTAAAGTCTCTTGGCGACACCATTCGAAATTTAGCCAATGCTCGGCAGGGGGAAAGCTTGGCTTTGCTGTCACTACTGAGGATGTTAGAAGGCTTACACCAGGAGATCCGCGATAGCCTTTTTCAGGATTCCTTACCTGACAACCGCCAGGCGCTATACAGTCTTTTGAAAGACATTGAGACGTCTGGTGGCTGGCCTTATATTCATCGTATGAAGCTAAGGGCCTTGCTCAGCAATTTTCAAGATCTCTCGGATGAGGATATGGGCGCGATGTTTACAACCCTATCGCCTGTGGCACCCGTAGACGAGACGATCGACTAGGGCATTTATGCGCAATCAACTTTTCTCAGCACCACGTTGCTGAGAAAAAGAGGGTCTTTAGATGCAGATCCTCAGTAAAAAGCTATCCCTTCAATTGGTCAAGCCTCAGACTAACGAAATCGATCGGCCTCATAAACAGAAAGCGCTAGAGGTAAATGCCTCCAACGCTTAAAGGGTAAAGAATGCTGGGTAGCATTGCTTAGGAATCTTTATTGGCATTACTGCTTGCCGTTTGAATGTAAAGGATGAGCAGAAAAACTGCTGGAACCAATACAAAGAGGATGCTTGCAATAAATCCTAGATCGTTGACTTGCATAAGACTTGCCTAATTTTTAGATAGCGCTGCATCGACACAAATAGAATACCACTGTGCGATCGCCCCCTGCAGCGTGTAAAACCTGGTTGAGCCTTTCGAATCGTTCTAAAGCTTATTTCTCTTTAGACATTATTTCTTCGGAAAGCTGTTGTGGCGGCTGAGAGTACGGTGAAGAATTATTTGGCAGACGGCTTAGTCTTGACCGTAACAGCGCCGTTAACAAGGGTTTGACAGGCTAAACGGTAGGTTGCAGGCTTCTTCTTCAGCTTCTTTTTTTCGGTCTCAGTGGGCGGTGAAAGATTCTCCATCCCATCGACAATTTCAACAATGCAGGTGCCACATTGACCGTAGCCACCGCAATTCGTCATTTTTCCGACAAAAGTATAAATATCAATACGGTTCTCTATGGCTTTAAGTCTTAGGTTTGCGCCATCTGCCACAACAACTTCTCGATCTTCCTTTAAAAATTTGATGGTAGTCATTGACTTGATTTCCTTTAAGAGAGCAGTGGCGCTATTGGCAAACGAAACGGGGCGCGCTTGGCATGTCGGTTTGCATCCCATTTGTTCCTTACTCCGACAGAGAAGTCAAGCACGGAGGCCAAAAGAGCCTTCTTGCCAATGCTCCTAAACGCGACGGACCTGAATGATTCAAGTGTTCACAGCCTACCGACTTTGCCGCCTCTAAAATTTCCGCGCTACTTCGAGCGGGGGATGGACTGTGTCTGTTACACAAGTTCACAAAAACGCGTCCAATTCCCTCAAAACTCTGGCAGAGTCATCCTTTGCTTGCAATCGGTTCTCACACTGGTTACACTTCTTTATACGCTTTCATTTTCATAAACACGGCTGGTAGATTGCGATTCGACTCTATTTGAAGGTCGAACTGGAGACCAGATTGAGGAGTGCAGAGTTGAAGTAGCCTCAGACCTGGTACATTTACCAATGTCCGGCGCTTTAATAAAATGTTTAGGAATACGTTGAACTAGAGCTATTCACAAGGAGGAGCGTAGTCAATGGGACTACCCTGGTACCGAGTACATACTGTCCTTATCAATGATCCCGGGCGGCTGATTGCAACGCACCTGATGCACACTGCACTGGTGGCGGGCTGGGCAGGTTCGATGGCACTCTACGAACTAGCAATTTTTGATCCTAGCGATCCAGTTTTAAATCCGATCTGGCGGCAGGGCATGTTTGTACTGCCATTCATGGCACGTTTGGGTGTTACTGGTTCCTGGAGCGGTTGGAGCATCACTGGTGAAACTGGTGTTGACACTGGCTTTTGGTCGTTTGAGGGTGTTGCTGCTGCACACATTATCCTTTCCGGTCTGTTGTTTTTAGCTGCTTGTTGGCACTGGGTTTACTGGGATCTGGAGCTTTTTAGAGATCCTCGCACGGGTGAGCCTGCACTGGACTTGCCAAAAATGTTTGGCATCCATCTGTTCTTGTCCGGTCTACTCTGTTTCGGTTTTGGTGCGTTTCACTTAACTGGCCTTTTTGGCCCTGGCATGTGGGTTTCTGATCCATATGGTCTGACTGGTAGCGTTCAACCGGTCGCGCCCGAATGGGGACCAGCAGGATTCAACCCCTTCAATCCAGGGGGCGTTGTGGCACATCACATTGCTGCGGGCATTGTTGGCATTATCGCGGGCCTATTCCACTTGAGTGTTCGACCACCAGAACGCCTGTACAAGGCACTACGGATGGGGAATATTGAAACGGTGCTGTCTAGCAGTATCGCCGCCGTTTTCTTTGCAGCGTTTATTGTTGCAGGTACGATGTGGTTTGGTAGTGCTACGACACCGATCGAACTGTTCGGTCCAACGCGCTATCAGTGGGACAGCGGTTTCTTCAAGCAAGAGATCGAGCGTCGCGTGCAGTCGAGTTTAGCTAGTGGCGACAGTTTGACCGATGCTTATGCGGCCGTTCCTGAGAAACTAGCGTTCTATGACTATGTGGGCAACAGCCCTGCTAAGGGTGGTTTGTTCCGCACTGGTCAGATGAATAAGGGAGACGGAATTGCTCAATCTTGGTTGGGTCACCCTGTTTTCAAAGATAGTGAAGGTCGAGAACTGTCGGTACGTCGCTTGCCCAACTTCTTTGAGAACTTCCCTGTTGTCTTGACTGACAAAGATGGGATTGTACGAGCAGACATTCCGTTCCGTAAGGCAGAGTCAAAGTATAGCTTTGAGCAGAATGGTGTGACTGTTAGCTTCTACGGCGGGGCATTGAATGGTCAGACATTTAAGAACCCAGCAACGGTGAAGCGCTATGCTCGCGCTAGTCAGTTAGGCGAACCATTCGAGTTCGATCGTGAAACGTTGAATTCAGATGGTGTCTTCCGCACTAGCCCGCGCGGCTGGTTTACCTTTGGTCATGCAGTCTTTGCACTTCTCTTCTTCTTTGGTCATATTTGGCACGGTACTCGCACCATCTTCCGTGATGTCTTTGCGGGTGTCGATCCAGACCTGTCTGAAGAGCAAGTAGAGTGGGGCTTCTTCCAGAAGGTGGGTGACAAGAGCACCCGTCGCAAAGAAGCGATCTAGAGCTTTTGTTGTGGCATTCTCAAGGAGGGGTAAGCAACTTATACTGTTGAACGTTAGCTTTGCTAAGCGTTAGTAAAAAGTTGTTGACCCCTTTCTAGCCTTGGTTGATAGACTATCCTTAGCAAATGGTTGAGAGATTTTACGATGGAAAGCGTTGCTTACATTTTGATCCTTACTCTAGCGATCGGCGTTCTCTTTTTTGCGATTGCCTTTCGGGAGCCGCCCCGCATCGGTAAGTAATTCGTGACCGTGTTGTAAGACTCTTATGTCACTGCATAGATGGCTCGGTAAGCTTGATGGTTGATATAATCTGACAGCTGAATGTGCACAAACATGCAAACAAAATTTATCTGTTCACACACAGAAAAGCATAAAATCCCACAGTCTTAGAGCGCTAAAGCTGTGGGATTTTAGTCTGAAAGAATCAAAAGTGCAACGACCTTAATCTTCTCGCTTTATGTTTTTCTTGAACCATAGTTAACAGCATTGACGGAGTGTTTCTGAAATCGCCCGACCTCATTGTTCGTTCTGCTCGCTTAAACGATTTAGCAAACCTTGTTGAGGTTCTTTCCGATAGCTTTTACCCTCGCACTGGTCTCATGCGTTTTTTTCAGCCCGTCCTTCGGCTTGGCGTGTATGAAGACTTGCGTCACCGCTTGCGCTCATCTTTAGCATCTGACTACGTGTGTCTTGTTGCTGTAGTGACTCTGCTAGATGGTGAATCTGATCTGGTGGGAACCGTTGAAATTACCTTCCGTTCGACAAGCCCGTTTCAATTTCGTAGCCTGCCCTATCCTTATCTCTCAAATTTAGCTGTGCGCTTGGAGGCTCGTAGACAAGGAGTCGCGCAGACTCTTTTGCGTCGCTGTGAGACCATCGCTTTAGATCTGGGTTTCCAAGATCTCTACCTGCATGTGTTAGAAGATAACCATCAGGCTAGGCAGCTTTATACTAAAGCGGGCTATCAATCCAAGCAAACTGACTCCCTCTGGTATTGCTGGTTTTTCAGACAACCCCAGAAGCTGCTGATGCACAAGCGGCTCGCTCGTCTTTCTCAATAGTCTGCTGTTAATCGGTTTCTGTTGATGCTGAATTCTAGCTACGAATGAAAACAAATTTGCACGTTTGATCAAGACGCGCTACTAGAGAGCTCCTTGTCGCTTTGCTTGCAGGCAAAATAGTCTAAGAGAAGCATGACTACTCCTGCCTCTTTCTGTACAAAAACGAATAGGTAGGAATGTCTTTGCTCAGGATGCCAAACACCCACTAAACGAGCAGTGGTCTAAACCCATGCTTAACTGAAACTGCGCCAATTTGCTCCATCTTTTCCACCGTAATATGGTTACGCCCCCAGGAAAAATTGGTGTGCCATTTTTCGAATTCAAGAAGCATTGACTCAGCAAAACAAGCAAAGAGTTGACGAGCTGGAATGTCCATGTTGACAATTTTCATGATACGCCAGTCAATATCGAGAGAATGCTCTACGATACCGCCATTCAAAACACAAACGCTCTCTCCTTGAACTTTGGTCGCCAAGTTTTTCGGATAACCACCATCAATCAACAGACAGGGCTGTTTTAAGGTTGCTGCGTCAATCTCTACGCCTTTAGGCATACTGGCGACCCAAACAACAATGTCTGCTTGCGGCAGTGCTGTCTGTAAATCTAGAATTTTGCCACGGCCAAGCTCATCTTGTAAGGCTTGCAGTCGTTCCTGATTGCGGGCAATGAGCAGGAGTTCCGCTACATCAGTGCGAGTGTTGAGCCAACGGCAAACAGCACTACCAATATCGCCAGTCGCGCCACAAACGGCAACGGTTGCTGTAGAGAGATTGATGCCTAGCGCTTGTGAGGCCTGCTCAACTTGGCGGCAGATGATGTAAGCGGTGTGAGTATTACCGGTGGTAAAGCGCTCAAACTCCAGCATGACATTACGGACTTGTCGAATCTGCTGCAAATTGAAGTTTTCAAAGATGATAGAGGAGAAACCGCCAAGTGCTGTGATGTTGATACCATGCTTTTGAGCGTGGGCCATCGCATTGACGATTTTGCGAGTAGCAGCTTTGATGCGGCGAGCCGCTAACATTTCGGGGAGAAAGCAAGATTCGACATAGCGACCTTCAATGGTCTGACCTGTCACACTTGTGACTTTGATGGTATCGACGATTTGCGGCGGGGCACTACACCAAAAGTCAAGACCTTGATTGGCGTACTCGGGGTACCCCAATTCTTCGGCGACTGATTGAGCGTGCTCTAGGCTAGTGAGATGACCGATTAAACCAAACATGAACTACTCTGCAAAACTTAGAGAATTTTGATGGAAACGGATTCAATGATGAGCAAACTTCAAAGAGCATGACCAGATCGTGCCCAAAAATACCAATTCACTTTCGAATTGAGCGATCGGTCAATAAAAACAGTCATGCTAGTGATTATCTGCAGTAATAGGAGTTGACAGCGATCGCCGCCAACTCCCTAATGAGCTTGAGTTTGGAACAAATACGAGGCTGAATGTGGAGGATCTCTCTTGGCGACTCAGCTTAAAGCAGCCTCTTCGTACCGAAAGCCACTCTTTGGAGCCCAGTTCACAAGAACTAACAAGGAGTCCTGCGTCTTGAGGAGCCGCTAGGCTGCCGAAAGACCCAGCGCCGACATCCGCATGATTTCGCGCGTGCTGAAACCAATGTTTTCCAATGCTTCTCCGTATTGGATCATAAAATCTTCAACAAGCGACTCTTTCTCCATGCCTAGAACATGAGCATCCTTCTCTACCTGATTCAGCATTTGCCAGACCAACGGTAGATTTTGACGATTGGCCGTCTCTAGTTCGGCTTTGGCTGTCTCGAAGTGCGCTTTCAACCACTCTTCGCCAAAGTTGAGGTGGCTATATTCCTCTTTGACAACGCCTTCGGTAATCTTGCGGGCAAAGTCGTCAGCGACGGGAATATAGATGTTGTAAGCTGCGATCGCAAAGCATTCAATGATCAGCGACTGAATCAATAAACAGGTCACAACGTTGTTCTGAGCAGCGGCAGACTGAAAGTTTTCGTGCAGTTTGGAGAAGAACTCGCGGGCAAACTTTAAGTCGGGCGTCACCTTGAGATTGCGTCCACAGGCTTCAAAGCCTTTTTTATGACGATGCTCCATTTTTGCTAGGCTCAGCAATTGATCGTTGTGATCTGGAAGCAAGTCAGCAAGCCTGATATAGTTTTCGTTGGCTTCCTGCTCTCCCTCGATCACGATCGCATTAATGCGGCTGTAAGCGTCTTTGTAGGTTTCACTGTAAAAATCAATTGCTGCACTAGCCTCAAGCTGCGGCATAAGTCTATTGTCTCCTCAAGAATGCAGCCGATAGTATTTCGGCATAGGACGATCAAGGTAAGAAATTTGGTGCATTGCAACGAAATGGTTAAATTCGTGCCTATATCACTTTAGCTCTTTCCTGAAGGGGATCGACCAATTAGCCAAAGATTCCGTTCCCGCTCACGCAAATAATGCTGTAAAACTCCTCTCCGCCGCAGTTTATGCTTTAAGGCAGTTAAGGCGGACAGCTTTTGATAGAGAAAATGTAGGCTGTCAGCGGCTTTTGATCGCCATTTTCAGTCAGCGACTCTTCCTTTTGCCAGGTTGTCTTAGCTGTTGCATCGTTTACGGTCTTTAGACATGGCCCAAGAAAAAACTAGACCATTTTTAGATCATGGCGCGATCGGCTTACTTGCGCCTGCTAGCGTTGCTTTTCTCTTCGCTGGTGCTGGATTTATGCTGCTGCCCTTGGGCGTAGTGGCTGTCACCTCTTTTTTACCCTCCGATGGACTGATGGGTGACACTGGTTGGACCTGGCAAAACTATCATCAGGCGTGGCTCCAGGGAAACTTTCTGCTGGCCTTTGCGAATTCTACACTGGTAGCACTGGTGGTTACTGGCGGCCAGATTGTGACGTCTGCTCTAGCGGGGTATGCCCTAGCACGCTTGCACTTTCGTGGGAGACAGGCGCTTTTGCTGATCATTCTGGCTACGCTGGTGATTCCGTTTCAGATGCTGGCCATTCCCATTTTTCTAGTCTTGAAGTGGGGACATTTGATCAATACCTACGGAGCCTTGATCTTGCCTACGATCGCCAATGGCTTTGGTATTTTTCTACTGAAACAATACTTTCAGACGATTCCAGTGGAATTGGAGGAAGCCGCGGCGATCGACGGCGCAAATCGTCTACAGATTCTTTGGCGAGTCATGTTCCCACTGGCCCGTCCAGCGCTGGTTACATTGTTTCTGTTCACATTTATTGGCGAATGGAATGATCTGTTCAAACCACTCGTGTTTACGACCCGACCCGAACTGCAAACCGTGCAGCTAGCCCTCGCTGAATTTCAAGAGCAATTCACCAGCAGTTGGTCGCTATTGATGGCAGCTGTCGTGATTGCTACGCTTCCAGTCATACTGCTCTTTTTGGTTGGGCAACGGCAGTTTATCCGAGGCATTGCGACTACCGGTCTCAAAAACTGAAGACCGTTTGCAGGGGCTGTGACTTGTCTCGCCTCCTACAAATGGTTCTTCGTCATGCTCTAAAAGGCATGCGTGTTGCTTTGAAGTTCGTTGCTCTGTTTAACGATCGGCCATCACCCACGATCGCAGCAGCTGGTTCACCTGGTCGGGGATCTCATCATGGGGACAGTGACCGGCACGCAAATAGTACTCGGTCAGTTGAGGATGATACTGACGGAACTTTTCGCCTCGCTCTCTGGCATTGATCCAGGGATCTGCTTCACCCCAAAGCATCAACAAAGGGCTGGTGATCTGGCCAAGCAGACGATCAACCTTTTCCCCTTGAGGCGTACGAAACACTGAGGCAAACACTTTGGGTGCGCCGGGATCGCAGGATGGCTGATAGATTTCCTCGACCAACTGCTCTGTGACCGCGTCTTGATCTAAGTAGACCTTTTCCAAAGTCTTGCGGATCAGTGCTTTCTGGCGCACGTACTGAAACAAAAGGAAACTTGCCCAATCTTGTCGAAACAGCGTTTGGACGACTTTGCCCATCACTTCGCGTACTGGATCAGGTTTCGTTGTGCCTTGAATGTCTGTGAAGGGGCCAGCGCTGTTGATGAGTACCAGCCCTGCTGCTGACTCAGGGCGTTGGGCTGCGACACAGAGGGCCGCGTAGCCACCTAAAGAGTTACCCACAAGCACGACTGGTTGACCAATTACTTGAGTAATGAAGTCGTGGAGTTGGTCACGCCATAAATCGCCACTATAAGCACGATCGGGCTTTGCCGATCGACCAAACCCTAAAAGGTCGATCGCCCAGACTTCAAAGTCCTCGCTCAAGCCCGCGATCGTCTTGCGCCAGTGATCTGTAGAGGCACCAAACCCATGAATCAAAAGCAGCGGTGGACGTTCCGCTTGTTTCGTTCCAGCTTTGACATAGTAGATAGGCTGCTGTTGCCATTGCCAATACTGACCAGGCTTTGGCAGCGAAATTGAAGGAGCTTGCATTATTTAGAGAGAAGAATCAGAATCACCTCTCGTATTTTAGCGTTGATGCCTATCGCTAAAGGCTTTCAGGAATTAGTTTCCGTCTGTAGGAACGTTGCATGCAACGTTCCTACGAACATCAATTATGCTGCCAGAGCGGGTTCTGGAGTTGCTGACAGCTCAGATGGCACGCCATCCTGAACGAGAGACGGAGATTTGCTGCTCTTTTGGATGAAGCTGCTGACCATCGCGAGTATGGCGTTCACTTTGCGTGTACGCCAAGAGTCGATGACGGCATCTACTTCTCTAACCATTAAACGCCGCTCTAGTGCTTCTCGCAGATAGGCAGCGTGTCCGGTTTCATCACTGGCGACGCTGAGAATGCCTTTTTTGAGCTTGGCGCTCACAGGCTCATCTTCTGGCAACACATTTGCCATCCGCACAAAATCTTTGCTGGCATCCAGTTCCAGAATGTAGGTGCTTGCCAGAAAGGCAATCCAGTCGATCGCCTCTGGCTTCAACTCTCCCTGCGAGTATCCCTCAAAGTAGGCATCAAAAAAGGGATTGCGCTTTGACTCACCGGACTTTTCTGCTGCTTGCGGTGCTTTCTTAAAATCAATCACCTGCTTATTCAATTGTTTCAGGGCATTGGCGAAGATTTGTCCATGGCGACGCTCATCGTTAGCGTGGCAGGTGAGTTTCTCTGCTAGCCAGGTATCACCTTCAGCAGAGGCACGATCGCGCAACGCCTCTAAATAAGGAACAGAGCCAGACTCCGCTAGTTGCAGGCTTGCCAGCGTGTTTGGGCGCGTGAGCGGGTCACGCATATTACGAGCTGTGATGAATGCAGCCGCACCTGAACCAACCAGATGTAATACTTGCGTGAAAAAGTCCATAGCTATCTGAAGAAGAGCCTACAGACGACATCCTAACGCGCTTCGCCAAAATGGACAGGCGTACTGAAACTCGTTTTGAGTAGCAGCAATAGCAGTCTTGTTGATACGCTTAACAGGTGAAATTTAGGTTTGGGGTGTGAGGCCTTTGCCTTCTCAACAAAATATCAGTCATTTTGGGGGTTGCGGTGCGTTTGTTCAAAACCGTTGCCGGCTTACGTTGTTATCTCAATCGCTATCGTTCCGGTCAACCTCTCTTTGATCGCTTCATGACAGGTGAATCATTGCCTGAGGTCTCGATCGGCTTGGTTCCGACAATGGGATCGCTCCATGCAGGACATTTGAGCCTGATCCAAAAAGCACGACAAGAGAATAAGCTGGTTGTGGTGAGTATTTTTGTTAACCCTCTGCAATTCGGCCCAACCGAAGATTTTCAGCAGTATCCTCGCATGTTAGAGCAGGATCAGGCATTGTGTGAGCAGGCGGGAGTGGATGTGATCTTTGCGCCTAGTGTGGAAGAGATGGGAGTGGGGAGACAGCAATCAGCTGCCAGCCGTCAGCCGTCAGCAGTTAGCAGCCAGAAGGCAGAAGGTGGGAGCCAGAAGACAGAAGACGGAAGTCAGATGTTAGAACTTGAAGCTCAAACTATTTCCTTTGGAGACGCTTCACGTTTCTGGAATACCCAAGCTGATACAAAATCCCCTAGCGCTCAATCCTCGCCCACGCAAGTGATTCCGCCCGAACCAATGACATCTGTATTGTGTGGTCGATCGCGAAGCGGGCACTTTCAAGGTGTGGCGACGATCGTGACGAAGCTGCTCAGCATTGTACAACCGCAGCGAGCGTATTTTGGGCAGAAAGACGCCCAGCAGTTGGCGATTATTCAGCGATTGGTTGAGGACTTAAATTTACCCGTGGCGATCGTGGGCTGTCCCATTGTGCGCGAGCCGAGCGGTCTGGCTTATAGTTCGCGGAATCAGTATTTAACCCCAGAGCAGCGCGCGCAGGCGATTGTGCTTTATCGGGGTTTGAGTCAGGCTGCGCAGGTGTTTCGAGCAGGCGAACGATCGGCTGATGTGTTGATTAATATGGTTAAAACGGAACTGCAAAGCGTGTCGACGATCGACCCAGAATATATTGAATTAGTTCATCCATCCACGTTGGAGCCTTTGGAAATGATTGAGGAAACTGGCTTACTGGCGATCGCGGGTCGCATCGGTTCGACTCGCCTGATTGACAACATCCTTTTGTCCAGCCGTAAGCCTATTGTGGCGATTGACGGCCCTGCTGGGGCTGGAAAATCGACGGTTGCTCGCCAAGTGGCGCAGGTGCTCGATTTACTGTATCTAGACACAGGTGCGATGTATCGTGCGTTGACCTGGCTCGTGCTGCAGTCTGGTCTTGCCGTTGACGATGAACCCAGCATTGCGGAACTGGTGAGTCAGTGTGAGATTGAGCTTAGCGGTCAGCCAACTCTCATGGAAAAACAAGCTACATCTATCAGTGTCTCTATCAATGGTCAAGACGTGACGCAGGAAATTCGGAGCCTGGAAGTGACATCCAATGTGTCTGCGATCGCGGCTCAACCGATCGTCCGCAAGGAACTGGTGCGCCAGCAACGACGGTATGGGAAAAATGGCGGCATCGTCATCGATGGTCGAGACATTGGCACGTATGTTTTTCCTGATGCGGAACTCAAGCTTTTCTTGACCGCTTCTGTACAGGAACGGGCACGTCGTCGGCAGCAAGATCTAAAGAACCAGGGCAAGGACGAAATCAGCCTGGATGAGCTAGAACAGTCAATTTATGATCGCGATCTCAAAGACAGCACTCGTGCGCTTGCTCCCTTACGTCAGGCTGAGGATGCGATCGAAATTCAAACTGACAATCTCAGTATTGTTGAAGTGGTCGATTGGATTGTACGACTTTATCGAGAGTGAACGATCGCTGGGGCGCAGGACTGATTCTAGGCATGGTTGCAATCGCTAAAACCGCATCTGGGGACCTCGACTGTTCACCAGCTTTCCGTTAGTTGCACTGTGTTTTCAGTTTTGTAGCGGACGCGATCAAACGGCCATCACTCAATTGATACGTTCGCAAAAAGACATCTAGTTGCACACCTCGCATCTTTTCGTCTTGCCCAACAATTTAAATTCCCGTGGACTGGCAGCAGGTCCTTCAAAGATGAATTTTGCTGGAATATCGATCGCTTGATTCATATCACGATCGTCTCTCTTTTTGAACCCATAAGCATCTTTTCTGAGACACCGCTTGCCAGTAGAGACGGTGAAATGCCTATCCCAAAATTTGCTTCCTCATAGATGCCTTGAGCGATCAACACAACCATCATCTGCTTTCCCTGCATTTGCTCTACTTCCAGCTTGATCTTGAATGCACTCAGACAACTATTGTGACTGGCTTAGCTGAAAACTCAAACCCCTCACGATTACGAGCTGAAAACTGTCCATTTAGTATTCCAATTGGGTGATATGGCTATAGCCATGCTGGTTAGGACGGGGTGCAGGGGTGGAACCCCTGGCTGGGGGCACGCCCCCACTCCCCCTTTGATCCCAATGTCCTAAGCTTTGTGACAACAGCTATATAAAAATGGCGATCGCAGTTGTCGTGCCAAAAAAGTTTGCAAAAGAAATAGCGGCTGATGAGCAGCCGCTAGAAAAAAGCCTATCAATAACCGACAGCTTTAGAGCTGCTTACATCTAATGCTTAAGCGACAGTGAGTCCTTCAAAGCGGCTTGCAAAAGTGGCGCTTTATCCAATTGCTCCCAGGGCAGATCTAGATCGGTGCGACCCATATGACCATAGGCTGCAACATCCTGATAGAAGCGACCATTGCGCTCTCCTGGAAGATGGCACAAATTGAAGGTTTGGATGATGCCAGCAGGGCGCAATTCAAAGTGCTCTTTGACTAGCTCTAGCAGTCGATCGTCGCTGATTTTGCCTGTCCCAAAGGTGTCAATCATGATGCTAACTGGACGAGCTACCCCGATCGCATAGCTAAGCTGCACTTCACATCGGTCTGCTAAGCCAGCTGCCACAACATTTTTGGCGACATAGCGGCTAGCATAGGCAGCGCTGCGATCGACCTTGGTTGGATCTTTGCCTGAGAAAGCACCGCCACCGTGACGAGAATACCCACCATAGGTATCGACAATGATCTTGCGCCCTGTCAGCCCTGAATCACCTTGAGGACCGCCAATGACAAATTTACCGGTTGGGTTGACCAGAAAGCGAGTGTTGCTGTCAGGCTTCACATCAATGTCGATAAAGACAGGCTGCACGACCAACGACCACAGATCTTCCTTGATCTTGGCTTGAACGGCTGCTTCATCCGTAATGTTGCCAATCGTTGGCGTGTGCTGAGTTGAAACGAGAATGGTGTCAATCCCGATCGGCCGATTGTCTTCGTATAAAACCGTCACCTGCGTTTTACCATCGGGACGCAGGTAAGGGAGTTGACCTGTTTTGCGGACGGTCGCCAGTCGACGCGAAACCCGATGCGCTAGAGAGATGGGTAGCGGCATCAACTCAGGCGTCTCATTACAGGCAAAGCCGAACATAATGCCCTGATCGCCAGCACCAATCAAGTCAAGGTCTTCATCACTTGCCTGCTCACGGGTTTCATGCGCAGCGTCGACACCCTGTGCAATATCTGGTGACTGGGCATCCAGCGCGACCAATACAGCGCAGCTATGTGCTGAGAAACCGCTATCAGCACCAGAATAGCCAATTTCAGCGATTTTTTGCCTAGCCAAATCAATATAATTGACCTTGGCCGTAGAGCTGATTTCACCTGTAATCAGCACGAGTCCCGTATTAACAACGACCTCAGCCGCAACCCGGCTTTTAGGATCTTGGGCCAAGAGGGTGTCTAGAATGGTGTCTGAAATTTGGTCACAGATTTTGTCAGGGTGACCTTCAGTAACGGACTCAGAAGTAAAAAGATAACGTCGGGACAAGCGTCAATCCTCTCTGGCTAACGACTGTTAAGATGACTATAAGCTGACCGTAGATAGTCAACTTGTAGAAGTTGTGCTAGGTCTCGTAAAGTTTAGAGTAAGTTCAGCAGATTATAGCATCTGTACTTGACCGGAAAAACTCACACGAGTGGGTAGGAATTGCAACAACGGCGGAAGCATCGTCTTTGAGAGCAATGGGGGATGACGCTCTCCTCCCTGCCTCTACCTATGAAGGCGATTGTTGAAAAAGATTGTACCTCTTTAGGTCGGTGATGCCTTGTCCTCCTACGTAGGATGAGCAAGTGATGGCTCATTTATGCTCCGGCAACTTAACTAAGTACTAGCCCTTGAAAAGTTGAATTTCCGTTAAGTGCGATATCAGCGCGTCTGCTTGATGAAGCTGTGTGGGCTGAGTCCATCCCCATGTGACGGCAACACAGCCTGCTGCCTTTGCTGCTTTTGCCATTTCAATATCTGCAGCAGAATCACCGATCGCCAGCACATTTTCGGGTAAAACGTTTAGGGCTGCACAAGCTTGATGGAAAACGGTTGGATCGGGTTTCCCAGGACCGCGATCCACTCCTAAACTGACCTGTACCCAGGCCCCCAGTTCGTAGCGTTCCACAAAATCTTTGACATTTTCAGTCGTGTCGGCAGACACAATACCAACCGAGATACCAGTCTCTGACAGGGCTCGCAAAACCTCACGTACGCCCTCAAATAACGGTGTGTTATCTGCTTTGCGCTGAAAGACTTTGTCTGCTTCGGCAAAGGCCGATCGTACCAGGCTTAACGATTGAACCCAATCACGCCCCGTCTCTGCCACATAGGCTGCCGCAGCGATTTCATTTTCATAGCGTGTGCCAACTGCCAGGAGCCCTGCTGAATTCAACTGATCTCCATCGAGCCCAAACGCCATCAGTAAAGGCTCTTGCACGCCAGGAACTTGCGCGTCAATTAAGCGCGATCGCTTCCGACCTAAGTGGCGCAAAAAGGTCTGGGAATCTGCTAGCGTACCGTCTTTGTCGAACAATACTGCCTTAATCGCCTGGAATTGAACGTTGCCGCACTGAATGGTAGCCAAGGGAGTGCTTCCAGTAAGAGAACAAAAAAGAAATGGTCACAAAAAAGAGGAGGTTACCCTCCTCTCTGAGGGATGGAGAGGCACTGCTGCCTCTCCATCCCTCGACAAATTGAAACTGCGCGAATCGAATTATTCGACTGCAGAGGGCAGTTCCTCTAATTCGCCTTCTGGAATCGCCACAGCGATCGTTTGCTGTTGTTGCTGTTGAGCTGCAAGTACCTGTTCACGGTACTTAGCGGCCATTTCCTCTGCCTTGTCATACACAACTTGAGGATTCTTCACCATATCACCAGGCTCAGGTTCCAGTTGCTTAGTGGACAGTGAAATGCGACCCCGTTCCGCGTCCAAATCAATGATCATCACTTTTACTTCATCGTTCACGTTGAAAACGCTGTGAGGCGTATCGATGTGATCGTGAGAGATTTCGGAGATGTGAAGCAGACCACTAACGCCCCCAATATCAATAAAGGCACCATATGGTTTGATCCCGCGAACGGTACCAATGACTACTTCACCAACTTCCAAGCGGTTCATCTTACGCTCAACCAGCGCACGACGATGGCTAAGAACCAGTCGATTCCGTTCTTCATCGACTTCCAAAAACTTCAGCGGCAGCTCTTCGCCAACCAAATCTTCCTTCGGTTTGCGGGTACTGATATGAGAGCCAGGAATGAAGCCGCGCAAGCCCTCAATGCGTACCAATGCACCCCCTCGATTGGTCGCAAAGACGCTGGAGCGCACCGTTGCATCTTCTGCTTGAAGCTGGCGCACCCGTTCCCAAGCGCGCATGTATTCAATGCGTCGAATGGAAAGCGTTAGCTGACCGTCTTCGTTTTCGTCAGCCAGAATGAAAAACTCGCGAGTTTCGTTTGATTGCAACACTTCTTCAGGACCATCAATCCGATTGATTGACATTTCCTGAATCGGAATATAAGCAGCCGTTTTCGCGCCAATGTCAATCAGTGCGCCCCTTGGCTCAAGACTAAACACTGTGCCAGCGACAACATCACCTGGGCTGAAGTGATAGTCGTACTTATCGAGTAGGGCAGCGAAATCCTCGTGGGTAAAGCCAACATCTATTTCTGTCGTTTCCTGATTGACCATGCGAATCGTTTCCTGGTAGTTATCTCCGTAAGATTTTGCCTCCTGTCGATGTATACGCACATTGGGACTGTGCGGCCTACACCCACGTCTCCCCCAACAAGTGGTAGGAGAGCTAAATTTGGACAAATTAATAGCTCAGAAGAACCATGATAACCTATGTGAGGTTACTGGGCATACTCTTTCTCGATCGCTCCAGTCTGCTTGGTTGTTAAGGCAAGCAAACGGATTGAACGCCGAACAGAGACCACTAGTCCAGCATAGCGAATCATATAAAGGACTGTACAGAGTAGTAGACATCTCTCCAGCGTGGTTTGCAGTACGCAAGTGCAGGAGTGGGTTAGGGTGAGTAAGCTTTGCGGCGCTATGGCTGTCTGATAGTCCAGCGTGGATTTTATGACGAGGCAAACATTGAGGCATCGTCAGCTTTTTCAAGTTGACTTGCCTCCCCCTGCACTTGATTTGTTTGCTCCTGATTAGTGTCGCTGCGGAGATGATTGAGGGTATCAACAAAATCGCGAATGCCTTGGAATTTGCGGTAGACCGACGCAAACCGAATATAGGCAACTTCACTCAAGCTGCGCAAACTCTGGAGCACCAATTCACCGATCTCGTAACTGTGGACTTCGCGAACGGCTCGCTGCTGTAGTTCTGCCTCGATTTCGTCAACCAAATTTTCAAGCTGCACAGAAGAAATACCAGTTTTTTCGCAGGCGCGCACGATGCCACGTAATAGCTTGAAGCGATCGAACGACTCACGATCGCCATCCCGTTTGATGACTGTGATGGGGACGTATTCAATGCGCTCATACGTGGTGAAGCGGCGTTCACAGCGCAGACATTCCCGCCGCCGCCGCACGCTTTGACCCGCTTCCGCTGAGCGCGATTCAAGAACACGGTTATCAGTGTATTGGCAGAAGGGACACCGCATGACTAGGGAAGACTCCAAGCGGAAGGAACAAAGATTTGCCGAAGCATGTGCGATACCGTTATAAACCCCAACCGCTAAAACGACACAAATCTAGCAGGCTAAAATTTAAACGTGGCGTTTAGTTGAGTCAATGGCTGCTGCGATCGGAACCTCTAAAAGAAAGGATTAATCTTATTCATGATTATTATGCCCGATCTGTCTCATTAATTTTCTTTGAGCTTAGCCTCTCTTAGACGGGCTGCTTGTTGCACACTGGATGAGTCGGACATTTTTGCAGGTGTGGCTTCCAGTGCTTGTCTCGGCCGCTTTGTCTGGATAGGTTAGTCTTTGGTCATGCGATTGACTTATAGCCATTGATCACTTGCAGGCACTAAACTCTGCAGGTACATATGATGTCTCAGGCGTTCATGGTGACCGTTATGGCGGTTCGTAGCCTGCTTTCGTGGTCAACTTGGGGTGGTCATCTGACACAGGCATGGGATATTAGAGGGCTATAGGGGCAACATAAATAAAAATCGCTGTCAGCGGCATACAAAAATCCTGCTAGAGAAACTAGCATGTGAGAAGTGCATCTATGTCAGGAACTATGAGCTAGCTGTGTTGTGGCAACCAGGTTGATCGAACCAATTTGAGCAGCATTGTGATGGGTGCGGTGAACGTAGGAAACAATCAGAAACAGGCTAAGACAATTGCCTTTTAGACTACTTTGGCTTTTCGGGGGTTCCAATGTTGATGTTGCTCAAAATTAGGCGCTGGAGTCAAAATCTACTTCACGGCCTGGCGCTGACACTACCTCTTGACCTTGCCTTAAGCTGATGGTGCGTGTGCTGGTGGCGACGACAGTTCACGATCGGACGTTAAAAAACGTTTCATCAAGGGCAACCTAAGTGAGGTCTCGTCAATGAGTTTTGCTGACTTAGAGTTGGAGTACTATCGCACTAGTTGGTTGCCTTCATACTGCTGCCGTTTTCAGAGGACGATTTTGAGCGCTTTCTGCTTCATTCTGTGTGGTTATCTGTGTCCTCTCATCGCGTTGAAATGTCTGTTGAGCACGGCTGGCGCTCAAATTCTCAAGCCTCAAAACAAATGTGTACGTAAAAATACTTACGTACAGTCCTTTGAAAGTAGTAGTGACATGCAGGCAGTCAAGAGACGACACACGATAGAACAGGACGATCACGTCAATCGGGAGCACCCAACGCTAATGTTGGGACAAGTCTGTGCTGATCAACGATGGGTTGCCCAGCTGCCCTCACTTTTGGAGAGCGGCGCATGAAAACTCCTTCAGACCACAAGCCCAAGCTCTTGGTCGTCGATGACGAACCAGACAATTTGGATTTGCTATACCGTACATTCCACCGTGAATTCAAGGTTTTGAGAGCTGAGAATGGGCCCATTGCTCTCGATCTGTTGTCCAAGGAAGGCGATATTGCGGTGATCATCTCAGATCAGCGTATGCCGCTGATGAGCGGAACAGAGTTTTTGAGTCTGACGGCAACGCAGTACCCCGACATTATGCGGATTATCTTGACGGGGTATACAGATGTTGAGGATCTGGTCGAGGCCATTAACTCTGGCAAAGTGTTTAAGTATGTCACAAAGCCCTGGGATGACGATGAACTGAAGGGGGTTGTGCGTCAAGCGGCGGATACGCATAACGTACTTAAAACACGGACGCGCGAACTGCGACGATCGCTGCGGCAAGAGTCACTTCTCAATGCAGTCACAAGTACCATTCGTAGCGATCTCAGCTACCGTCAAATTCTGCATACGATCGGGGAAACGGTCGGTCACATTTTGGAGGTCAGCAGCTGCGTCGTGCGTCCCTTGCAGGATGGGCTGATGGATGACGATTGGTTCGTTTATGTCAATGAACAATCAGCAGTAGCTGACGCCTCTCAATTAGCCAAGCAAAAGACAATGCTGGCACGGACTGTTTGGGAGACTCGTGAGATTGAGGTGATTCAGGACGTTGAAACGCACGATCGCTGGCAAGGTGATGCGCCTGAACTCCAACAACGACAGCAAGTCTATGCGGCTGCAGGGATACACTCTAGCTTGATTGTGCCGTTGGTGTGCCAGCAGGAGTTGATGGCAATGCTGGCGCTCCATCAATGTGACGAACCGCGCTTCTGGCAGGAAGATGAAGTGCAACTCCTGCGGTTAGTGGCAGACCAAGCCGCGCTGGCACTTTTTCAAGCCCGTACTTATGAGCAGGTGCGTGCACTGGCTAAACGAGAAGCGTTAATTAACACCATTACCACGGCCATTCGTTCTAGCCTTGATCCCCAAGAAATTTTTGCGGCGATTACACAGCAGCTTGGGCAAGCCCTCCATGCCGATGGATGTGCCTTGTCGCTGTGGACGCGGGAAGATGAGTTTGTGCAGTTGGTTGGGTTGCACGATGCAGCTCATAGCGGTTGGGCAATAACTTCTACACCCCATGAACAGAATGCTCTGAGCGCCGCTGATGCCTTACCGCCAAAGATGCAGCAGCCGTCACCAGAGGGCGATGGGGCACCACGTCTGCTGCCTCAATCCACTGTGCCGATCGAAGGCAATCCTGTACTTAAACAGCTGCTGCTCACGCAACAGCCTGTCGTGATCAGTGACTTGGAGCAGGATCCGATGATGACGGTTTCTGAACAGCCATTTCGCAACCCAGCCCGGGCGTTGCTGGTGGTGCCGTTGATCCTGGATGGTCAGATTATTGGCAGCATTTCTCTGCGTCAGAACCGTCAATCGCGTCGCTGGCAGCCTTCAGAGATTGAGCTGGCGCAAGCGGTGGCGGTGCAAGCAGCGATCGCGGTGCACCAGTCTCGCCTGTATCAGAAAACCCGTCAGCAAGCAGAGCAACTCTTAGAGCTAGATCAACAAAAAACAGAGTTCTTTCAAAATATTTCTCACGAGTTTCGCACACCGTTGACGCTGATGATTGGGCCGTTGGAGTCAGCGATCGCCCAACAGCAAGGGTTGTCCCACGACCAGGCAACCGTGGCGCTACGAAACTCGCGTCGTTTGCTGCGGTTGGTCAACCAACTCCTCGATCTCCAGCGCTTGGATGCTGGACGCATGCAGCCTAGTTTTCGTCCGTGTGACCTGGTGGAATTTGTCAGTCAGACGGTAGATTCCTTCCGGCCTTACTGCGAGAAAAAAGGCATCGTGCTTACGACTCGCCTCACTTCCTGTCCACAGGTGTATCTTGATCTAGAAAAATTTGACAAGGTACTGTACAACCTCTTGTCAAACGCGATGAAGTTTACGCCAGAAGGCGGCACGATTACCGTGATGCTTCAGCCTGCTGGCGATCACTGCTTACTTAAAGTGACAGACACTGGCATTGGCATTCGCCCTGACCAGATGCCGCACTTGTTTGAGCGCTTTCGACAGGCAGAGGGATCAGCGAACCGCAGCTACGAAGGTAGCGGCTTGGGACTGGCACTGGTGAAGGAACTGGTTGATCTGCATGGTGGGCAAATTTCAGTCGAGTCTGTTTATGGCTCAGGCACAACCTTTACGGTTTGGCTGCAAACAGGGATGACGCATTTACCGCCGCAGCAACTGATCGAAGTGCAAAGCGAAGCTCAGCCCAGCCGTGCCTCCGTGGAGTTGGCCGATGTCGAAATGGAGCTGTACGAAGATCAGAGTGGAGAAGATGGATTGCTCGCTGGATCGCCCACAAAAGCCGATGCTTCACGCATCCTCATCGTGGATGACAACCCAGATTTGCGTACCTACGTTTCAACCATTTTGCGCGAACAGGGCTATCGGATTTGGACGGCTCGCAACGGGGCTGAAGGGTTTCAGAGCGCACAAAAGCATCGCCCGCAATTAATTGTGACCGATTTGATGATGCCGATGGTGTCGGGTCTGGATATGATTCGGATGATTCGTGAGGATGACGATCTGAAGGGCATTCCCATTATTCTGCTGACTGCGAAAGCTGACGAGGACACGCGCATTGAGGGCGTCGAGCGGGGAGCTGATGCGTATCTGTCGAAACCGTTTAGCGATCGCGAACTCCTGGCAGAAGTCCGTAACCTGCTGGCACTGAAAGCGAACGAACAGCGGGTCGCCGAACTGAATACCTATTTGACTGAATCTGTTCTCAAGCGCTTTCTGCCGCCATCGCTGGTACAACGTGCCGCACGGGGCGAACTAGTGCTTGATCTCCGTCCTGAACCGCGCATGGTCACCGTGTTGTTTAGCGACATCATTGGCTTTACACAATTGTCTAACACGCTGCGATCGCGTCGCGTCGCCGAACTGTTGAACGAATACCTCGCTGAAATGACCCGCGCTGTGTTTGACAATGGCGGCACGGTTGATAAATTCATGGGCGATGCGATTTTGGCACTGTTTGGCTCACCCGAAGAGATGACGCCTAACGAACAAGTGCGCCGTGCGATCGCTGCTGCCCGACAAATGCAGCGCTCGCTCCACCTACTCAACAAACGTTGGCAAGAGCAAGGTATCAGCCAGGTACAGTTCCGCTGTGGCATTCACCAGGGCACTGCTGTGGTTGGGATGTTTGGCGGCGCAGAGCGATCGGACTACACCGCGATCGGCCCCAGCGTCAACATCGCCTCCCGCATTCAAGAAGCCGCTGAACCCGATTGCATCCTGGTTTCTGCTGCGGTCGCAGACTACTTAGAACAAGACGAAATCACCAAATTCAGCCCACTGCGGCTCAAAGGTGTGGATGAAACGGTTCTAACCTTTGCGGTAACACCAGAACCAAGTCCCCATGCTCGGCACTAGAAGGCAGGAGGCCGATGGCACGAGTCTAGAGATTGGGCAACGTTCACTGCTTCCAACTCAAAACTCAAAACTCACTCCTTCCCCTCTCCTACCGTCCTGCTTTCGCTTTTTGCAACTGTTGTTCAGCTTTCGTTGCCCAGGGGCTATTGCCCTGTTTTGCATATAAATCTTTGGCGTAGGTCAAGACCTTCTGCGCGTCGTCAAATTTGTTTTGACGCATAAAGACCAGGCCAGCCGCGTAGTAGGCGTTGGCGTAGTTGGAGTTGGCTTGTGCCGATCGCCGAAAGGCATTCAAGGCTCCGTTCAAATCACCCTGGGTAAAGAGTAGCGACCCAAGATTGTAGTGAGCTTCGGCGTAATTAGGATCGATTTTGATGGCTTGCTCGAAGGCCGCGCGGGCTTCCTTGGGCTTGCGCTGTTGGTTGTAGACCAACCCTAAGTGATAAGCCGGTTCAGGTGCTGTGGGACTAAGCCCGATCGCCGTTCTGTAGGTACTGATTGCCTGATCAAAACTCCCCTGACGTTCTAACACGAGCCCTAAGTTATAGTGAGCCAACCCTAGCTTGGGATTGAGTTCGACGGCACGCTGCAAATAATCTCTGGCTTGAGGCAGGTTGTTTCCTTCTAGCAGTGCGGCACCCAAATTGGCATAGGCAAGGGCAAAGGTGGGGTCGGTCTGCGTCGCTTGATAAAAAGCATTGGCTGCAGGCTGTAGCTGTCCCTGCTGGCGCAGTGCGAGCCCCAGGTTGTAATGAGCGGCAGACATGCGGGGATCGAGCTGAGTAGCGCGACGAAAAGCATCGATCGCATCACTCAACTTCCCTTGCTGAATGTACTGAATACCTTGATTGATAGCGCTTTCTGCGGTTTGAGCCGCTTGAGCAACCTGAACGGCTGGCCGTGCTAGACCGATCGCTGGTGAGAGCAGCAAATTACTACCGAGCATTATTAACCCAATCAATCCACTGAGGTGCCATTGCCGCTGTGCTTGCATAGATTCGTTGCCCAATATCTGATAAGCGAATGTCTGATAAGTCAAGTATCTAATCGTCGAATGTCTTCTGGTAGTTGCTCTTTGCATTCACTGACACCAGACAAATGTGGAGCCAACGAATGTTGACGCTATTTTACAGGAACGAGCGCAAAACCAGCCCCCAAGCCAGATGAACTTCATGTTGAGGCTCGATCGCGTTTAGAGCACACCGCTAGATATAGCCGTTTTAAATGAAGCGAGCAGATGGGACTGAAAGCTGATCGCTGACCACTGATAGCTATACGTCCAAACCGACAACGGTCAGCGCAGGTGCGTGTTCCACCGTGAACTGATAGGAAATTTCCTGCTGCCCTTTGGGTTGTAGCTGCAGTGACCATGCCAAAAGTCCCATTTCGCCAACCTGAATTTGTGGGCTTGTGCGGTTCAGGCGGACTTTGATTTGCTCATTGCGGCTCACCGGAAGCTGTTCGGTCAGGACGAGTGATGCTTCTTGATCGCGTAGATTGATCACGCTGAGGCGATAGGCGTAGGTAATGCGCCGCTGACTGCCAATGAGTTGCTTATCAACTTTGCGTTCAATCAGATCGCGGGTAATTCTCAGCCCTTCGTCAATGCCCAGGTTGAGCTTAAACTCCTGACCAGGAGCAATATTTTCTAGCAATGTGGTGCCGACAAAACGGTTGTCGCGGAAGATATTTGCCTGACCCGGTAACAGCGTTGCACCGTCCGGTGGATTAGTGACAACGGCTTGCAGATACGCAAAACTCACAAGCTTGGGTATGGCGACGTATTCCAGACGTGACGGGTAATCATCGCTGAAGATCGTGATCTTATGAAATGTACCGTCAGTAGGAATGTTGTTGTTGCCATCGATCGAAAAAGTGACAATGCCACCTTCGTTTGTGATTTGCGCAGCGGGTGCTTCCGCAACCAGCAATTCCTGCATTGCAGCGGAGCCAAAAGCCGTTTCATTCATGGCCGTATCTGCAAGCAGCTTATAGTGATCCTCATCATTACTGCCTGGTGCGGCTGAAGCAACGGCACGTTGGCGGGACATCATGGGCGCTGGTGTTGGTAAAGGGCTAAACACATCCACATACCAGGGCGATAGTTTGGGCGGCAGGGTTCCGAGCCCAGGTTTAGCGGTTGAGAGCGTCAGGGCAATGGCGCTCCAGTCTTCACCAGTGGTTTGCTTTACGTCTGCAAGGTAGGTCAGGTGAACACGATGATCAGTGCTGTTGACGCGCACATCGTAGAGCGGTTGCCAACTAGCGCGATCGCATACGTAGGATACCTCCAGTTCAAACTCTCCCGCTCCTGAGGGCGCAATGTTTACCGCCAGCCGGTAGCTTTCCTGTGGGCGTGGCGTTTGAATTTGTTGCAGTTGCTGGTACAGCGCTTGAATCTGTTTTTGCAGTTGAGTGTGTTCACGATCGTGCTGAGCGATTGCGTCCGATGCATCGCCATAGCGCTGTCCCAGAAAGTTCAGCAAGTTACGCGTTTCAGCGAGGCTTACCTGTTGTTGGGCGAGACTGCGGGAAAAGCGATCGGCGGCTTTTTCACTCAGGGTTTGAATAAAGTTTCGCTGTAGGTTTGCGGCTGCGAGTTTGTCCTGCACAGAGCGTTGTTCGTCCACCAACTGTTCAATTTGTGCCGTGAGCTGGGCGACCCGATCGGCGACTGGTTCTGTGGCAAACTGGCGTTCTGTCTGTACGCCTAACAGCCTAACTGCAACCGTACCGGTACCCGCCGCTCGCACTGATTCTGGTTGCAGGGTCAAAGGCAATGCGTCAAGCATTAGCGTTTGCTCTTGGCCTGTTAGGGTCAGTCTGCCGCGCCGCGTGACGAGTGCCTGGTGGGTGTAAACAGTAACGGCTGTGATGCGAGTTTCTAACGGAATGACGGCTGCATTGGGTGTTGCGAGTGTGTCCATTGCTACGGGTTGGCGAGGGTAAGCCTAGTTAATACGCCAACGCTAGCACATGCGCCAAACGTTTTTGGAGGCTAAGATTCAGTGCTGAAAGTGCTTCTGGACAGCAGCTATATCGGTAGGAGGGACTTAACGGTCAGTCGCTAAGCTGGCGTTCATAGCTGAAAGCTGACGACTCTTCTCAATGATGATTCAGTCGCGCGATCGACATGGGGCACATTCCTGGGCCTCTTGCGTCTAAGGAGGACAGTGCTCACTTTACAGAAGATTTACACAATGACCGCTCTGTGTAAACCTGGTGAGAGGCAAGAAGGGCAGTGATTTTGTTTTATAAGCAAGATTAATGGTTCAGCAATCGTCACCTGCGGCTGTTCCGTATTCGGCTCGTCAATGACTAGCAGCTCATAACACTGCTGCTTCTGTGCTGATATCCAAACTAATCAACTCAAAATGTCTATGGTGACAACTGGCTACAATCAGCTTCTGCCTGAACTTTCAGGGCTATTGCAGGTGCCACGGCGATCGCTGTCGGCACAGCCGTTTGACGGTATAGCGGAGGGTCAAGCAGTCGCGATCGGTGCAGTACGCTTCTCTTTGGTAGTACCGACCTACAACGAGAGTCATAACATTGAGCGGATTGTGGCGCTATTGAGTCAGCAGTTGGATGCTGTGCTGCCCCACGATTACGAAATTATTGTGGTTGATGATGATAGCCCGGATGGTACCTGGCGGATAGCACAGGCGCTAATGTCTCGCTATCCCTTTTTGCGCGTGATGCGTCGCCAGGCGGAGCGAGGGCTTTCGACGGCAGTGATTCGTGGCTGGCAGGTCTCGCGGGGTGAGGTTTTAGGGGTCATTGATGGCGATTTGCAGCATCCACCGGAAGTGCTGCAGCAGCTTCTCGCTGCGATCACGCAGGGTGCCGCGTTAGCGGTGGCCAGTCGCAATGCGGATGGCGGTGGTGTTAGTACCTGGAGCGCGATGCGACGGTTTTTGTCGCGGGGTGCTCAACTGCTGGGGCTGGTGTTGCTGCCCGATGTCGTGAGTCGTGTGTCTGATCCTATGAGCGGCTACTTTCTGGTGCGCCGCAGTGCCATTGCGGGACGATCGCTCCATCCGCTGGGCTACAAAATTTTGCTGGAAGTGCTTGGACGTGGCGAGATTGAGCAGATTGCGGAAGTGGGCTATGTGTTCCAGGAGCGCGAAGCTGGGGAAAGCAAAGTTACCTGGAAGCAGTACCGTGACTACATCTATCATCTACTACGTTTGCGCGTGTCGTTGGGACGACTGGGGCGCGTGAGCCAGAAGCTAAACTTTCCGTTCATCCGGTTTGCTCGGTTTGCTTTTGTGGGCTTGAGCGGACTGGTTGTGGATATGGGGCTACTGTATTTACTACATAGCACGTTGGGGTTTGGGCTGACCCGCAGCGCGATCGTGGCTGCGGAACTGGCGATTATCAATAATTTTGTCTGGAACGATCGCTGGACGTTTGGCGATCTGGCGCAACAACAGCAAAAGCGGCATCAGGTTATTAAGCGTTTTGCTAAGTTCAACCTGATTTGCTTAATGGGGCTGATTCTTAAAATTCTGATCCTAAATCTGTTCTTTAATGCGCTGCATTTCAATCCTTACCTGTCGAATTTTCTGGCGATCGTCATGGTTACACTCTGGAACTTCTGGATTAACTTGAAGCTGAGTTGGCGCATTACTCAGGTGAAATAACGCAAGTACTCAGGACGTTGATCTTCGCTACTGACGAGAAGGCAACGGACTATGGTTGAACTGAAGCGGTCGCAACAGTTTGCGCTGCCATGCGTGTTAGTCGGGGAACGGATTACCTTAAGGTGATGTGCTGTAGAAAGTGCATTGTCTGCTTTGCAATGTGTCGACGAAAACAAGCATTTTTACAACTTGGTCGCTATCATACGGGTAGTTAGCTGGTGGCTAACGATGACCTGCTATGAAAGCTTAGAGAGCTTCTATTGTTGCGCTCATGAATCAGGCTTTAGTGAAAGTTTTGCTTTAGTAAAGGATCATTTAAGAGAAACTCTTTGGCCTGCAAAGCTTTGTAAAAGTGACAGATGAGAGCGTAATCGGTTGAGACGTACAGTTTAAATTTTCGGCACCGGTCGCTGAATAGTATTGCTGAATATCGTGAGCTTTTATGCCTAAAAATGCCTACACATCTCAAATTGTTACTGATTACGAAACGTTGGAACCTGGAGAAACCGATAGTTGGAATCCTCTCGGAAATGAGTATGAGCTAGCCTATCGTCTTGCTGTCTTTTATGCGCTGACCCAGGCATTGGAGATGAGCCAGATTTCACTTCGCGATCTCAAAGTCTTAGATCTTGGCTGTGGAAATGGTCGAAGTACTCGGATGTATATTGATTTAGGGCTTTCCCCAAGACAGCTTACGGGTCTAGATCTACGGCCAGGTACAATTGAGCTTGCAAAAAAGTTGAACCCCGGAATTTCCTATTTAGCCTATGATGGCGAAACGATTCCATTCCCGTCTCACAGTTTCAATTGGATCTCGGTAACAACTGTCTTTTCATCCATTAAAGGTGAGGAATGCCGCAGACATATAGTTGAGCAGATTTACCAGGCTCTTCCTCCAGGAGGCTATGTATTCTATTTCGATTTGAGGCTGATCAATTGGTTTGCAGGTATTGGCCCTGTTCGACCCTTGCAACTCTTTTCCAAGTTTGATCGAGTATGGTACTACCCTGTTAAGCACATGGATTTTATTCCACTTGACAAGCAATTTAGAAAAGTAAGTCAAGTGTTTAGATCAGGAGATATAAAACAGTTTCGGTCAACAATACTCAGTCTGCCTGCTCGCTTTTTACAGTTTTCTCATGAAGCCTTGCTTGTTCAAAAAAGATAACCGGTCTTTCCTGGGGGCTGAACTGATCAAGGAGCGCTCCAAGCAAAGAAAGCTTGGAAACCGCGATCGCTGAATTTTTCTGAGACAATCGAAAAAGATTCCTGCTCGACCGTTAGAGAACCCATACGCGATCGTAATCATCAGTAAGACAGTCTGGAGAGAGAGAGTTCTGGTGTGAGTCGAGATAGCACTTGCTTGAGTACCATTACTGTCCAATCGATATCAGCTTCAGTTGTCTGTTTCCCCAGCGTCAGGCGGATGCCCGCTTTGGCCGCGCGATCGCTGTAACCCATTGCCTGCAAGATCGGGCTGGGAGACAGCTTGCCGCTATGGCAGGCAGACCCAGCGCTGATGCCAATGCCAGCGAGATTCATTTGGCGCACCAGCGTTTTACCGTTGAGTGTCTCGCCGTCTGCCTTTTGGAGATAAAAACTGGTGTGGTGCGGTAGGCGATGCCATAGTGTCTCTTTCAACGTTGCGCCACTGATACCCGTTGGCAGCAATCCAGGCACATCGGCTAATTGCTCAAACAGTTGGTTTCGCAAGCGTATCAAGCGGGGTGTTTCGATCGTCATTTCCTGCGCCGCTAATTCAGCTGCAACCCCAAAACCCGCGATCGCCGGTACAGCCTGCGTTCCCGATCTCAGCTTGGCTTCTTGACCGCCTCCACCGACGAGCGGCAACAGTGTGACACCCGGTCGCACGTACAGCGCCCCTGCACCCTGCGGTCCGTAAAGCTTATGGCTGGACAACGACAGTAGATCGACGGGTAATTGCTGCACATCGACGGGGAGCCGACCAACAACCTGCACGGCATCGGTATGAAACAGGGCACCGTGAGCACGGGCGATCGTCCCCAGTGCTTGAATGGGCTGTAACGTGCCGACCTCGCTCTGACCGTAGATGATCGACACCAGAACTGTGTTGGCTTGCAGCGCTGCCCGGAGATCCAGGGGATTGACCCGTCCCTGAGTATCTACAGGCAAGCGGGTCACGTCCCAACCCAATTGCTCTAGCCAGCATACAGGCTCAGCGATTGCCGAATGCTCCACACTGGAAATAATTACATGCTGTGGTGTGGCATATTGACGCACCACTCCCATCACAGCCAAGTTGTCTGCTTCGGTGCCACCAGCGGTAAAAACGATCGCTTCAGCAGGCGCATTTAGCAATCGTGCAACCTGCACCCTGGCACGTTCCACCACGATCGCAGCGCGCTGTCCCCACGCATGGAGGCTAGAGGGATTTCCCCATTCATCGATCAAAGCAGCTTGCATTGCCGCGATCGCTTCCGGTCGCGTGGGCGTGGTGGCGCTGTAGTCCAAATAAATTTGCATGGGCACCCCAGCATTAGACGTTCCTTCCTCCAGCATACAAGCCCAGGCATACAAGCCTATCGCTCGTCTGGTCTTATTCGGTCTCGCCGGGTTCAAGAATGCGCTGGAAGAGGTAGCCCGTGCCACGAGCCGTCAGTATGAGTTCGGGATTGCTGGGGTCATCTTCGAGTTTGGCGCGGAGGCGAGAAATATGCACATCCACAACGCGTGTATCAACGTGACATTCAGGCGTGTAGCCCCAGACTTCTTGCAGAATTTCTGAGCGTGAGAAGGCTTCTCCAGAGCGGCTGACCAGCAGTTCCAGTAAGCTAAACTCCATCCCTGTTAAACGGATGCGCTCATCGCCTTTGTAAACCTGGCGCTTGTTGGTGTCGATGCGAATGCTGTTGATGTGGATGACACCAGAGCTGGGAATGCCTGTAGTGCCTGTTTTCTCGACGCGTCGGAGGACCGAACGAATGCGCGCTTCCAGTTCTTTAGGCGAAAAGGGTTTGACGACGTAATCATCGGCACCCAGCTCTAACCCGGTGATGCGATCGGCAACGTCGCCCAGGGCCGTTAACATGATGATGGGCACATCCGATTCTTTCCGTAGCTCCTGGCAAACCCCATAACCATCGAGCTTGGGCATCATGACATCCAGCACCACAAGGTCAGGATCGGCATTACGAAAGGTGTCGAGCGCTTCTTCACCATCAGCGGCTGTCACCACGTCGTAGCCAATCATTGAGAGGCGCGTTTCTAAGATGCGGCGAATGCTTGCTTCGTCATCAACTACTAATATCTTTTCTTTGTGATTTTCCAAGTTGATAGACTCCTTAAGCTAATTTTAGAATCATTAATTTCTGTACTTTATCATTAAAGATAGTACCCAAAGATAGTAGCCGATGCAGCCCAGTTTGAACCGCTAAAATTCTCTCCCTCAAAGCGCTTCAGACTTTCTTAATATTTAGCTTGTTAGCGCGATCGTTTCTGAACATACTCTTAACATCTCATCATCAAACATGCCCAAATTGCGATCGCACTACGTTTGTAACCAATGTGGTGCAGAGTCTTCTCAATACTTTGGAAAATGCCCCGCCTGCAATAGCTGGAACTCACTCGAAGAACAGGTTGCACCCGTCACAAACACAGCCGCCCGTCCCGGTGCTGCTCGCCTCGGTGGGCGCTCTAGTAGCACTTGCCAAACACCTGCTCAACCCAAAGCGGCCCTGACGCTGGCGCAAATCTCCGATCATCCCCAAGCCCGTTTGTCTTCAGGCTATAGCGAACTCGATCGTGTCCTCGGTGGCGGCATCGTCCCCGGTTCCCTGGTGCTGATTGGTGGCGATCCAGGCATTGGCAAATCCACCCTGCTGCTACAAACCGCCAATCGACTCTCTCAAACCTATCGCACTCTCTACGTTTGTGCCGAAGAGTCTGCCCAGCAAGTGAAGTTGAGGGCGCAGCGGTTGGGGGTGGGGGAGGAGAGGGGAGGAGAGGGGAGAGGGGAGAGGGGAGAGCAAAGGGAGCAGCGGGGGCAGAGAAGCAGGGGAGAGGAGTTAGCAGCGGTCAGCGGTCAGGAATCAGACGCGGCTCGGAACTCAAAACTCAAAACGCTTCCCGACACCCGACACCCGATACCCGACACCCCATCTTCCCAACTCTACCTTTTGCCCGAAACCGACCTCGACACTATCCTCGCCGAGTTGGAGTCGCTGAAGCCTCATGTAGCAGTGATTGACAGTATTCAGGCGCTGTACTTCAGTGCGTTGTCGTCGGCTCCGGGGTCAGTGGCGCAGGTGCGGGAATGTACGTCGGTGCTGATGCAGATGGCGAAGCGGCAGAATATTACGCTCTTTATTGTAGGGCATGTGACGAAGGAAGGGGCGATCGCGGGACCCAAGGTGCTGGAACATCTGGTGGATACGGTGCTGTACTTTGAGGGCGATCGCTTCGCCAGCCATCGATTGCTGCGATCGGTGAAAAATCGCTTTGGGGCAACTCACGAAATTGGTGTGTTTGAGATGGTGGATCAGGGCTTGCAGGAAGTACTCAATCCATCGGAACTCTTTTTAGGCAATCGGGATGAGTTCTCGTCGGGTAGCGCAACGATCGTTGCTTGCGAAGGGACACGCCCGATTGTCGTTGAGTTGCAAGCGCTGGTGAGTCCGACCAGCTACAGTTCACCTCGACGATCGACGACTGGAATTGAATATAATCGACTCCTGCAAATTCTGGCAGTGTTAGAAAAGCGCGTGGGGATTCCCCTTTCTAAACTGGATGCCTATGTTGCATCGTCCGGTGGCTTGAGTGTGGGAGAACCTGCCGCTGATTTGGGCGTGGCGATCGCGGTGGTAGCGAGCTTCCGCGATCGGGTGGTTGATCCACGGATGGTGCTAATTGGCGAAGTGGGTTTGGGTGGACAAGTACGTCCGGTTTCGCAAATGGAGCTACGGCTAAAGGAAGCGGCGAAATTGGGCTTCAAGCAGGCGATCGTCCCCAAAGGTCAGGTGCTACCGGATCTTGGCATTGAGGTTTTTCCCGTTGCCAGAGTCGTGGATGCGATTGCGATCGCCCTGGCAGGCAAGAAGGCTACTAATGAGTCCACAGATCAAACTGATGATGAAACGGATTAATGGCAAGACCGCCTAAAATGGGTCTATCTTGAGCCGGTAACGCTATGACCGATCAATCATCCTCACTAGAACAAACCGTCGCCCATCATAACGCTGCGATTGCCCAGATTAACGAAATCCTGCTGCTGATTGCCCGACGACAGCAAGAAACCGTTCAGATTCAACAGGAAAATGCTCAGCAAATTGCCGCCAATGCTCAAGCCATTGCTGAGTTAAGAGCAACCCTTCAGGATCGGTACGGTGGGAACGGACAGCGAGGAGAGTAACAACCAAGCTGACGCAGAAACCGGGTTTCTCCATGAGCAATTGTCGTTTGAGTATGTAAGTTGCATCCAGAAACCCGGTTTCTTTCAAGAAGGTGTCTTTGAGGGTGAAGAGAATCGGCATGTTTGAGTTAAAAATTAGAATAGACGCGATCGCCCTACTAACACTTTCCAGCCTGATACTGGCACCGATCGCAAGCGCTGAACTTAAAAGCAACTTGACCATTGAAATTGATGGCTTGAAAAATCAGAAAGGTGAACTCTGCTTCAAGCTTTTCTCCAGCAGTTTCGACTTTCCTGACAACGATAAGAATGCCGTCGTACGTCGATGCATCAAGATTACCGAAGATCCGCTCAAAATCACGCTCAAAGATGTTGCATCGGGTAGCTATGCCATTGCTGTCTTTCAAGATCTGAATGGCGATCGCGTCCTCAACCGCAACACTAAGGGCATCCCCACCGAAGGCTACGGCTTCTCCAACAATCCCATCACTCGCCAAGATCTCACCCGCTATGGCGACTGCGTCTTCCTTCTGGCAGGTGCGACTGAAACCATCAAAATTAAGATTAAGTACCCACCCCCAAAGTAGCCCATTCACCCGACACCTTGTATCTTTCGCCTTTCTTCCTCTGCTTCCCCTGCCTCCCCCTCACTCCTCCCCCCTCACTCCTCCCCTCTTTCCCCCATGCACATCATCCAACGCCACGAATGGGTGCTAACGGCAGAAGAGGCAACCGCTATTCAGCAATCACTCCGCAAGGATATTGTGACGATCGATGACTTCAGCACGATTCGTCATGTTGCGGGTGTCGATGTGGGCTTTGAGTGCGATGGCACTGTGACTCGTGCCGCGATCGCCGTGCTCAATCTGGACGATTTGCAAGTGCAGGATCGGGCGATCGCCCGTCGCCCCACGACCTTTCCCTACATTCCCGGCTTCCTTTCCTTTCGGGAAGTGCCTGCGGTGCTGGATGCGCTGGCAAAGATTACGGTGATTCCAGACTTGCTGCTGTGTGATGGTCAGGGTATCGCTCACCCTCGTCGTTTTGGGATTGCCTGCCATATCGGGCTTTTAGCAAATGTGCCTGCGATCGGCGTGGCAAAATCTCTGCTGGTGGGCAAACATGCCGAGTTGGCGGACGATCGTGGCAGTTGGCAACCGCTGATTCACAAAG
Organism: Stenomitos frigidus ULC18; assembly: GCF_003003795.1. Lineage (GTDB taxonomy): Bacteria > Cyanobacteriota > Cyanobacteriia > Leptolyngbyales > Leptolyngbyaceae > Stenomitos > Stenomitos frigidus_A. The sequence goes on along the minus strand of NZ_PVWK01000121.1, from coordinate 13,745 downwards.
GCGAAACCATTGGTGCGGCGTTGAGAACGCGTCCCGGCACCAAACCGCTGTATATTTCCCCGGGACATCGGGTGAGTCTCGAAACGGCGATCGCGTATGTCATGCGCTGCACCACCAAATACCGGCTACCGGAAACGACTCGCCATGCTCACAAGTTGGCATCGGGTCCAGCGATCGACCAGCCAGCACCGCCAGATGAATCATCGCCGCAACAGATGTCTCTAGATTTGTAGTAGAAACCGGGTTTCTGAAAACAACCTGCTTGTTTAAACAGCATCGTCTTGTAAGAAACCCGGTTTCTGTGAAGGTTTCTGCGCAAGCTTTGGAGGATAATGAACTCAAAAATTGCTGCGTATGGTCGCTTCTTCTGGTTTCCCTGATACTCAAACCCATTGGGCGCGTCCCTTTATTGAAGGGTTGGCGCAACGCAACATCATGCGCGGCTTTGAAGATGGGTCGTTTCGTCCCGAACGCGCGATGAGTCGGGCAGAGTTTGCCTCTGTTTTGCAAGCGGCGTTTAGCCCGTCTGCTACCCGTCCCTACGTGCCGTTTGTTGATGTACCGACAACTCATTGGGCAGCCGGTGCCATTCGTAGATCGTACGAAGGTGGCTTTTTAACCGGCTATCCGGGACAGCAGTTCCGCCCGAATGAAAACATTCCGAGAGTGCAGGCATTGTCAGCGTTAATCGGTGGGCTGGGTTTGCCGTCGGAGTCTTCTGTGACACTAGCAGAGCTTTATCAAGACAGTGCTCAGATTGCGGGTTGGGCGATCGACGCGATCGCGGCAGCCACGGCGAACGAAATCGTCGTTAACCATCCTGATTTGCGCCGACTGCGACCCACCCAACCTGCTACTCGCGCTGAAATTGCCGCCTTTGTCTATCAATGTTTGGTTGCGCTAGGGAAGGCACCTGCGATCGACTCCAGCGCGATCGTGCCATGGGTGAAAACAGTAAGCGTGTCGCACACACGAGAATTTCGTGCTGCCTGGGTTGCCTGTGTTTGGAATGGCGATTTTCCCTCTAAGGCAGGGCTTTCCACTCAGCAGCAGCAGGCAGAACTGATCGGCATTCTGGATCGCATGCAGGCGTTGAACTTGAATGCGCTGATCTTACAGGTGCGCCCCGAAGGCGATGCGCTTTACCGATCGTCGCTGGAACCCTGGAGTTTCTGGCTGACGGGCACACAGGGCAAAGCACCAGACCCGTTTTATGATCCCCTGGAGTTTGCGATCGCTCAAGCCCATCAGCGCAATATTGAACTGCACGCCTGGTTTAATCCCTACCGCGCCCGCACGTCTGAACGCATCGTCAATGTCAGCCCGCATATGGCGGTGACGAACCCCGATGTGGTGTACCGCTGGGATAAGCAGCTTTGGATGGACCCTGGCGCAAAGGTGGTGCAAGACCGCACCACGAATGTCATTCTCGATGTGGTGCGTCGGTACGATGTGGATGGCATTCATCTGGATGATTATTTTTACCCGTACCCGATCGCCGGACAAACCTTCCCCGATGACAAAACCTATCAGGCGTACAAAACGGGTGGTGGTTCGCTGTCTCTGGCAGACTGGCGACGAGACAATGTGAATCGCCTCATTCAACGTCTTTTTACGAGCATTCGTGCCGCAAAACCACACGTCAAATTTGGCATCAGCCCGTTTGGTATTTATCGTCCTGGTCAGCCGCCGCAAATCCAGGGACTGGATGCCTACAACCAGCTTTATGCCGATTCCCTCAAATGGTTGCAGGAAGGTTGGGTGGATTACCTTTCGCCTCAGCTTTACTGGCGGATTGATGCGACGGCACAAAGCTATCCCATCTTGCTGCGCTGGTGGACGGACAACAACCCCAAACAGCGACATCTTTACCCTGGTAACAATTTGGGTGCCTTGAGCGGCAACCAGTGGGATCTGTCCGAAATTCTGAACCAGATTGACCTGACTCGGCAGCTCACACCTCAACTGGCACTGGGCAACGTGTTTTTTAGCGCAAAAGCACTAACGGCAAATCATCAAGGGATTGGCGATCGCTTCCGCACAGAAACCTACGCCAACCGCGCCCTTCCTCCTTCTATGCCCTGGCTGACCTCAACGCCACCCGCTAACCCCACTGGCGTTCACGCTAGCAACGGGACGCTGATCTGGAATGCCTCCACCCAAGACATTCGCGGCTGGTCACTCTACCAGCAAAACGGTACAAACTGGACATTGCAACAGATTCTTCCCGTTGCAACGACAAAAACTACCCTGCCGTCAGGAACCTATGCTTTGTGTGCTGTGGGGCGATCGGCTGTAGAAAGTAAAGGTGTTGTGGTGAAGGTGTGAAGGGGCGATCGCTATGTTTGGGTAAAGAATAGCATTCATAAAAAATCGCGATTCTGTAAGTATTTAGCTTTCTAAGGAGGGTCGCTCTTGAGCGTATAAATAAATGATGGTTTTGCCCCCTGACTCACTTTTTGTACTATTATCGCCTCTATTAAGTAAGGTGGGTTCAGTTAAGTAGCATGTTGAACGACGTAGGGATGGGTAAGCCGAGCTTTGCTGATGTTTTACCATTGAGTGGTTCGCGGCAAGTGCAAAGAGTGCTTCGCATTAAACCAGCGCGAGCAAGCGTCGTTTCTCTTTTCTCTGGTTGCGGCGGTATGGATTTAGGTATATCTGGCGGGTTTAGATTTTTAGATAAATGGTATAAACGCCTCGCTTTCGATATTGTGTGGGCAAATGACATCAATGAGTTTGCTTGCAGAAGTTACAAGCATAATCTTGGTAAAGAAATAGTTTGTGGTGATATTTGGGATCTAATGAGTACTATGCCTAAGACTGCTGACGTAATTGTTGGTGGCTTTCCTTGTCAAGATATATCTGTAAATGGTAAACAGGCTGGTGTTGGCGGTAGTAGAAGTGGGCTTTACAAAGCAATGGTTGAAGCAGTACGAAGGCTAGAACCAAAAATATTTGTAGCCGAAAATGTGAAAGGACTGCTTATGAAAAATAACAAAGTGTCTTTGGAAAAAGTTATATCAGACTTTTCAAGCATTGGCTACAAAGTTGATTACAAACTCTATCACGCAGCAGACTTTGGAGTTCCTCAAACTAGAGATAGAGTTTTTATTATAGGAACACAACCAGGAATAAATTTTGAGCCTCCAAAGGCAGTTCTTTCAAAAAGTGAGCATATTACAGCTCAACAGGCGATAGCTGACTTAGAGAAAATGCCAGAGGATGAATCAGTAAATCATATTTGGAGCAAAGCAAACCGAAGCCCCGAGCAAGGCGACAGATGCTTGAAAGCCGACAGACCAGGCTACACAATACGCGCAGAATGCCACGGGAACATACAGTTCCACTACAATCAAACAAGGAGAATTTCTATGCGGGAGGCGGCACGTATTCAGTCTTTTCCGGATAAGTTTATTTTTCAGTCTAAGCTTCGAGAAACAGAGAGGCAAATCGGTAATGCTGTTCCGCCCGTTCTATCATGGCATATTGGCAAGGCTGTACTTGCTGCACTAAATGAACATTGATGAATTCGAGGCTGTCATATCAGAAGTTACAGCTCGACTAAATCAAACAATAATGACAAGTGGCAAGTTTACATCCTCAAAGCAATTTGAGGACGAAGTTAGGAATGCGCTTGCGTCGATGGGTCTAACCATTAACTATGAACCTCATCCTCATATCTTCCCTGATATACCACTAGGTGAGTTTGGTATAGAGGTTAAATTTACAACAAACGATACATGGAGAAGCATCGCAAACAGCATATTTGAAGGTATGCGCGATTTATCTGTTGAGCATATTTACTTAATTTTTGGGAAAATGGGAGGTGAGCCAGAAGTTAGATGGGGGAGGTATGACGACTGCGTTATGCATGTCAGAACCTCACATGTTCCAAGATTTGAGGTCGAGATGACTGCGGAAGAAAGCCTGTTTGAGCGGATGGGGACTACCTATGCAGCTTTCTCCAAAGCTTCAGACGAACAAAAAATGACCCATGTAAGGGCTTACGCAAGAAAACGTCTTAAGCGAGGGGAGCGACTGTGGTGGCTTGAGGAAAAAGAAGAACAAGAACACTCTTTGCCTCTTCAGGTCAAGATCTATATGAACCTTGATCAGAAAGAGAAGCGTCAACTTCGTGCTGAGGCAGCTATACTATGCCCTCAAATAGTAAAGCCATCGCGGGCTAAAGATAAATACTCAGATGCTGTAAGTTATATGCTCACTTATAGAGGTGTTCTCTGTCCGCAAGCTCGTGATCTGTTTTCTGCTGGTAGCGTTGCATTAAGAGCAGACGGTTCTAGAGGAGGGAATTATCTCAAGAGAGCACTTGCTGATATAGAAAATGAAATGCGAATTGCTGCTGTAACTCTTGAAGATGCACTTTTTGAGGAATATTGGGGAAGGATTGTGCCTAGCGAAGAACGAATTTCTACTTGGTTAGTTATGGCTGATAACTATGCAAGAAATTGGATTCCTTCTGAAGAGTTGTTTTTGGATCAAACCTCTGAGTGAGGTTTCGCTTATTAAATGAACATTCCGTTGGAAAGAAGTGAGTGCTCTTTAATATAGTTTGAGTTAATATCAGTTTGTGAGAAGTCGCAGCTAGGTCAAATGGGTGATCGCTCGACAAACACCCCTTATTATTCTGCGAGGATCTATGCGATCGATTGAGCAGCTAACCGAAGAACTTCTCGCTCTCCCTCATGCATCCAGGACGCTTCTGGCAGAAAAGCTCGTTGGAAGCCTGGAATTTGATACCGATTCAGGCGTTCATAATCAGGAAAATTCTCTTGTGCTAGAACGGGGAAACTTATCTCCCCTTCCGGGGGATTGCTCAGAGTCAACAACCATCAGGAGATCTTGATCCTGATGAGAACTACACTAACTACCTCACCGAGAAGTATCGGTAATGCGAGTTCTCATTGACACAGCAAAACATAGTCCTCAAAATCCTCCAAGGGCGCATCAAAATCGTCAGATAGGCTCACCAAGCCCTTTGCGCTGCCAAACTTAGGACGAGGTTTTGCAGTATTAAGCTGCACAATCTGAAACGATGTACCATCGCTACGTGTAATCACAACTTCTTCACCGCTAGCGACTTCTTCAATGAGTGCTGCCAGTTGGGAAGCCTCCTCCTTGAGATTAACCTGGTGCATATTTTGCCTCCAACAGCTTTTCAGGTTGCCCAATTGTTTATTGCTTACTCTGCTATTCCTTAAAGATACTTTTTGAGTAGCAAATTCAGCTTTTCCTTTGTTGCAGCCGAAACTTTATCCAGCGGCGTGAGAATCGCGTACTTAAGTGCTGAATGAGCATCCGATGTAGGCGGATTTTCGCTGAGGCGACGCACGGTTTCTTGAATCACTTTTTGAGCATTGACGGCATTGCGCTGAAGATTGGCAATGACGAGATCGACGGTCACGCTGTCGTGGTCGGGGTGCCAGCAGTCGTAGTCAGTGACCAGCGCTAAGGTGGCGTAGGCAATCTCTGCCTCTCTCGCCAGCTTTGCCTCTGGCAGATTCGTCATGCCGATGATGGTTGCATCCCAACTGCGATACAGGTTGGATTCGGCTTTAGTCGAAAAGGCAGGACCTTCCATGCAGACGTAGGTGCCGCCGCGATGCAGGGTGACATCGGTAAGATTGAGGCTGGCGACTGCATCAGCGAGAACGCCTGCCAGATTGTGACAGACGGGATCGCCAAAGGCAATGTGGGCAACGATGCCATCGCCAAAGAAGGTGGAAACGCGGTTTTTGGTACGATCGATAAACTGATCGGGTACCACCATATCCAATGGCTTGGCTTCTTGCTTGAGTGACCCAACGGCTGAAGCGGAGATTAGATACTGCACGCCCAAGCTTTTCATCGCATAGATATTGGCGCGAAACGGCAGTTCTGAGGGTGTGAGATGGTGGTTTCTGCCATGCCGTGCTAGAAAGGCCACCCGTGTGCCGTCGATCGTCCCCAAAATAATTGCATCAGAGGGTTTGCCAAAGGGAGTGTTGATCGTCACCTCTTCTACATCCTTCAGCGCCTCCATTTTGTAGAGTCCGCTGCCGCCAATAATGCCGATCGCTGCCTGAGACATGGTGAGTTCCTTACTGTGGTCGTAGATATTCTACCTGTTTGAGGAGGGATGAAGGATAAGGGATGAAGGCTGAATAATGGATGAACCTTTGCCTTGACTGAGACGTTTACTGGACTCACTGTGGATCAAAAACAACCATTCGAGATTGATCAGGCAATAGAACTGCTGCGGGATGCCGTACGTCCTTTTCCGAAAGCAGCGATGTTTGCGTTGGCAGAACTGGGCTACACATCACCGTTTGAGCAGCTCATTGCCTGTATTATCTCCATTCGCACGCGGGATGAAACCTCGCTTCCAGTTGCCATCAAGCTGCTCGATCGCGCCCGCACTCCAGTGGCAATGTTGCGCCTGACCACTGAAGAGATTGAAGATCTCATTCGTGACTCTACCTTCCACGAAACCAAGGCACCCCAAATTTGGGCGATCGCTCGTCAAATTGTCGATACCTATGGTGACGAGCTGCCGTGCGATTTCGATACGCTTGTCTCGTTTGCCGGCGTCGGCCCTAAATGCGCCAACCTCACGCTGGGCATTGCCTGCAAGCAACCGTCGATTAGCGTGGATATCCACGTCCATCGCGTGACCAACCGCTGGGGCTATGTGCAAACGCGCACACCCGAAAAAACGCTGAAAGCGCTAGAAGCAAAGTTACCCCAGCGCTACTGGATTGAAATCAACGAACGGTTAGTGCCCTTCGGCAAACACATTTGCACCGGAGAGCTACCGCGTTGCTCGACCTGTCCGCTGCTTGCAATGTGTCAGCAAGTGGGTGTGCAGTCTCATCGTTAGAGAGTGGGGAGTAGGGAGTAGTAAAAGGTTAACGTTGGGTGTCAGTAAAAGCAGTACAGAAAGACTACAATCCAGGCAGACTGTCATCATTGCAACGTCATGATTTCTGATTCTCAAGCGCTTCCTATGCTGAGTGCGAAACAAGAGCGGCAGAACGGTAGGCAATATTACGTGAACGATCGCGGCGATCGCTTGCCCAGTGTGAGCACAATTCTCAACGCGACGCGATCGCAGCAGCAGCGAGATGCCCTGGCTCATTGGAAAGAACGAGTCGGCGCAGAGGAAGCCACTCGCATTAGCAGCACTGCCAGTCGGCGCGGTACAGGCACTCACAAGCACGTGCAGCGCTATTTACAAGGCGAAGTCGTGACCTGTCCCGATGGGATCAAACCTTACTGGGAGAGCATCAAACCTGTTGTCCTGGCGATCGATGAGGTACGACTGCTCGAAGGGACTGTCTTTCATCATGATCTTGGCTATGCCGGAAAGGTCGATTGCGTTGCCAGTTATGACGGCGTTGCATGTCTCTGCGAATGGAAAACCGCCGATCGCCCCAAACATTCGCTTGAGCGCCTGAACGACTACCCCTTACAAGTCGTTGCCTATTGGGGAGCCGTGCAGCACACCTATCCAGACTACGATTTGAACTTGCACCATGCCCTGTTGGCGATCGCTATCCCCGATCTGCCCGCCGAAGTCTTTTGGTTTGATTTGGAAACTATTATGTACTACTGGCAGCAGTGGGAAGAACGAGTTGCCATCTTCTGGCGGCGGCAGGGGGGAAGAGAGAAGTATGAAGGCTAAAGTATGAAGGATAAAATGAGTCCTTAGCTTTTAGCCTTTATCTCTTTAGCCTTTCCTCCATGTCTTCCTACGAAGCTATCTACGCGATCGTGCAACAAATTCCCTACGGTCAGGTAGCAACCTATGGGCAGGTGGCAGAATTGGCAAACTTACCAGGACGGGCACGACTAGTAGGCTATGCACTGTTTCGTGTTGCGCCAGAAGCTGACATCCCCTGGCATCGAGTGATTAACTCAAAGGGAGAGATTTCGGAATCGCCTGTGCGGTATGGCAGCGATCATTTACAGCGATCGCTCCTCGAAGCCGAAGGCCTCCAGTTCAATGCTCAAGGACGCGTGAATCTACGCACCTACCGCTGGCAAGGGAAAATCGATGATGAGAAGGACAGTTTTGATATGACGTTCCCGAATTCCCCTGCTCAGAAGCCCTAGAACTGTAGATGTATCGGTTCTGGTTAACTCAAAACTCAAAACTCAAAACTCTATTCCCCGTCCGTTTTCTCTTCAAACAACCCTGCCAAATACTCCGGAGTCAGGCTATTGCTCCAACCCCACAAGCGTTGCAAGATGCAGGTGCATGTGTATGCAAAGGTTGCGCGGTTCGTCCAAGTCCAGTCTGGCCAGTGGAGGACTCCTGTCATGCGATGTAAGGTTCCAACAAGACTGCTGCGATCGCGGCTATAGGTTGGGCGACCGTTTGTCGTTTGCAACAAAGTGCGGCAAACCCAAAGTGGCGATGCTTCAGGATAGGCCCAGATGCCAAAACCCCAGAATTTGGTCATGTGGTTGATTTCGTCCTGCGTCAATTCTTCCAGGACGGTGCGTAAAGCTCCAGTCGTGTGTGCCATTAACCAGAGGTAGAGGCAAGTCGCACCATATTCGGTGGCAATGCGATGCAGACCGTGCCGATAGAGATCCAGACGAGGGCTATCAGATGGCTGGTACGATCGTGCTTCGCGGGGCGTTGGCGTAACTTTTTCGCCTGTTAGTTGAGCATAGATTTTGAGCAGAGATGGCGTATGCTGGCGCTCTTCTTTTTCCCACAAGCCTGGTTCCAGCAATGTACCGTTTGACGCGATCGTGCCTCCGACAAAGCGGGCAAGCTGGGGATGCAGCTCTTCTAGATATTGCCGACTGGTCTGTGTGTATTGCCGAATGGGGGCTTCAGTATCGATCGCTCCTACAAGAATCGCTAAAAAGACATTGGGATCAATGTCTACAATTTGGTGGCGCTCGATCGCGTGCCAATCGATCGGTTGCCAGGGACGTGGCTGTGGATTAGCAAATTGAATGGGTAAATCTTGCAGGCGATCGTGAAGATGTTCGTTTGAAAGATGGCGATCAATTAAAGCGCGAAGTTGGCGTTGCACTTGAACGTAGCCAGGATGAGAATCAGGCTGGATTGCGATTTCTCTCTCGTACCCTTTGTGCTGTGCTGTGTCAGTCATAGTTCTCACACCTGTGTCAAAGCGATGAATGTGAATTGGCTCCAGCTCCCCCTTTTGATGAACGGTTGTAGATACAGCAGTTGATCTAAGATCAAGGCGGTTCACTAAAATTCCGCATGAAAATTCTGCTTTTGCGTAGTTTGTTGAGTGTGTTTGCTGGTCTCATCACAACAGCCGTGAATGCTCAGGTCGCACCCACAAATTCTGGGAATACTGGTAACTTGCTTAGCCACCCATCGGGCACACGCATTTATCAGGGTGGCGCGATCGTTACCCCTACTGGAACGGTTGTTAATCCCAGCGTCACTATGCCAGGTGCAAATGGCTCCAACACCTATTACTACCCGGATGGCAGCCTTATCACCACGAATGGCAGGACGATTAATTCCTCTGGTAGTTTCCTGGTTCCTAACAGCCCCAACGGTGGGCTAGGAAACCCAACCATCAAACCAGTCCAGCCCTTTTCTACACCTAATCGCTTGAATCAGGGTTTAAAGTAGTTCGACTCCTGATTCCCAGGCTTCTACATTCGTTCCAGCACAGGAATACCGAGTAGAGAGAGTCCTAGCTTGAGCGATCGTGCTGTCAAATCAGCCAAAATCAGCCGCGAGGTTCGTAATGGTTCATCAGCATCCAAAATTGGACACTGCTCATAAAACCGATTGAACTTCTGACTCAGCTCAAACAGGTATTGGCAGAGCCGATTTGGCAACAGATCCTGATCAATCTGTGCCAGGATTTCATCCAGTTGCAGGAGGTGTTTTGCCAGCGTTAGCTCGGATTCATCTTTCAGCACGATCGCAGCATTAGCGCCCAACTGCTCAAAATCGATCTGACCTTTCCGGCTAATACCTTGCACGCGGACATAGGCATACAGCATGTAAGGAGCCGTATTCCCTTGCAGCGAGAGCATTTTGTCGTAGCTGAAGATGTAGTTACTAGTGCGATTCTGGCTTAAGTCTGCGTACTTAATCGCGCTAATGCCCGTTACTTGAGACGCATGGGCAATAAAGTCCGCCGTCTCTTGCCGCTCTTCTTCTTTCAGTCGCGCTTCAAGATCAGTGCGAGCATGGGCGATCGCTTCGTCTAGCAAATCCTGAAGTCGTACCGCTTCGCCCGATCGCGTCTTCAGTTTCTTGTTGTCTTCCCCCAGCACCAGTCCAAACGGTGCATGGATAAACTCCACTGCCTCTGTAATCCAGCCTGCCCGTCGTCCTACTTGAAAAATCTGGGCAAAGTGATTCGTTTGCTCCATCCCCACCGGATAGATAACCCGCTGTACTTTGTCCTCCTTCACTCGATAGCGAATCGCCGCCAGGTCGGTTGTGGCATAGTTGTAGCCACCATCCGACTTTTGTACAATCAGCGGTAGTGGCTTGCCTTCTTTATTCGTAAAGCCTTCCAGAAAGACGCACTGTGCGCCGTTATCCTCTACCAGTAATCCTGTTGCCTTTAAATCTTCAACCACACTTTCCAGTAGGGGATTGTAAAACGATTCCCCACGCTCAAGGACGTGGGCAATACCCATGAGGTCATAGATGACGCGATAGGAGCGGCTGGACAGTTCACACACAATTTTCCAGGCACGCAGCGTTTCCTCATCGCCTGCCTGAAGCTGCACCACGGACAACCGCGCCGCTTCACGAAATCCTTCGTTTGCATCAAACCGCTGTTTTGCCTGTCGATAAAACGTTGACAGGTCGCCCAAATCCAGGGACTCATTCGCTGTCAGTGCTTCTGGATAGGCTGCACGCAAGTAGGCAATCAACATCCCAAACGGAGTGCCCCAATCGCCGATGTGGCTAATGCGTAAGACATCATGCCCAATAAACTCTAGAATTCGGGCAATGCAGTCTCCGATAATGGCAGGACGCAAATGTCCCACATGCATCTCTTTCGCAATGTTGGGGCTAGGATAATCCACAATCACACGCTGAGGGTGGGCAATCGGTGCCACTCCTAGTCGCGGATCAGACTGAATGGCTTTGATCTGTGACTCTAAATAACTTGTTTTCAGCGTCAGATTAATAAAGCCAGGTCCCGCAACTGTTGGCGTTTCACACAGATCAGCCACGTCAAGCTGCTGCACAATCTCCTCAGCGATCGCTCGTGGTGCTTTACCAAGCGGCTTTGCTAACGACAGCGACACATTCGCCTGATAATCGCCAAACTTGGGATTGCTGGCAGGTACGAGAATGGGATCAGTGGCTCCATAAGCCGCACCAAAAGCGGCTGTTAATGCCTGTGCAAAACGATTTTTCAGTTGGGCGATCGTAGAATTCATAACAAACAAAACGTAATTCGAGTAGCAAATTTGGCAGTGTCCAATCCAGCGTACTCTTCTTGGATGCTCGATCGCAGCTTCTCAGACCATTTCCCCTTCTTTCACGACACAAGCTGCCAGTATCCTGAACCGTTATGATCAATCAGAAAAAGCTGCCATGCCATTGTTGCCTGGTGCGTAGAAATGGGAATTTTAAGCTCAGCGTTTCTGCTGACTTTGTGAACTTGTCGTCACTGCTTCGAGGCGACAGATCTTTAATTAGTGCTTAAAGAATACAAATGACTTCCTGATAATCTTAGAGCTATGAGCTAACTCAAGAGCGCAATCAGCGATCGTTTAGATTGATTGAACGATCGCAGTCAAGAGGCAGTCTTGGCGACTAACTAAGCCTACTAACATTTATCACTATGCTCAAAATCACTGTTAAAACCGATACATTTTTCAAAAAGCGCCTTTTAGGATCAAGCGATTTAGCTGATTCCGAAAAAGTCCTTGTCTCCAAAGGCAGCAGCTTTGCTGTGACTGAATCTGCGCCCGATCGCAACCAGCATCTTCTCTTGAAGCTAGCATCGCCGTTAACGGCTAAAGACGGCACCAGTAAATTACAGTCAGTTTATGCCTACGATCCTCACGTTAAGCTTGAGGGCGATGAACTCCCTCAGTTGGTGAAGCTGAACGTACCCTATGCCAGTCAGTTAGGCAATGAACAAATCGTCAGGGATGGTCAAATTTGGTACGACTGGCGGCAATGCAACACCACGAGCAACACCATGTTGGCAAACTACTTGCTCAAGGGCGAACTGACTACCAAAGCAAAAGAACAACGTCTTGCTGAACCAGAGTCCGTTTACATGCGTCTGGTTGCGAAATACGGCGACACAACTGATCACGATGCTCAAACGAAAGCCTTGAAAGATTTAGGCATTGAGTCCTATTTCAGCTACACCCTCTCCTCAAAAGATGTACTTCTGTCGCTTAAAGCAGAGATTCCAGTCATCGCTGGCTTTGCTTACAAGTCCTCTGGTCACATTTGCATCATCGTCGGGCACGATCCGGTCAATAAAGTTTGGTTGGTTCACGATCCCTACGGTACCCGTCACGGAGCAAGCAACAACTACGACATTGGTATTGGCGGTGCCTACGACACTTACACCTACGACACGATGCAAAGTATTTTTTGGGATCAGGGTGGTGAAGCTGGCTGGGGCAGAGTGGTCACTAGCATTAAAGGCAAACCTACAGGTCTTCTCACGGGACTTTGAGCGGCTGTGCAGTTGGAAAAAGCAGCTAGCTTACAGCCTCATACTTATATCTAGCCACGTCGATCGCGTCACTGGTGCACTGCTTGAAATGTAGTCCACCCCAGTCTCAGCTACCGAGCGAATGGTTTCTAGCGTGATATTGCCAGAAGCCTCAATCTTGATGCGATCATTCGTCTGGCGAATCAGAGCAACGGCCTGGTGCATGCGCTCAAGCGGCATATTATCCAACATGATGATATCGGCTCCATGCTGCAACGCTTCTTTAACTTGCTCCAAATTCTCTGTCTCGACCTCAATTGTCAAGGGATAAGGGATTGACGGGCGGATTTGCGCGATCGCTGCTCCAATCCCTCCAGCCGCTGCAATGTGATTGTCCTTGATCATCACACCGTCATCCAATCCCATGCGATGGTTGACTGCTCCACCAACCTGGGTTGCGTACTTTTCCAGCAAGCGTAGTCCTGGCGTCGTCTTGCGCGTATCCACCAACTGCGCAGGCAAATCGGCAATCTGCTCGACATACTTGCGGGCTAACGTCGCAATACCGCTCAATCGCATGGTTAAGTTGAGCGCAACTCGTTCGCCTGTCAGCAGAGTGTCTAGCGACCCTGTAATAGATGCGATCGTCTGTCCCTGCTCTGCAATGTCCCCCTCAGCGACCTTCGCATCAAAGCTAACCTGCCCATGCAGGAGAGAAAAAACGTTTGCCGCTATTGGTAGCCCAGCGATGACGCCAACTTCCTTTGCAATCCATGTTGCCTTGCCAGGGGGAGCATCCTGGGGAAAAAGCGAAGCGGTGGTGCGATCGCCTCTGCCAATATCCTCGCTCAGCCAACTCAGCAAGAGTGGCTGTAAAACGAACCACGATGGCAAAACTGCTTTAATGCTCACAATGTACTTGCTCTTAATCTCTACATCTTAGAGATTAACTCAACGCAAATAGCTGTAGGGAGGCGGTTTCAGCCTCACCAAAAAATCTTCAGCTTTTTGCTTGACACGCTTCTTGGTTTACCGTTATATTGGCTAAGCGGTCGAGAGGAAGTGAAGCGCAAGCGGAACGGACTTAAC
>NZ_PVWK01000141.1 GCF_003003795.1 Stenomitos frigidus ULC18 | reverse complement strand
GTGCCGTTACTTTGTCATGAGTATTTGGAGCACAAAAGATTTGCTTCATTCCCCTTGACTTTCAAGACAATCGCTACGAGGCGAGCGATCGCACTAAAATCACGAGTAATGTGAGAAAGCCTAGAAAGAGCAGCTCACGATTATCAACTTTAGGACTCGCTAGGGCAACCACATCTGCAATCGGTTTCCAAAGCAGAATTGTGGCGCTCGCCCCGCCGAAAAGTTTAAAATCTTCAAAGCAGCCTTTTAAGGACTCTTCAAGTTTCTCACTGAGTCGAGCGTATTCTTTATAGAGGTACTCTATTCTTTGATTAGGATCCATGTTCGTTCTGGTTCACGCGATCGCACTCAATGAAGGGATTCATAAAGGTAAAAATCGTGCGTTGCTGAATGACAATGCACGCTACAAGAGCGAATGCGATCGCACTACAAGATGAACGACCGCACTTGGGGAGTTACAAAGATTCTTGAGTCAGCTCAAGCTGGGCGAAGGAGATGATAGCATCGTCTTGATAATGCATCGATATTCGACCGCCAAAAAGGCCGTCTATGCTAAATAAGATCCCAAGAATGGCAGTCGAAGTGTAGCTAGGCACCCTATCAAGTAACTCAACCGTGATGGTAGCAGGCTCATCAAGGGGTAGAGACTGGAACTCGTCTGTAGCACCCGCATATCCCAGCGAATCTATCCAAAAGCCGTCGGTCGTGACCCCTCGTATCCCTCCCGGCTGTTCATCTTTTGGTGTCAGAGTCAACGTGAGAAGTGCAGATGTCAACGGTTGCGAAGGTGAAAAAAGCGCAAAATCTGGGTGTTCATTAAAATAGAATGTCCAACTTGTCTCTTCATCTGAACCATCACCCGTTTTTCTGTCTGGTGCCAGACGATTGCGGAGAATTAGAAAATCTCCGTTTACTACATTCTCACCCAATACCGGCGTGGGAGTGAAGCTTCCAGATGCGGTAGCCGCGATCGTTACGCTCATTGCTAATTCTCCTTCGCCGAGTTAATCGGCAAAATGTGTTATCGTTCTAATCCTATTTTTCGGTTCAATCTACAGGGCTTTGATCGCCTCAATTAAAAGCCACAGCTTTGGTTAATGGGTGTACTAATGTTCTAGCTTTAACAAGCTAACCCCGACAGTACCCACGGGGGTTATTTTTCTGGTGCGATCGCTCCTTTCTCGCAGGGTGCGTTGCCGTCAAGCAAACGATCGCACTTCTCCCGTTGATCCCTCTGCATAGAACAGCATCCAGCATTAGCGTTCTCCAAGAGAGATTGATTTGGTTCAATGAAATGGTGTGTTTGCTTGTGGCAACGCACCTTGGACGATCGGCGCTTGTGTAGGGTGCCATACTGTGCTGAAGTGACACCAAGGTGACTACGTAGCAAAGTAGGATGCTTCTTCTGCTACGACCCATTTACCAGAAACTTTATGGAATTGAACTTGAATGCCACCCAACCCGAGTGTTTCCCCGTTTCGCATGTCACTGGCTAGCCGCACTTCCATGTTCAATGCAACGCATTCATTCTCCCATTTTGGAGGGTGAAAGCTTACGAAAGCAATACTTACACCAGAACCCGCTTCTCGAAGTATGTCATCGTATGAGAGAACTTTGACGGGTTTCGGCATATCTTCCACAGGAAAGGGCAAAGCCAATTGATCATCCAAAACAGCTATGTATGGTTGGCGTTCCAAAAAAGCTAGATCTGGAAATCTGGTTGGCTGTTGAGCGCCCGGTAAAGGGCTACCTGAAAAAATAGACCGCAGTAATAACTCTTGAAGTTTTCTGAACACCTCATTTCGGTTGAAAGAGGAAGATTCACTATAGATCATACAAGTTCGTGTCCATTCGATAGCTCCACATCCCACCCTTGAAATTCCAAAGGATGGAATGTGGATTTTAGGTTTCATCGATCTTAGCTGAACCACTTGTGATATAAAGCGCTATCTGTTCCACGCACAAACGTATCGATCCGATTGGCTCCCCAAGATACTGCTGCTGGATCTGAAGTGAGAACGCCGCCGAGGGATTCCCAACCGCTCCATCCACCGTCGAACCACTTGTGATACAGCGCGTTGTCTGCCCCGCGCACAAACGTATCCAGACGTCCAGACGACCATGATGAAACTCCTGGTCCTGAAGTGAGAACGCCGCCGAGGGATTCCCAACCACTCCATCCGCCGTTGAACCACTTGTGATACAGCGCGTTGTCTGTCCCGCGCACAAACACATCGATCCGATTGGGTCCCCAGGACACCGCATCAGGTGCTGAGGTAAGAACACCGCCGAGGGATTCCCAACCGCTCCATCCACCGCTAAACCACTTATGATAGAGCGCGTTATCAGTCCCACGCACAAACACATCCAGACGTCCAGATGCCCATGAACAGACCGCAGGGTCAGACGTCAAAACACCACCGAGGGATTCCCAACCTGACCAGCGAGAACGTGCTCCATAAATTGCTTGAATTCCAGCGATATCGTCAGCTTCAAGGGTCCGATGTGGTCCACTGTAGTAGGGATACATCAAAGCACCTGTTACCGTCGAGTGCGCAAGCCCCAGGGCATGTCCAAACTCATGGGCTGCGACACTAACTAAGTCGATGCCAGAGGGTGGAAGGTTGATTGTCCACGTCTCAGCCTCATCAAAGTGGGTATCTCCTGCGAGCGATCCTCCTCCTGGTGGTGGATAATATGCATGCGCCAAAACCCCGCTCGGACCATCAAAATTGTTCCCATCTCCATGATCACCGCTTACAAATCGAATAACAATGTCTGGACTGCTACTCATTGGTACTTCTGTAAAACTTAGCGGTGTCACTGCTGCCCACAAGCTGAAAGCCTGCTCAATTGCAGTACGAACTTGCGCTGGTGTTAAATCAGGCGTGAATTCACTGAAGCCATACGTCAAGGCTGTCTTATTCCATTTGCTACCTTGGAGAATAAACTCTGCCACATCAGGAAAACCACATCGCGGTTTGTGGATGAGCGCAAGAGTTGCTTTATCTAACGCACCTGTCACTGGTAGTCCGTTGAACTCTTGAAAACGCTGAAGAGCGGTAGCCGTGCTTTCATCAAATATGCCCTCACTAGGACCTGCTGCTGCTGCTTTTTCCTTGGGAATTCCAAATGTTTCCAGGACTGAAGATTCCAAATACCCAAACGTGGAAAGATACTTTTGCAGTCGTGCAACCTCATCCCCCTCAGAACCTTGTTTTAACCCGATACTGATCGGGCGATAGTCTTTCAGTTCTGAGCCAAACTCTCCAGATTTCATGCCAATGACCATTTTATCTTCGGGCATCTCACCTGGGTCTGCTGCCTCGGTCATCTTACCTTCGGGCATCTCACCTGGATCTGCCGCCTCGGTCATCTTACCTTCGGGCATCTCACCTGGGTCTGCCGCCTCGGTCATCTTGCCTTCGGGCATCTCACCTGGATCTACCGCCTCGGTCATCTTGCCTTCGGGCATTTCATTAGCTTTATTCATAGCCATGAGCTAACTCCTTCAAGATTATAAGTTTTATGTTGATTTCTACTTCAGGCAAGGTCATCAACCAGCCACAAAATGAACCCTAACTTAGCAGACATTGCTTGAAGTATCCGTAGCCTTGAACTCTTGAGTCATTGCAACGATTGTGGGCGTCGCCGCTACAAGCTGTTGGAGTGTTATCTGGAGCCGTGTAAATTTTTTGGCAATTCTATCGTGCGGAATTTAATCAGGCTTTGCTAGTACCCATATGGGTACTTCTTACGTCATAAGATGTTGAACTCAAACATGTGAGATTGAGGTACTGTCCCCACTAAGGACTAAGCGGTCTAACAATGATTAGGCTGAAACTTTCCGTATAGCACCCCAAAACGGGTGAATAGGCAGACAGTGCGAGCTCTTTCCTCTCTTGTAGCGATTCAAATCAGCAGCCGTATTCTTCGTACACTGGGGTCTCTAGGTCAATCAGCAGCCGTTTTTTAACTTGTATGGAGCCTGCTGCAAGAATATGCTGCGATCGCTTACAAAGCAATTCGTCATTTGACCCATGTGATCGTGAAGCGATCGTTACAACCAGGTTGAGTAGAAACTCTACGTCTAAAAGAGCATCTATTCCAATTGAAATGGTGCATTTGCTGTTGCAGGAATGCACCTTACAAAATTGGCGATCGTACTTAATCAATCTTTAGGCGACTGCCCTCGGTAGGAGTTGTGCCAAGAGGCTGACACTCCTGCCCTGCGTTATTACAAATTGAAACTTGTGATAAACCTTGATAGCTATCCTCTCCAGTCAGTGTAATCACTTCAGTTACTCTAAAGACAAACACGCCTGGTTGCTGAATAATGGGGTTGAACGCTATAAACTGCTCAAAGATAGCCTTAAACTCACCTTTACCAGTTTTCTTCCAAACTCCCTGACCAGGACGGCTTCCTTGAAGCGGATCGGAGCTTGATTCAATTAACGTTCCCTCTCGATTAAATGTAGTGTAAGTAAAAAATGGTGGGATCACTCCTGCTTGAGGATTGGGAGCGGGAGATGCCAATACACGCCAGGTTCCTGTAAGCCCCTGTCCTGAGTTACGCTCCTGTGATTGAGCGATCGCCTTATGCTGATCCAAACAAGCAGGCAACACAGTCAGTGCCGCAATGGTTCCTAGTACGGTAAGAGTCTTTGTACTAATCATCAAATTATTTTCCAGTAGGTAGATTATGAAATGTGTCGGTAATGTGCCAGTCTTAACCCTTTTGAGCCAACCTCTAATCACTGCTTGGATAGCCTAACGGTTAGTGTTAACGACTTGCAAGGGACTTGCATGAAGCAAAAAGACCATCGGCTGATTCGGTACATACAGTGATCAGAGGGCGATCGCTAAAGTTATCTAAACAGCCACGTCGCAACTATAATTCCTCGCTACCAAGAGGGCAATTCGTCATTTGACCCATGCGATCGTGAAGGTTTTGTTACGTTCGCCAAAAAATCTCTAAAAGTCTGGGTTATAGAAGTTACGCATTGACAGAGAGCAGGAAATGTGATGACTCTAGATTAGTCTCCTAGCCCTTGGAAATCCGTCGTG
>NZ_PVWK01000143.1 GCF_003003795.1 Stenomitos frigidus ULC18 | reverse complement strand
CGTTGCTTGAGGTCTGCTTCCGTTTCGGTGATATCGAGTTTGTAAACGCCTGCCATAAATGCTGCTTGAACCCAATACTATTGTCGCGCCATACCCATCTTGAGGAATTGGTATTACATTGCGCTTGTCCCTGTCTTCTACGCGATCTTGAACCCGAACAACTTCAGCAGTAACCCTACAGTGTTTGTTGGTAATCTTCGCGCTCAGTTTAGCTTTTAGCAAAGAGGCGTAAGGCACGACTAGTCTAGCAAAGAGGCACATTGAAGCGTGGAACAACCACGCACCATCAACAGAAGTGTTAAAACCACTACTCCTTGAGTCGTAGAGACCAGTGCAAGATAGCAAGCAACCCGACGATTGAGGTCAGCAGTTTGTAGCGTCTTACACACTAACCTGTACCAGAGCTGACTATCGTATACGGTATACAACGATTTGTTTGAAACATACGAGTCATCTCAGTCAGTTCACTGCCTTCGTTTGAGCGGTATAACGCTGTTTTAGTGCTTGGTACTCTGTTCACCTGTGAAGTGTTCTAGCGATCGCGCCCAGTCAGTCAGCTCATGCATTGCATAAACGTTCGCAAATCAAGTTGCCTAACAACTCCATAGACAGACTGTTTTACCTTTACACCCTAGTAAACGCTGAGGCTAACGCATGACACACGGAGAAGTTCACGCCGAGGGCAGTCATTTGTCTTCAGATTCACCCAAGCTACTGTACGGTTTACACGATAAACCACCGTTCAAAGATGCTCTCTTCGTTGGTTTGCAGCATGTCTGCGCGATTTTTATTCCAATTGTTACGCCGGGGCTGTTAATCACGGGCGCGTTAGGGCTCGATCCAGCGAAGGCGAGTTACATCCTGGGCATGTCCTTGTTTGTCTCGGGACTGGGTACGTTTATTCAGGTACGGCAAATTGGGCCGATCGGCTCTGGCTTGCTGAGCGTTCAGGGCACGAGCTTTGCGTTTGTCACGCCGATTTTGGCGGTGGTGGCGCTTTCTTTACAAAATGGCAAGACGCCTGAGCAAACCTTGGCCTTGGTCTTAGGGCTGTGCTTTTTTGGCTCATTCATTCCTATCATCCTCAGTCGCTTTCTGCACCTGACGCGGAAGATTTTTACACCGTTGGTAACAGGCACGGCTGTCACGCTGATTGGGCTTTGTCTGATTAAAGTGGGCATGTTCTACATGGCGGGTGGCGGCAAGGCAAAGGCGATCGCGGCCAAAGCACCGGATAGTCCGCTAGCGTTTGGTAGCTTGCAGAACTGGGCACTGGCCTTAACGGTGTTTGCGATCGTGGGCATTTGTAGTGCCAGCGCCAACAAGTATCTGCGGATGGGTTCCATCATCATTGGTTTGTTTGCGGGTTTTGTCATCTCCACGTTCTTGGGCATTACCGACTTCAGTAAGCTAGGCACACTGCCGCTCATCAACATTCCCATTCCCTTCCGGTTTGGTTTAGGGTTTGACTTTGTGACGTTTGTGTCTTTCGCGATCATCTACATTGCACTGACGTTGGAAGTGCTGGGAGACATTACAGCCACATCCATGGTGTCGGGTGAGCCAATCGAAGGCGCAACCTACTTCCGTCGGCTCAAGGGTGGCATTTTGGGTGATGGGGTCAACTCACTGATCGCTTCGATTTGTGGTACGTTTCCCATCGTGACGCCTGCTCAAAACAATGGCATCATCCAACTCACAGGGGTAGGCAGCCGCTATGTTGGCTTTTTCGTAGCTGCTATTCTGGTGGTGCTCGGTCTGTTTCCGATCGTCGGCGGGGTGCTGCTAGCCATTCCCACACCCGTGTTTGGCGGCGCTGTAATGTTGATGTTTGGCACAGTGGCTGTTGCTGGGTTCAACATTCTCCGCGCCGTCAAGATGGATAACCGTTCCTTTGTGATTCTTGCCGTCTCATTGGCTGCAGGCTTGGGCGTGACGTTCCTTCCCGAAGCGCTGGAGCATTTCCCTGCTGGCGTGAGAAGCGTGCTGGAGTCTGGCATTGCGACCGGATCAATTTGCGCTTTAGTGCTAAACCTGATCATGCCAAAGCCAGCGGAAGAAGCATTCGCAGCAGGGGAACTGATCGTAGCAGAGGTCGGCGTCCCTGTGGAATCAGAATAGGTGGCGATCAATTAACCCTTTACGACCTGTAAACTGTGATCGCTACCAGCCCCGACATCATTGGTTAGTAAATGTCATCAAAATTGGAGAGAGCCATGCTCAAGTTTATTACCCGGAGATTTAGCGCGTTTGTGCTGTCCTTTGTCCTTTTGCTTAGCGCTATTGTCGGCTACCCCAATCTTGCGAAAGCGGATCAACCTATTGCGATCGCGTTCAGCCGCAATCTGCCCACCGTCCTGCTGGCAGACGCTGTCGTTGCTGACCCTGAAGTGGATGCTGCCGCCGCTGCTGCCGATCCTGATGTAGCAGAGGAAGCAGCAGCCGCAGCCGTCAAGGCCGAAGCGAAGAAACTGAAGGAAGCAGAGAAGGCCGAAGCGAAAAAGGTCAAAGAAACCGCTAAAGCGGAAGCGAAAAAGCTGAAAGAAGCAGAGAAAGCGAAGAAGGCAGAAGCGAAAGCGGAGGCAAAAAAAGCGAAGGAAGCCGCTAAAGCCGAAGCTAAAAAGGCGAAGGAAGCCGCTAAAGCCGAAGCCCAAAAGCTGAAAGCAGCGGAAACCGCTAAAGCTGACACAGAAGCCAACTCCTAGTTTCGCTACGCTAATTCAAACAGCTGAGCGAGAGCGTTTACGTCAATTATGTTGCCTCACTCTACTCATCGTCAGAGTGAGGCATTGCTGATCATTCCATACACTTGACAGTCCATAGACTGTATTGCACCTGAAGAAGAGGGAGCGATGACTGTAGTTCCACGCCAAGAATCACCGTTCAGCTTGAGTGCCTTTCTCATCAGCGACGGTCCTGCGGGTTTTTTGCTGAGTTGGGTAGCTGGCTTTGTTGATACATCTGCCTTCATCATTTTGTTTGGCATTTTCACGGCTCACGTTACGGGTAATATTGCCTTAGCAGGGTCGTCGTTTGTCGCGGCTGATGAAGGCACCACGATCACGCGTTTATTGATGCTGCCAACCTTCATGCTGACCGTGGCGTTGACCTCGCTACTGGCACGGTATGCCCGTCGCAAAGATTGGTCTGTGTTTGCAGTCCTACTAACCGCAGAAGCGATCGCGCTGGTCATTTTTCTGATTATTGGCACCAGTCTTTCACCCGCGCTACTGCTGGATGTGCAAGAGGAGTATATTCTGCCGATCGGGATGGCTGGTGTGGTCGCAATGGCCATCCAAAATGCGCTGATGAAAGAAGCGAAAGGCGTTTTTAAAAGCTACATTCCGACGACCGTGATGACGGGCAATACGACCCAACTGACCATTGATCTAGTCCAGTTTTTAAGCGCCAAGCTGTCCCGCAACCCCAGTGAGTCGGTAAAACTAGAAGCAGAAGAAGCGCTAGAGCGGATGAGCCGCTTCGTTCCAGTGATTGCAGGCTTTGCGCTCGGTGGGTTTGCTGCTGCCTTTTTTGTGTTGCTGTCAGAGTCCTGGTGGAGCCTGGTTTTCCCGTTGCTTGTAATTTCTACGCTGGCGATCGCGGCTTATGTCGAGCATGAACCTGCACCCAGCCTTGATGTTCACTCTTGATGTGCACGGATGGCAGGCACTGTTGTTTTACTGATTGAGGAAAATAATGATGAAACGTTTATTAGTGACGATCGCGACCTGTGTGTTGCTCACATTGGGTTGCGTTGGCGGTGTGGGTGTGGCTCTGGCGCAGCCGTCTGTGGGAACGTTATGGCCCAACTTGCTGAGCGCTGAGCCCCCTGCATCCTCAGACGTGCTGCTAGAACAAATGAGGAGCCAGCTTCTCCCCCAGTTTGAGAGCATTTTGAGCTCTGAACAGCGCGATCGGCTACAAGCAGAAATCGTCGATGCAAAAGCCAGTCTCCGCAAAGCCTTTAAGAAAATTGCGCTTTCCACTGACCAGAAAACCAAGCTAGCCTCGGTGTTTAAGTCACTACCCAAAAAAGATATCTTTGCGTCGTTGACACCAGAGCAGAAAAAGGGACTGTTCTCGAAGAAAGAGATGTTTATGCCGACGCCAGAAGCCATTAGCGACAAGATCAACGCCAAGATGCAGATGGCAAAAGACAACGGTGCCATGATGCCAACATCGGCCGAAATTAGCCAGAAGATTAGCGCCAAAATGCAGCTAGCAAAGGACAAAGCGGCAGCGAAAATGGCTCCCGCTCCCACCGTTGAGAAGGCGACTGAAGCGCTCAATGCGATCGAAAGCAAAGTCGCAGAATAGTGGTTTGCAACAGACCCGATCGCCGCTTACTGAGAAGATTGCTAGCAACAAAATACCCGTAGGGGCAGATTTTGCAATATGGTTAGCGATTATGAGGTCAAGTCTCTGGCAAAACCTGTCCCTACCCAGCGCTACATTTAACTGGAAAGCTTCTAACTGCTGACAACCCACCCTTCAATGATGTTCTTGCATTTCCACACACAGCTTGCTCATCTGACTGCCCCAGAGCCTATGAACACTGAGTTCTCGCCTTTTTTAAAGGCAGTCATATCGTTCTCGCATCCTGCGTTAATGCTCGGTGCGTTACTTGCGACACTCTATGCCCTGTATTTAGGTGTTTTAGTCAGACGGACGCGCAATGCTGATGCCGAAGTCCGTAAGCAGATGATTAAGGAGAAATACAATCAAAAACACTTTCAGCTCGGTGCAATTTTGCTGGCAGTCTGGGTGATTGGAACAGTCGGTGGTATGGGTGCAACCTATCTTCTGTACCACAAGCTCTTTGTTAGCCCTCACTTAATCATTGGGCTCAGTACGATTTGTTTTGCCGCGCTGGCTGCAACACTGGTGCCGCTGATGCAACAAGGCAAAGAATGGGCAAGACTGTTGCACATTACCTTCACCATGCTGGTTGTTGGTTGCTTCCTTGCGCAGACAGTGACAGGGTTACAGATTGTCCAAAAGATGATCGGCGAGATGCTAAAAACGGCATAGAAACGTCGGGATACTGTTGGCGAACGCGGATCCGAATCACATCAGATACTCTAAAGCAAAGCAGCAGTGTCTTTTCAGGAGTCTCT
>NZ_PVWK01000063.1 GCF_003003795.1 Stenomitos frigidus ULC18 | reverse complement strand
TTCATTTTGGAACACCTCTCCAAACCGATTGCTACCTGACCCCAGATATTGCTACTTTTGTCAATGCGTAAGTCCTAACTTACATGGAGAATCCCCTTCATCATGAGCTAAATTCCGAAATAAACTGGTGAGATGGTTTAAAGTTGCATTTATGTTGTGACGGGTCACCTCTACTGTTCATGCTTCAAAGCAAGTCAGTCCTCCTTTTTACTCAAGCCTGCGACTATTCTACATTTGACTCTTTATGACACGAGTACAAGGCAAAGTATCGGACGAGAAGCCACCTCAGAAAGCGTCTGAGAATCCCTGGTTGGAGGGGCTCAAAACCATCGGCCTGAGTGCGGTGCTAGCGTTTGGCATTCGGACGTTTGTTGCTGAAGCGCGGTATATTCCGTCCGGCTCCATGCTGCCGACGCTACAGATCAACGATCGACTCATTGTCGATAAGCTGGGCTACCACTTCAAAAATCCCCAGCGGGGTGACGTCGTCGTCTTTTCACCGACCGATACGCTAGAGAAGCAAAACTTCCACGATGCCTTCATTAAGCGCGTCATCGGTTTGCCAGGTGACAAGGTGGAAGTCAAAGGTGGACGCGTCTTTATCAACGACAAGCCGCTCCAGGAAAACTATATTGCCGACAACCCCCAATACCAGTATGGGCCTGTGACAGTGCCGCAAGACTCCTACTTAGTGTTGGGCGATAATCGCAACAACAGCTACGACAGCCATTATTGGGGGTTTGTGCCACGCAACCACATCATCGGTCGGGCGATCGTCCGTTTTTGGCCCATGAACCGTCTGGGCGAAATTACCCCAGAACCGAACTATAAGTAAGAAAAGCTAAAGGATGAAGGCTAAAGGCTAAAATATTTAGCCTTTAGCCTTCATCCTTTCTCCCCTACCCACGTTCTCACCACCCGTCCCGTCACCTCCTTGTGGAGCCAAGGCGTATTGGCTGAAAGGGACTTGAGCGATCGCGCTTCCACTGTCCATGTTTGCTGTGGATCGAAGAGAGTCAGTTCGGCAGGTTGGCCGGGCGCGATCGCGGCTACTTTTTGGTGCAAACACAAGGCTGGGCGACTGCTGAGACTGCGCCATAGGTCCAGCGCTGTCCAGCGTCCGGTTTCGACCAATGCTTGCCACAGCGACGGCAACGCTAACTCTAGCCCGATCGCGCCAGAGGGTGCCTCTGCAAAAGCAACGGTCTTTTCTTCGTAGGTGTAAGGCGTGTGGTCAATCGCGATCGCGTCGATGATGCCCTCTTTGACCGCTTGCACTAGCGCTTCCTGGTCAGCAGGGTTGCCCAACGGCGGCGCGATGCGAAGATTGGGATCATAGCTGCCGATCGCCTCACTATTCAGCAGCAGATGCATCCAGGTCGTGCTAGCAGTAATGGGCAATCCACGCGCCTTCGCAGCCTGAATCAGCATGACTCCACGGGCAGTAGAAAGCCGCATCAAATGAACGGGGGTGCCGATCGCCTCAACGCATTCCAATAGTGCCGATAGAGCCGCTGTCTCCGCGATCGCCGGAATCCCCGGCAGCCCAAAAAGCAGCGACTCTTGCCCTTCACGCATGACGCCGTTACCGCTCAAGGTTGGGTCGGCAGCCCAGAGCGCGATCGGTTTCGCGATCGGCTTCAGATATTCCAACAAACGACGCACCAACAGCAAGCTAGTGAGCGATCGGCCATCCGCAAACCCAACGATGTCGGTGGCTGACAGTTCACCTAACTCCGTCATCTGCTGGCCTTGAACGCCCAGAGTTAATGCGCCCCAGCAGTAGAGGTAGGGGATAGGGTGTGGGGTGTAGGGTGTGAGGTGTGAAGCTTGTGATCGCGATCCCGCTCCCTCTGCTTCCCCTGCGCTCCTCCTGCTCCCCGCTCCCCGCTCCTCCCGCCAGCGTGTTTGCAACCAGGAAACACTGCCCGGGTTATCCGTAGCAGGGTTGGTATCTGGCAGTATGGCAATGCGGGTAAAGCCTCCTGCACTGGCGGCTTGCAGAAGGGATTGCAGGGTTTCACGTTCCTCAAAACCAGGTTCGCCTGAGTGACTGTAGAGGTCAACCAGTCCCGTGCCCAGAATCAAGCCCCGACCATCGAGCACGTTTGTTTCGCTGGGGTAGTCAGAGATCGCCCCTTCGATCGCTGTCACCACACCATCTGTAATGAGCACATCGGCAATGCGATCGGTGTCTGAAACGGGATCAATGACTCGGACTTGTTGAAGCAGTTCACTGGGCATAGGTTCTATAGCGCCCCCGCTGCCGTCTTGTCCAGAATGCCATCCGACAGGTGAACGGTGATATTCATTGCCATCATGACGGGTCGAATATCCGTGTCTTGGGCATAGTCGATCACGCTCACCGCACCGTTGCCTTGCTTGAAGTTCCAGAAATGCTCAGGCTCTAAGCCCAGGACGTAGCAAAGGATGGCTTTGTTTACGGCGTCATGGGCAACAACCAGGGTGGTTCCTGGTTCGGGTCGGCTAGCTGCTGTTTGCACAATGCTGTCCCAGGCTGCGATCGCCCGTTCCCACACTTGCTGGAGATTTTCGCCCTCAGGCATCTGCACTGTTTCGGGCGATCGTTGCCACTGTTGCAGCACACCGGGATAACCTGCTTCAATCTCGGCTTCGAGCTTGCCTTCCCACAGCCCGTGACTAATCTCTTTCAGGTTGTCCTCCAGGTCGAGCCGCACATCCGGATGATGTTGCAGAATAATCTCGGCGGTTTCCTTGGGACGCAGCATCGGGCTGGTGACGGCATGATGAATGGGGATCGCTTTGAGGAACTCTGCCGCTCGTTGTGATTGCGCCCGTCCATTCTCGTTCAGCGGTACATCGATCTGACCCTGAAACCGCTTGTCGCGATTCCAGTTGGTTTCGCCGTGACGCACCAGCAGAAAGCGGGAGCCCTGCTGACCTGCTTTAGGCTTGGGCAATGGTTCGCCTAGATGGGCAGTCAGGTTCATCGACTCGATCTGCACCGGATCGCCGAAGCCACCGGCAAAGTTCAAAACGCTGATACCGCAGTTAGACTGTTGCACCGACTGGTAGCGATCGCGCGACAGCCCGATCGCAGTGCTAATCAAGGCGCGATTAATGCCGCTGTGGGCAACCAAGAGGATGGTTTGTCCTGCATGACGCGGCAAAATTTCTTGCCAAAAGGTAGCGGCTTGCTCAAACAGCGCTGGCACCGGGTAATAGTCCGTCTCTCCAGACTCTCCAGGAATCGACATCTTGAGCTTGTGAGGCTGGGTTTGCCAATCGCGGTAACCATCGGGATACTTGGTGGCAACGTCCTTAAACAACAGGCCTTCCCACAAGATCAGGTTGATCTCCTTCAGGTTGTCTGTCGTTTGCAGTGGCGTAGCAGGTGGGTTTTGTAAGCGGGACAGAATGCGATCGGCGGTATCCTTTGCCCGTCGCAGAGGGCTGCAATACACCGCATCAAAGGAGAGATCGCTCAGGGCTGCACCCACGCGATCGGCAGACTGTTGCCCTGCCTCAGTAAGGGTCGATTTGTCACCATGACCCTGCACGCGGCGTTCAACGTTATAGCTACTCTCGCCGTGACGAACGAGGATGATGCGGGTAGTCAGAAGTTTGTCCTCCCAGTGCGTGTAGGTGTTGGTAGTTGGTGGTTCGTTTGTAGCAGGGCAGGGGAAGCGGAGGGGACTAAAACCTCGGAGGTTTAAACCACCACGTTGGTCACGCTGCTTGATGCTTGATTAAAACCTCCGAGGTTTGCGTGATTCCCAAACTCAAAACTCTCTAGCGCAGCGGCACGAAGTGCTACTCAAAACTCAAAACTTTTCTTCTCTCTTCCCCTCACCTCCTGAAGAATTTTACCCCGTCTGGCGCACAGCCTTTGCGCTATCTAAGCGACAATCGTTCTACGGGATCTGTGATCCTTGTTTGTAGTGCAAACGTTCCAGCCGTCTTTAGCTGACAGCTAACGGCTAATAGCTAAGTTGAGGGTTCATGACAATTAAGCGGGTCGTGTTGGCGTTCTTAACGGTGTTGGCGATCGCCCTCATCGGTCAAGATTTGCTGGCAAGCTGGAGTCAACCCCAGTTCCAAAGTCGGCTGGAACTGTACCAAACAAACCTGGTATTGCAAGCAACCGAGTGGCAAGGCGATGACCCAGGACTGGTATCGGTTCGCCAAGGCATTATTGGCAGTGAACCCGTCAAGGGTGCAACGAAGCAGTACGAGGAACTACGCCAGTCTGCTCAAAAGAATCTGGAACGAACTCAGATGCTGCTTGTCTCGCCGACGGCTGATCCATCGCTAAAGGCGTCGCTGCCGAAGCTAGAGCGGTTGCTCGCCGAACTGGATCTGAGACTTGGTGTGCTTCAGGTGCAGCAGAGACAGGGAGCCACAGCTCAAAAAACGTGGGCAGGCGTTATTCAGGAAACGGATGGCAAGGCGAGTCTGGAACCGCTCAGTCAAACAGCAGGAGTGTTGGCAGGACTCTGGAGCGATCCCCCGCGTTTGGTGCCTGATGCCGAACAGGCATTGAAGAAAAATCTGGATAGCTGGTTTCGCTATCGATCGCTGGCTCAGCTCTATCAACTCCAGCAACGGCAAGAGTCCCTGACGGAATTGCAGGCAGCGCAACAGCAAACGGCAGAACGAGCACTCACAAATTTGGCGATCGTCGGTGGCATTCCCACCATTAGTTGTTTTATTGGGATTGGCATCCTGCTTTTTCTCGGCGGCCAATGGGTGGTGCGACGAAAGCAGTCTCTTCTCGCGCCAGAGGGTATTGCGCCCTGGACGGTACCGTGGGACGGGGAAATTGTCTGGCAGGTCTTAATTTTTGGCTTTTTCCTGGTCGGGCAAATTCTACTACCGCTAGCGCTTGGCTTCCTGCAGCAGGCCTCGGGCTTTAATCCGGCAGGGTTGGGTGAGCGTGCTAGAGCGTTTTACATTTTGGCGAACTATTTGCTGCTGGCGGCGGGTGGTTTAGTGGTGCTGTATGTCTCTGTCAGAGCCTTTTTACCGCTGCCCGAAGGTTGGTTTCAGGTCAAGCTCCGAGGCAAATGGTTGCTGTGGGGGCTGGGTGGCTATTTTGCAGCGTTGCCACTGGTCATTTTGATCTCGCTACTGAACCAACAAATTTGGCAGGGGCAAGGCGGCAGCAACCCCATTCTACCGATCGCCCTGGAAGGTAAAGATAACGGTGCTCTGATCTTATTTTTTGTGACGGCTGCGATCGCCGCTCCCCTGTTTGAAGAAATTCTGTTTCGTGGCTTTTTGCTTCCCTCTCTAACTCGCTATATGCCCGTTTGGGGTGCGATTACCCTCAGCAGCTTTATTTTTGCCCTGGCTCACCTCAGCCTTTCCGAAGTGTTGCCGCTCATGGTGCTGGGGATGGTGCTGGGCTTTGTCTACTCGCGATCGCGCAATCTGCTCTCGTCCATGCTGCTGCACAGTTTATGGAATAGCGGCACGTTGCTGAGTCTGTTTGTGTTGGGCAGTAGCTCACAGTAGCCACGAAATTTGAGCTAAGCATAAACTTTTGTTAACTGTAGTCATCCTACTGTTGTTTACAGCAAGGTTCGGTGATTAATAGGTGCATTCAACTAGACGCAGATCGTTCAGTTTGTGTAATCCAACTGATTTAGTGCCGCTAGCGTTGCAAGCGTTAAGCGATTTTAATCTCCCAGCTGAATGAATTGTCCTGATGCCACATTGCAGAGGTTGAACTACTGTTCATGCTGGCATTGCCTGTCGGCTGCTGTGTGTGAAAAACGGACGATCGGTTGACTCAATGGCTTTCAAGTTCGGTTGGTGTTTGGTTATACTCCCGGTTTTAGGTCGATGAAGAGCAGGTCTAAAGCGTTGACTTGAACGATTGGATGTATCCAGCTTTACGCCCTCAATGATCGAACCACCGCCTGAAAACTGTTTCTGATGCTTCTTGATGAGTTAAGTTTTCTGGTGATTACTCCATTCAATAATTTCGACGAGTAAATTGATGATGGACTCATGAGGGGTTCATCAGATTTGTTGAAAACTGACGCATACGCAACTCTAAAGACTATTTTTAGTGTTGGTTGAAAAAGATATAGATCGTACATTCTGGAGACATACAACGATGGAAAGCTACGGATCAACTAGTCTCGAAGGTCTGCTTCAAAAAAGCTATACAGTCAAGATTGGCGATTACATTAGCAGTGGTTTTGAAATCTTCAAGAAGAATGCTGGAGGGTTCATTGGCTTTACAGTCGTCTTAGTGCTGATTAACCTCGTACTGGCAAAAATAAATGAGGCTGCCTCTCCCGTAGGCTCACTCA
The DNA here is from genome assembly GCF_003003795.1 of Stenomitos frigidus ULC18. Lineage (GTDB taxonomy): Bacteria > Cyanobacteriota > Cyanobacteriia > Leptolyngbyales > Leptolyngbyaceae > Stenomitos > Stenomitos frigidus_A. Next base: position 103,583 of record NZ_PVWK01000063.1, on the reverse strand, counting down.
TTAGCCTTTTAATCTCTGGCCCCTTAAATGCAGGCTTTTTAATTGTTGCGTTTAAAGTATTGCGCAACCGTGAAACCGCCTTTGGGGATTTCTTCAGAGGCTTTAACAACTATGTGCCGTTGTTCTTGGTGAGTCTGGTTTCTGGCGTGCTCATTGGTCTGGGCTTTGTGCTATTAATTATTCCCGGCATTTATCTGGCGGTTTCTTACACCTTTGCCCTGCCATTGGTGCTCGATAAAAAGATGAACTTCTGGGATGCAATGGAATTTAGCCGCAAGCTCATTTCCAAAAATTGGTTTTCCTTCTTCGGTTTTGGGTTTGTGTTGGTGTTGATCAACTTCGCTGGTGCTTTGCTTCTGGGTCTTGGGTTACTGGTTACCATTCCTCTTTCTGTCGGCGCGATCGCGGCCGCCTATGCTGACATCGTTGGTTTGCCAGCATCATCTGACTTCTAGAACTTCAGCTGACTTCTAGAAAGTGATCGCAATCCTAAGGTGGCTTCTGAGAACTGTTTTACCCAAGTAGGGGCAAAAGACCTTGCGCCCCTACTTGGGACACGTTTGCTTAAAGAAAGTTGATGATTTTTGACCAATCGCCTTCCACTTCATCTACTCTCAAGAGAGAACCCTGTAGATGCTTGTGGAAGGTTTCCCATTGGTTTTAGACGTTACGAAGCCAACGCTGTTGCTGGACGATCGTGCTGATACGGCGATCGCCTTACCAAGATTAGAAAATGCGACCCTGGATGTCACTGGGATGAAGTGCGCTGGCTGTGTGCGAGCCGTTGAGCAAGCACTCCAGCAGTGTCAAGGAGTCGTGACGGCAACGGTAAACCTGGCAACAGAGGTGGCAACGGTTGAATACGAGAACGGTGCTCTCAAACCGTCTGTTTTAGCCATTGCCTTAACCGAGGCGGGTTTCCCGTCTCAGCTTCGCCTGTCTGCGCGTGACCGAGAAACTGCCGATGCCACAGGTAATCGCTTTGATCCCCAAGCCTTGAGGCGTGAAGAGTCGCAGCGCCAGCTTTGGCGCTTAGCGATCGCAACCCTCTTACTGTTGTTCTCCGGCATCGGGCATCTTGACCAGTTGGGTGGCTTCAATGTTCCCGCTTTGGCTCCATTAGGCTTAACCAATATCTGGTTCCACTGCGGGCTGGCAACAGTGGCGCTTTTAGTGCCAGGTCGATCGATGCTGATCGACGGTTGGCGAGGATTGCGACGCAACGCTCCTAACATGAATACGCTGGTTAGTCTGGGCACACTGACCGCCTACCTTACCAGCCTGATCGCGCTACTCGTGCCTCAACTGGGCTGGGAGTGCTTCTTTGACGAACCCGTCATGCTCGTCGGCTTTATTCTATTGGGGCGTACCCTGGAGCAACAAGCCAGAAATCGTGCTGCCAGTGCCTTTCAAACGTTACTTGCCCTTCAACCAACCGTTGCACGCTTGATCAAAGTGAGGGGTGAGCAGGAGAGGGGAGAGGTGAGCGAGAGGCCGGGGGAGCAGGGGGATAAATTCTCTGCCCCACCACACCCCACACCCCATACCCCATACCCCTCCTTCATCGAAATTCCCGCCGATCGCGTTCGACTGGGTGAATGGCTGCAAGTTTTGCCGGGAGACAAAATTCCCGTTGATGGCGACGTGGTGATCGGTCAAACCACCGTCGATGAATCGATGTTGACAGGTGAGCCGCTTCCCGTTTGGAAACAGCCTGGCGATAGGGTTGCTGCAGGGACGCTGAATCAGACGGGCACGATCGCCCTGCGTGCCACTCGTACTGGCAACGACACCACGCTGGCACAAATTATTGCTCTTGTGGAAGCCGCCCAAACCCGCAAAGCCCCCATTCAAAAACTGGCCGATACCGTTGCTGGCTACTTTACCTATGGTGTGATGGCGATCGCCACGCTCACCTTCCTCTTCTGGTACTTCATTGGCAGTCACCTCTGGGGTGATGCTTTGATGCATGCTGGACAATTAGCCCTGAGCGCTGGGCACACAATGGCTCACTCCTCACTCCACCACACAGTGGAAGCGAGCTATATTCCTCACCCCACACCCCTCATTCTCAGCCTCAAACTGGCGATCGCAGTGCTTGTTGTCGCCTGCCCCTGTGCGTTAGGACTCGCTACACCCACTGCCATTCTCGTCGGTTCTGGCATTGGCGCAGAACGGGGACTCCTGATTCGGGGGGGCGATGTCCTGGAGCGGGTTTATAAACTAGACACCATCATCTTCGACAAAACGGGCACGCTCACCACAGGCAAACCAGTCGTAACCGATTGCCTTGTTTTAGCAAGCGACGGGTCAGCAGTCACCCCACACCCCACACCCCTTACCCCACACCCCTTACCCCTCACCCCCTCCCTCCTCCTCCAACTGGCTGCCAGTGTCGAGAGCGGCACTCGTCATCCACTTGCGGTCGCTATTCAGAAGCAAGCACAGCAGCAGGCGCTGTCGTTATTGCCTGCGAGAGATTTTGTGACAGCACCGGGGTTGGGCGTGGCGGCGATCGTGACCGTGCCTATAGAGGCTGCTTCGGAGACGCTAGCCGTCGTGATCGGGACTCAAGCCTGGCTGGTGCAACAAAATGTGGTTGCTGATGCGGTAATGACACCCTCCGTGCATGGCTTACTCAACGCTCGTAAGACCGTTGTGTATGTGGCGGTGAATGGACGGTTGGCAGGGTTAATTGCTGTAACGGACACGCTCAGACCGGATGCGGTTGAAACCATCGCCGCACTGAAGCAGATGGGACTCAATGTCATGCTGTTGACGGGCGATCAGCAAGAGACAGCCACCGCGATCGCTCAGCCACTGGCATTGCCTCCAGACGCTATCTTGTCGGGCATGCTACCGGATGGTAAAGCGAAGGTCATTGCCCAATTGCAAGCGCAGGGGCACAACGTTGCGATGGTTGGTGATGGCATCAACGATTCGCCTGCTCTGGCGCAAGCGGATGTTGGGATCGCCATGCACTCTGGCACTGATGTCGCTGTCGAAACCGCAGGCATTATCCTTATGCGCGATCGCCTCATAGATGTTGTAGAGTCCATCCGCTTGAGTCAGGCGACCTTCCATAAAATCCGCCAAAACCTCTTCTGGGCCTTCATTTACAACGTGTTAGGCATTCCTTTAGCAGCAGGCTTACTTTTGCCAACTGCTAACTTTTTGCTCAGTCCTGCGGCGGCAGGCGCTATGATGGCATTTAGTTCCGTTAGCGTCGTGACCAATTCCCTGTTGCTGTATCTCACTTTTCCTGCATCGAAGCGATCTGGAAAAGCCAGGTAGCTTGTTGTAGTTTCAGTAAGGCTTGTTTCTGCCTTGTCTGTATCAAGTAAACCAACAGCCTCCTAGCGTCTCATGTCTTCAGAACCTTATCAAAGTCACTTGCTGATCGTCGAAGATGACAACGGACGGCGCGGTGTCGTGCTGGACGGTTCCGAGTATTCCATCGGTAGAGATCCAACCTGCGATATCTGCCTTGAGTCTTTGTTTGTTTCCCGTCGTCATGCTACGCTGCTGCGCTTGCCCAATGGCGATGGTACTTTCAGCTATCGCATTGTGGATGGCGATTTGGAAGGCCGACGGAGCTCAAATGGTTTTTTGGTGAATGGGTATCGTCTTCGCACACACAACTTGCAAAATGAAGATGAAGTTGTTTTTGGACCACAAGTGCGCGCCATTTACTACTTGTGCCATCGTGATGCTGTGTTAACTGAACCGTCTGACGAATTTGACATTACGTTGATTAGTCCAGGGATGATTGGTGATACGGGGCCTAACGGGCAGAAGCGCCATTCGCTCAGTCTACCCATTTCTTTGCAGCGGCAACCGCCACGTCGATCGCTTTTGAAATTGCGACGTAGGCGTTTATTCGGTTAAACACTGGCTCATGGGGCGGGTTTAACCATGCAGTGAACAGCAACGGCCTCAGCGATTTGCGGATGACTGGTGCTTCATTGCCGCGGCTGCATCTACCAGGCTTTGCGCTGGCCAGAATTTTTTTCTCCACGGGCATCTTGTGCACTGCGATCGCGTGTCTTGGGTCTACGACAGACGCTATGATGACAAAATAGCTCTGTTAAATTTTTCACGAACTACTGATTGTTGCCTCGGATCGATTAAGCTGGGCGGGGAGTGTAGTGAACCTGCTTAGCGGTAGGGCAACAAGCTTAGCCACCGCTTAAACTCAATCACGTCACGTATTGCTCAATGCCTTCAGAACCGCATCAAAACCATCTGCTGATTATTGAAGATGACAAAGGACGGCGCGAATTTGTCCTGGATAGTTCTGTTTACTCGATCGGCAGGGATCCGAAATGCGATATTCGCCTCGTTTCTCAGTTTGTCTCACGCCGTCATGCCACGCTGGTGCAGCTACTCAACGACGACGGCACCTATTACTACCGTATTGTCGATGGCAACCTGAAAGGCAAATCTAGTGCGAATGGCTTACTCGTCAATGGGCGGAAATTGCAGGCACATGATTTGAAAAATGAGGATGAGGTGGTGTTTGGACCGCAAGTACGTGCGATCTATTACTCGCTGAACCGGGACGCCATCATGACGGTGCCGCCAGACGAATTTGACATTACGCTGATTAGCCCCAACATGATCGGCGATCCGGAAGATTAGTCGGGGCACACGATTGTGGGCCCTGACTTGAGCCGCCCTGGCTTGAGCTTGGACTAAACGCCAGCATTCACTCTACTGACACGGCTGTGCCGGGCGATCGCGCTCAAGCGAAATTGCTTCGATGGTACAAAGGTGATGCCATGTCGTTCAGGAGTGACCGTGCCTTGATGGCTTGCGGTTAGGTCGTAGCACGTCAGGACGGTTGCCAGCACTAGCTTCATCTCGTACAGCGAGAACGCAGCCCCAATGCAGCTCCGCGCACCGCCTCCAAAGGGCAGAAACTCGGCAGGAGAGAATTTTTGGTGCAGGAACCGTTCTGGTCGAAATTGTTCCGGGTTGGGATAGGTTTGAGCGCGACGATGGGCGAGATAGATACAGGGAATCAAAATGGTGCCGGGGTCAAAGGTGTTGTCCCCAATTTGCACTGGTTCTTTCACCTTGCGCGGCTGAGAAATGAGGGCGATCGGATAGATTCGCAGTGACTCTTTGCAAACAGCGGTGAGGTAAGGCAGTTGAGCCAGTCGATCGGGGTCTGGTTCTTGTCCTAACGGCTCTAGTTCTTCTCGCAGCTGTTTGAGGACTGATCGCTGCTCATGCACCCAGTAAAACGCCCAGGACAGAGAGGATGCGGTTGTTTCGTGCCCCAATAGCAGCAGGGTCATCAACTGGTCGCGCAGCTCTTGGTCGGTCATCCCTTGCCCGTCCTCATCGCGGGCAGACAGCAGTAACGTCAGCACATCCTCTTGCGCTGGATCAACGTGCGATCGACGCTCCTGGATTTCGGCATACACGAGGGCATCAATGTGCTGTTGCTGCTGCAAAAAAGCGCCCCAGGGGCTCCAGGCACCCAGGTTCTGCTGCAAAAATGGGAAGAAAAACTGACTGGAATAGAGGGACGAAGTCACCGACTCTAGCAGGGTATGCAAGAGCTGTTTGAGCTGCTGATAGCGGACACCTGGCGTCATGCCAAAGACCACCCGCAGGATCACCTGAAGGGAAATTTCTGACATGGAGGCGCGAATCGAAAAGGGCTGATGCAGCGTCCAGTCGCCAATGACCTGACGGGTAATGTCACAGATGAGCTGACCGTACGTACGCATGCGATCGCCATGCAGCGATGGCATCAGAAGCTGCCGCTGTCGCTGGTGCCGATCGCCATCCAGCATAATGAGAGATTGATCACCCGTCAGCGGTCGAAAGACATGGGTTACTTTGCCTAGCTCAAAGCGACCCGCAGGAGCCGTAAAGATCTGCGCGATCGCGGTTGGATCGCCAAAAAAGACGACAGGCGGCGACTGCCAGCCCAGCACGCGTGTAGTAAACGTATCGCCATAACGCTGGGCACAGCGCTCCAGGAATCCAATGGGTTGGGTAACCAGAGCCAGCGTTTGCAGCAGTGAGGGCGTTTGTGGACCCGTTGGTAAAGGCATCACACTCATTTCTTGTTCAACTTCAACATTCTTGTTCAACTTCAACAATCGTTCAACCTCAACAGTGCAGCATTAACGATGGGATATCAATTCCACTCTGTTTTTCAAGGCGATCGTGCGCTGCCAGTGGTGCTGTTTTTGCACGGTTTTCTGGGCAGTAGCGCCGATTTTGATGCCGCGATCGCTCATCTATCCGAACAGTTTTGCTGTCTTGCTGTTGATTTGCCTGGTCATGGGGAAACCGTTGTGGATGGTGAAGAGGAGCTATACACCATGCCTAAGACGGCTAATGCAATCGTGGCTTGGCTCGATGAATTGCAGGTTTCCCGCTGCTTCCTGGTCGGTTACTCAATGGGTGGGCGTTTGGCACTCTATCTGGCGCTGCATTTTCCCCAACGCTTTCCCAAAGTGGTGCTGGAGTCAGCGTCTCCTGGTCTGCCAACCGCCACCGAACGAGCTGCACGATTACGCCACGACCACGCGCTAGCCGATCGGCTGGAGGCAGATTTTCCTGCTTTTCTCGTTCACTGGTACAGTCAGCCATTATTTTACTCGCTGCGGCACCAGCCTACGTTTCTGCAAGTGCAAGAGCGGCGATCGCGCAATCGGCCGTCGGAGTTGGCAAAATCATTGCGCCGTCTGAGTACTGGCTTACAGCCATCGCTGTGGGACTTGTTGCCACAGACACCACCAACGCTGCTGTTGGTGGGCGAGGACGATCGCAAGTTTTGTGCCATCAATCAAGCAATGGCTGACGGTTGTGCAACTATACAACTGGAAATGATTTCGGGGTGTGGTCACGTCATCCATCTTGAAAAAACAGCAGCCTTTATAAAAGCAGTACAAGCGTTTTTCAGTGACTCAGGAAAGCGAACAGACTATCCTGGTAGCATGAGGCACACTACAAACGCATGAAGAAAGTTCTGTTCATCCTGGGTGAACTGGATGACGATGATATTGATTGGGTGATTGAAACAGCCGTCCGGCAAGACGTGGTTGCAGGCACCGTGCTGATTTATGAAGGGCAGCCGATCGACACCCTCTATATTTTGCTGGAAGGGACGCTGAGCGTTTCAGTAGCGGCAATGGGCGATCGTGAAATTGCCCAACTGTCGAGTGGGGATGTTGTGGGTGAAATGTCGTTTATTGACACCCGTCCACCGTCTGCGACCGTCACAGCCACCCAACCATCCCTCGTCCTTTCGCTGCCTAGAGAACAGCTTGCGACTAAGCTCCGTCAAGATGTGGGCTTTGCATCCCGGTTTTACCGCGCACTTGCCATTTTTCTCTCCAATCGACTACGCGTGACCGTCAACCAGCTTGGCTACGGCAGCAACAACCAATCTGAAACAACTGACCTCTCTAGAGATGACTTAACGCGAGACGCCAAAGACAATGTGGCGCTGGCAGAAACTCGGCTCGACTGGCTGCTGCGACGGCTGAAAGGGCGATAGGGAGGGGGAGAGGGTAGGCTGGGGGCTGAGGAGGCAAAGAGGGATGAGGGAATGACGATGTGGGGAAGTGAAAACTCAAAACTCTCTAGCGTAACGGCGCAAAGCGCTGCTCAAAACTCAAAACTCTTAGCATGGAACCTTTTAATCTCTCATCGGGTCTAGAAAGCATCCGCACACGTATTTTTGGGGTGATCCCTATGGTTAATTTGAGACAATGGCAATCCAGCACGGCGCTTGTAGTTGCCTTAGGCATGGGCACAAGCGCGATCGCACCGCTGGCGATCGCTACGACCGCTACAGCAAACCCTGCTCCCTACACCATGGCGCAGCTCTTTCCCTCACAACAATCGCCTCGTCGAGTCGCTATTCCAGCTGGAACACAACTTCCTGTTCGTTATGATGGCGTACAAAAGATTGTAGTAGCGCCCAATGAGACCAGCCCGCTCACGCTGTTGCTAGCGAAAAATATTCGCTCTTCGTCTGGCGAAATCCTGGTGCGATCGGGTAGCAAAATTAGAGGCGAACTGAGACCTGTGGATGGCGGTTCTCAGTTTTATGCGCAGGACATTACCTTAACCGATGGGACTGTGCAATCGATCGATGCTACCTCTGAAGTGGTCACCAAAACGCAGGAGATTGTTCCGGGAACAAACACTGATGCCGTGCTCAAAGGGGCTGCGATCGGTGCGGGTGCGGCTGCTATCATCTCTGGTGTCACGGGCAAAAAACGCATTACCCTCGGCAAGATCTTGATTGGTGGCGGAGCGGGTGCTCTAGGCGGTTTGATTTTTGGCAAAAAACGAGCAGATGTGATTGTAGTTAATCCTAATAACGACCTCACACTCACACTAAACTCGCCTCTGGCGCTACGTTAACCGTTGCTTGCGGCTTGTTAAAAATTGTAGGAGTGCTTCAACCATCAACTTGCACTACTCTCTGGACTTGAATGCTGCATGCTTCGTTTCTGTGGCTCATGTCGAAGCAATACGTGCCTTAGCGGTTTGGTAGACATTGTTTCGGGCGGTTCGCAAACCGCCCCTACAGCCCTAGATTCAGCAATGCCGCTTTCTATACTGTTCAAGCATCCGCGTCGGTCTGTGGAGTTGCTATGCCTTTAGAAAGGTCTTTATTCTACTGTTTTATCCCTAAAGGGAGACAGTAAAAAGGCTTGATCCCGGTAGATTAGTGAGGTGCTTCAAATGGTGTAGTTGTTATTATCTACTTCATCCGTTCAAGAAGCATTTACTTTCTACACTAATTATGGAGATCATTATGAGCTTAGAAGATAGAGTTAAGGCAACTGCCAAAAACATTGAAGGTAAGGTTCAAGAGGCCGTTGGTAATGTAACTGGTGATCCTCAAGCACAGGCAGAAGGTCAAGCAAAGCAAGCAGAAGCAGCTGGACGTCACAGCGTTGAAGATATCAAAGATAACGTCAAGAAAATCATTGATTAATTACTTCAAATCCAACCAGGGTAATTATTTTCACCTTGCAGGAAGCAAGCTTGATTGTCAGGTTTACTGATTCTTGAATCGCTTTCAAAGAGCTTAGATGGTATCTTTACTGTCTAAGCTCTTAGTTGTTTTTGAAGCGGTTTATATGGTCGGATAATGTTGTCGGCCTATTATACAGGTGGGTTTGGTCGCTATGTTACTGAAGTTTAGACTAAGGACAGGCGCAAATAGCCAACTCTTGGCTGGGCTTACATGGCCTCGAAAAAAGCAAAGCAGTCAGTGAAAGTGGGCGACAAGCTTAGGAAGCAGGGAAAACAGGGGAGGCAGGGGAAGTTTTGAGTTTTGAGTAGCACTTTGCGCCGTTACGCTAGAGAGTTTTGAGCTTGTGCTGACTACCGAGCACTAACCACTAACCACTAACCACTAACCACTAACCACCGACTCACACAAGCACAATACAGACTTGACGTTGACGTTAGAGTTACGCTATAAGTAAAGCGTGAAAGAACGCATGCGGATTGGTGAATTTGCCGAACGGGCGGGTGTGACGCCTCGAACGGTGAGGTATTACGAAAGTTTAGGGCTACTTGGTCCCAGTGAGCGAGCAGGCGCGGGCTTTCGCTATTATACCGATGTTGAATTAGCCATTCTGCAGAAAATCAATATCTACAAAGAGTTGGGTTTGAGCCTGGATGAAATTGCCGTTGTGCTGCCACTTTATTCTCAAGACCCGACTGGAGTGCAAGGAAAGCAAAAGCTCGTCGAAATCCTCAAAGCCCATCTTCAAGAAGCCGATGAGAAGATCGAAGCGCTAAACCAGTTTCGATCGGAATTACAGGCAAACATCGATCGCATCCAACAGTGGATCGATGCGCGCGTCGAAAGCGAGTAATTTTTTTGACTCGAATCTAACGTTAACGTAAAAGTTAAATGAGGCGCAGATGCAAACACTTAAACACACAGACGACCCAAATCGCTATGCAAACGGTTGGGACAAGCTAAAAGAAATTGATGGTGAAGCTGGTGAAAAAGTCATTGAGAGCCTGAAAGACATTGCGCCTGACCTTGGACGCTACATTATCGAATTTGCTTTTGGCGACATTTATGCTCGTCCGGGACTGGATTTGAAGTCACGCGAAATGGCGACGGTGGCAGCGCTGACAGCGTTGGGCAATGCACAACCACAGCTCAAAGTGCATATTCACGGGGCGTTGAATGTAGGCTGTACCCGTGAGGAGGTGGTGGAGGTCATTCTACAAATGGCTGTTTATGCAGGCTTTCCAGCAGCGCTGAATGGCATTGCCGCAGCCAAAGAAGTCTTCCAAGAGCGGGATGCGTGAGCTAGTGAACTTAACCACGATCGACCGTTGGTTGGGACGCAAAAGAAACGAAGTATTGATGCAAGGAGAGATTGAACATGGGTGGGAAATTAACTGGAAAAGTGGCGATCGTCACAGGGGCGTCCTCTGGTATTGGGGAAGCCACGGCGATCGCGCTGGCGGCTGAGGGTGCAACGGTGGCGATCGCAGCTCGGAGGAGCGATCGTTTAAGCAAGCTCGCCAAGCGTATTACCGAGAGCGGTGGTCAGGTTTTGTCGATTACTGCCGATGTGTCTGACGAAGATCAGGTCAACGTTATGGTGCAAAAGACGCAGGCAGAATTCGGCAGAGTCGATATTCTCATCAACAATGCGGGCGTGATGCTGCTGGGCATGATCGACGGTGCCAACACCGAAGACTGGCGACGGATGATCAACCTCAACGTGCTGGGGCTGATGTATGCCACGCACAAGGTCTTGCCGCTGATGAAGGCGCAGGGCGAAGGACACATTGTGAATATCTCATCCGTTGCAGGACGTGTTGCCAATGCTGGTTCGGGTGTGTATAACGCCTCTAAATGGGCGGTAGGTGCGTTCTCGGAAGCGTTGCGGAAAGAAGTCTATCAAAGTAATATTCGCGTCACCATCATTGAACCGGGGCTGGTCGCAACAGAACTGCCGCAGCATGTGACTGACCCCAAAGCGAAAGAAACCACTGCAAGCTTTTATGGGTCAGTCAAAAACTTGGAAAGCGAGGACATTGCAGCGGCGATCGTCTATGCCGTCACGCAACCACCGCATGTCAACGTCAACGAAATTCTCATTCGTCCCACAGAGCAAGAGCGGTGAGGTTAACTTTCAGCTATCAGCTCTCAGCCATCAGCTCTCAGTCATCAGCTCATCAACGTATGTCTTGAGCGCCAAGTAAATCACAATTGCGTCAAATAAACCCCAAATATTTTGATAGCTGGTAGCCCAACCAGATGCCGACGAGTCCGCCTATCACGCCAAACAAAATCGAGGTCAGTGAGAGCAAGCTACCGCCCCAGATTGCTGGAATGTAGCTTCCAACAGTGGAGCCCATAAACATTCCAATGCCAATCAGTAGCTTGTTCACAGGTGAAACTCCACGAGTATGCAGTGAACGTTAACAGACGTTGATGACCGTCAGGTGTCAGAGGTGTTGCGAGTACCCTCTGCGAATCATGCCTTGATCGATCGCAAAGATTCGGGCTCAAGCAAACGACCAACAACAGGAGAAGCTTTCATGAAAACGAAAAAACTCGGCAATCAAGGATTGACTGTATCTGAACTCGGGCTTGGCTGTATGGGCATGTCTGAGTTCTACGCTGGACGTGATGAGGCAGAGTCGATCGCCACGCTCCATCGCGCGCTAGAACTGGGTGCCACCTTCCTCGATACTGCTGATATGTATGGGCCGTTTACTAATGAGAAATTAGTCGGTCAGGCCATTAGCGATCGCCGCGATCAGGTGATTTTGGCGACAAAATTCGGCAACGTGAGATCGGAAGAGGGTGGCTTTCTCGGTGTCAACGGTCATCCCGATTACGTCCGTCAGGCTTGTGATGCCTCACTCAAACGCTTGGGCGTCGATGTGATTGACCTTTACTACCAACATCGGGTTGATGCAACGGTGCCGATCGAAGACACGGTAGGTGCAATGGCAGAACTGGTGCAGCAGGGAAAAGTCCGCTATTTAGGCTTATCCGAAGCTGCTCCGGCAACCATTCGACGGGCCCATGCAGTACATCCCATCTCTGCACTGCAAACGGAATATTCTCTCTGGAGCCGTGATCCCGAAGACGAAATTCTGCCGACCATTCGCGAGTTGGGCATTGGCTTCGTGCCCTACAGTCCTCTCGGTCGCGGCTTCTTGTCAGGACAGTTCACCAGTCCAGACGACTTGCCTGCTGACGACTATCGCCGTAATTCACCCCGCTTTCAGGGCGAGAATTTCTATAAAAATCTGGAGTTGGTCGAACAGGTAACGGCGATCGCCACGAAAAAAGGCGTGACGCCGAGCCAGCTTGCCCTCGCCTGGTTGCTGGCTCAAGGCGACGACATCGTACCCATTCCCGGTACAAAGCGCCGCAAATATCTAGAGGAAAATGTTGCTGCGACTGAGATTACGCTGACTCCAGAGGAATTAAGACAAATTGAAGCTGCTGCACCCAAGGGAATTGCAGCGGGCGATCGCTATCCTACTCAACACATGAGTTCAGTGAATCGCTAAGCAGTTGTTAGTGCTTAGTTGTTAGTGTTTAGTTGTTAGTGCTTGGTTGCTAGTTTCAAGCAAACGGCTCAGCTAAGAGGCTGTTTGAAACGTCCTCGCTTATTGCGCCAGTCGCCCGTGATTGAAAATCATGGTCTCACAGGGTAAAGTCCGCTGAAAGGGTAAAGCCTTATGGAGCATGTCTTTAACCCGTTGAAATGGGTCTCGCACCATGAGCTTGGATGTTTAATCACGGGCAGGGTCGCGACAGAGTGAGGAGGCTTTCTACCGTTTCAAATAGACTCTAGCAACGAACAACAGCTGACGATACCGATCGCCTCGTCGCTGAGTTTGGCGACGCGGTGACACCCCTGCAATTTGATGTGACGGATGCAACGGCTATCGGCAATGCGGCGAAACAAGTGCGTGAGCAGCTAAAGGGCGAAACCTTGTTTGGGCTGGTTAATAATGCTGGCATTGCCTTCGCTGGCCCCCTCATGCACTTGCCGATCAACGACTATCGGCGGCAGATAGAAGTCAATAGTTGACCCATTTGAAAGCGGCCGTAAATTGGTGTCACGGTTTAGCGTAGCAGAGTCCACTTTATGAGGCGAACTGCTTTACTCCCCGCAGCAAAATGAGACTGCTGTAGAGCTGAAAGGCTGAGTCCCAATAACTATCAGCTTGGCGAGAGAGGTGAATGTGAGACGTTAAGCGAAGCAGTGGCACCGTAAAGTCCGCAGCCGTTTCAGCAAACGGCGTAAAGTTTGACCAGGTCTCAGCCTGGGGCGTTTGACGCTTGATGAGTGCCATCAACTGATTCCAGTTTGTGCGAATCGTGTTGCGATCGAGTGGGTCGATCGCAGCTTGAGTGCCAACAACCAATCCTTGACCAAATTGATAGCCACTGTCGTGTAGGCGAAGAATACAGCGTCTTCCTGGCAAATGAAGATCACAGAAGTGGGCATAGTCTTGCGTTTCTTCTTTGCGCTCAAGGCGATTACGGTACCCTAAGTCGAGCACCTGCTCAAAAATTGGCAACATGCCTTCTACTCGCTGCCTGACTTCTGACCAATCAAAGCTCAGCAAACCAATCTGATCATGCACATTCTGGCAAACAACCGTGGCTTTGGGTGCTGCTGGCTGGAAGGAATTCACCCGAAAGATCTGAATGGCCTGAATCTCAGGTTGCGAGGCCCAAAAATTTGGCACCCCTGCTTGCTGCAATTCCTGGCTGTAGACTTGCAGCTCACCCGCTAGACCAACCCGATACAAACGCCATCCGCGATTCGGAATCAGCAAGCGTGTCGTGTAGGCATCTAGCTTCATCGCGCGGGCAAAATTCTGGACGACGGTGGCGCGATCGTCTCCCGTAACCGCTTCCAGCACCAAAAAGCCAGTCGCGTTGTTGTTTGGTTCGGCAGTAGCTTGCGCGATCGCCTGCTGTCGGCGTTCTCGCTGTATTGCCTCTACTCGCTGGATGCTTTGGCGCACTTGAATGACCAGCTTTGGATTAGTTGTATCGCGTAGCAGTTGACGATAGCGGTCTAGAGCCACATCAAGCTTGCCAGCCACCTCCTGTAAGCGCCCTGCATAGAACAGTGCCCATGGGTTTTGCGGCGACTGTGCCAGCAGTTGCGATACCAGCTGAGCAGCCAATCGGTAATCCTGGCGGTCAAAAGCAGCAATGATTTCGTCAAGCATGGGAGGAGCGGTGTGAAGGATGAAGGAGAAGTTTTGAGTTTTGAGTTCAGCCTTTAGTTGTAGCTTTTAGCCTTTCCTACTCTCCACTCGCTTCTCATAAACTGCTGCAATCAAGGACAGAGCAACCAAGGGAGCGGTTACAGCACGGAGGATGCGGGCACCGAGAGAGACAGGTTGATAGCCTACCGCGATCGCTTGCTCAACTTCGGCATCAGTCCAGCCGCCTTCGGGGCCAATGGCTATGACGATCGATGGGCTGGCTGCATCAGCGATGGACACTTGCAGACGATCGAGTAAGTGATGGGATGCTCCACGTGCAATACAGAGGTATTTTTGCATAAGTACATCAGGTGTCTGCAGATTGTTGCTCTCTTGCTGAAGATACTTGCTGAAGGAGATCGGTGCATTGAGGCGGGGCACACACAGCCGTTCGGATTGTTCCGCGGCTTCGTTAGCGATGCGTTGCCAGCGTTCCACCTTCTGGGCACTGGGATGCAGAAGGGTGCGATCGCTCATCACAGGCAGAATTTGGTCAACTCCTAATTCGGTCGCTTGACGCACTACATCATCGAAACCATTACCCTTCGGCAACGCTGCTACCAACGTGACACGGATGGGTAGCTCTGTATGAGTGGTAATGGGCTCTAAAAGCTCTGCTTGCACTAGCGCATCAGAGGACTGCACAAAGGTTGCTAGCCATGCATGACCCAGCCCATCCATGACAATGAAGCGATCGTCCTCACCCAACCGCAAGACTCGCTGTAAGTAGTGCTGTTGTGATGAGGCTAAAAGAAGCCGTCCGTTTTGAAGTTGCCCTGGCTCGACAACCAGGCGTTGTAATTGCACGAATTGCTTTTAGCTCATCTAAATTCTGCTTTCTATCACCCTAAGATTAGCGGAGATTAGGCTCTCAAACGACTGGCGTCTCAGCCTCTTGTTTCGCTTGCGTGTAACGCATCTATCCTGATGCAATTGCGATCGTTCTATAACATTAGAATTTCAGCGTTTCGATCGAGCTTTCAATCTAGCAGTAGTATTAAAACGAACTCAGTACAACGCATTTTGCCAGAAATTGGTAAGACGATCGCAACACCTGAACCGTTTTTTCGTTCAAAAAACGCAATTAAAGCATCTTTTGTATACTGAGCTACAGAGTGTTTCACTGTCACAAACGATACGGTACAGACACCATTTCTATGTGTTCGATGTCAGCTTTTACTCGTTGTAAGTTGTCATAACATGATATAAGTGATGGCTATAGAGCGGTTGTTAACAGAGCCGTATTGATGCGATCGTGCTGCTGAACACCTTAGACTTTAAGAAAATTCTACAATATAGAAAAATTAGCTGATTCTGAGTTAATATCTTTGCCAAAGCCTCTCTACATCATGCTAGGGAGGCTTTTATTGTACCTTCCACAATGTCAAGGAGATACCACATATGGGTGATTAAATTATTCTCTTTCTGGAATGCTGTTGATTCGTCCTGTTTACGTCACTAACAACACAGAGGCACTCAATCATGGCAGACACAATTACTTTGCAAGGAATAATCCGAGATTTCTCACCTAATGAGCGACCAGACTTACTCCCAAGCCAGCAAGGCCCTACAAACCATCCAGATTTTGAGGCGGATTTCGACTCGGGAGTACCTGTTGAGCAAGGCATTGTTGGACTAGAGCTTGATAACTCTACCCATAAACCTATTTACGTCGGTGGTACTGATCCAGGTGTCAACCCGAAGTCAACACATGGCGCGGCAGCCTTTGCCCAGTGGTACGCCAATGATCATCCTCACCAAAAGCCATTCTCAATTACGCTAAAAAAGATTCACACGAACCCTGATATTTATAGCTACGATAATCAAGCCTTTTTTCCGATTGACAATGAACTGTTAGGAAATGAAGGTAACGCACATAACTATCATTTCACCTACGAATTGGCTACTGAATTCACGTACCAGGGTGGCGAAGAGTTTACGTTTACTGGTGATGATGACCTATGGGTTTTTATTGATAACAAGCTAGTCATTGATTTAGGTGGCATTCATACCCAAGCGACAAAAACCTTAAAGTTAAAAGACTTGCCATCGCTCAAGGTTGGCATTACGTACAGCCTGCGCTTGTTCTTTGCCGAACGGCATACTACCGAATCTCATTTCCGTATTGATACGACGATCGTCCTCACTCAACCAGTTGCGACGATCGTCGCTTCAGACCCGAATGCAAAGGAATTGGGACTGGATACAGGGGAATTTACCATCAGTCTGGATAAGCCAGCTCTGACTGATCTAACAATTAAGTATGGTGTCACTGGCACCGCAACAGAAGGTGTTGATTACCAGCCGATCCGCAACAGCGTGCTGATGCCCAAAGGGCAGACGAGCGCCAAGATTCTCGTGACGCCGATCGCTGATCAACTGACTGAAGGTTCTGAAACTGTGATCGCTACGCTAATCGGTGGCAGTGGTTATCAAACTGGTACACCCAGCAGCGCGACGGTGACAATTGAAGACAATCCACCAGCGCCGCCAGTTGCTGTCATTGTTGCCACTGATCCACAAGCCTCTGAAGTGGGGTTAGATCCAGGTCAGTTCACCATCATGCTTAACAAACCTGCACCGACGACTCTGATGATTGGCTACAGCGTATCTGGTACCGCAACAGAAGGTGCAGACTATCAGCCAATCGGTCGGAGCGTCCAGATTCCTCAGGGTCAGAGTAGCGCGATCATTCCAGTCAAGCCGATCGCAGATGACCTCGCTGAAGTATCTGAAACCGTGATCGCTACTCTAGTTGCTGGTGCTGACTATCGGTTAGGCGCGAGTATTACCGCTACCGTCACGATCGCGGACAATCCGCCAGTCCCCATCGCTACTCTGTTTGCCAGCGATCCGATCGCCACGAAGCCGGAGCAAGGGAAAGCGCCAACCGACCTGGGTGAATTTACCATTAATTTGGATAAACCTGCGCCCAGACGCCTCGTTATGAGCTTCAGCGTTGCGGGTAGTGCCAAAGAAAATGTCGATTGTCAGCCGATGCCACGCAGTGCCACGTTTGAAGTTGGTCAAACTCAAGCCAAAATCCCGGTTGTGCCAATGGCCGCTCAAAGTTTAGGTCTGGCTAAACCAGACGTTATAGCTACACTGCTACCGCTGGATGGTTGTCAATTAGGTTCACCGATTACTGGCACGGTCGTCATCAAGTTGCCAGATGGCTTTCCAGTGATCGGTCCTCGATAAGGGCTCACCTAGCTCAGTAACATCACCTAACCGACACACTTCTTTGTATACCTGTAGCGGTATAGTCATAACGCCCTACAGGTATACTCCAAATCGTTTCTTGACTAACTAAAACTAAATCTCCAAACAGCAGGCGATTTAGAGACTCGGTAAACAAACATAGACTGCAACTCTAGCAGGGTGAGGATGTGAATATGACTTTTCAAGTGATGAGAAATTCGTTGGTGGCGGCTTCTGGACTATTAGGCGTGCTTCTGCTGGGCTCATCGGCTTGGGCTAGCACACCCAAAACCAGCGCTAAGGATCTTCAAATTCAGACGGCTAGCCCAACAATCAAGTCAGTCGTTTTCGCAGCAAAGCCAGCGGCTCAATTCGCTGGCTCGGTAGTAACGCCACAAAGCAACTTGGCGATCGGCGACATGGCTCCAAAGGTCTCCCTCCAGACGCAATCCTTCAAGAACACAGTGACACCAATCGCTTGGCGGCTCAAACCAGTAAAAGTGATTGCTGACTACCAGCCCAGTCCATATACACCACCCACTAAACCAGCTGCTAAACCCGTTTCTCAACCAGCAAAACCCGTCGAGAACCCAAACCCATCGGATGAACCAATTTCGAGCGGGCCCATCACCTCGGTCTCTCAACTTTCGGATGTAAGACCGACTGATTGGGCTTTTCAGGCACTGCAATCGCTGGTTGAACGCTATGGCTGTATTGTGGGTTATCCCGATCGCACCTACAGAGGCAACCGGGCACTCAGCCGCTACGAGTTCGCAGCCGGATTAAATGCCTGTATGGAGCGCATCAACGAGCTAATTGCTGCTGGCACAGCCGATTTGGTCAAAAAAGAAGACCTGTTGGTGGTGCAAAAGCTGCAAGAGGAGTTTGCTGCTGAACTGGCGACTCTCCGTGGTCGTGTCGATGCGCTAGACGCCCGTGTTGCCACCATTGAGAAGCAGCAATTCTCGACTACTACAAAACTTGTGGGTGAGGCCATCTTTGCCATCAATGACATTTTTGGCAACCAGGTCGACAGCTTAAACAACACGGTGTTTCAAGATCGGGTACGTCTTGGACTACAAACCAGTTTTACTGGCAAAGATGTCTTGAATACACGGCTTGCTGCCAGCAATGCCTCGGCGTTTTTTGTGGTTGGCGATCCCCTTTCACCCTTCGTTTTGACCAATGGTCAACGTAGAGGCACGGTCGAAGGCTCCTTAGCGTCTGGCATCAGCAGTCAAACCAGTAATAACCAGATTTTCCTCGATCGCTTAGATTACACGTTTCCAGTGGGCAAACGCCTCAAATTCTACATTGCGGCTGCAGGTGGCAAGAGCCAGTACTACGTCTCTAGCACCGTCAATCCATTGTTCGAAAACTTTGATGGTGGCAACGGCTCCATTTCTGCCTTTAGTCAGGAGAGCCCCATTTACCGCATTGGTGGTGGTGCGGGCACAGGTTTTAGTTTTGCGCTGGATGACAAGCAAACCTTTGTTTTCTCGGCTGGTTATTTGGCAAGCAATGCCAATATTCCCAGCGGTAGTAATGGACTCTTCAACGGTGATTTTGCCGCTTTAGGACAGCTCACCATTTCACCGAGCGATCGGTTCCAGCTCGGTTTAACTTACGTCCGTGGCTACCACACCAGCGGCAACTCTATCTTTAGCCTGGGCTTTGGCAATAACAACTTTGTCACAGGTACTTTGCCAGCGAATGCCTTTCATACGGCGTTGGGGGTATCAGCAGTGACCAACTCTTATGGGGCAGAGGTGTCGTTTAAACTGAGTCCCAAGCTAGTCATCAATGGCTTTGGTGGCTATACTGACCTGGACTTTTCGGGTGGCGGGAATGGTGAAATCTGGTACTACGGACTGGGTTTGGCATTCCCCGATCTATTCAAAAAAGGCAACCTTGGCGGTATTTTTGTTGGTGTGGAACCGTATTTAGGCAGTGTCAACACCCGTGGGTTGAACTTGAATAATGTGGGTCTGCAGAATGACACCTCCTTACACGTCGAAGGCTTCTACAAATTTCAACTCACAGATAATATTTCCATTACCCCAGGCGTGATCTGGATTACGGCACCAGACCAAAACAGTAACAACGATGACTATGTGGTTCTTACGCTAAGAACCACATTCTCTTTCTAGCGGACTCCTTCTAGCTGCTCGTGCAGGTTACGCCATCAGCAAAGCGCCTCCTTAGACCGCAAAGGGGGCGCTTTGCTGAAGTGATACGGCCAGAACAACATACTGTCATAACCCAGAAACCAATCGCGATTCCGTCATGGCTATTGCCCCTAGCGCCCACTTTATCTGATGAAGTAAGAACGATCGCTTTACCTTAACGCTGACGGCACTTCAAGGTTTACAAGACGTTCTTCATCATTTCTTTAAATAATCGCTATAAAGCAACAACGTTACTTTAATATTTCCTCGCTTTCCTTGTAACGTCGCACTTGAAGAATGCCATAGAATGGAATTAGCAAATGCAATTCGCTCTACTCTTGAAACGTCACATGATCAGGAATTTTGTTGGGGAACGCTGCATTAGAGGTCGCACTACCCTTTAATCTTTCGATCATGTTTTAGCATCTATCATTGGTTCCGGCATATGCCACACAAGGAATCACACCTTGTGATACAGGTTGAAGAAGAGAGAAGTCAATGATGGTCATGCCTACGTTTCTTTGTGAGTCTGCCTTTGTTGGCTGTACTCATACCAGTGCTTTAAGGGCTTCGGCGGTATGAGAGATGAAACTCTAGATCGACAGCAAGAGCTTATTGAATATGCCGGTACCCGCGATATTTTGACTCAGTTGAACAGTGGTCAACTGTTGGTGGTCAATAGTCGCAGACGGAATGGATTGATCATCTATAAACGGTTTCATGCTGAGTTCGCTGGACCCGGTGCCGCAGTGGGCAGTTTCTTTGATGTCGATTGCCAGCGGGCCGTCCCAGTGGGTGACCTCTCGCTTGTCCAGCCAGAGAATCAGGAAGATCGCCAGAAAGCTTATCTGATTCGGCGACAATGGATTCGCTTAACCCAGCAACTGACTGACAATCCTGTACCGTTGCAGCGAGCGCAAATGATTTTGAACCAATTCGAGAACTATTTCGGCGCCGAAACAGTGGCGCAGTTGCCAGATGAAGCCTTTGCTTTGCTAGTGGGTGTGTTGCCACAAAGCATCAGAATGATGCGACGAAACCCTGATAACCTTGAGCTGCGACTGAGATTTTAACGCTTCAAGTTCTGCTTTCAATAGGGTGTCGAGCGGTAGAGGCGATCGCCTCTACTGCTCGACACCTTAGGAGATGTCCAAAGAAAAATTTACTGTCGGGTACGGGCAGGCTTTGCCAGAGTCTGGCCCTCTAGCCGTTAGCCTTGTGATCAAACCTGCCCATACGGGTATTTTGTTTGCTAGAAATCTCCTTATGCTGGCAGGCTAAGCATGTGAGCTTAATTCTAGGAGCGACGGTTACGCTGGATAGATGCGTAACCGTCGATTCGGCTCGTCTCCAAAGCTGCGTGATTTGAGATGGTAGTGTTCCACTAGCTCATGCTGCATCTTACGTACGATCGGAGAGCGTGGTAAAAGTTCAACTGGTTGGCCTTTAGGAATTACAATCTGTTCAACCGCAAGTCTGGCCTCTTCAAGCGCCTCGATTTCGTCCTCACTGCCGCTACTAGAAAATAGGTTGAGATCAGCAATATCAGGCGCGCCAGAGTCGTCCATGTCTAGCATCCGCCTTAACCCGTGGGCAATTTGGGGAATCGTGCTGGCTTTAATGGTGTGAATCGGTACCTGACGAGCTTTGGCAATATGGCGTAGCTTGGAGTGATTCTTGACATGCGATCGCAAGGCCAAAACGGCATCAGCATGGTCAATATCTTTCGTCAGAATGACCGGCAGGTTGAGCGTGCGAATGACTTGATCCAGCTGATGACGGCTGACTGCATACGGATAAACATGCAGAGTATCTTCACCGTTAGGCCCCACTCGTTGCCCAGCTTCACCGAACGTCGCCTCCGGATCACCGTCTAAAATCTCGTGTAAAAAAGCGGCGTTACCACCACCAAATCCGCCTTGCAGCGATTCATCCAGCATTTGCTCAAACTGCTGTTCATCGGGTGACAGGTCAAGCTGGCTTGGAGCCGACAGCGGACGCATCTGTCCAGACGATCGCCAACCACGACTCTGCACCCCACCCAGCCGCCCAGAGCTAACAAAGGCAGAGCGATCGCCAAGATCAGCCTGGCCACCCAACGGATTCAGCGCACTGCGTCCGGGTGCGACGCTGCCACGAGCACTGCGTCGCTGCCCTGTTTGTGCGTCTGCTTCTGCACTAGACAGCTCATGCGTAATGACAACCTTCCCAGTCTCACTCAGCGCACGTACTTGAGGATTGGGCTGGCGACCCCGCAGCAAACTGTCTACGGTTTCGGCCACCTGTTCATGAATGACCCAACGGTGTCGCTCTAGCATTTCCACCGCAATGTCAAATGTGGGTGGTGCTTTGCGCTCCAGCACACTTTTTTGGCTACCGCGTCGGCGCGCCTCTTCATCCCCAAGTGTGACTGACTGAATGCCGCCGATCAAATCTGAAAGCGTTGGGTTCTTAATCAGGTTCTCCAAGCGGTTGCCGTGAGCTGTACCAACCAACTGCACACCCCGTTCAGCAATGGTGCGAGCGGCCAGCGCTTCCAGCTCAGTACCAATTTCATCGATTACAATGACTTCCGGCATGTGGTTTTCCACCGCCTCAATCATGACCTGATGCTGAAGTTCAGGTCGGGCTACCTGCATGCGGCGTGCGCGACCGATCGCGGGATGCGGCACATCGCCATCGCCCGCAATTTCATTAGAGGTATCGATAATGACAACCCGCTTTTCGAGTTCGTCTGCCAGCACACGGGCAATTTCTCTCAACGCCGTAGTTTTTCCAACGCCCGGACGACCGAGCATCAGAATTGATCGACCACTCTCAACCAAATCACGGATCATGCCGATCGTGCCAAAAATCGCTCGGCCCACGCGACAAGTTAACCCAATCACGTCGCCTCGACGATTACGAATGGCACTGATACGGTGCAGCGTCCGTTCGATGCCCGCCCGGTTGTCACCGCCGAAATCACCAACTTTAGTAATACATTCGTCGAGGTCTGCCTGCGAAACCAATGCCTCAGAAAGGTATTCAGCCTGACCGGGAAACCGTGCTTCCGGTCGGCGGCCAATGTCTAAGACGACTTCAACTAACATGTCCTTCTGGGGATGCTGTTCCAAACGCAGTCGAATGGCGTCGGGCAAAATGTCTAGCAGCTTCGTCAAATCGTCTGTAATTTGCATGCCTGTCAGATTAGCGGTATCAGCAGCGAGAAGCGTTTCGGCAGTAGTAGCTGTCGCATCCGGGCGACGTTCCAATGGAGGCACCGACTGTTCAAGATCATGTCCAGTTCCAGTCTGCCTATCAGAAGAATCAATGCCGTTAGGGTTTACCATTTGCTCGATAAAGGAAGAATAAGAGCAGCGAATTAAGAGGTAGATGGTGCTAGGAACAAGAACGCCATCAAAGATTCAAGCGCGTTCGTTGACTCACGTTGAAGGCTTTTAGTTGAGAAACAAGGGTGTGTGCAAGCGTCACTGCTTGCCAAAGCAGTTCAGGTCTTTCTTCTAGCCGGAGCGGCTGTGATCGCCGAGTTGCCTGCTTTGGCTCAGTTGGCGATCGCAGGCTAGCTGTCACTTGAGTCAACGGGAGTAACCGGGGGGCGCTCACTGATTGCTCTAGGTCGCTTGACTCCATCACGCTCGTGTCTAGCTGATTGAGAAGGGGTGTTAGCAACGTGCGGGCGTAGCTACCGTAAGCAACGCCCGCAATATAAGCAGGCATACGGCTAGGGGGAAAAGTATCAGATTGCCGGGTCTCAGCAGAGTCTAACGTTCCTGCTGGGTTGCGCCAATGCGGATGCAGTAATCCCAGAGCTTTCAGTTTTGGCACTGTATGATGATTTGTGCCTCCTGCTAACTGGACGTAACCTGGTAAACCCGTTGCCAAAACTTTTTGACCCAGTTTAACCGCAGCCCTCGTTGCACCCACACCAATATCACCACTCATGGGGCGGCCATCCATTTGCCAAAGTAACGGGCAAGGGAGCGGTGAAATGATGTCGTACAGCGCCCACAAGTAGTCAAGCAACCCATCGCCATCAGGACAGCTAATCGCTACTAGCTTCAGATTGCAGACCCACGGCGCGATCGTTTGCCAAAGTCGCCGAAAGTCTTCTAGATGCCCAACCTGTGTATGAATTTCAAGCGCGTCCACTCCAGCCTGTAAGACGAGTGGCGCGATTACCGCTGGTGTTGAAAGATAAGAGCGGGTTGAAATCTGTTGCACTGGACATACAGGCAAACAACGACCACAACCATAGCAGCGGTCGCCCAGTACACCCGACACCCGTTCATCCACCGGGGAACAGCTCGCCGAAACCTGGTTTCGCTGCATGACTCTGAAGGCTGTCGCGCTATCTGCCGTTGGTGGAGATGGCGCAAAGACAATTGCCTGTGCTGGACAAATCATCTCACAAGGGCGTGGACAGTCAGGTGGGCAGGCGATCGGGTCAAACTCAGCTTTACGAAAGTGAGGATCTTCGCCATCGTTTAAGCTAACCATCAGCCAGGGCAATGCCTGCATGTGCGATCGCGCTAAGTCATCGCTAGCAGCCAGCTCCGAGGCAAGCCTAAGCGCTTCTCTCGCAGTCGCAATCACAGCCGGATCAGCCGCGATATCAACGCAATCCGCCCCGGCAAGCGCATACGCTAGTACCAGGCTCCGAATAGCTGGGAGGTGTTGGAAACTGGCTCCACAAATGAGCTTGAACCAGTCACCTTCCCTCAGGGATCGCAAAGGGTAGTACAGATCAGTCACCCCTACATCCTAGTGCCCCATCTACAAAATTACGAGGCATCCACAGAACTCTTTTCGCAAATGATCGTAGCTTTAAGCTGAAACTAGTGCCTGTACCAAAGGTGTCCAACGGAATGCGCGATCGCCTCCCAGCTCAACTACGATTTTTAGCTTTGGCTCAATTGCAGGCAAAGCCGCCAGATACTCAAGCTCCTGGTTTGATAAGATGGAGCCCTCAATAATCCACAGCAATAACCCTTTAGACTTGGCAGGCAGTTGCTCAATTTGATAGGTCACCAGTGGTGGAATGAAGTAAGTGTAGCCAACTGCTGCACCTGTGCCCGTGCTTTTCTTGCCCAGGTGAGGCGGGCGCACACCATGTACATCGGTCAAATAGGCAGCCAGATCGCCTAAACCACGCGCTGTAATGCTCAGCGACACATAGCCTGCCGTGCGAATCCGTCGTCTATAGCGCCCCTCAAACCCACCTTCTAACGGAACGTACACACCCAATGCGCCCAATGCTTCCAAGTCACGAATGAGCTGCTTGCCAGCCGTAAGTAGTGCCATCGATCCTTCACTCCATTTCTGCTAGATTGCACTGACGCTATATGGTTGCCTGAAGTCTGTTGCCTACTGCATTTAAGTGATCGTTGCGCTTGATAAAACAGTCGTGAATTAACTGAATCCGTGAGAGCAAGATTCGCAGTAGCAGAGTCCTACTCTTAACTATAAGGCTCAATGTCGTCGCTGACTGGCTCACAGCCGAAAAAAGTGGAACGATCGTCAATGCAGCGATAAATCTTTCCGGATGACTAGACAAAACAAGGAATTTCGTTTTATATTAGATGACTGCTGCTGAATTTATGCCGAAGGGCATCCAGGCTCAAGTCTGAATCTGCAAACGTCGGAATTCTAGATTTGCCGGAAATTTACTTCTGCTTCAAAAGGATACTGAGTGGTTGTCTACTCAAGTCCTCGCAGAAATAGGTATTACATGTAGCGTTTATCAAATCTCATCGGCTTTTATAGCTGTTTGAATGGCTTGTTGGGCTGTTACACAGTTTTGTTTTCTAGCGTTGCTAGATTTTGCAGGATGTGGTTTCTGTCTGGCCTTTGCTGCGATCGACTTAATGAAAGCTGTTCTTGGGGTTCTTTGGAGCTTCAAGACTTATAAATGTGCTTTTGTACGTGTAGAAATGGAGTCTAGTCACCGTGTCTGTTGGTATCCTCGGCACAAAACTCGGTATGACCCAGGTGTTTGACGAAACGGGTAAGGCTATTCCCGTTACTGTCATTCAAGCTGGACCATGCACCATCACGCAAGTGAAAACAGCCCAGACAGATGGCTACGCTGCGATCCAGGTTGGATACGGTGACGTGTCTCAGAAAGCGTTGACAAAGCCAGAGCTAGGGCATCTTGCAAAATCAGGCAGTGCTCCTGTACGTCACCTCCACGAATATCGTCTGGATGCTCCTGGCGAGTTTGAGCTCGGCCAGCAGCTCAAGGCTGATGCCTTCGAGGTTGGTCAGGTTGTTGATGTCATTGGTACCAGCATTGGTCGTGGCTTCGCAGGTTATCAGAAGCGGCATAACTTTAGACGGGGTCCCATGGCACACGGCTCTAAGAACCATCGTGCACCCGGCTCTACTGGGGCAGGAACAACGCCTGGTCGTGTCTATCCCGGTAAACGGATGGCAGGTCGTTTAGGTGGCGGTCAAGTAACCATTCGGAAGTTGACGGTCGTGCGAGTCGATGCCGATCGTAATCTGTTGCTCATCAAGGGTGCGGTGCCCGGCAAGCCCGGTGCGTTGCTTAACATTGTCCCAGCAACATTGGTTGGTCGCTAGCAGGGGTATTCCATTAGAATGCACCACCACGCTGAACGAGAGATAAGGGTAAAACTATGGTTGATTGTGTCGTTAAAGATTGGCAAGGTCAGGAAGCAGGCACTGCCTCTCTAGATCTAAAAGTGGCAAGTGAAGCAAATGCTGCCCACATTGTTCATCGTGCTCTGACGCGCCAGTTGGCAAATGTACGCCAGGGGACGGCTTCTACGAAAACTCGTGCTGAAGTCAGGGGTGGTGGACGTAAGCCTTGGCGGCAAAAAGGTACAGGGCGTGCCCGTGCTGGGTCTAATCGGTCGCCACTATGGCGGGGTGGTGGCGTAATCTTTGGGCCTAAGCCGAGAGATTACACCATCAAAATGAACCGCAAAGAGCGGCGTTTGGCGCTTCGGACAGCCTTACAAAGTCGGTTTGAAGATTTGGTGGTCGTGCAAGACTTTGCTGAAAAGTTGCCTCGTCCAAAAACGAAGGAAGTAGTTAAAGCGCTGGCAGGTTGGGGTATTGCACCTAGAGCGAAAGTTCTACTCATCGTTGCTGAACGTAATGACAACGTTTACTTATCCGCTCGCAACATTGACAACCTCCGCATGATTTCCGCCAGTAATTTGAACATCTTTGATTTGCTCGCCGCCGATCATATCGTTGCTACAGCATCGGCTCTTACAAAAATTCAGGAGGTCTACGGTGACTAACTACAATGCTGGCGCTCTTGCCGATTTGGTGCGTCGCCCAATCGTGACCGAGAAAGCGACTCTCCTACTGGAGAACAATCAATATACGTTCGAGGTGGACCCCAGAGCCAAAAAGCCGGAAATCAAAGCGGCGATCGAGACTCTGTTTGAAGTCAAAGTAGTCAACGTTAGCACTCAAAATCCTCCTCGAAAAGCACGTCGTGTTGGTAAATTTGCGGGTCATCGTCCGCATTATAAACGGGCGATCGTTACCTTAGCGACTGGAGATTCCATCACGCTCTTCCCAGAAGTTTAATGTGTAGCAGGCATTCCTGCTCGTGAAGCTTGAACGCTAAAGTTTGACCCCTTATATCGCGAAAATCCCCAAGAGCTTAACTTATGGGCATCCGTATTTATCGACCAATGACCCCCGGTACGCGTACCCGCACGGTCTCTGCCTTTTCTGAAATCACCAAAAGCGAACCAGAAAAGTCTCTAACGCATTCAAAGCATCGTCCTAAAGGGCGTAACAATAGAGGCGTGATCACGTGTCGTCATCGGGGCGGTGGGCATAAACGCCTTTACCGGGTGATTGACTTCAAGCGTGATAAGCACAACATTCCCGCTAAAGTCGTCGCGATTGAATACGATCCCAACCGTAATGCACGGATCGCGTTGGTCTTTTATCAGGATGGTGAAAAGCGGTACATTCTTCATCCAGCTAACCTGCCGGTTGGTACAATCATCCGATCCGGCCCCGATTCCCCCTTTGAAGTGGGCAACGCCATGCCGCTGGGTAGCGTTCCATTAGGAACACTCGTTCATAATGTTGAGCTGGTTCCTGGTAAGGGCGGACAAATTGTACGTGCTGCTGGTGCAAGTGCCCAAGTGGCTGCGAAAGAGGGCAACTTTGTCACGCTGAAGTTACCGTCTGGTGAGGTTCGCCTTATTCGCCGTGAGTGTTATGCCACGATCGGTGCTGTCGGTAATGCGGACATCCGCAACACCAGCTTTGGTAAAGCGGGTCGCAAGCGCTGGAAGGGACGTCGCCCACAAGTGAGAGGTAGCGTCATGAACCCAGTGGATCATCCCCATGGTGGTGGTGAGGGTCGGGCACCGATCGGTCGCTCCGGTCCTGTAACACCTTGGGGTAAGCCAACCCTGGGCTACAAAACTCGTAAGAAGAAGAAGTTGAGCAACGCCTTGATTGTGCGTCGTCGTCGGAAGTCTTCTAAACGAGGCAGAGGCGGTCGGGATTCATAAATGACTGGGGGAAATTAGAACTATGGCTCGCTCACTAAAAAAAGGACCCTTCGTTGCTGATCACCTGCTCAGCAAGATTGAGGCACTCAATGTTAAAGGTGACAAGCAGGTGATCAAAACCTGGTCTCGTGCGTCTACCATTTTGCCTCAAATGATCGGTCACACAATCGCAGTGCATAACGGGCGGCAGCACGTCCCGGTCTACGTTACTGAGCAGATGGTTGGGCACAAGCTGGGAGAATTTGCTCCCACTCGGACGTTTCGTAGTCACGCTGGTGGCGATAAAAAAGCGCGTCGATAAAATTGGGCGATTGGTTAATCGCTTCTGCTAAAGGAAAAATGTATGGCTATTGACACCACCACTGAAGTTAAAGCGATCGCTCGTTATGTCCGCATGTCTCCTCACAAGGTTCGGCGTGTGCTTGACCAGATTCGAGGGCGTTCGTACCGGGAAGCGCTCATCATTCTAGAATTCATGCCGTATCGCGCATGTGAGCCAGTACTCAAAGTACTGCGATCGGCAGCTGCTAATGCTGAGCATAACGAAGGGTTGAGTCGAGCGGAACTGTTGGTCAGTCAAGCCTTTGCCGACCAGGGTCCCTCGCTAAAGCGCTTCCGACCTAGAGCGCAGGGCCGTGCTTATCAGATTCGGAAGCCCACCTGCCACATCACCATCACAGTGGCTCCAGGCACTGCCGCTGAGTAGGTTAACCAGTCACTCGATTTTCAATAGCTGCCTACAGCCACCGCTGACACCCTACTGCTTTTATTTAGAGGACGCATTCGTGGGACAAAAAATTCATCCAACTGGGTTCCGCTTGGGCATTACCCAAGAACACCGTTCTCGCTGGTTCGGTGACCATAAGCGTTACCCTGAACTGCTACAAGAGGACTATAAAATCCGTCGTTTTGTAGAAAAGAATCTTAGCAGCGCAGGGATTTCGGAAGTACGGATTGAACGCAAAGCCGATCAAATTGATCTGGAAGTGCGTACTGCTCGTCCTGGCGTTGTAGTGGGTAGAGGCGGTACCGGCATTGAATCTTTGCGGGCAAGCTTGCAGGCTGTTCTAGGCGGGGGCGATCGTCAGATTCGGATCAACGTCGTTGAAGTAGCGCGGGTCGATGCCGATGCTGCACTCATTGGAGAATACATTGCTCAGCAGCTAGAGCGGCGAGTTTCGTTCCGTCGGGTTGTGCGTCAAGCTATCCAGCGTGCGCAACGGGCTGGTATTGAGGGCATTAAAGTGCAGGTCAGTGGTCGCTTGAATGGTGCTGAAATCGCTCGTCCTGAGTGGACACGTGAAGGCCGGGTGCCCTTGCATACCCTACGGGCTGATATTGATTATGCCTACTGCACCGCTCAAACGATCTACGGCACGTTAGGCATTAAAGTTTGGATTTTCAAGGGTGAGATTATTCCTGGACAAGAGCAGGAGCCCGCTCCTACGAATAACCAACCGCGCCGCCGTCAACAGCGCCGCCGTCAACAGTTTGAAGATCGATCGAATGAGGGATAAGGGATGAGGGATGAGGGATGAATGAATCTCCTCAGCTCCTGACTCCTGGCTCCTGGCTCCTGAATTCTCAAGGTATTGAGTCATGTTAAGTCCAAGAAGAACAAAATTTCGGAAACAGCAGCGCGGACGAATGAGCGGTCTGGCGACTCGTGGCAACGAGCTTAACTTTGGCGAGTTTGGCTTGCAGGCGCAGGAGCCTTCCTGGATTACGTCTCGTCAGATTGAAGCCAGCCGTCGTGCGATGACTCGTTACATCCGTCGGGGCGGCAAAATTTGGATTCGGATCTTCCCCGATAAGCCCATCACAATGAGACCCGCTGAAACTCGGATGGGTTCCGGTAAGGGGGCTCCCGAATTCTGGGTGGCAGTTGTTAAACCTGGTCGGATTATGTTTGAAATTTCTGGCGTACCTGAGGCAACGGCAAGAGAGGCTATGCGTCTTGCCTCGTTCAAACTGCCCATTAAAACTAAGTTTATTAACCGTGCTACGGAGGAGTCCTAAGTCATGCCTCTTCCTAAGATTAGTGAAGTCCGCGATTTGAGTGATCAGGAGCTTACAGAACAGATCGTAGCGACGAAACGCCAATTGTTTGAGTTGCGTTTTCAGAAAGGCACCCGCCAACTTGATAAGTCCCACCGCTTTAAGCACACCCGTCATCGTTTAGCTCAATTGCTAACGCTTGAGAACGAGCGAGCGTTAAAGCAAAAGGATGAAGGTTGAAAACCCAAGGCTAAGCACCATAGAGGGTTGCCAGCAGCCTAAAAGAGCTGAAAGCCCTCGTCCTTTACCTTTCCTTTTTTATCCTTTACCTTTTCCCGGAGACGTCCCATGGCAGTAAAAGAGAGAGTTGGCTTAGTCGTCAGCGACAAGATGGAAAAAACGATCGTGGTAGCAGTGGAAAGCCGCTCTGCTCACCCCAAATACGGCAAGATCGTGGCGCGAACCAAGCGCTATAAGGCGCACGATGAAGAGAACAAATGCCATGTGGGCGATCGCGTGCGCATTCAGGAAACGAGACCCCTTAGTGCTACAAAGCGCTGGATCGTGACCGACGTTATTACTACAGCGGCTCAAGCATAGTCGGAGGAATCCATGATCCAACAAGAGTCTTACCTGAATGTGGCGGATAACAGCGGTGCCCGAAAGCTGATGTGTATTCGTGTCATTGGTGGCGGCAACCGCCGCTACGGCGGTGTCGGTGATATCATCATCGCGGTCGTAAAAGACGCGATCCCCAATATGGCCGTTAAAAAATCTGACGTGGTGCGTGCCGTGATCGTTCGCACTCGTAAGGGTCTGCGTCGTGACAGCGGTATGAGTATCCGCTTCGATGATAATGCCGCCGTCCTGATTAATAACGATGGCAACCCTAGAGGTACGCGTGTCTTTGGTCCTGTTGCCCGTGAGCTACGTGATAAAAACTTTACTAAAATCGTCTCCCTTGCGCCGGAGGTTCTGTAATGACCAAGGTTAAACCAACCGCAGTACGCCACAAACTCCATGTTAAAAAAGGCGACACCGTTCAAATCATTGCTGGCAGTGACAAAGGAAAGGTGGGCGAGGTGTTACAAACGAACCCCAAGACGAGCAAAGTTGTGGTCAAGGGTGTCAACATCCGCACCAAGCACGTTAAGCCTCAACAGGAAGGCGAGTCAGGACAAATCGTCTCAAGTGAAGCTCCTATCCATAGCTCTAACGTGATGCTTTACTCTGAGAAGCAAAAAGTTGCTAGTCGCGTTTGCTATACCTTCGATGCTGACGGGCGCAAAGTACGCATGCTCAAAAAGACTGGCGAGACCATCGATTAATCACTACTATTCATTTCCCTGACCCAGCCCAGGGGCGCTTAAGGAACGACGACTATGGCAGAACGACTCAAGACTCACTATCAGGAAAAAATTGTTCCAAAACTAATGGAGCAATTTAGCTATACAAATATCCATCAGGTTCCAAAAGTTATCAAAGTGACCGTGAATCGAGGGATGGGCGAAGCAGCTCAGAATGCCAAGGCGCTAGAAGCGTCGTTGGCTGAGATTAGTCTGATCACCGGGCAAAAGCCGGTTGTCACACGAGCAAAGAAAGCGATCGCTGGCTTCAAGATTCGTCAGGGTATGCCCGTCGGCATCATGGTGACGCTTCGATCAGCACGCATGTATGCTTTTCTTGACCGTCTTATCAATCTCACTCTGCCACGCATTAGAGATTTTCGTGGGATTAGCCCCAAAAGCTTCGATGGGCGGGGAAATTACACATTGGGCTTGCGCGAACAGCTCATTTTCCCAGAAGTTGAGTATGACAGCGTTGACCAAGTACGTGGTATGGACATTTCAATCATTACCACTGCGAATACCGATGAGGAGGGTCGCGCTTTGCTGAAAGAACTGGGCATGCCCTTCCGGGATAACTAAGGCAGCTTTATCAAGGGAAAACTATGGCGGCACACGACACTATTTCAGACATGCTGACGCGGATTCGAAATGCGAACCTGGCACGTCATCAAACGACCGAAGTTCCATCCACTAAGATGACCCGCAGCATTGCCAAGGTCTTAAAGGATGAAGGCTTCATAGCTGACTTCGCCGAAGCAGGTGAGGGCGTTAAGCAGAATTTGGTCATTGCTCTGAAGTATAGAGGCAAAACGAAGCGACCAATTATCACAACCTTGCGACGCGTTAGCAAGCCAGGATTTCGAGTTTACTCCAATCGGCGGGAATTACCCCGGGTCTTGGGTGGAATTGGCATTGCCATTATTTCTACCTCAAACGGGATTATGACCGATCGCGAGGCACGTCAAACCGGATTGGGTGGTGAAGTGCTGTGCTACATCTGGTAAGCCAGTTGTCAGTCTCTTGGCGATTAGTTTTTAGATCACTAAACAGCTAGCAACTAACAACTAACAACTGTTTTAAGTAGGAGTAGTCAGTTATGTCTCGTATTGGCAAGCGCCCCATTGATATTCCCGGCAAAGTGACTATAGACATTGATGGGCAGTCTGTCACGGTTAAGGGACCGAAAGGCGAACTTTCCAGAGTTTTACCGGGTGAGGTCGCGATCGTCCAGGAGGGAGAAACTCTGTTGGTCACCCGTCAAGATGAATCCCGCGCAGCGCGGCAACGTCATGGTCTCTGCCGTACATTGGTTGCCAACATGGTGGAAGGGGTTTCGCAGGGGTTTCAGCGCCGCCTCGAAATCCAAGGAGTTGGCTATCGTGCCCAAGTTCAGGGTCGAAATTTAATCTTGAACGTGGGTTATAGCAAGCCTGTTGAAGTTGAGCCTCCTACGGGTATCCAAGTAGCGGTAGAAAACAACACCAATGTTGTTGTGAGCGGCATTGATAAAGAGATCGTTGGCAACACAGCGGCCCGCATTCGTGCTGTTCGACCACCAGAACCTTACAAGGGCAAGGGTATTCGCTATGCCGGTGAAGCGGTAAGACGCAAAGTTGGTAAGGCAGGGAAGAAGTAACCATGAAATTAACTCGTAAAGAATCAACACGTCGTCGTCATAGTCGGGTTCGACGTCGCGTCACGGGAACATCGGAGCGGCCTCGTTTGGCCATTTTTCGGTCAAATCAGCATATTTATGCTCAAGTGATCGATGACACTCTGCAACATACTCTGGCAGCGGCTTCTACACTTGATCCCGATCTGAAGGTTTCCTTGGACTCTGGCTCCAACTGTGATGCCTCAATTGAGGTTGGCAAGTTGGTTGCCCAACGTTCATTGGCTAAAGGTATCAAGCAGGTTGTCTTCGATCGCGGTGGCAGTCTTTATCACGGTCGAGTGAAGGCGTTGGCTGATGCCGCTCGTGAAGCTGGACTCGTTTTCTAATCGTTGTTTACTGTTAGTGATTAGCCCTTCGCTATGCATTAACAATTAGCAACCAACAACTAACTTGGAGTAGATATGGCAAAGGGTCGTAAAAGTCCTAAGAGTCGGGAAAAGGAAACAGACTGGCAGGAGCGAGTTGTGCAAATTCGCCGCGTTACCAAAGTCGTCAAAGGCGGTAAAAAACTTAGCTTCCGGGCGATCGTAGTCGTTGGTAACGAGCGCGGTCAAGTCGGAGTGGGTGTAGGCAAGGCCAGCGACGTCATCGGTGCCGTTAAGAAAGGGGTTGCTGACGGTAAGAAGCATTTGGTCGATGTGCCGCTTACCAAATCCAACTCAATTCCTCATCCAGCCAATGGTACGGGCGGCGGTGCAAAAATCATGATGCGCCCAGCAGCACCAGGTACAGGTGTAATTGCCGGGGGAGCCGTGCGCACCGTCTTAGAGCTTGCCGGGGTGCGCAACGTTCTAGCGAAACAGCTTGGTTCTGGTAATCCTCTGAATAACGCAAGAGCAACTGTTAACGCACTTGAAACGTTACGCACGTTTGCTGATGTCGCTGAAGAGCGTGGCGTTCCGATTGAAAACCTCTACGCTTGAGCAGTGATTAGTGCTTAGTTGTTGTTTTTTAGAGAAGACTAAAACCGATAACGAACCGCTAATAGCTAACAACTAACAACCAGGTAAGACTATGAGACTTGATGACATTGCGCCACAAGATGGCTCTAAAAAGCGCTCTCGCCGCGTGGGTCGTGGGATTGCGGCTGGTCAAGGGGCAAGCTGCGGTTTTGGCATGCGCGGGCAAAAATCTCGATCGGGCCGTCCGACTCGTCCTGGCTTTGAGGGTGGACAGATCCCGTTATACCGACGGCTTCCAAAGCTGAAGCACTTTCCGCTAGTGAATCGCACTAATTACACCATTATTAACGTTGGCGCCCTGTCCTCGCTTCCTGCCAATACAGATGTCACGCTCACATCGCTGATTGAGGCAGGCATTGTCACTAACGATGATGGTCCACTAAAGCTGCTGGGTGATGGCGAGGTGACGGCACCACTTACAGTGCGAGCATCTGCTTTTAGTGCGTCTGCTCGCGCTAAGATTGAAGCAGCCAAGGGAACTTGCGAACTGCTTAGCTCAGCTTCGGATGCTATTGAGTGACGGCCTCATCTGGTTACTTAACTGGCGACTCAGAGTCAGAGTCTAGCTCCATCTGAGACAGACAGATGTGCATGATAGTCTAAAAAGCTCTGTACTTGAATAACGTACACGTAGAGGAACTGCTTCATGGATAGTAGTCGAGATAGAACGCCAAGTGCGCAGGAAACATTTGCTCAGATGGCTCAAGCTGCTGGTTTGCGAGGTCGTATTCTCCTTACCGTCGGTATGCTGATCTTGATTCGTTTGGGGATGTTTCTACCTCTACCAGGAATTGACAGAGCGGCTTTTGGTCAAAGCATTCAAAATAGTCCTTTGATTGGCTTTTTAAACGTGTTCTCAGGTGGTGGCATTGCTGCATTGGGGATCTTTGCACTTGGCATTCTGCCTTATATCAATGCGTCTATTATTCTTCAACTTTTAACGTCTGCGCTGCCTGCACTGGAAAACTTGCAGAAGAATGAAGGTGAAGCTGGACGCCGCAAGATTTCACAGATTACCCGCTATGTCTCATTGGGATGGGCGATCGTTCAAAGTGTTGGCATCGCCGTCTGGGTTCGCCCATACGCTGAGAATTGGGGACCTTTATTTATTACACAAACTGTTCTGGCGTTGACTGCCGGTTCAATGTTCGTGATGTGGGTTGGCGAGTTGATAACTGAGCGGGGTATTGGTAATGGTGCTTCCTTGCTGATTTTTGTCAACATCGTTTCTAGCTTACCTACGTCTGTTGGTCAAACCTTGGAGCTAGCTCAAAGTGGCGATCGTAGCGTAGTCAGTGGCGTTGTCATGCTCCTGGTCGTCTTCTTAGTCATGATTGTAGGCATTGTCTTTGTTCAGGAAGGTAGCCGTCGTATTCCAATCATCTCAGCACGTCGCCAAGTCGGACGGCGCACTTATATGGAGCGGAATAGTTACCTACCGCTACGACTGAATCAAGGTGGTGTTATGCCGATTATTTTTGCTTCTGCTGTGTTGGTTCTGCCCATAACCCTGGCTCAGTTTACGAAAAATGATCTGGCGATACAGGTAGCTAACTATCTCAGCCCAAATGGCACCGCACCTTGGGTTCATGCAGGGCTTTACCTGCTTTTGATCCTCTTTTTTAGCTACTTTTATGCCTCTTTAGTTGTTAATCCTGTTGACATGTCTCAAAATCTGAAGAAAATGGGGGCCAGCATCCCAGGTATTCGACCAGGTAAAGCAACCAGTGACTATATCGAGCGTGTCTTAAATCGCCTCACGTTTTTAGGCGCTATTTTTCTGGGTATGGTGGCAATTGTCCCTACTGCAGTAGAGGGCGCTACTAACGTGAGAACGTTTCAAGGCATTGGAGCTACCTCTTTGCTGATTCTAGTTGGCGTTGCGATCGACACTGCTAAGCAAGTGCAAACTTATGTCATCTCTCAGCGCTACGAAGGGATGGTGAAACAATAGTGGCTCGTCTCATTTTTCTCGGTGCTCCTGGGGCTGGTAAGGGAACTCAAGCGAAGGCATTAGCAACGTTGGGACAGATTCCTCATATCTCTACGGGCGATATTCTACGTGGAGCAGTTGCTCAGAAAACACCGCTAGGTCTAAAAGCGCAATCCTATATGGATCAGGGGAATCTTGTGCCTGATCAGCTTGTCATTGCTCTAATTAAAGAGCGCTTGAGCCAGCATGATGCCCAGAAGGGATGGATTTTGGACGGGTTTCCCCGCAATGCAACACAGGCATCTTTTTTAGACGAGCTGCTTGTTGAGATCGATCAAACATATGGCTGTGCAGTCAATTTAGAAGTTCCTGACGATGTACTTGTACAGCGTATGCTGGGTCGCGGACGTCAGGACGACACGGAAGTGGTGATTCGAAGACGTTTACAGGTCTACCACGATCAGACTGCCCCGCTGATTGATTTTTACCAGAGTCGGCAGAAGTTGGTATCGATCGATGGCAACGTTTCTCCCGAGGCAGTAACAGATGAGCTTAGAAAGCTTCTTTAGTAGGCGAAATCTCTCAAAGGCACTCCTAACTGAAAATCTTGTAATGATTTAGTTATAGATGTATTCCAGCTTAGTAGTAGACTTAAGCGCTTTCAGCAAATCTTATCGCCACCTTCTATCTAGCGCTCTTTATATCCACAACTACGCCAGATATGCTGTACTGAGATTGGATGATTTAGACTTAAGGAAGGAATGGCCTATCGCGCAAGTGGTTAAGGTTTCGTAATCGTTGATTTTTGGAGGAGATCGAATTGTCAAAACAAGACCTGATTGAAATGGAGGGTACAGTGACCGAGTCACTACCTAATGCAATGTTTCGAGTCAATTTGGACAATGGATTCAATGTTTTAGCCCATATTTCCGGCAAGATTCGGCGTAACTATATCAAGATCCTGCCTGGCGATCGGGTCAAAGTAGAGTTGACACCCTACGACCTAACCAAAGGTCGCATTACGTATCGGTTACGCAATAAAAAATAACTCTTTTGAACGTCACAGACCCTGATTTAAGCAGATGTAAAGCTCCAAGGCGTTTGACAATACTTGTTAAAGCTTGATAGAATGTTTTGTTTGTAATAGTGGCGAGATGAGGCATGAAAGTTCGGGCGTCTGTTCGTAAGATTTGTGAAAAGTGTCGCGTTATCCGTCGTCGCGGCAGAGTCATGGTGATTTGCCCTAACCCAAAGCATAAGCAGCGTCAGGGATAGGCATCTGTATCTGCCACACATGGCGATACTAACGGATAAAAGTTGAAGTTTAAGCAGTAGAAGACTGGGAGAGAAAAGCGTGGCACGGATTGCCGGAGTAGACTTACCTCGTGATAAGAGGATCGAGATTGGTCTGACATACATTTATGGAATTGGTCTGACCCGTTCCAAGGACGTTTTGAAAGCAACTGGCGTTAATCCAGATACCCGCGTTAAGGATCTGAGTGACGCTGACGTTTCATTGCTCCGAGAGGAAGTTGAAGAGAATTACCAAATTGAAGGTGATTTAAGACGGCTTGAGTCGATGAACATTAAGCGATTGATGGACATTGGCACATATCGTGGTCGCCGTCATCGACTTGGTCTTCCTGTCCGTGGTCAGCGAACTCGCACAAACGCGCGTACCAGGCGTGGTGGGCGTCGCACCGTCGCCGGTAAGAAAAAGGCACCTAGTAAGAAGTAGCTGTCTTCAATAACCTTGTATTTCGAAGAAATGGCTTTGCTTTGGCTGCAAATGCAGATTTCAAATACATTCAGCTATTAGTCTCTTAGCGCTGATTTTGATCAAACTTTTGGCCAATTACGTTAACACCACATTAGAGAACTGAACATGGCTCGACAACCAGCTCGAAAAACCGGAGCACGTAAGCAGAAGAAGAATGTCCCGAGCGGTGTGGCTTACATTCAATCGACTTTCAACAACACTATCGTTACGATCTCGGACACCAATGGTGAAGTCATATCATGGGCTTCTGCTGGCTCAAGTGGTTTCAAAGGTGCCAAAAAGGGAACACCTTTTGCAGCGCAGACAGCTGCGGAGAGTGCTGCTCGCAGGGCTGCCGATCAGGGGATGCGTCAGCTTGAAGTCATGGTTAGTGGACCGGGTGCTGGTCGAGAAACAGCAATCCGTGCGTTGCAAGGCTCTGGCTTAGAGATTACGCTGATACGCGATGTGACACCAATTCCACACAACGGTTGTCGCCCTCCGAAGCGACGTCGAGTTTAAGAAGAGTTGACTCAATATATCTGGTTCAAGTCAGCTCGAGAACCGTGATGTTTGAATATTACCCTGTCTTATATTCCCCAGAAGATTTGTACGTTCAGAGTTAAGTCGGTAAGGCGTTTGCCTGTCACTAAGAAGCGGAGAGGTTGCTACATGGCACAGTTTCAGGTCGAATGCGTTGAGTCTAAAACGGAGCGGGATCAAAGCCAGAATAGCAGATTTGTCATTGAACCGCTGGAGCGTGGGCAGGGCATTACGTTAGGCAATGCTTTGAGGCGTGTGCTGCTTTCTAACTTAGAAGGAGCAGCAGTGACAGCTGTCCGGATTGCGGGAGTGAATCACGAATTCGCTACCATTCCAGGCGTGCGTGAGGACGTGCTTGATATCTTGCTCAATATGAAGAAAATCGTCCTCAAAAGTTATTCCTCTCAACCTCAGATCGGTCGGTTGTTGGCTCAAGGACCCGCAACTGTTACGGCAGACCAATTTGATCTTCCATCTGAAGTGGAACTGGTTGATCCCAATCAGTATGTTGCTACCCTCTCAGCCGGTGCAACATTGGAAATGGAGTTTAGGATTGAGCGGGGCAAAGGCTACCGTACGGTAGAAAGAGGGCGGGACGAGACAACGGCTTTAGACTTCCTCCAGATTGATTCACTCTTTATGCCAGTTCGTAAGGTGAATTACACGGTAGAAGATGGTAGAAGCGGTGGTTTAATCGAACGAGACCGTTTGATTATGGAAATTTCGACGAATGGCAGCTTGACCCCTCAAGAGGCGTTGAGTCAGGCAGCAAATATTCTGGTCGACCTATTTAATCCCCTTAAAGAAATCACCTTTGAGCCCTCGGATGATGATGAAGGGGACGAGGAGAATCCAGCAAATCAGATTCCGATCGAGGAACTCCAGCTTTCAGTCCGCGCTTACAACTGCTTGAAGCGAGCTCAAATCAACTCTGTAGCGGATTTATTGGACTACAGCCAAGAAGATTTGCTTGAGATCAAAAACTTTGGCCAAAAATCGGCTGAAGAGGTTGTTGAAGCCTTACAGCAGCGTTTAGGCATTACGCTACCGCAGGAAAAAACCTCAAAATCTAGCTAGTAGTTAACCTTTTTCGCTTACAAAGGTCTGATAACTCGTTCCTTAAACTTATTAACTCAAAGTGAAGTCTCATGCGCCACCGCTGTCGTGTTCCTCTACTTAGTAAACCTGCTGACCAACGTCGTGCGTTGTTGCGATCACTGACCACGGAGCTGATTCGTAATGGTCGCATTAAAACGACCAAAACTCGTGCTCGTGCTGTTCGTTCCGAGGCCGATCGCATGATTACACTTGCTAAAGACGGCTCACTCGCAGCACGTCGACAGGCGTTAGGCTATTTGTTCGACAAGCAATTAGTGCACGCACTGTTTGAGCAAGCAGCGTCTCGCTACGGCGATCGCAATGGCGGCTACACCCGCATTATTCGTACTGTTCACCGCCGCGGCGACAACGCTGAGATGGCAATCATTGAGCTAACCTGATTCCATGCCGTCTTCTGCGCCCCTGCCAACCCAACGAGTTGCCCTAGTGATTCAATACCTAGGTACTCATTTTCATGGATGGCAGCGACAACCGCAACACCGAACCGTCCAAGAAGAAATCGAAACAGTTTTGGAGACGGTTCTGCAGCATCCCGTTCGTATCCATGCGGCAGGTCGAACCGATTCTGGTGTTCATGCAGCCGCTCAGGTAGCCCACTTTGATGCTCCCTCGCACATTCCGGCTTCTCGTTGGTCATCGATTCTCAATGCTCGCATGCCAAAGGACATCCTGATTCGTGCCTCAGCTACAGTCAGTTCGACTTGGCATGCCAGGTTCTCTGCGATCTGGCGGCGCTACCGCTACACGCTGTATACCGATCCTCGCCCTAATCTATTTATCCGCCCATTTGCATGGCATTACTACTACGAGCCGCTGAATGAATCGTTGATTCGAGAAGCTCTTTCCCCTATGGTTGGACGCCACCATCTTTCAGCCTTCCATCGTGCTGGGTCGGATCGTCCCCACTCTTGGGTAGACGTGCAAGCGGCAGAATGTAAGCGTGAAGGCTCCCTAATTTATATTGAGATGCAGGCAAGTGGTTTCCTCTATGGCATGATGCGTCTCTTAGTAGGAATGTTGGTGCAAGTAGGACGGGGAGTACGATCACCCATTAGCTTTACTGAAGTCTGGGAAAAGGAGCATCGAGAGCAGGTGAAGTATGCCGCTCCACCACAAGGCTTGTGCTTGCTGCGAGTTGGCTATCCAGAGTTTCCGTTTCCACCCGATGTTTGGTACGACACCCAGCCTGCATTCAGTCTACAGGCATTTCCTGAACGACTGCCTGTGACCTAAAAACCTGCCTTAACGTTATTCCTTTACGTTTTGTCCATCACCCTTTCAAGTACATGAGACTGTTATGACCAAGACTTACCTCCCTTCTGTCGATTCAATCGAGCGCAACTGGTATCTTGTCGACGCTACCGATCAGCGTTTGGGTCGCCTCGCGAGCGAAATTGCCACAGTACTACGTGGCAAAAACAAGCCAACGTTCACGCCTCATATGGATACGGGCGATTTTGTGATTGTCATTAATGCCGAAAAAATTGATGTCACTGGCAGAAAGCGCAGTCAGAAATTGTATCGTCGCCATTCCGGTCGTCCTGGTGGGATGAAGACCGAAACCTTTGCAAAGCTTCAGGCGCGTTTGCCAGAACGCATCATTGAGCAAGCCGTGAAGGGAATGTTGCCCAAAAATACCTTGGGTCGACAGCTTTTCACAAAGCTGAAGGTTTATGCAGGGTCTGACCATCCGCATCAAGCTCAGATGCCTCAAACGTTAGCGATTCAGACAATTCCAGGAGGACAGCACTAATGCAAGCCATAGACCAAGGTCGAGTTGTATATTTGGGAACCGGTCGGCGGAAGTCGGCAGTGGCACGGGTGCGTTTAGTTCCTGGCAGCGGTCAATTGACCATCAACGGTAAACCCGGAGATCTTTATCTTCAATTTAATGCCGAGTATTTATCTGTTGCTAAAGCCCCACTGGAAACATTAGGCCTTGAGGGTGAGTACGACATTTTGGTGAATGCTCATGGTGGCGGATTAACTGGACAAGCCGATGCAGTACGTTTAGGTGTGGCACGCGCTCTATGCCAGCTCGATCCCGACAATCGTAAGCCTTTGAAGATTGAAGGTTACTTGACCCGTGATCCCCGTGCCAAAGAACGGAAGAAGTACGGCTTACGCAAAGCGCGTAAAGCACCTCAGTTCTCGAAACGTTAGGACGGGATGTATGCTTAGCTGTCAGTCTTTAGGTTGACACGGCTGAGCGCTAGAATTGAAAAATGAGACGGTAAGTTGGAGAGTTAACGATGCCTAAGCCTGATATTCACCCCAAGTGGTATCCCGACGCAAAAGTCTACTGCAATGGGGAAGTGGTCATGACCATTGGTTCGACCAAACCTGAACTACATGTGGACGTTTGGTCGGGGAATCATCCCTTCTACACGGGTACTCAAAAGATTATTGATACCGAAGGGCGCGTCGATCGTTTCCTTCGAAAGTACGGCATGTTAGAAGGCGAAGAGGCTGCAGAGGCTCAGCCGCAAAAGAAGAAAAAGCGTTAGACAGGCTGACTGTAGGTCACGATTGAAGATCTTAGATGAAAAGCTAAACAGCAAATCTAAGCTTTGAAATCGAGTCTCTTAGATTTAGTTAGCCCCTCTATGTTTTTCGGTGAGTTAGTCCTATGGCTGAAGCATATCTGCTAGACAAGCTGCGATCGGTAGAGCAGACATTTCATGAGCTGACTCGCCGATTAGCAGACCCTGACGTGGCAAAAGATCCTGGTGAGTTTCAGCGGATCGCAAAGACGCGGTCGTCTTTGGAAGAGGTTGTCAACACCTTTGAAGACTGGAAGACCACACAGCAGGGGCTAACGGAAGCAAGACAGATCTTGAAAGAGTCTGGTGGCGATCTGGAGCTGCAGGAGATGGCCACTCTAGAAGCTGCTGAGTTAGAAGCTAAGTCTGCTGCTTTGGAGACGCGTCTAAAGATCCTCTTACTACCAAGCGATCCAAATGATGATAAAAACATCATGCTGGAGATTCGTGCTGGTACAGGTGGCGATGAGGCAAGTATTTGGGCTGGTGATTTGGTACGCATGTACTCACGTTATGCTGAGACTCAAAATTGGCGAGTCAAGCTGCTAAGCGAGTCGTTAGCGGATATGGGTGGCTTCAAAGAAGCTATTCTGGAGATTCAGGGCGATCGCGTTTATAGCAAGCTTAAATTTGAGGCAGGTGTGCATCGAGTACAGCGTGTTCCGGTGACTGAAGCGTCTGGTCGAGTACATACCTCTACGGCGACAGTGGCAATTATGCCAGAAGTGGATGATGTCGAAGTTCACATCGACCCCAAAGATATTGAATTGACCACCGCCCGGTCGGGCGGTGCTGGCGGTCAAAATGTCAACAAGGTTGAGACAGCTGTTGACTTGATGCATAAGCCAACTGGCATCCGAATTTTCTGCACCGAAGAACGATCACAGCTACAGAACCGCGAGCGTGCGATGCAAATTTTGCGAGCAAAGCTCTACGAAATTAAATTGCGAGAACAACAAGAAGCGGTCACGTCTATGCGGCGATCGCAAGTTGGCACAGGTTCACGTTCCGAAAAAATTCGTACCTACAACTATAAAGATAACCGCATCACTGATCATCGGCTGGGGCAAAACTTCTCACTTGTCCCGGTTTTGGAGGGAGATATTGATGAGGTCATTCAAACCTGCATCTCTCAAGACCAACAAGAGCGCTTGGAGGCTCTGGCAGCTGAAACCAACGGCCAGCCGTCAGCCGTCTAAGACTTATAGCACTCCTATCTGGATTGTGAAAAAGGATTCCGGAGGAATCCTTTTTCACAAAGCCCTTCCGTTTTACGAATGATTTAGGACTGCTATATATTTAGGGCTAATACAAACACCAGGCTATTTAATGAGCAGCAGCAGCTCAGTTATGCTCAAGCAGCTTGGTAGCCCTAGTAATTTAACTTGAGACTAACTTTGCATCAGCGTTCATAGTATCAAGTGATGCTTAACTGTCATTGCTACAGGGCCTTGCCGATCACATCAGTTGCAGAAATAAGATTCAGTTTAGGCAGAAATAAGAAAAGTGACTTTTGAGACACGGAGCTGTAAGGCACTGAGTTTTCCTCAGTAAACATCCGTGTGCTCGACGGTTGATCTGTTTTCATCTCAGCCTTGTCAACGAAAATCCTTCTTGAGAGTCATTCAAGCTCAGTAAAGTTACGCAGCAAGTGTGCGATTTTCAACATTATTTGAATAAAAAACAGTATTTTTGCGGCAGTTTTTAATCACATAAAGTCTTTTGCAATTGTTTGAGCCAGCCAGCTAAATAAGGTTCTTTACGTAAAAGCCCTTATTTAGCTGGGACAGGCGAATATCGCTTTAAAAATCACCCTTAGGGGTGTTACCCCCTTTTACGCCTGCCTCAAAATTCACTACATTTAAATCAGCAAGCCCAGGATTGAGCATAGAATGAGATTTAACTTCAATCCTTGAAATCGGCTTAGGCAAAGGATTCTAAATGCCGTTGTTATTAGATTAGGTGAAATCTAAGCCAAACGCTTTAGATTTCACCTAGCCACAGGAATTAGCTTTAACAAGCTTGAACGTGTGCAAATTGCTCGATTGTTTTTGTTCTTCAGAGCGATCAATCACTCTTGGTGATCTTCCAATGTGAGTCTTAAGTGTGCC
This sequence comes from Stenomitos frigidus ULC18, assembly GCF_003003795.1. Taxonomy (GTDB): domain Bacteria; phylum Cyanobacteriota; class Cyanobacteriia; order Leptolyngbyales; family Leptolyngbyaceae; genus Stenomitos; species Stenomitos frigidus_A. The sequence continues at coordinate 59,432 of NZ_PVWK01000063.1, read as the reverse complement.
CTGTTGCTGTTTTTAGACGGTTTGAACCCTGTATTTATCACCAAGTCTTATTAAGTACATTGTTCAGCCCCATGACAAAAAACTGTTGGGGAGGGTTACATAGTGTCACGCGATGCTTTAGTTGTCGGAATTAGTACTTATCAGTGGTTACCGGGTTTAAGTGCCCCCTCCCATGATGCTGAAGCGATCGCTCAGCGCCTACATGCAGATGGGGATTTCCGGGTTGCTCGGATGCCAGAGATTGTCCAAGCAGGTCAATCCAGAATTGGCTTCAAAACTCAAGTGACTGTTGCTGATTTGGAAGGAGCCCTCGTCAAGCTGTTTAAGCCAAAGGGCAACAACATTCCGCAAACAGCATTGTTTTACTTTTCGGGGCACGGGTTACAAAAAGATGCTGGTGTGCAAGAAGGATTTCTGGCCACCAGTGACGCTAATCCAAGCAACAGCTTTTATGGATTATCGCTATTTTGGCTACGGCGGTTGTTGCAGGAAAGCCCAGTACGTCAACGCATCGTGCTGTTAGATTGCTGTCACAGTGGTGAACTGCTCAATTTCCTTGAGGCTGATCCGGGTGCGCGCTCAGGCACCGATCGCTTATTTATGGCGGCATCACGCGAATACGAAGCGGCCTACGAATCGATGATCGGTAAGTACAGCGTCTTTACTCAGGCACTGTTAGATGGCTTAGAGCCATCCCGCACGGTGAATGGCACTGTCACTAACTATGCACTCACGGATTGGGTGAGTAACGCACTGAAGCGGGAGCAGCAACAGCCACTGTTTGAAAATTCTGGCAGTGAAATTCTCCTCACGCGGGGTCAAGGGGCTTCGCCGATCGTCAAGACAGAGCTTGCCCAGGACGTTTGCCCTTACAGAGGTCTAGAGTTTTTTGATGAGGCACACGCTGAGTATTTTTTTGGGCGCGAAGACCTGACTGATCAATTGATCGAAAAACTTAGAATTGGGAATTTTGTTGCCATCGTGGGAGCGTCGGGTAGCGGCAAATCTTCCTTAGTGCGAGCTGGCTTAATCCACACCTTGCGGCAGGGTAAAAAGTTTTCGGGAAGCGATCGATGGCGTATTCAACTGATTAGCCCCACCGATCAACCGTTAAAAAGTTTGGCAACCGCCTTCGTTAACCCCAAAGACTCAGCGATCGATCGTGCTGAGCAATTGCGGCGAGCAGAAACCCTGCTCCTGGATGGAGGCGCTGGCCTGTCTCACCTGGTGCGTGCCAGCCTGATGTCTGCCAAGCATGGCAGAAATTCTCGGCTGCTGTTAATCATTGACCAATTTGAGGAGATCTTCACTCTCTGTCAAGGTCTCCATGCAGAACGCGATCGACAAAGTTTTTTTAATAGTCTCATTACCGCTCTCCGCGAACTCGGCGATTGCTTCAGCGTTGTCGTCGTGCTTCGGGCAGACTTTTTTGGCAAATACTCCCTTTACAACAGACTGGCAGAGAAAATTGAGCAGCATCTGGTGACGGTGACCCCGTTGACCTACGACCAGATCAAAGCCTCTATAGTCAAGCCAGCGGATAAGGCAGGTATCGTCTGCGAACCCAACCTGATTTACAACATTTTGCTTGACGTTGTGGGCGCACCAGGAGAACTGCCGCTCTTACAATACACACTGCTCGAACTCTGGCAGCAGCGGCAGCTCGACCCTGGTGGTGGGCCTGCTCGATTAACGCTAGATGCTTACAATGAGCTGGGCGGCGTTAGGGGGACGTTGCAGAAGCGGGCAAATGACATCTTTTATAGCCTCACCCACGAAGAACAACGCGTCGCCAAGCGGGTTTTTATTGCCTTGACGCAAATCGGCGATGGCACTGAGGATACCCGTCGGCGGATTTCCAAGTCTGAACTCGTCAGTCCCTGGTTCCCAGCTGAACTAGTCGAGCGAGTGCTGGAAAAACTGGTCACAGCCAAATTGGTTGTCACAAACCGCATTGGCTCCAGTTGTAATCGCGTAGACAGGACTACGCAGGAGCTTGCCAATGTATCTACGGCATTACGCTTTGCCCAGATGCGCCGGGGTAAGTTCTTGCAGCACGATCCTGATGCCGATCGCACCTCAGATATCTTACTAGGAGATAGTACCAATCGCAGTATTGCTGTTATGACGCGGCGAAGAACGAATGAGCTAGGTGAACTAGCCGCAGGACAGTGCAGCGATAGTGATTATCAGGAAACGGTGGATGTTGCCCACGAAGCACTGATTCGGAATTGGACGCTGTTGCGCACCTGGCTGGATGAAAACCGAGAGTTACTTCAGCGGCAGCGCCGAATCGAACATGTTGCAAAGGAATGGGCTGCTTCGGAGCAGTCACGATCGCCCGAATATTTGCTACACGGCGATCGACTTATAGAGGCTGAGGACTATTTGATCGCCTACCCCGACGAGCTATCAGCGCTAGCACAACGGTATATTGCTGTCAGTCGCGAGGAAAACCGCCGTGCCCAGAAAGAACGGCGGCTACTGCAACTGGCTGTTCCCTGTACGCTTTTAGTCGCGCTAGTAGTCACATTTAGTCAGTACCGCGCGGTCGTCAAAAGTCAGGCAGAAAAAGAATATCAACTGCAAATTGCCACATCCAGGCAGCAAGCGGCCGTAGCGCAATCGATTTTACAAGAACCAGAGAGCGACCCAACGGCTGCGCTATTGATCAGCCGACTCGCTGCTGAAAAAGGTGGTTACACCTATGAGGCTCAGGCAAGCCTACGATCGGCGCTGCAAAAACTGCGGTTGCAAGCCAATCTGCAAGGAGACCAGGGAGCCGTCCATCAAGCCATTTTCAGTCCCGATCAACGTCAACTAGCGACCGCTGGCGATAATGGCACAGTGCAGCTCTGGTCGATCGAAACACAAACTGTAGAAAAGATTTTGCCGTGGCGTGATGCTAGTAATCAGCCATCAACCACTGAGCAACCAGCAGGGAGACGCTCTCAACGTGTAACGCCGATCATCGCGATCGCCTTTAGCCCGAACGGTAAACAGCTAGCAGCGATCGCTCAAAACTCTGCTGATGTTCAAGTTTGGTCAGTTGAATCCGGTAAACGCCTGCTGACACTAAGTGGCTTTAGAGAGCCTGCGCGGCAATTGATCTTTAGCCCTAACGGCGACTGGATAGCAGCGAGGGCAGGCAATGAGGTGAGAGTTTGGCAGATTAAAAACGGGGCACTACAGGCTCGCCTTCGCCACACCACTATGGTGAACAGCCTAGCCTTTAGCCCCAACAGTCAAGCACTATTGACGTCTAGTGGCACTGTGGCCCAGCTCTGGCAAATCAGTCAGGGTCAACGTCGTAAACTACTGCGTCATCCGAAGCCAGTCAACGATGCAACATTCAGCCCAGATGGACGGTTGATCGCGACGGCTAGTGATGATGGCAGTGCGCGCCTCTGGCAAAGCAGTACTGGGCAGCTACGCCGCGTTCTAACTGCTGCTGCGATACCAGCGCAGCGCAGCAACAGGCAAGCCATTTGGCAAGCGCCACAACCGCTAACACAAGTATTGTTTAGCCCAAATGGGCAATTTCTTGCGGCTGCTAACGCGAGTCAAATTCAGCTTTGGAAGGTCAAAACTGGTCAACTGTGGAACCAGTTGGAGCCTAACAATGAGTTGGGGAGCAGCGAACAGGCTAGACAAGGCATGTTGCGACAGAAGGAATCGACCGACAGAGTTGCCTTCAGTCCCGACAGTCGTCAGCTAGTTATGGCTGCTCATGGCTGGGGAGAGGAGCGAAGGCTTGAGGTTGCGCACCTGTGGGACGTGCAAACTGGAGAGCTGTTAGGCCGACTGAAGGGGCATACAGGCGCGATCGAGACCGTTCAGTTTAGCGGTAATGGTTCGCTGATTGCCACCGCCAGTACAGACGGTTCAGCACGACTCTGGGCAACCGAAATGGGGAGCGAATTTCCCATGCTGAAAACCATCAATAGTCAAATACAGTGGACTGCGTTTCGACGCCTGCCCTCAACCTTACCGCTTCAGCAGCTTGGAACTGCGGCAGCAACGCCAAGCAGTCTTCTTTCAAAGACAGTGAAAGCACTGCCTGAAGGGTTTGGCGGTATGGTAACGGTGGCGATCGATGGTAACCTGCGCACTTGGAACCCCACTCAACCAACGGCAAGCTCAAGCAATGTCTCCCGTATCGCGTCTGTGACGCCCGGTCAGTCATGGTATCCAGCGCGTTTAACCGGAATCAATGCCTTCAATTTTTTAAACGTCTTTGGAGTCGCGATCGAGCCAGCGCTCAAGGGACTGAAACCAGCATCGACAGAGTTAGCCTGGGTGCCCTCCAAATCATTGAGCACAACCACCACGGTCTCTACCGCCTCAGCCGTAGATTCGGTACTGTTATTGCCTTATGTCGCCCCAACAACCGACGGTCAAAAGCCGTTAGACGGCATTGAGACTTCGACTACACCCGAACGCTTGCTCAACATACCGTCTAACCCCAAGCTGACAGGCGTTGCTTTTAGTGCTGATACGCAGCTTATTGCGACCGCTACCATCAATGGCTCGGTAGACGTTTGGCAGGTTCAGCCAGATCAGTCTCTTCAGCGTGTGCGCCGCCTTCATAAGATAAACGCCATCGCTGCCAACCTGTCTGGCGCAGTCAAGCAAGGTGAACTGAAACGATTAGATCCGATACGCCAGCTTGCCTTCAGTCCCGACGGCAGAACGCTTTTAGGTGTGGACGATCGCACTATCCATATCTGGGACTTGCCCTCAGGTCAACTCAGACAGAGTCTACAAGGCCACGAAGCCAGCATTGAAGAGGCACAATTTAGCGCAGACAGCCAGCGTATCGTGAGCGCTAGTCGCGATCGCACAGCACGCATCTGGCAGGTTGCGTCCGGTCAACTGATCACGACGCTTTACCACCGCGATGTGATTAGTAGCGCTCACTTTAGTCCTGATGGGCAGTTGGTGGCGATCGCAAGTTGGGACGGCACCGCCAGAGTGCTGGATGCAGCAACAGGCACATTGCGGGTTGTCATGGCAGGACATCGCGGCGCGGTGCTAGATGCAGAGTTTAGCCCTGATGCCACCACACTAGTAACTGCTAGTATGGATGGCAGTGTGCGCTTATGGGATGCAAAGACAGGCACAGAGCAGGCATTGTTGCGTTCTGCAGAGCCAGATGCCACCCAAGAACAAATTCAACAAGCCTTTTTTAGCCCGGACGGTCGCTATGTTGCCAGCCTCAGCAAAAGTGGGAAAGTTCACCTCTGGGCAGCAACCCGGGAAGAACTATTACACCTTGCCCGCGATCGCAGCCTTCGTCAGCTACAGCCCGAAGAATGCCTACGCTATCTCCGTTTGTCGCCGAATGCTTGTCCAGCACTAGAAAAAGGCAGTGAGGGCGGGAGTGCTGACAGCAAGCCGTTTGGAACGATCAATTGAATCGACTAAAAAGGGCGCGCTACGACTTAACGCACGCACCCTATCAGCGGTTTTGAGCGAGTGATCCCGTTAGCTAAGCGTTTCAGCTTCCTGCTTCTGAACCTCAGAGCGAGAGGGTTGAGGCTGACCCTCTAAAACCACATCGGGAGTTTGCTGTTGCACCGATTCATCAGGCTTCATCCACTCAGTATGGAACACACCTTCCTTATCCGTACGCAGATAGGTATGAGCCCCAAAGTAATCGCGCTGAGCCTGAGTCAGATTTTGCGGTAAACGATCGCGACGGTAGCTATCAAAATAATCCAGTGAGGCACTGAAAGCAGGCACCGGAATGCCCACTTTGGCAGCCGTTGCAATCACTTCTCTCCAGGCTTCCTGCCGATCCAGAATGGTTTGCCTGAACTCAGGTGCCAGCAAGAGATTGGGCAGGGAGGGATTCTCATCAAAGGCATGCTTGATCTTGTTCAAAAAGCGTGCACGAATGATGCATCCCCCTTTCCAGATGCGAGCGCATTCACCCAAATCTAAATGAAAGCCATAGGTTTCTGAGGCTTTACTGAGAAGCGCCATTCCTTGAGCATAGGAGCACATCTTAGAGCAGTAGAGTGCATCCCTCACTTTCGTCACGAACGCTTTCACATCACCCTCAAATTTCGCCGTCGGACCGGTCAAGACTTTAGATGCCTCCACCCGCTCCTGCTTGTAGGACGAGATAATGCGAGCGTTGACCGCCGCAATGATGGTAGGGATCGACACGCCAAGCTCTAGCGCGTCAGCAACAGTCCAGCGTCCAGTCCCCTTTTGTCCAGCAGCATCTAAAATCAACTCCACCAGAGGGGTGTTTGTATCGGGATCAACTTTCTTGAAGATATCGGCTGTGATCTCAATCAGGTAGGAATCAAGCTCATCTGTGGTATTCCACTCGGCAAAAACTTCATGTAGTTGCTCTGCGTTTAGCCCTAAGACGCTTTTGAGGAGATCGTAGGCTTCGGCAATGAGTTGCATATCGCCGTACTCGATGCCGTTATGTACCATTTTGACGTAATGCCCCGCGCCACCAGGACCGATATAGGTGACACACGGACCATCGTCTACTTGAGCGGCAATTTTGGTCAGAATGGGTTCCAGATATTTATATGCCTGTTCTGTACCACCGGGCATCAGGCTAGGACCGTTGAGTGCGCCTTCTTCACCGCCGCTGACGCCCATGCCGATAAAGGTGAATTTGGCGGACTCCAGATCTTTAGCACGGCGTTCTGTATCCGTAAACAGAGAGTTGCCGCCATCGATCAAGATATCGCCTTCATCCAGCAGCGGTTTGAGTTGCTCGATCGTGGCATCGACAGGAGCACCTGCCTTGACCATGATCAAAATCTTGCGAGGACGTTCTAAGGCAGCAACGAATGACTCTAACGAGTAAGCCGCGACAACATTCTTACCGACTGCCCGCTGTGCCATAAAGGCATCTGTCTTTTCACGACTACGGTTATAAACTGCGATGGGAAACCCGTTACGCTCGACGTTTAGCGCCAAGTTTTCGCCCATGACCGCTAGACCAATTACACCAAAGCTTTGTGCCATAAGATTCTCTGCTTAATTCTGCAAGTGCTTGGGCTGTTTAATCCCTTTCAGGGTAGCTTGAGAACATCAGGTTAGCCTGGAAGAGAATCTTAAGCTGTGCTGGATGTGACGCTCAGTGAAGGGGCTGAAAGCTGGAAAAAAAAGATGAGTTTTTTTGTTCTAATCTCCCCCCGTTCTTGACTCTAAGCGCTTACAGCAAAGGAGGCTGAGTCGAAGGAACAGATGGCTGTTGCCATCTGTAAAGCAAACTCGTCACTGCAACTTCAACACTCCCTGACAGAATCGATCTATAAATAGTTGTTCGGCATCGTTTGGAGTAGCCATATGCTGGCGTATATTCTGGCACTAATCGTGGGGTTGAGCAGCTTGGGGCTCTATATGGCGGCATTCTTTTTCCCAGAGGTGCATCGTAAGAACGATTTCATCTGGAGTGGGTTGGGGTTGTTTTATGCACTGGTGCTGTGGGTTTGTGCGGGACGCATTACGGGTGGCGTGGTGTTAGGACAGACGGCAAGTGTAACGCTACTGGGCTGGTTGGGTTGGCAGACGTTAACGCTGAGACGCCAGCTGGCTCCTGTAGATCAACAAACAGCTATACCAACGCCCACAGAATGGCAAGCAGCCCTGGCAAAAGCGTGGGATGGACTGTCTCGCTCCCAGGCGATCGCGCCCTTGTTAAAGCCAATAAACAAGCAGGTTGCCAAACTCACAGCCTGGGCGGAGGCGCTAGTGACGACAACCACAAAACCGACCAGTGCACCGCCTACTAGCCCTGATCCAGAGTCCTATGTCCCGCTGACACCTGCCGACTTTGCCAATGCGAAGCAAGATGCGACAAAAGCACCTCCCACGATCGTGACCAAAGTCGCTCCAGTCACGGTTGACGATCGTTCCCAACCAAAGGAGAGCCCACTGGCAGCGATCGCCAGTTCCTTCAAAGGCTTGACGGCGAAACGTGAGAGTAAGCCTGTATACGTCAGAAAGCAGTTTCGCGCACCTGAGACTAAGGCACAGACCGCTGACTCACAGAGGACTATTGCCGGAGACCCTGCTGAAGCTAAAGCTAGTAGTCACATTGCTCCAGAAAGCATCTCAGACGAGACCATACTACCAGAGACGACACCAGAAGCAGCGGCTGTAGAGGTTGTGGACGCAACGAGCGTAGAAGTAGCAACCGAAGCAACGGTTTCGCCATCCATCACGGTTGAGGCTGAGCAAGTTTCTGATGCCGAACATGCTTCCCAGACAGAGCAATCACCGTGAGCGATTGCTGCAATGGTGCGGAGGTAGAAAAAGATTAGGTGGGGAATCGCGTTTGGTGGAGTTGACTTTGAGCCACGATGCGTCCCTTTTTAATCACGGTGCGATTGCTGGGGGCCGCACCGATCGCTTCTGTTACAGAGGCGGCTTCAAGGATGACCAGGTCGGCGTCATTGCCTGGAACAAGACCATGCTTTGAGAGACCGATCGCCTGAGCTGCCTGCGTGGTTGCCATTGCCAAACAGGCCTCGTGACTGGCAGCCGTATTGAGATGAAGAACTTGCGCTAGCAAGGTGCAGATTTTGAGCAGGTCGCCATCCCCAAAGGGCGTGAATAAGTTCTGCACGTTATTGGTCGCCACGCCTGTATTGACGCCCCATGCTGCCAGGGTCTGGGCTGGTGCTACCCCTCGGCGAACATTGTGCGTATCGCGGCGAGACATCATGTAAAGGTCGGTAGCCGGTAGCGCCAAAATGGAAATCCCGGCTGTAGCAGTTGCAGTGGCGATCGCCTCCAATTCACCTGGGGGTAAGCCAGCCAGTTTAGTCATGTGTCCTAAGCAAACTCGTCCTCGCCAACCACGCTTCAGTGTCTCAGCAATGACGAGAGGCAGCAGCAACGGCGCATCATCGTCTAGAAAGTCCAGATGAAAATCCACATCGCAATTAAATGCCTGAGCGATGTCAAAGACGATGCAAATGTTTTGTTCCGGTTCAGGATCAACATAGGGTGCAGAGCCAATCACATCGCCGCCGAGTGTCATTGCCTGCCGCAGTAAGGCTTCTGTACCGGGCTGGTTGGTAATGCCTTCTTGGGCAAAAATGGCAAGTTGAAGCGTGATACCCCAGGCATACTTGTCGCGTAGTGGCAGCAACGCCTTGATGCCTGTGAGCTGGATGAGCGGATCGACTTCAACGTGCGATCGCATCGCCGTGGTGCCAAAGGCGATCGCCTGTTCCAGCACCCGGCGCGCTCTGGTTTGAATATCGGCAATGGTGAACGATCGCTTAGCGTTAGCGGTTTCTTGCAGTGCTTCGGTAAAGGTCCCAGTTTGCCAATCTACCCGATCGAGTAAAAAGGCTTTGTCTAAATGAATGTGGGCATCAACCAAGCCAGGGATGACCAGCTTGCCTTGGGCCTCAAGCATTGTCGTCGCTGTACCAGAGATCGCTGGCGCGATTTCGATGATGGTGCCTTTGTCGATCGCAATATCGCATGGGTGCGATCGTCCCGGCAACCAAGCCTGCGTAATTTTTAGATCCATCAGCGTTGTTCCGGTCTTGCTCTTACAGTTAGCTTAGTGTTGTTGGTAACGAGAAGACTGTATGACTGCTGAACTAATACCGACTCATCCATCGCCGTTTATCACAGTTTTAAGTCAGGCTGCAACAGCGTTTCAAGGCAAGGGGAGCGATCGCCCCACTGCTGCAAGCGTCGTTGAGGCACTGCTGCAAGCAGAAAAAACAACCAAGCGAGCGCATCAAAGTTACCCCTTTGAGTCGTTGTTGGGTAATTGGCAGCTTTGTTTTGCGACCGGTACACGGAAAGTACGGCGTGGCGGCATTGTTCTAGGAAACGGCTTTTATGTCCCGAAGCTGGCTGTCGCACAGATCTCGTTTCAGGCTGAAAGTGATGCAGTCGCGTTAGGGCATGGTGCGATCGGTAACCAGGTTGAAATGGGTCCAGTCCGTCTACGGTTTACAGGTCCGGCTCATTATTTGGGCAAGAAAACGTTGCTGGCGTTTGACTTTACATACGTGCAGTTAAGCGTCTTGGGTAAAACAGCGTATAACGGCCCTGTACCGGGGCGCAGAGTGCAAGCAGAGGACTTTTATAGCCAATCTATTGTTGATCTCCCCTTTTTCGCCTTCTTTCTAGTGACACCAAATTTCATTGCTGCTCGTGGGCGTGGGGGCGGCTTAGCTCTCTGGGTGAAAACGCAGCAGACCACTGACCACTGACCAACCAGCCAAACTCGTAAATCGATTGATTAAACAAGCACTAAGCGATCGTCTGTACATTCAATAAGCGTGACTGCAAAAGGCGATCCATCCAGGCTTCCAGATAGCTTTGATTTTGACGCTGCTGTTCTGGATCGTCTGTATCGAGTGGATGCGGCGCTAAGCCAAAAATAGTGGCCGTGGTCACGCAGAACATCGACTTCTGAAACGTCTCGCAAATCTTCACCCGCAGATCGTCTTCGCCACGCTGACCACGTCGATAGATAGCGTGCAAATAATCTGGTAAATAATGCCGCATGTCCTGCATCAGCAGCGTGGGCGGAATTCCCGCTCCCCCGATCGGCAAGGGATCAGCAAACAGAGCACCGTAGCTAAAACGACTCTGGTCTGGCGGAATTTGATGCGACTGAGCGTTATACGAAACCGTGCCTGAAAATGGTGTGCCGCGAAAGAAGACTGCTTCAACGTAGGGCACCGCCGCATCAGGAAGAAACGTCAAACCTGCGGCTGCCGGGATAATTTCATGCGTTTGGTTTCGCAACGTCACCGTGTAAGTAATGGGTAGACTCGCAGCGGCAACCAACCCTGCTTGAATATGAGCGACTACTTGCGAGATGGAATCAATGTCTCCCTGGTCGTAGCGATCGGAGAGTGACAGAAACATCTCACTCATGACTTTCCAGAATTGACCTAGCGCGCTGTAGTAACACAACTGCCGCACATGCTCTGGCAGAAACTCAGGAAACAAGCGGTTCAAACTGAGTAGCATTGGATTCGTTTTAATCCGTGACCGAATCGCTGGCTGCGAGTGCGCTGTAAACTCTGGTGTATCCAGATAGGCATCTAAACCACCACCGCCATGCCAAAACATCGCTTTCATGCAGTATTCGGCATATTCAAAATTAATGCGATCGTGTTGCCAGTGACGCAAGAGTTTGGCTAGAGAGACATCGCCATTGAAATACTTGAAAAACGGAAAAAACACCAAAAATTGATGCTCAGAAATGTAGAGCAGGTTGCGGTAATAGGCGTCCAGCACAACACCATAGCTTTTGAGAATGCCTACGACCTCTGTGACATTTTCTGCTGTATCCGGCAGTAGCGCACCGCCCGCTTTTAAGCGATCGATGTACGGCGCTAACGGATGCGAGGAGGATGGGGGAATCGCTCTGAGGGTGTCGGTCATAATGTGCCAAAGGAACGACGATCTGGGGATGGGACGGACGGAGACGCCTATTCCACTGTTTCTGCCTTGAGCGGTGCTTTGGTGAGAGTCGCTGCCTGGGCGATCGCTAGCCGGCCATTGACTAGCGCGGTCGTTGTGGTTTCGCTGTAGTGAATCAACCAGTTAGGCTGAAGCCCCAGCGCTACAATCAAAGCTGTGAGAACCAGGGCTGGAGCGCGATCGCTCCAATACACCGGAGGCAAGTTCTGGGCACCTTCTGACAAGCGCCCAAAGAAAACACGATTAACCAGCAGCAAAAAGTATACGGCTGTGAGGCCAGTGCCTACCATGCATAGCAGCGTTTGCGTTGGAAAGATCGGAAAACTGCCCCGGAACACCAAAAATTCTGAAATAAAGCCCACCATGCCGGGAATACCAGAGCTCGCCATCACTCCTATAATCATCAGACTGCCAATCAGCGGCAACCCGCGCTCAGGATTCAGCAGCCCTCGCAATACGGTTAAATCACGGGTACCGGTTTTTTGGTACACCACACCAACCAGCAAAAAGAGCATCGCTGCAATCAGCCCATGACTCACCATTTGACAGACCGATGCTAGCAGGCTCAGAGGCGTGGCGGCGGCAGCAGCTAGTAGCACATAGCCCATGTGCCCGATCGAACTATACGCCACCATTTTTTTCATGTCGGTCTGAGCGATCGCCATAAACGCCCCGTACAGGACACTCACCGCAGCCCATGTCGCCAGCCAGGGGGCTAAGACTGCCCAAGCTTCAGGAAACAAACCCAACCCAAAGCGCAGCAGCCCATAGGTGCCCAACTTCAGCAATACACCTGCTAAGAGCACTGAAATTGGGGTAGAGGCTTCGACGTGGGCATCGGGCAACCAGGTGTGGAAAGGCACCAGCGGGATCTTGATGCCAAAGCCAATCAACAGCGCCCCTAGCAGCAGAAATTGCTGTCCCAATGGCAAAACTTGAGTGAGCAAAGGGTTGTAGCCAAAACCGGAAACGCCCGTCAGCAAGGTTAAGCCTAAAAACGCTGCCAAAATCAAGATGCCCGAAATGGCGGTATAGATCAGAAACTTGGTGGCGGCATAGCCCCGATTGGCACCCCCCCAAATGGCAATCAATAGGTAGAGAGGAATCAACTCGATCTCGTAGAACAGAAAAAATAGCAGCAAATTCTGCGCCAGAAAGGCCGCGGTTACACTCGCATTCAGCAGCAGTAGCAAGATGAAGTAGAGTCGGGGTCGATTCACTGACGGTGATCCACTGGCGATCGCAATGGCAGTTAGCAAGCCGTTAAGTGCGACCAACGGCAGCGACAGCCCATCCATGCCCAGGTCATACGTCAAGCCTAGCGGTTCAATCCACACGAGATGCTCAATAAACTGCATTGCCGTTTGCCCGGCATCAAACTGACTGCCCAGCCAGATTGTCCAGACGAACGCACTCACCGTCGCCAGCAGAGCGATCAAACGCGCTCGTGCAGGAATCAACGGTTCTCGTCCAACACCAATGAGCACCGCACCCAAAATCGGTATCCAGATCAAAGCACTGAGCATCGTACAACTCCAGAATCACCATGCGAACCAAATTAAAAAGCCGCCCAATAGGCTCACTGCCACCAACATTGTGAGCATATACGCCTGAGACTGACCGGTAATGCTGTACTTCAAACTCTCGCCGCTAAAAATCGAAGCGATGCCCATAAAATTGACCAGCCCGTCAACAATGTAGCGATCGCACCAGTTGCTGAAGCGCGCCATCAGCACAACGCCATTGACCACACTGAGCTCATACAGTCGCTCAATGTAAAAGTCGTAGGACAGGAGATCTTGCAACAGACGCCACGGTAGATGCACCGATCGAGACCATGCTTTATGCAGGTAAACCGTGGTGCCGACACCACACCCAACTAGACCGGATAGCACCAACAAAAACGCAGCTGTGTGATTGAAATACGCCCAATCGGGCAGCACAGATAGACTCTGCATCATCCAGGGTGTCAGCAGCGTTACGATCGTTAACGATACCATTGGTACTGTCATGGCCCAGCCAACTTCCGGTGCACGGCGGGTTTTCGGCTGCGGAGCACCCAAAAATACCAGTCGAAAAACCCGCGTCAGGTTCAAGGCTGTCAGCCCGTTAACCAAGAGCACAACGCCAACCAACCAGGGGTCAGCCGTCCAAAAATCGTCCATCCCCAATCGCAGTGCCCAAAAGCCACCCAGCGGCAGAATGCCGACCAAGCCAGCAGACGCAACGACAAAGGCAGTGGTGGTGACGGGCATCCGTGACCAGAGACCACCCATCTCTGTTAAGTCCTGGTTTTGGGTGGTAGTAATAATAGAACCAACGCTCATAAACATCAACGCTTTAGCAACCGCGTGCGCGAAGAGCAGCATGAGCGCAAAGCCCGTCCATTGGGTGCCTACCGCTACAAAGACCAAGCCCAGATACGCACTGGTGGAATGAGACAGCGCCCGTTTAATATCGATTTGTGCGATCGCCACCAGCGAAGCCCCGATCGCGGTCATAGAACCAATTACAATCAACGCCGTCAACGCCACAGGCGAAAGATTCAAAATCGGTTGAAGCTTAATCAGCACGTAGGCACCACTGGCTACTACGACGGAGTTTCGCAGAATGGAAGCCGGGTTCGGTCCCTCCATCGCCTCATCCAGCCAAAGGTGTAGTGGAAACTGAGCACACTTTCCCGTTGGCCCTGCAATCAGTGCCAACCCCAGTAGCGTTGCCGTTAATGGTGACAGCGTAGCGGTCTCTGCCCATTCATAGAGGTCAGGGAAGCTCAAGCTGCCGCTCAGTGTGGATAGCGCAACAACGCCCATGAGCAGCAAAATGTCGCCAACCCGTTTAGTCAGAAACGCGTCTCGTGCAGCCGTGACAACCAGCGGCTGAGCGTACCAAAAACCCACTAGCAAGTAGGTTGAGAGCGTCAGCATTTCTAACAGACAGTAGGTCAGCAGCAGCGAATTGCTGATGGCCAGTCCGCTCATGGCGCCTTCAAAGAAGCCCATTAAGGCAAAGAAGCGTGCCAGAGCCCAATCTTTCTCCATGTAGCCTAGCGCAAACAACTGTGCCAGCAGGCTGAGACCTGTGACCAGTTCCATTGCACCCACGCTCACCGCTGAGATATCGAGGACAAAGGTTAAATCTAGGTCTACCGTGTGTAGCCAATGGAAAACCAGTGCTTGCGGTGGCTGATTCCAGGTCGATCGAAAAAGGGCAGTGCCATGCACAAACGCCACTACAGTCATCAAGAGATTAAAGTAAGCGGCGGGTCGGGGCCCCGTACGCCGGATAATGCCGATTGACCACGGCAGCGTCAGCATTGCACCTACTAGCCCATAACAAGGTATCCACCAACTAGTTTGGAGGAGAAATTGAACCATTGAAAATACCATTGCACTGAAATTTCAGCAGTCTTTCTAGTTTTCGAGCAATCTTTCTAGCTTCTAAAAACTTGCATCAAACAATCTCAACAAGGTCAAAGAAACTTTTAAACTTTGATTAGTTATCAGTTCTTTAGCTTTTTTAACTTCTTAGTTTAATTAGCTTTACTTTAGCTTAAGCCTGTTGTCGTAAAAAAGCAAAACCTAAAACAACAAAATTAGTCGTTGGCTTGTTGCTCCCTGGTAACATTGCTCATTGCTCTCTGGGCTCACAGAGAAAGTCAAATCTATTGAGAATGGTTACGCTACAGCCGAGCTTTCAAGCCGCATCTATTCGCAAGAGGGTGATTCTGTCGCAACCACCTTTATTAATTACTAGAGCCAAACCACACGACGCAGGTCTATAGGCAAGAATCAATAATTTTCATCGCATTCGATCTATAATTCTAAAGGCCACGACCTTTCGTTAACAATACCTGCGGAAGCTGGTACTGACAAAGGTATGAGGTTCTACGAGGATCGCTTCGACAAGGGCTAGACGCTCGGGGTAGCCCCTTTCGATCGATGATCCACTGGCTGGCATAGGGGAGCCAACTTCACAGACACGAGGAGACTTAGGTGACAAAAAGTGCAAGCGCTAGAATCAGGTTTTTTAATAACTAAAATCCGAAAATATTATTTACAGTTATATTGCCAAACGTTAGACAATCGTTCTATTCTTAGAATTGAAGGTACTCAAAGCTTCCAAATAGCGATAAATAATGGCCTTTCCCGTCATCAATTTAGGGAGTATTCTTTCGTGAAGCCCATTATTACCAAATGTTTGCACATATTACAAAATATTTGCATAGTGACTTATGACTCTGAGTTAGGAGAGGGGTATGCCGATTGCTGTTGGAATGATTGAAACAAAGGGTTTTCCTGCGGTTGTGGAAGCTGCGGATGCGATGGTGAAAGCTGCCCGCGTGACCCTCGTAGGTTATGAGAAGATTGGTAGTGCGCGTGTAACAGTAATTGTGCGCGGTGATGTTTCTGAAGTACAGGCATCGATCGCGGCAGGCGTTGCGTCAGCAGAGCGGGTTAATGGTGGTGAGGTTTTATCCACTCACATCATTGCGCGCCCTCACGAAAACCTGGAGTACGTGCTGCCGATTCGCTACACCGAAGCGATCGAACAATTCCGGGTGTAGTTAGAAGGGTGTTTCATCCTCAAGTTGTTCATAGACTGGACTTTTGACGCTAGTTTAAAGCCGCTCACTTCAAGCTGTTTCTGTCATTCTGAGCATCAGAACAGCTGTTAGCTATCGGTTTAAGCAAATGTTTAACGTCCAAAAAACTGACCTTTTCAGCTATTTAATTTAGGGAGTACGACTCATGGCAATTGCTGTTGGAATGATCGAAACACTTGGCTTTCCTGCTGTAGTAGAAGCTGCCGACGCGATGGTGAAAGCCGCTCGCGTGACACTCGTGGGTTACGAGAAAATTGGCAGTGGTCGCGTGACAGTGATTGTGCGCGGTGATGTTTCGGAAGTACAAGCTTCGGTCGCAGCTGGCGTTGACAACGTGAAGCGTGTTAGCGGTGGACAGGTGCTCTCAACCCACATCATTGCTCGTCCGCACGAGAACCTGGAATATGTTCTCCCCATCCGCTACACCGATGAAGTGGAGCAGTTCCGGGATAGCGTTAGCGGCAGAGCAATTCATGCCGGTCCTTACACCAGACCATAGAGCAGCATGCAGATTGCAAAGGTTCGTGGCACGGTTGTCAGCACTCAAAAAGAGCCAAGTTTGAGCGGTGTCAAGTTCCTCCTCTTGCAGTTTATGGATGAGGAGGGTTTGCCACTTCCACGCTATGAAGTGGCCGCCGATCAGGTGGGTGCTGGGCTGGATGAATGGGTGTTGGTTAGCTGCGGTAGTGCTGCTCGCCAGGTGGCGGGTAGCGAACATCGCCCGATCGATGCTGTGGTAGTGGGGATCATCGACACGGTCAATGTCGACGATCGTCGCCTTTACAACAAGAGAGATGACTACCGTTAGTTCTAAAACGTCAGACTCTGGGCTGTAGACTGCAACCCTTTAAGTGGGTCGGTAACAAGTTAAAGCCTACTTAAAGCAGTTTTCGAATGAGCAAACTCCAATCGCTGAGGTGACTCTTTGTTCACCTTCAGAAGTTGGTACCCGTTTGCTTAGATTGAAAATTGTTGTGGTCCGTGGTCCAGCGTTTTTGGTTTGAATGCACTCCACACTCTCCCCGCGACTCCATCCGTAACCGAGCTTTCGCTAAGTTTTTCACAGGAGAATTCTTTTATGGTAGCTCGTAGCTCTGCGGCTCCCCCGACCCCCTGGTCGAAAAGCCTGACCATCCCAAAAATTGACGAAACTGCCTATGTGCATTCGTTCTCAAACATCATTGGGGATGTTCGCATTGGTGCCAAGGTGCTGATTGCACCTGGAACATCCATCCGTGCCGATGAGGGTAGCCCCTTTCATATCGGCAAGGGAACAAATGTACAAGATGGTGTGGTGGTTCATGGCCTAGAGCGCGGGCGTGTCATTGGTGATGACAATCAGTCTTACTCTGTCTGGATTGGAGACAATGCGTCCATTACCCACATGGCGCTCATCCACGGTCCTGCTTATGTGGGCGACGATTGTTTTATTGGCTTCCGCTCCACCATTTTCAATGCGCGGGTGGGGCAAGGCAGTATTGTCATGATGCATGCTCTCATTCAAGATGTTGAAATTCCGCCCGGAAAATATGTTGCCTCCGGGTCAGTGATTACGAACCAGCAGCAAGCCGATCGCCTACCGAATGTGCAGGCAGGCGATGTTAAGTTTGCGACACATGTAGTGGGTATTAACGATGCGCTGCGATCGGGGTATCACTGCGCTGATAATGTTAGCTGTATAGCCTCTGTGAGGGATGAAATGACGCGGGCTTACGAATCAAGTGAATTAGTTAACTCAGCGAACACGCGCTTGAGTACAGAAGTGGTGCAGCAGGTAAGACAGTTGCTCGCTCAGAATTATCGGATTGGTACTGAGCATGCAGATGTACGACGGTTTCAATCGGCATCATGGACAAGCTGTGAGCCGATTCAGGCAACGCGGGAGTCAGAGGTTCTGGCAGCTTTGGGTGCTTGTCTAGACGAGCACAGTAAGGAATATGTACGCTTAATTGGTATTGATCCAGCCGCTAAGCGGCGAGTGTTGGAAACGATTATTCAGCGACCCAACACGCGGACTGGCGACCAAACAAAAGCAGCTCCTGCAACTGACACAAGTGGCGCTGAGCGAGCGCATTCTAGTGCGGGTAACGCCAGCCCTGCCCAAGGCAATCACCTGGATCAGGGCGCACTCGCGCAGGTGCAGCAATGGCTCAATCAGGGTTACCAAATTGGCTCAGAGTACGCAGACAAGCGCCGCTTCCAAACCAGTTCCTGGCAAAGCTGTGGCGCCATTACCGCCAAGCGTGATGTCGATGTCCTGGCAGCACTCGAACGCTGCGCTTCTGAGCATAGCGGCGAGTATGTGCGCCTAGTTGGCATTGATCCTCAAGCCAAGCGACGTGTGGGTGAACTAATTATTCAGCGACCCGGTACTCCTTTCACTGCTTCAACACAGTCCACGTCTAGCGGTAGTGCTGCGACGTATGGCTACACGGGCAGCGGTTCAGGTCATACGCCTGCTACCACGGGACTGAGCCAAGAAGCGATCGCGCAAGTACGGCAGTTATTGGCTCAGGGGCACCAAATTGGCTCAGAGCATGCAGACAAGCGCCGTTTCCAAACCAGTTCCTGGCAAGGCTGTGGCGCGATCGATGCCAAGCGCGAAGCAGATGTGATTGCCGCACTCGAACACTGTCTCGCTGAGCATAGTGGCGAATATGTGCGCCTGATTGGGATCGATCGACAAGCGAAACGACGCATTGCGGAGTTGATTATTCAGCGACCCGGTACGGTACATCAGCCCTCGGGGCAAGCGTCTACAGTCGCTCCAACAGGCAGTTTTGGCAGTCAGCCAGGGTCTGCTGCGACGACAGGCAGTTTGAGTGCAGAGGCGATCGCGCAAGTACGACAATTGCTGGCTCAAGGGCACCAAATTGGCTCAGAGCATGCAGACAAACGGCGCTTCCAAACCAGTTCCTGGCAAGGCTGTGGCGCGATCGATGCCAAGCGCGAAGCGGATGTGATTGCCGCACTCGAACATTGCCTTGCTGAGCATAGTGGCGAATATGTGCGTCTGATTGGGGTCGATCGGGAAGCCAAGCGGCGGGTTGCGGAGTTGATTATTCAGCGACCGGGCGTAGCTCCTGTGCCTCAGTCTAGTGCTGCAAGTAGTTCCAGCTTTGGGCCTTCCAATGGTGGCAGTAGCTCCAGTTACGCGCCTTCAAGCAGTTATACACCTGCAACGAACTTAAGCCAAGAAGCAGTAGAACACGTACGGCGAGCACTGGCACAGGGCTATCAAATTAGCACTGAGTATGCTGATGAACGTCGGTTTAAAACCAGTTCCTGGCAAACGGGCGGTGTCATCCAGGCAAAGCGTGAAGCCGAGGTGCTGGCCGCTCTGGAAGCTGCGGTTGCTGAAAATAGCCGAGCCTACGTACGATTGGTCGGGACTGACCCTCACGCTAAGAAACGAGTGCTCGAAACAACGATTAAGCGACCCAGCAAATGATCGCACTGTAAGCTGAAACGTCTTGGGGCGTTTCAGTCATGCTGAAGCAGGCAGACAACCAACGTTGTTAGTTGCTAGTTTCAAACAGCAATGTGTTCTAACAACTAACAGCAACCAATTCACTGCCTTCCAGTTTTCAAACGAGGTTCTCATCTTCATGCATGTGCCGTCGCTACAGCCTGTTAACAGTTCACACTTCTGTGTCAGTGGCGATGTTACGATTCATCCAACTGCTGTGATTGCGTCTGGCGTTTTACTTCAGGCAGATCCAGAGAGCCACATTGTGATTGGCGCGGGTGTCTGCCTTGGCATGGGTACCATTCTCCATGCGCATCAGGGCACGCTTGAGGTGGAAGCAGAAGTCACCATTGGCGCAGGGGTGCTGCTCATCGGTGCGGGTAAGATTGGGGCCAGTGCTTGCATCGGTGCAGCCTCAACGCTTTGGAATCATTCGATCGATCGCGGCACGATCATACCGCCGTTATCGCTCTTGGGCATGCCTGGGGAGCAAGTGGCTGAAACTGCTGCAGTGGCTGTTCCTGAACCTACGCCTGAAGGGCAGTCTCTGCAAAAAGAGCTGCTGAATGGGGCTGTCGATCCTGCTTCAAGCCAACCAGCAGCAGAAATTCAGCTCAGCTTTAGTACTCCCGTTTATGGGCAGGAGAACCTGAACCGCCTACTATCTACCTTATTGCCACACCGACAAACGTTTCTGAAAGGTCAGGAGTAAGAGTAGGAAGCGTTCAGGAGAGAGAAGCGTGATGATTGACGTAGATAGGAAGCTGACTGTCTAAATGAGACTTAAAGCCCACAATCTAAAGTCTGCGATCTAAAAATATTTTCCGTCTGCTGCCTGCTGCCTGCAATCTGAGAGCCAAAGTCTACAATCTAAGAAGCGGTAACGAGGTTCAAGATGGAGGGAGGTCAACAAGACCCAAACGATTTTAGCGATACAGCCCTGGGTCTGGTGTCTACTCAAAGCTTTCCGGCGATCGTCGGCACGGCGGACATGATGCTAAAGTCGGCTGAGGTTGCGTTAGTGGGATACGAAAAAATCGGCAATGGACAGTGCACCGCGATCGTTCGCGGCGGTATTGCCAACGTTCGTCTCGCTGTGGCAGCAGGGGTAGAAGCAGCGGAGCAGTTTGGTCAAGTGGTCTCTAGCCTGGTCATTGCGCGCCCGTTGCCAAATTTAGAGGCGGTGCTGCCCATTGGCAAGCTGTTGGCGGAAGTCGCACAAGGCTCGCGTTCCAGCAGGCTCAGTAATCAGGCGATCGGGCTACTCGAAACACGCGGCTTCCCAGCCATGGTCGGTGCGGCCGATGTCATGCTTAAAGCTGCCGATGTGCAGCTCTCTGCTCATGAAACGATCGGCGCAGGTTTGTGCACCGTGATTATTCGCGGGGCTGTAGCAGATGTCGCAGTCGCAGTAGAAGCCGGGATGCATGAAGCAGAGCGCATTGGTGAACTGCATGCAGTCATGGTGATTCCACGACCGTTGGATGACTTGGAGCAAACGCTGCCACTCGCCAGCTGCTGGATCGAGCAACCAAAACCGTTGCGGTTACCGATCACAACTAAACAAACTGCTGAAGCCGAGCTGATGGTGCTGCCAAGTTTGGAATCACTACCCGTGCCGATCGAGCTCGAGTTACACCAGTCTGAGCCACCACCGCTTGAAGTAAAGACGCTTGAAGCAAAGCCACCTGAAGAGCCGTAAAACAGGTGCTGCGTCACCAATGAACGCTCATGTGTTGTGGCAAGGCATCAGGTCTGGGGCTGAAGTTGTTCTGGTCGAGCGTACGTACGATCGCTGTATTGAGTGCAGTCTTGTGGTCTCAAAGGGTTTTTGGCTGTGTAGACAAAGAAAAGCGCTGACCGTCCCTGCTGGCGAGACTTGCCATGATGAAACACTGCTACTGAATCAGAAAACACTGCCGTGCCCGTAGGTCCCTCGCAGGAGTGCCAGTCTGAGCGAGGGACAATCGCTGCCATCTCGTCATCAATCAACCCCATATCATAGGGGTTGGAAGCCACTCGCTGCTTGAAGCTAGTTTCAATCTGCCGGACGATCGCAGGCGTCACTTTCGATCGTGGAATGTACTCATAGGGACCTGCTTCGGTTGCCACATCCGACAAGTAAACAAACAGCTTAATCACGCGGCGGTCTTCTAGATCCCGGTGCCAAAACTCAGTCGTTACAGGATGCTCGTTCGCAAAATCTCGCCGCAAATGTACGCCTTGAAAGGCAACCGGAAGCCCGATGTAATTTTCAATGATATTGAGCAGTCGTTGATTCTGCGCCCAATCAGCAATGACGGGCAGATCGGTCACGGTAAAAATCTGAGGGTAGGCAGGGTTTTCACACGTCCCCCAGGTTTTTAGGTTCGTACGACGTGCTAAGACTGCTTGCATATCCACCAGTAGTTCTTTCGCTTCTTCAAGCATCTCTGTTGAAGGTAGCCCCAGTGCTTCTAAAGACGTGACACATGTACCCTCTTTGCGACACGCCTCAACGATCGCTCGATCCTGTGGAGAAAGCGCAGGCAGGTGTTTGGCATGTTGGCGCAAATCAAAGCTGTACTTGATGTCAGACAGGATGCGGTGGATTTTGCGAAGAATGATTTTCAGCATCGAAGGGCATTAATTGGAGTGAACATTGAAGTGGCATGAACACAGGTGAGGCAAGATGGATGGTGCAGAACCGGTCAGCGTACTTGAACATACCGTGACGCAAATAGGCTTACCCGTGAGATCATCGATCGCGCTCTTGTGCTGTTCCATAGCTCATTGCAGACGGCTCTAGCGACTCTGACGACTCTTTGAGTTTGTTCGGCTCTAGGACTGATGCGCCCAGTGAAAAGAGCAGAAAGGCACCCACAGATGCCATCTCCAGTGGCCAATCCTTGAAAGGGCGCAGGTAAGACAAGACATCACGAGCCCAATAAAAGTAACTGCCGAGGCTTCTTTGAATGACTCGTCGAGACATCTGGTGCGGATACCCAATTTCTTGAAGCTTGAAGCACACTTCAGGAATATCCTTGCTCAGCATGCGGGTGTGAATTTTTTTCTCACCCTCCCACTTGCTCACACCCACAACACAAACAAGATGCTTGGCTTCTGTAACAAAGATATCTCCCTGAGTGGCGCAGTAGCCTGTCCAAAAGGCCATGCCACCCCAGTTTTTAACGCTGTCCGGCCATTGACGTAACGCTGTTTGCGTAAATTCAGTCCGAAAAATTGTCGCAGAGAGAAAGATCACGCCACCAACCGTGTATGGGCCTTCAATACAGCGCTGAAACGCCAATTTACCATCCACAGGCTGCTGCTCAAAATCAGTTGGGAGCCAGCGATCATGGTTCATCTGATCAAGCTGCGTATAGTAAGCCGAATAGTTCAGATACAGCAAACCGAGATCAGGATACTTTCTCAACGTTTGCATTACAAACGCAAGCGTGCCCTCATCAACGGGATCGTCGTCGCCGAGCGTCCAAGTAAAGCGACTCTTGGACTCACTCAAGCTGAGGGCAAGATTTCTCATGCCACCGATGTTTTCTGGATTGCGGACTGATTTTAAAGTGGTTCCGCCAAACACGGGCTGCCACTCACTAATGACTGCCTGCGTACCATCAGTAGAGCAATTGTCATAGACAATCACCTCACAGTCAGCTTCAAAACCCTTAATTTCTTTTGCAATCCAGGCGAGTTGAGTCTGTAATTGCGAGGCTCGATTGTACGTGGGAATCGCGATCAAAAGTAGCTTAGTCATAAGCCGATGACCTCCCTAAAAATGTTGGATTTTGCTTTGACAGGGCAATTGAACGCAAACATAGCACTGAATCAGCCGTTAGTAGAGTTACCAGAATTAGTAGATTCGCCCAAGTTTCCGATCAAGGTCTCTGCAAAAACTGAGTCGTGCCTTGATTCAGCATTAAACTAAACGATTAAGATTACCGATACTGCACTCGTAGTATCTTTACGCAAATTAGAAAGTGCAAAGACGACGCTTACCGTATCTTTATAGCAAACTTATCTTTGAACAAATAAAAACGTACGTCGCTAGCGTCTTGACAAGCTAGCTCCCACACATCGATTAAACGTTTTTGCTACAACTAGAGTCAGCCGTAAGGGTGAACTGGGTCGATACGTAAGCAGTTTTGCTGCTGCTTCATGGCAAAATCCCCCTCTACATGACTGCTAAGGAGATTTCCAAGAAAAATTTACCATTGGGTACGGGCAGGTTTTGCCAGAGTCTTGACAATTAGCCGTTACGTTAATCGTACGAACAAACCTGCCTCTACGGGTCTTTTGTTCGCTAGAAATTGCCTAAGACGATATTGCTCCGTTATGCGGCAACCCATTCCTGGCACTAGCCGTTAACTTACGACGCTTAAAATCAACGCCGCTGAATTGTTCATAGCTGCTGAGGCGACGCTGTGTCCCCAATCCATAGCGATCGAGGTTTATCTCGCCTAGTCCGATTCCCAGGAGCACATTCAGCCGCCGATGAGCAACCTGGTCGAGTTGCCACCAATGATGATGATCGTCCCAATGTCGCGGTTTACCAGGGCGCGTGTATTCGTGATAGCAAGCAATCTGGTTGGGATGGTAAATATCCCAGCCATGAGTCCAAGCTCTCACCGCTAAGTTGATCTCTTCGCCCTGAAAATAAAGCAGCGGATCGTAGGGAATCTCTCTCAAAAGCTGTGAGGGGGCGAACCAAAACCCGGCAGCCATAAACATGCCTAATTGGGGTTTGGTGTAATGGGTTAAGCTTGTGCCGCTGACTAAGCTTAAAATGCCCTGCTCCGTGAAATGGGATGCCGCCAGTCGTGTTGGGTCGCCATGGTGCAATTGATCGGGTGGCGTATAAGCAGGTGGATAGGCAGTGAGCAGTGCTTTCGGGCTAGAGCAGTGCGCTAGCATGTGTAGCAACAGCTCATCCCAACCGTGGACAAACCGCATGTGGCTGTCAATTTGCAGCGTGTAGGGTTCTCCTTCCCAAAGCAATTGCGTTTTCGATCGCGCCCAGCACACACCACGACTGCGATCGGCATCCACTAACAAAAGGCGACAGTAGTGCAAGTACTCTGTAGGGATCGGGTCAATGCCAGGCTTGCCCTGCCAAACAATACCAAACGACAACTGCTGCGGTTTGGCAGCCTTCTGGATGGCATCCCGCACAGTTGCGGCTAGTTCAGCATCACGGTAGCTAGCAATCTGGACAAAAATTTGAGACACAAGGCAGGTAAAGCGATGAAGTCAGGCGATCGGGGTTCAATCACACTTTACGCTGCGTTGTTAAAAAGGTTCAACCCTTAAGCCTTAAGCCAATCTAGAGTTTGGACGTGTAGGAGAGGTTCCCGAACCACCCCTACTAACTAATATGAAATTTAGACCAGACCAGGACCTTGACCTGGCTTAGGCTCTGCTTCTTCATCGTCCTGACGGGCATCGCCGGGTGTTTCGTAGTACATTTCGGGCTCTACGGCGTAGTTATTCAACAGACCTTCTTTGTCTACGGTGTAGCCGCCTTCGGTCTGCACACTATCAGAGTTGTCTTCGGTAGGATGAGTCTTAAAATCTGCGCCCTCTCTCTCTTTACGGGCTGCAGTTTCAGCGGGGATAATGCCTCTATCGTAAGAATCCGACTCTACGCGAGCGGACGTATCTTTAGCGTTACCCATAACATTTTCCTCAAATACTAAACATCTAGAACCCAAATTAGCTCTCTCGCAAGTGTATAACCTACTACCGTTGGTATTGGATCAGGCGTTAGAAAATTTGCCTCTCATGGGAGATGCCATCGCGAGAAGCGACTGATCACCCGCTCTAGCTAGGGTTACTAGTCGACCAGATGCTCTGTGAGAAAGGCCGCGAATTAGCGTCGGTTACTGTTAATCATTCGTCAGGTTTGAGTCTTAATGACATGAAAATTCTGTGAGAGATACAGCCCTTTTCCCCTCACACCTTTTTGAACGTGCAGAATGATCGTAAGAGTCCTGGAGCGTCTACAGCTTTGGCGTTGTTACCTATAGGGCATTGGGGGAACGCTAATGGAACTACTTCACCGCTTCTCGACGTAAACTCCATCAATGAGTGACATCAATCAACACTACGAGATGCTTGGGCTAAAACCGGGCGCATCGCCAGCAGAGGTCAAGCAAGCGTACCGAAGTTTGGCTAAAATCTGGCACCCCGATCGCTTTGCCCACGACTTGCAGCTCAAGCAACAGGCAGAGGAGAAAATCAAAACCATTAATGAGGCCTATCAGGCGCTCAAAACGTATCAGCCATCGGCAGAACAGCACAAGTCAGAACAGCACAAGTCAACGGCACCAGAGCAAACACGGGTTGCAACCAAAGCGACTAAGGCTGAGACGTATTACAACTTAGGCGCAGAAGCGGTTAAAGCCGGTAAGTATAAAGAAGCGTTAGAAGACTTCAATACTGCGATTCGGTTGAACCCCGACTATGCTGAAGCGTATCGTTATCGGGGGTTCGTGCATTCGATGTTGGGCTTTGAATTAGGTGCTGAGGCGGATTTAGCCAAAGCAGCAAAGCTCGGTCTTCGGCGAACGAAAGCACCTCGCCCGTCGGCATCATCTGCGTCTAAAGCACCCGACTCAAACGTAAAAACAGCACGTTGTGACCCTGTACCAACACCATCCACGCAAACAGTGGGATCGCCCAAGCAAGCGCCCTGGCACTGTGTCAAAACCCTGCAAAACCATACAGAAGCTGTTTTAGGCATCGCTGTCAGTCGTGATGGCAAACTGCTGGCTAGCGGCAGCAAGGACAAAACCATCCAGCTTTGGAATCTCTGCACGGGTAAGCACGTTTGCACCGTTGAGGGACATACGGCGCCAGTATGGTCGGTAGCGTTTAGCGCCGATGGTCAACTCCTCGCCAGTGGCAGCAAGGACGAAACGATTAAGCTTTGGCATTTGCAAACCGGAACGCTACTCCGCACGTTGACGGGACATTCTGGTTTGGTGAAAGCGATCGCAATCAGCCCTGACAAACAGACCCTCGTGAGCGGTAGCTGGGATGGCACAGTACGCTGCTGGCAGTTAAGCACCGGGCGCTTGATTCGCACGTTGACGAGGCACACCGCTTCAGTTTGGTCAGTGGCGTTGAGTGCAGACGGACAAATGCTGCTCAGTGGCAGTGAAGATCAGACAGTCAAACTTTATCACCTGAAAACAGGCGAGTTTCTCAAAACGCTCGGTGGTTCTTCCAGAGCGGTTTTTGCCGTGGCAATTAGTCCCAATAGTCGCCAGTTTGCGAGCGGCGGCAATGATTGGGAAGTCAAGCTATGGTCTGCGATCGCGAACGAGCCGACCCATACGCTGACTGGTCACACAAACTATATTCATACCCTTGCGTTTAGCCAGGATGGTCAAACCCTCGCCAGCGGCAGCGAGGATCAAACCATCAAGCTATGGCAGGTGCAGACGGGCAAATTGCTGGATACGCTGACTGGTCACACAGGCGAGATCGCGTCGCTTGCGTCTACGCCCGATGGGCAAACACTGATTAGCGGCAGTTTTGACAAGACAATTAAACTCTGGCAACGTCCTTAAACGGGTAGTCCTACGTAGGTAATGATAGCTAGAGGATCTTCTAGATAAGGCTTTCAGAGCTTAAAGTCAATTTTACAGACCGGAAGTATCCCAGCTTTTTTCACCTCTTTGCAGCAACGTAGCCAAGCGAGCAACGAGAGAATCAGCGTTGCGGCTTCTGACTTGGGTCGATACTTGGCGCTTTCCATACGATGGTGCCTCAATAGACTCCAGGCTCTTAAGCTGTTTCAGCCATCATTACCTTCAGGGCACTACCAATCGAACTACACTGCTAAGCCAGAATTACAGGTTGTTTAAGCCACGACCCTTAGTGCTGAATCGGGGTTTCTGGCTTCTAGCCTTTAGGTTTCTGACGTAATTCTTTCGGAAGATTCTGATGCTTCAAGTATTCTGTTGGTGAAGTGCTATTGGTAGAATCGTAGCTCGATTCGTCACTAAGGCTACAGCTTACGTAAGCGT
Organism: Stenomitos frigidus ULC18; assembly: GCF_003003795.1. Classification (GTDB taxonomy): domain Bacteria; phylum Cyanobacteriota; class Cyanobacteriia; order Leptolyngbyales; family Leptolyngbyaceae; genus Stenomitos; species Stenomitos frigidus_A. The sequence continues at coordinate 31,885 of NZ_PVWK01000063.1, read as the reverse complement.
AGTTGATGCAAGTTGAATTTTCTACCAAGCCTGGGAACTTTACGAGCAATGCACTCTATGCGCCAAGAAGCTAGAGGCTAATAGCGGCTAAGTGTATTGATACCCAACGTTGTTTACGTAGGGTGTTAGCCTTTGACATTTAAGAAAAATGTCAGCGTTACGTACTCAGCAAAAAGGCTCATGTCATATGTCAGTACAGCTAGGGTCTGCCGTTTTGGTCTCAGGTCACACTTTTACAGGGAGCATCTATGTCAAGCAAAAAGACCGGGTCTCAATCGAAACATATTGTTCTGACCTCCCACCCGTCTCGCTTTGGCCCCAAGCCGCTGGCGATTCAATGGGGCGAAGCTGATCCGCTCGTGCGTGGACCGATCGTTGGTACGTTGACCAATGCCGCCCAGCGTAATGTGATTGGTAGCCACTCTGGCGCTTATGGCGTTTACCGAGCCTTAGCAGTGGCGAGTGGTCAGTTACAGTCTAATCATCGGGCAGACCTGACTAATACCTCCCCAGCCGCCTTTCTGGGACCGCATCCTGCCTGGGCAGATCCCGAGAAGATTGTTTCGCTAGACCCCTTCGGTGCCATTGTGGGAGAGGTTTATAAGTCCCTATATGAGGAGGGCTATGATATTCGTCCGACGATCGCCATCACCAAGGCGCACATCAACATGCCAGAACTTCAGGAAGCGGCCGCCAAGGGTCGCCTCAAAATCGATGGCACTATTATGAAAGCGAATGGGGATTTGGTCGTGACGAAAGCGGCGATCGAGCCTGTCTGGTACTTACCAGGGCTTGCCAAGCGCCTGGCGGTGAGCGAATCGGCCTTGCGACGAGCGCTCTTTGAGCAGACAGGAGGGATGTTTCCCGAATTGGTTACTCGCCCCGATTTGCACGTCTTTTTGCCACCGATCGGTGGCATGACGGTCTACATCGTCGGTGATGTCGCAGCCATCACCGATCCGCATCGCGAGCTGGCAGTCCGCATTCATGACGAGTGCAATGGCTCCGATGTGTTTGGGTCTGATATTTGCACCTGCCGCCCCTATCTGGTGCATGGCATTGAGGGCTGTGTACAGACCGCACAGGCAGGTGGTGCTGGTATCATTGCTTACTTCCGAAAAGAAGGTCGGGCACTCGGCGAAGTGACCAAGTTTTTGGTCTATAACGCGCGTAAGCGCCAGGAAGGGGGCGATCGTGCGGATGCCTACTTTGCCCGTACCGAATGTGTAGCAGGAGTGCAGGACATGCGCTTCCAGGAATTCATGCCCGATGTGTTGCACTGGCTCGGCATTACGCGCATCGATCGCCTGATCTCCATGAGCAACATGAAATTTGATGCCATTACTCAGTCTGGTATTACGGTTGTCGAACGTGTCCCAATCCCAGATGATTTAATCCCAGCCGATGCGCAAGTTGAAATGGAGGCGAAGAAAGCTGCTGGGTATTACACCGAGGGACTGGTGCCGACAGAAGCTGTCTTAGCCGAAGTCAAAGGTCGTAGTCTCAGCGATTAGCGAGGGAGTAGGGAGACAGCTAAACTCAAAACTCTCTCTTAATGCCCACGGACTCTGTCTCCCTTGCCCTCCTGCTCCCCTCTGCCTTGGTCGTACTTCACTTGACTGAAGCTCGCTGCAATGACTTTCAAACTACTCAGCCCAGAAGAGACTGCTACGATCGCCTACTTTCGTTCTCCCACAGCGATCCGCGATCGGTGTGGGCAACTGTTCGATCTGGCGTGTGCTGATCAACTGCACTACTTTCGCTGTGACTTGAGCCAGTTGGATCGGGTCGCTGAATATGTGCTGCAGGTCACTCGTGAAAGTTACCCCGATTTGCAGGTGCCCTTTCACAGTCGTTGGCGACATTTTGAGGTGGGCGGACAGTCTCGTTTGGCAGACCTCGAAGCAAAGCTGGATGGCCTGACCCCGCTGGGAAAGGCTCAGGCAAAGTTTGATCTGGCGATCGTCAGCGTCTTGCTCGATGCAGGCGCCGGCGATCGCTGGCAGTATACAGAGCCGGGTACTGGACAGGTTTGGCGGCGATCGGAAGGTTTGGCGATCGCTAGCTTTCATGCGTTCTGTCAGGGTGTTTTTTCTAGCGATCCCAAAGTGCCACTCCAAGCCGATGCGATCGGGCTGCAAACGCTGACCGAAGACGCTTTGAGAAACGCGTTTCAAGTCAGTGCAGAAAACTCGCTAGTTGGTGTTCAGGGGCGGCTACAGCTGCTGCAAAAGTTGGGCGATAGTCTTCAGCAACAGCCTACGGTCTTTGGTTCCCAGAATTCTCGTCCTGGTTTATTAGCCAACTACCTACTTGGTCAAGCTTCTCACGGACAGTTAGAAGCAAGTACTGTTCTTGGTGCAGTGCTATCGAGCTTTGGTGCTATTTGGCCCGGGCGCCTCACCATCGCGGAGAACAACTTAGGTGACGTTTGGGTTCATCCTGCCTTACCGAACGATCGCCCTCACTCAAAACTGGTGCCGTTTCACAAGCTTTCCCAATGGTTGACCTACTCGCTCTTAGAACCGCTTCAAGCACTGGGTTTAGAAATTACCGGGTTAGATACTCTCACAGGGTTGCCAGAATACCGCAATGGTGGTTTATGCGTGGACTTAGGGCTGCTGCAAATTAAAGACCCGATCGTCTTACAACAGACACATTTGCCAGGGTCGGAGGCGATCGTTGAATGGCGTGCCCTGACCGTTATTTTGCTCGATCGCATGGCTGAGACCATACGACAGCAACTGAAGCTCACCGCTACTGACCTTCCCTTAGTCAAAATTCTCCAGGGTGGTACTTGGGTTGCAGGTCGGCGCATTGCGTCTAGCTTGCGCCCTGACGGCAGTCCTCCCATTCAAATCGAGAGCGATGGCACTGTCTTCTGAAGTACCTAATCTTCTGAAGCGCTTAATCTTCTGAAACGCTTAAGACGTAATCATCACAGGTTCCTGGTACAGCAGCGCCGTAAAGGTCACTGTCGAGCCCAGCCCTTCACCCATGCTGTAAAAATGGACATCTCCACCCATTGCTTCCACTAGCTTTTGGGAGATTGCCAACCCCAATCCGGTGCCACCATACTGTCGAGTGCGCGAACCATCGATCTGGCTGAATGATTGAAACAGACGGTCTTGCTTGTCGAGGGAAACGCCGATGCCAGTATCAGCGACACGAACTTTCACCATCCCAGGAAGATCCTGGTTCTGAAACTTGATCTTCTTTTTAATGACTTCAATGCTAATCGTCACGCCACCTTCGTGAGTAAACTTAATGGCGTTGCCAACCAGATTAAACATCACCTGCTTAAGCCGTAAATAGTCACCAAAAAGGATAATTTCATCGTCGGTTGGCGGCTTCTGAATTTCGAAACTGAGTTTCTTGAGATGCATTTGGCTATGGGCAAAGCGCTGCACATCGTGCAAAAGCTCGTTTAGATCCACAGACTTAAGCTCGATTTGCAGCGTACCTGCTTCAATCTTGGCAATATCGAGCACATCCGTAATAATCTCAAGCAAGTGAAGGGCAGACTCATAGGCCTCGTTGATAAACTCATTTTGCTCGGCTGGGTCATCGGCCATGCCGTCTAAAATAAGCTTGAGAAAGCCAATCATGCCATTGAGCGGTGTTCGTAGTTCGTGCGATGTGTTCGCTAAAAACTCGCTTTTGAGTCGAGAGGCTTCTTCGGCTTGCCGTCTGGCTTCTTCAAGCTCGCGGTGTTTTTGAATCAAGCTGGCGTTTGCCCGCTGCAGATCGGCGGTTAAGGTGTTGCTGGCAGTAAACAGAGTCGCATGGGCGATCGCAGTGCCAACCTGATCGGCCATCTCCTGCATCAACTCCAGTTCGGCGGCTGTCCATTCGCGATCGCGATCGCATTGCTGTAGCACAATCAGCCCATTGGGTTGATCCAGGTAGCAAGTTGCCACTACCAGAGTCGATTGCTGCTTACATTCGGCATTAATGCCTTGGAAAGCTGACTCTCCTCGGACGGTAATGGGTTGGAGCGAGGCGATCGCGCCTGCTAGCACTGCATGATCCGCCACCCAAAACTCTAGCCCCAGCATGGGCGGGAAGGTGTCCTGGTAATACTCAGCCACCACCTTGACTTTAGACGTCCGCTGCTCATGAGTGCGATGCTCGTAAGGGCATACAAGGCACCGACTCGCACCCAAGGCTTTGCCTAGCCCCTGCACCGTTTGCTGCCAGATCGTGGGCAGGTCTAGCGTCCGACGAATGTTCGAGGCGATTTGAGTCAGCAGTTTTTGATAGCGATCGGAACTTGACGAAAGCACCGCATAACTATTGAGTGAAACGGTGTCCAAGGCGCTTTGTTCTGCCAATTGTGGAGCTTCAGCAGTATCACTGGGAACAAGTATCAGCCGCCCTGCTACAACAACCGCAGTCGGCGATCGATGCGGGATTAAAACAGGACTCATAACTAAATCGAACAATAGAGTCTCTTCACCACAGCGAAAATAGCTGCGAAACTCCTCTGCTGCACTCCGGCTCAAAACACGCTGAAGTCGCTCCCGGTAGGGTGCTAATTCTACAGGACTAAAGATCTCGCCGAGCCGACTTCCTACGACATTCTCTGGCAAAAGATTGTAGTGAGCTGCACATTGCCAATGAAACGCTAAATAGAGCCCTGCCGTGTCTTGAATAAACACCAACTCATCTGTAAATTCTGGCAACTGATCTTTTGCCGAGGTGATTGCCAAACCTTCTGACAGGGAGCGTTGAAAATCTATAGGAGAGGTCATCAGAGTCAGAATGGGGACTTTTGAGATGGTGCTAGATGGCAATCACGCAGGGTAGATGCAGTAAAACTTCGGGGCAGAATGAGGCTATCCAAAGACTAAGACAAATTGCCAACCAACAGAGAAATGAGCCAACCCTAAAAGCAAGCCGCTCAGCACCAAACAAACCGTCCACGCTAGATCGTCACCACTAGTTCAGACTAAGTACAACTGGTCAGCTTGCAGCCAGTGCTAATCATTCCATTCACCTCGTGGTGGCACAGGCGGATTACGCTTCAAGGTACGTGCCAGTTCATCTTCCCGCTCACCTTGGTTTCTCAGCCACTGTCGAATGGCTACTTCAATCACTTTGCTTGGATCGTTGGTCAAGTGCTTGAGCTGCTCTAAGAGGTCAGGATCAAGCTGAATCGAAACCTCCACCTTTTCAGTGGATGGATAGGAGTGGACAGCAGGCTCGTTCATAGGGGGAAACCGAAGGATCGTTTGAGGAAAGGCGCAAAGCAACGTATGGAATCAATCCACCCCGCCTAGCCTACTACTTGTGTAAAGCGGTAGGCAATGCTTAAAAGCCAGCTAGTATCAATGTATGGCACAGAATCTCGCAGTTTCTTTATAAATTTTACATATCTCTTCCTGAGAGTACATCAGAACATTCAACAGGACAGCGCGATCGAGTGCAATCCTGCTGCCAAGAAAGCATTACAATGCGTAAAGTAGAGCACTTATTCTATGTGTAACAACTATTCAGTACCCCAGAGTCCAACGTCTGGAAGCTGAATGTTAATGGCATGACTCTGCTTCTCTGTCCTGAACCAACTACTAAAGAAGTGCATGACTGACGCGCCCGTCTCTCATATTCGTAATTTTTCCATCATTGCTCACATTGACCACGGCAAGTCTACGCTTGCCGATCGCCTGCTGCAAGATACAGGCACGGTGCACGCGCGGGAAATGAAGGAACAGTTTCTGGACAACATGGAGTTGGAGCGGGAGCGAGGCATCACAATCAAGCTGCAGGCCGCGCGGATGAACTACACAGCGCGAGATGGGCAGCAGTATGTGCTGAATCTCATTGACACGCCAGGGCACGTAGATTTTTCCTATGAAGTGTCACGATCGCTGGCTGCCTGTGAAGGTGCGTTGCTTGTCGTGGATGCGTCTCAAGGCGTAGAAGCGCAAACGTTGGCAAATGTCTACCTGGCGCTAGAGCACAATCTGGAAATCATTCCGGTCTTGAACAAGATCGATCTCCCTGGTGCAGAGCCCGATCGCGTAAAAAAGGAAATTGAAGAGGTCATTGGCTTAGACTGCACCCACGCGATCGAGGCTTCTGCCAAAGAAGGCATTGGCATTGAAGACATCCTCGAAGCGATCGTACGGCAGGTGCCACCCCCTCAAGATACGGTGCATGAACCCCTCCGGGCGCTCATTTTTGATAGTTACTATGATCCGTATCGCGGCGTCATTGTTTACTTCCGGGTCGTCGATGGCGCTCTCAAACGGGGCGATCGCGTTCGACTCATGATTTCTGGCAAAGAGTATCCAGTGGACGAGATCGGTGTACTCTCGCCGACTCAGGTACAAGTCGATCAACTCCACGCTGGCGAAGTCGGCTATCTGGCAGCCGCCATCAAGGCCGTAGAAGATGCCCGTGTTGGTGACACGATCACGCTAGCGGCAGCCCCTGCTACTGCACCGCTTCCTGGCTACGTTGAAGCCAAGCCGATGGTCTTCTGCGGCATGTTTCCCATTGATGCCGACCAGTTTGAGAATTTACGCGAAGCGCTGGAAAAGCTTAAGTTGAGCGATGCTGCACTACACTACGAGCCAGAAACCTCTAGCGCAATGGGGTTTGGCTTTCGCTGTGGCTTCCTGGGCCTGTTGCACATGGAAATCGTTCAGGAACGGCTAGAACGAGAGTACAACCTGGATCTGATTACGACATCGCCATCAGTGGTGTACCGTGTGACGACGATCAAGGGTGAGGTTCTGGAAATTGACAACCCTAGCCGTCTGCCCGACCCACAGTTGCGGGAAAAGATCGAAGAGCCTTACGTCCAGGTCGATATGATTACCCCTGAAGCCTACGTTGGTACCTTAATGGAGCTGAGTCAAGGTCGACGTGGCATCTTCAAGGACATGAAGTACCTGACACCAGGGCGCACCACGTTGATTTACGAGCTGCCACTGGCAGAAGTTGCAACCGACTTTTTTGATCAGATGAAGTCACGATCGCGCGGCTATGCAAGCATGGAATACCAGATTATCGACTACCGGGAGAACCCACTGGTCAAGCTAGATATTATGATCAACGGCGATCCAGTCGATCCCTTGGCCACCATTGTTCACCGCGATAAAGCCTATGGAGTGGGTCGTGCGTTGACCGAAAAGCTGAAAGAATTGATTCCGCGGCACCAGTTCAAGATCCCCATTCAAGCCGCGATCGGCAGCAAGATTGTTGCCAGTGAAAATATTCCAGCACTACGTAAGGACGTGCTTGCCAAGTGCTACGGCGGCGATATTTCGCGTAAGAAGAAATTGCTCCAAAAGCAAGCAAAAGGGAAAAAGCGAATGAAGTCGATCGGCACGGTTGATGTGCCGCAGGAAGCCTTCATGGCTGTCCTCCGGTTGGATCAATAAGCAGCGATTCGCGTTCTAGCTTTGAAGATTTCGTGAACTCTCAGTGATTAGGCTATGTTAAAGCGGCTCTGCTAGTTAATCTTTGAAAAGAAAATTAGCTTGCAGAATCCCTATATCCTTTTTGAGCAATTATGAGAATTCTGGTAACGGGCGGCGCTGGTTTCATCGGTTCCCATTTAATTGATCGTTTGATGCTAGAAGGTCATGAAGTTATTTGTCTAGATAACTTTTATACCGGACACAAGCGAAATCTGCTGAAATGGTTTGATCATCCCTACTTTGAGCTGATTCGTCACGATGTGACCGAGCCAATCCGGTTGGAAGTAGACCAGATTTATCATCTTGCCTGCCCAGCTTCACCAGTGCATTACCAGTACAATCCCGTCAAGACGATCAAAACAAACGTGATCGGCACGCTGAATATGCTGGGGTTGGCCAAACGGGTTAAAGCCAGATTCTTGCTGGCATCCACTTCTGAAGTCTATGGCGATCCTGAAGTCCACCCCCAAACAGAAGACTATCGGGGCAATGTCAACACGATCGGCATTCGGAGCTGCTATGACGAAGGCAAGCGCGTTGCTGAAACACTGGCGTTTGACTACTACCGCCAAAATGATGTTGAAATCCGAGTGGCCCGAATTTTCAACACTTACGGCCCCAGAATGCTAGAAAACGACGGTCGCGTCGTCAGTAATTTTGTCGTTCAGGCACTAAGAGGCACGCCGTTAACTCTCTATGGTGACGGTTCCCAGACGCGCAGTTTTTGTTATGTCTCTGATCTGGTAGAAGGCTTGATGCGTCTAATGAACGGTGCACACCAGGGGCCGATTAACCTGGGCAACCCCGATGAGTACACCATTTTGCAGTTGGCTCAAGCGGTGCAGCAGAAGATCGACCCATCATCCGAGATTCGCTTTGAGCCCCTCCCTCAGGACGATCCTCGTCGCCGTAAACCTGATATTACCCGAGCGAACCAATGGTTAGGTTGGCAGCCAACTGTCCCGCTGCAACAGGGTCTTGATTACACCATCGCCGATTTTCGAGCACGCATACTTGACCCAGAAGCAGCATCCGGCAGCAATGCAAATGAAGGTTCCCCCATACCTGATCGGGTCAAACCGCTTGCATAGGAAGTTTTTGCTGAACTGAGTGCATTATAAAATCCATACCATCATTGAGTTCGTTAGGAATAGGGCTCAACGGTGGTCGACCGTAGATGCGCTCGTGCCTCCACTTTGTTTTTGCCTACCGCTAGTACTTCTTGAGGGTTTTCCTATGCGCGTTTGTGTGATTGGTACTGGATACGTTGGTTTGGTGACTGGAGCTTGTCTTGCCCATGTTGGTCATCATGTGATTTGCGTCGACAATAATGAAGAGAAAGTCAAACTGATGCAGATGGGTCAGTCGCCTATTTTTGAACCAGGACTATCAGACATCATCAAAACTGCCATTGAATCAGAAAAGATTGAATTCACGACCGATTTAGCCGGAGGGGTTTCGCATGGACAAATCCTGTTTATCGCGGTTGGTACACCCGCTCTACCAAACGGTGAAAGCGATACCCGCTACGTTGAAGCTGTAGCACGGGGTATCGGTGCTCATCTTACCAGCGACTACAAAGTGATTGTCAACAAGTCCACGGTGCCGATCGGCTCAGGCGATTGGGTGAGAATGCTGATTATGGAAGGCTTTGCCGAGCAACGGGCGACTGTGAATGCATCGGTATTGGCCGGAGGTGGCGCGACAGAAGATTTAGTCACCAGAAAATCCTCGCTACCAGAGCCGGAGTTTGATGTTGTCAGCAATCCTGAGTTTTTGCGGGAAGGCTGCGCCGTTTACGATACGTTTAACCCAGATCGGATTGTTCTGGGAAGCACCGGCACGAAAGCGATCGCGCTCATGCAAGAGCTCTACGCGCCCATAGTTGACCGTCGGTATGCTGCCGATCCAGCGCTTCCTTCGGTGCCAGTGGTTGTGACTGATCTCAGCTCGGCAGAAATGATTAAGTACGCAGCGAATGCGTTTCTAGCAACGAAGATCAGCTTCATTAACGAAGTTGCCAATATTTGCGATCGTGTTGGTGCTGATGTCGTTGAAGTCGCCAAAGGCATTGGGTTAGACTCGCGCGTGGGCAGCAAGTTCCTGCAAGCCGGGATTGGCTGGGGTGGCTCCTGCTTCCCCAAAGACGTATCTGCCCTTATTCACACGGCTGATGACTATGGCTACGAAGCGCAACTGTTGAAAGCGGCTGTTAACGTCAATCAGCATCAACGCGTGATTGTGATCGAAAAACTGCAGCAAGTGCTCAAGATTCTCAAAGGCAAGACGGTTGGGTTGCTGGGGCTAACCTTTAAGCCCGATACAGATGATCTACGAGATGCACCAGCACTCAACATCATCGAACAGTTGGCGCGTCTGGGCACTAAGGTGAAAGCGTACGATCCGATCGTCTCACAAACGGGGATGCGACATGGGCTCTCGGACGTGCTGGTCGAGACTGATCCAGAGCGCTTGGCAGATGGCTGCGATGCGCTGGTGCTGATCACAGACTGGAAGCAATTCCGTCAGCTCGACTATGCCAAAATGGCGACGCTCATGCACGCTCCGGTCATGATTGATGGGCGTAATTTCCTCGATCGCAAAGCGCTAGAGCAAGCTGGCTTCCGCTATGTCGGTGTTGGCAGAGGATAGGGAAGAGAGAGTTTTGAATTCATAGTTTTGAGTTTTGAGTTGCTGTTGCCAAACTCAGAACTCAAAACTATTTTGCAGGGCGTTGTGCCGCGATCGCCAGCTTTATACCTGGAATCGAACGCAACTGATCCATAACAGCGATGACCTGACCGTGACTAACGCGCTCGTCGGCATTGACTACCACGAGGGTGCTGGGGTTATTGCCTACAAGCGCACGAATTCTGGTCTGTAAATCTCCTAGCTGTGCCGGTTGACGGTTGAGAGAAAGCTGCCCCTGCTGATTGATCGTCACCACAATCTGGCTTTGAGACTGAGTTTGAGCGGTTGCCGCTTTGGGAAGGTTAACGGGCAGCCCTGCCGATCGGGTCAGGTACAGCGAGGACATAATAAAAAACGTTAGCAGTGCAAAGATCACGTCGATCATCGGCACAATATTAATCTGCGGCGGAATGTCCGGTTCTTCAGGAAGACGCATAGGGAATTTCTCCTCGTTCGTAGCGGCGTCGGTAGAGTAGCTCCATTTGACCGCCATACTCTTGAATCAAGGCGATCTGCCGCAAGTAAAGTCCGCGAAACGTGTTAGCAAACGCCAGCGTAAAGATTGCCACCGCCAAACCGGAAGCGGTTGAAGTCAATGCCTCGCTGATACCAGAGCTGACGGGAACAGCGTTATTGCTACCCGCATCACCAATTCTGAGGGAGGCGAAGGAACGGATCAGCCCCAGGATGGTGCCGAGCAACCCTAACAGCGGTGACAGACTAATAATGGTCTCAAACACAATATTAAACCGCTTAAGCAACGGCATCTCTGCCTGAGCAGCACTCTCTAACGCTAGACGAAATTCTTCTGGATTGGGGCGATCAAGCCCCAGAGCGGCCATAAAAATACGGGCGATCGGCAGATCCAAGTTCTGCTCTAGCTGTAGCAACGCTGCTCTGGGGCTGCGTTGATATAGGTCTAAGAGTTCGCGGACGAATTTATCCTGGCGTTGAGTGATCTGGAACCAAAACCGTAAGCGCTCCAGAATCAATGCAACTGCCAGAATTGAAAAGCCTAGCAGCGGCCACATGACGACGCCGCCTGCTTCAAATACTTTAGAAATTTGCTGAAAGATCATGCCGAATGTTAACGCACCATTAGAAGAAGCATCGCCTTGTAAAGGCGAGTAAAATCCTTCCACAGCTTATCAGGTGCACCTGAATCGGCAACACATTTGAGGCATTGGCGCTGAGAGGCGTTAGGTGCTTGAGAAACAGAGGAAGACTTCTCACTCCCCCCTTTTCCCTATTATTGTCTCAACCAAATGATCCACATCCCCAACGATGAGGATAGGCGTCTGCAACTGCTCACTCAGTTCTGCAACCGTCGTGTCATCGAGAAAGCGCGTGTCGTTGTGCTTCAACATCAGAGATGGTAGGAGAATGGCATCGCCTAGCGCTTGTCCCTTGAGGGCATGAAGGATATCCTGTCCAGTCAGTAAGCCTGTCACGGTCATCGATTGCCCCCAATACTCGCTAGCAAGAGCAACCATGTTCACCTCCAGCCCTTCGACATTGTTTAAGCGCTGGAGAATCGGCTGAAAGGCAAGCTCAACCGCATTGCCAACCACCCAGGTCAAGTGACATGGCGTTGCTAACCGTTTGGGCAGCGATCGCCCTGCAGCTTGAAACTGCTTGAGGAATTGACGGATAGAGCCAACTCCATTGCCAATTTGCGGGTAGTCTTCGTAGTGTGATTCAGGCGGTAGCTCTTGATGGGCAAGCAGAAACCATTCATCAGCCAACCAGGCAAACGTAGAGCCGGTCTGCTGGCGAAACTTGGCTTGTAATGCCTGCACCTGCGCAACGACTTCCTGCGCCTTTTCACGACTGACGGGGATCAGCTCATCTTCACTGGGGCGAAAGCGCGTCAATCCAACAGGTACAACTGCAACGGAAGCGACAGCAGGCACCTCACCTTGATGGAATTGGAACAGGTCAAGCAAGGTTTGAGTGAGATGGTCGCGATCGTTGATCCCAGGGCAGAGCACGACCTGAGCGTGAATTTGCAGCCGCCGCTCTTGGAACCAACGCAACTGATCGAGCAGTTGCCCTGCACGAGGGTTTTTGAGTAAGCGACAGCGTACGTCTGGCTCCGTAGCATGGACAGACACAAAAAGGGGAGACAACCGCATCCGCTCAATTCGATCCCACTCGCGCTGGGTCAGGTTTGTGAGAGTCAGGTAGCTTCCGTAAAGAAAGCTGAGTCGGTAGTCGTCGTCTTTGAGGTAGAGAGTTTGCCGCATGCCCGGTGGCTGCTGGTCGATAAAGCAGAAAGGGCAGCGGTTGTTGCACTGAATCAAACTATCAAACAGGGCACTTTCAAACTCGAGGCCCAAATCATCGTCGTAATCCTTCTCGATTTCAACGTGGTGGGCTTTACCACCTTTGTCCAACACTTCCAGTAACAGAACTTCGTCGGCACATAGAAATTGGTAGTCAATCAAATCACGGGGACGCTGATCGTTGATTGATACTAATCGATCGCCGACCTCAAACCCAATTTCTGCCGCGATCGAGTCCGGCAGAACAGCAGTAATTAGAGCTGGGCGAATAGCAGCGTCACTCATGGAAGGAGAGGTTAGGAATTAAGGTCTGGGGATTTGGTTTCACCCTTTATCCCTTATCCTTCCAATCTACACTCTTCTCTTCTAGCTGTTTTGCACTAACTATTTTGTTGGAAGATGCCGCCAGCGAGTGCTGCTAACAATGCCACTCCAAACGCGAGGCGGTACCACACAAAAACCCAGGTGCTCTGGCGCTGTAGAAAGCGTAATAACCACGCGATCGACAGATACGAGAAAATAAACGACGAGAAAATGCCAACTAGTAAAGGAATCAGCATCTGACTGTTGCTGAGCGAATCTTTAGCTTGTACCAACGTTGCGATCGTCAACGTTGGGATGCCCAGTAAAAAGGAAAACCTGGCTGCCGTCTGGCGCTCTAAGCCCAAAAAGAGCCCGGTTGTCAGCGTGGAGCCAGACCGGGAGGCCCCAGGAAGCAGCGCAATCATCTGCCCTAGACCCACTAAAATGCCATCCCCAATTTGGAGATCGTCAAAGCCTCGTTTACGACTACCAAGCTTTTCAGCCAAGGCGAGTAGGAGAGACATGACGATCGACATCACAGCAATGAGCATCACGCCATCTGGCAGCAAATTTAGTTTCTTAAGCACAAACCCTGCGCTAAGCGCGGGAATGGTGCCAACGATGATACCAACCAAAATCTTCCACTCTTCCCGTTGCCAGTCTTGCTGTCGAAAGGCAGACCACGCGCCAGTCAAAATTTGGTAGATATCTGTCCAGAAATACCAAACGACAGCAATCACACTACCAAACTGAATGGCGTCGACAAACGTTTTTTGACCTGTGACACCCCAGCCAAAAAGTCTAGTAACAATGAGCAGATGAGCTGTGCTGCTGATCGGCAGAAACTCTGTAATACCTTGCACGATCCCTAGCATGAAGGATTCAAACGAGGCCTCAATCACATTTACATCAGACGCAGCTGTGCTCGTTGAAGTGGCGGCTGCTATGAGTGTATGCCCAAGAGCCCCCAGACTGTACCAGCCCATATCGGCTAGCGAAGACGCTGGATTTAATGCCGACCAAACCATCTACTTTTCCCCAAAACGATTGCGACACATCGGGTTACCCCCTGGATGTGTAGCGCTTTAGATTCTAAGCCACACGTTGTCACAAGGACAAAATGACAGTTGAATGAAAGACTTCGGACGCGACGTTCACTGGATACGGTCTGCGCAGGTAAGCTCTCTCCCTTTTGAGTGGACGTTTCAGCCATTAATCTCAATAATCTCTGAAAAGCCCCAATTTTGGAAAGAGCAATCTGCAAGCACACAATATTCTGCAACGCTAGTGTACTCGATCGCCTAATCGTACACATCGTGAGCTTAGCCAACGCACGTCAAGTTGAGAACAGCTCCGGCAGAACTTTAGCGGAAATTTAAGATAGTATGTTGAATATCCCCCAGGGGGGTATATGCGAGTCTGTGTTATGTTAAGTAAAGTAAATTAAATAAGAAAGATAAGCAAGACTTTGGTTTCCTCCACATCTCGCACCGACCCTATCTGCCTCGCTCCGCCAGCGATCTACCCAGTCGAGTCTCTCGCTGAAGCAAGTGAAGCGCCATCAAATCCTCCAATCAGGCGGTCTGAAACGTTACAGCGTTGGTTGATTTTTGCGGCTTCGATCGTTTTAGTTTCAGTGCCTGTTTTCATGCAGGCACCCTTAGTACGCCTTGTCCCCTGGATTAGTTTAGGACTGACGATGGGTTGGTTGCTTCTGGGGCTGAAACTGTTGAAGCGTCCTGCTACCCAGCGCTGGGGTGATTTGCTCATCGGGTTCACGTGGACGTGGCTTGCAGGCTCTGTGTATTGGGGCTGGCTGCGTTGGGAGCCATTGTTGCATCTGCCTGTGGAGGCGATCGGCTTACCCTTTGCCATCTGGGGTGTTTCCCGCAACATCGGCAAGGTGGGAAATTTCTTTTACTTCGGCTCCCTTCTCGGAACCGTTGTGACGGATGTTTACTTTTATCTGGTTGATTTAATTCCCTATTGGCGTCAGCTCATGCAAGTTGAGAGTGATGCGGTGCAGCCAATCTTCCAAAGCGCTCTTGCACAGATCCAAACGCCGTGGGGTGCTGGCTGGGCAATTTCATTAGCACTCCTGCTTCTCACCGTGAGCGTTTTGCCTCTCTTTTCACGACAGCTTCATTGGTGGGGGTTTAGTGGCGCAGTGTTGAGTACAATCTTGGTAGACGGCTTGTTTTGGTTAGCGGCGATCGTTGCCTAAATAAGGCTTTAGAATACAACTTGCTCCGTAGCATTTTCTCTCAGCCAACTGTTTGAAGACTGTTCAGTTCAAAGTTTTTTTGAACGAATTTTTGTCTGAAGACTACACTGTCATAGAGAGATATGTCAGGATGCATCATAGGAAAGGATTATTTGTCTCAGCCTGTGGTGACTTTGCAACCCACTCCCCATCTAGTTCTCCGAACTGACTCTGGTAGTCGGCGGTTGCCGCTTGCGGGTAGTAACTGTTGGACCATTGGGCGTAGTGAAGATAACAATTTTGTGTTGCCCGATCGCTGGATTTCGCGTAATCACGCGATGTTGCAGTGCATGGAGACAGGCGAATTCTATTTGATTGACTTGGGCAGTCGAAACGGTTCCTTTGTGAATGGTCGTCGAGTGAGCATTCCCGTCACGCTGCATAATGGCGATCGGCTCACCTTTGGTCAGACCGATCTTGACTTCTACTGCCCGACACTCAACCCTCCTGCTGATTCTGCAGCGGGTTCAGATTCAAAAGAATTTACGGCGACCGCGACGCTGCACGTGCGTCGCTTGATATCAGTGTTGGTTGTCGATATTCGAGACTTTACCGTGTTGACA
Organism: Stenomitos frigidus ULC18; assembly: GCF_003003795.1. Lineage (GTDB taxonomy): Bacteria > Cyanobacteriota > Cyanobacteriia > Leptolyngbyales > Leptolyngbyaceae > Stenomitos > Stenomitos frigidus_A. The sequence goes on along the minus strand of NZ_PVWK01000063.1, from coordinate 16,350 downwards.
CGCCAATTAGACGAGAAGGTGTTGTCAGAGGTGATCGGCACCTGGTTTCGGCACGCAGGCGATATCATTCGCGAATATGGCAGCTGGGTTGATAAGTATATCGGCGACGCTGTGATGGCAATTTGGATTCACGGCCCACAGGGTGTAAATGACGATGAAATGCTCCGCATTTTTCGTGCCCTGAATGCTCTACACAAGATGACCAGCGATCTGTATAACCTTTATCCCTTACCATTTCCACTGCGCATTGGTGCTGGCATCAACACAGGCTACGCCATGGTCGGTAACACGGGCAGTGGCGATCGGCCCGACTATACTGCCTTAGGTGATACGGTGAATGCTGCTTTTCGACTGGAAACATCCACTAAGCAGATTGGTCTGGATATTGCTGTTGGTGAAACAACTTATCAGCATCTGACCAACATGGAGATTACGTCGATCGATTTGTTCAGAAACTATACGGTTCATCTCAAGGGCTATGACATGCCGACTGTGGCTCATGCCTGCTCGTTTCCCGACTTAGAAACGTTCCTGCAGATGAAGAGCAGAGAGTAGTACTCATCCGTTCATCAGCAGTCGATCGTAGCGTTAGTCAGCAGTGGGTCAATCCGTAGCCGACCGATACAAAGGGCACTGCAAACGGTCTCTTGTGGCTACGCTCCCCAAACCTTTGACCCACGCTATCCTTCACGCGCCTTGCTGAGCGAAGTGTAAAGATTTTCACCTAGACACTCTAGGCAGACGAGCCATAGTGAGAGATGATGACCAGAAAATGATAGTCTCTGAATAAATGCTGTGTATGGTTTTCATGCGACAGGAAGGGAGGAATAGATTCATGAAACGCTTGGTTCGTGTGTTAATGGTTCTTTGCGTATTGGTTGGTTGTCTTGGCTCGCTGGGGATGCCACAAAGGGCGCTAGCGGTAAATTTAGGCAATGTGGCAGGGTATCAGTTGAATCGAGTGGCCTTTGCTCCAACATTGCTTGCAGCTGAAGCGATTCGCGATGCTGTGGGCGAAAAGCTCAGTTCTGAATACGGTAAAAAGCTTGATCTGAATAACACCAACGTGCGTTCATTCAGGCAGTATCCAGGTTTATATCCCACGCTTGCGGGGCTCATTGTCAAAAATGCACCCTACGATTCAGTTGAGGATGTTTTGAAGATCGCAGGGTTGACGGAGGCGCAGAAGGACGTGCTGAAGGCAAATCTGGATAATTTCACTGCCACTGATGTTGAAGAAGCCTTGGTAGAGGGAGCGGATCGGATCAACAACGGTATTTACCGCTAACGATCGAATTTCATCCCCGCTGGTTCAATCATTCAACCAAATTGCTCAATGGCTGGTAAACAGTCAGAGAGCAATTTTCGTCTTTAGCCCATGCTTGACTCGTTGCTACGGTTCTGTCAGTAGTTTTTTGAGGATTGAAAACCCGCAAACGATCATCCTGAGGCCATCTAGTCGTCCGCCAACTTTAAACAGGCAGACGGCTAGACTAGAACTAGCATCGAACGACAGCCGCAAGCAGCCGTCAGTCTGGAACGGGCCATCTTTGTTCCAGCGACTAGCTGTATAAGCGAATGGGTTTCAATCTGATCGCGAATGCTTGAGAATAGCGTTATGTCCTGAAGGGCAGTGCCTTTTTGAGCGAACATCCCAAAATTTAAATTGGTAGCATCTTTGCAATCGTCCGTTTTGCGATCGCCTTCTGCGCCTGAATTACCTCAGTTTGATGTTCTCATCGTGGGGGCAGGTGCGGCTGGGCTTTATACTGCACTCTGCCTTCCTAGCCATTACCGCATCGGGCTGCTGACTAAAGACACCCTCTCGCTGTCTGCTAGCGACTGGGCACAGGGTGGCATTGCAGCGGTGGTTGATCCAGGCGATTCTCCGGCACTGCATTTAGCCGATACCTTACAAGCCGGAGTTGGGTTGTGTGACTATGACGCAGTTAAGTTCCTTGTAGAGCAGGCACCGCAGTGCATTCAGTCGCTAGTCGCAATGGGGGTTTCGTTCGATCGCCACAACGGCGAACTGGCGCTGACTCTGGAGGCGGCTCATTCTCGACGACGAGTGTTACATGCGGCTGATACAACGGGTCGGCAAGTGGTGAGTACGCTGACAGCACAGGTGCTTAGTCGCAAGCACATCCATGTCTTTTCACAGGCGCTAACGCTTGATGTTTGGCTAGATCAGGCTACACGACGTTGCCAGGGCATTTGTCTGCTTTACGAAGGGCACGTGCGTTGGCTCCGGTCGGCTGCTGTGATTCTAGCAACGGGTGGCGGTGGTCAAGTCTTTGCCCAAACAACCAATCCTGAGTTGAGTACAGGGGATGGTGTGGCGATCGCCCATCGTGCTGGAGCCATGTTGCGCGACCTGGAATTTGTCCAGTTTCACCCGACGGCCTTAACGCAGCCTGGCGCACCCCGTTTTTTGATCAGCGAAGCGGTGCGGGGCGAGGGTGCTCATTTGATCGACCACAACGGACGACGGTTTGCCTTTGACTACCATCCAGCAGGCGAACTAGCTCCTAGAGATGTCGTCAGTCGTGCCATCTTCAGCTACCTGCAAAAAACACATGCGGACCCAGCAGCAGCGCATGTCTGGCTAGATTTACGACCGATCGCACCCGAAACCATTCAGCATCGCTTTCCTAACATCATTCAGGTTTGCCAACGGTGGGGCATTGATGTCTTTCACGAGCCCATTCCTGTTGCGCCTGCTGCCCATTATTGGATGGGAGGCATTGCGACAGATTTGGTCAACCAAACGTCGATTCCCGGTCTCTATGCAGTGGGTGAAACAGCCAGCACGGGGGTTCATGGGGCCAATCGACTAGCCAGTAATTCGCTGCTGGAGTGTTTGGTGTTTGGGGCACAGTTCGCTCACTTAGAATTAGAGGCAACCAACATTAGGCAGCCTGTTACTGGAGCGACAGATGCGGACGCGGCGAAGGCATCTGAACGCTACCCTCTGAATGCATCGATCGCCGACCTTTTGGAAAGCGATCTGATGAAAATTCAAGCCTTACGGCAAGAGCTTCCCCGTCTGGTATGGCAGAGTGCAGGCATTTGTCGCGATGGGATCATGATGGCAACGGCGATCGCGCAAATCCAACGTTGGCAGCAAGAGTTTTCTGATCTTGCGATTACCCAACGGTTGCAGCACCTTGAGCCCGCACAAGACGTTGCTTTAGGTGAGGTTTCGATCGACGCACAGCTAAGAGTCTGGGCAGAAACTCGCAATTTGCTTGATGTTGCATGGCTCATTCTCCAGAGCGCACACTTCCGCACTGAAAGTCGTGGCGGTCACTATCGGGTTGATTACCCTGACACAGAAACGGCTTGGGAAGCGCATACCCTCGTTTGTAAGAATGATGAAACGGCTCTAAACGGCACCCGTTGGAGCAAAGCGCCTGTTGTAAAGCAGCCAGAATAACGCCGTATTGCCATTGCTTCTTACAGCATCGTTTGAATAAGCCACATCAACTGAGTATGAGCGTCTCGCTCACGCCTGCGAGCAGGATGTAAGTGCAAAGCACTCGCTCCGCGTTTCTTGTATGCCGCGAGGCTTTACGCACGGGGGCTGACCCATTTGCAAACGGCTGTAAACAACTTCTAGCCGCTAAAACCTAGCCGCTAAAACTGGGTGATGCTCTCATGCGGTCGATCGCATTCTGTAGAGACATTCCCTGTAAACGACCTACTCCAGGTCATCGGTTAACGTTTCGATCAGCAAATCCATTTGCTGCTGACGTTGGGTCAGAAACAGGTCACACTGGCGTAAATAGCTCACAGCAGCAGCGAACTGGTCAAAGACATCCGCCAGTTCCAACTCTCCTGACTCAATACGCGACATAATCGCTTCTACCTGTTGCACAGTTTCTTCGTAGCTCCAACCCTGTTCTGGCAAGTCTGTCATCGTTCTACGATCAAGATCGCTTCGACTGGACGGGGATTCGGGAGTGTCTTTAGGAATGCTCACGACAAATGAATGGCAGGGTCTCCATCGCTAGTATATTTATACTTGAACCTTTTTCTCAAACTTTTGACGGCTTAAACTTAACGACTTAAACGTTAAGCGATCGTGGCAGTACGGCTGTTACTTTAACCGTTAGCTGTCCTTGACCAAGCTGAATCGTCAGCGTCTCTTCTGGTGTTACCGCTTGGGCCGTACGGACGATCGTCCCGTTTGCGTGCCGTGCTACAGCATAGCCCCGTTTCAGCACCGCTTCAGGATCAAGTGTTGCCAGCTTTTGCTGGAGTGATTGGCAGTAAGACGTTGCTTGCTGAGTTTGCAGCGCACTGCCTTGAATCAGTCGTTGGCGCATCCAGTGGAGTTTTTGCCGTTCTTGCTGGAGCTTACGATCGAGCCGCAGCTTATGGAGCCGATCGCTCAAAGCTTGCTGCTGTTGCTGCGCTGCCCCCAAGCAGTCGTAAATGGCAGTTTTGAGCGCCAGCACCCTCTCTTGATGCTCTGTCTGCAGCATGGCTAGTTGAGGCACGGCTTGCTCGGCTGCAGCGGTCGGCGTATGCGCACAGACATCAGCGGCAAGGTCTGCTAGGGTTTCATCCCGCTGGTGACCGATGCCAGCAATGACTGGAATCGAACAATCTGCGATCGCACGTACCACGCGCTCGTCATTAAAGCACGCCATATCTTCGATCGCACCGCCACCTCGTGATAGAATTAGTACATCCGCTCTATTATCTAGTTCAACTCGCTGAATGGCGTGCACAATTGAGGCTGGAGCCTGATCACCCTGTACTAGCGCTGGAGAAAACAATACATGCAAACCCGGATACCGTCGTCGCAACGTTCGCTGAATATCACCCCATGCGGCTGCCTGCGGTGATGTGACAACAGCCAACGTTTGGGGATGGATCGGCAATGAGCGCTTGCGTGCGGGGTCAAACAAGCCCTCTGCTTCCAGGCGATGGCGTAATTGGCGATAACGTAGTGCCCGCAGACCCTCGCCCGCTGGTAAAGCCTGCCATACAATCAGCTGATACTGACCCCGCTGAGGATGTACGTGGATGCGCCCCAGAATAATTAATTGCTCTCCCTGAGCGGGTAAAGTGGTCAGCCTCTCCAATTGGCTGTTCCACACAACACAACTGATCGCTGCTTTAGCATCAGGGTCTTGTAGCGTAAAGAACAACCCGCTGCGATAGCGAGTGGCGCTGGATACTTCCCCTGTAACCCAGACCTGGCTCAGGTGATTGTCTTGCTCTAACAGAGCCTGGATGTAACCCGTTAGCCCTGCTACCGATAGCGCCGTATCCGGAACCAACAAATGAGGAAGATAGGAGGTCATTGTATGTAACCTGGAAGAGTCACTAGTGTCACCAAAAAGATTCTGGCAGCGATGTTTCTTGGATCACTTTTTGAGGTCATGGAGGCGTTGTAACGGGTGACAACTAAGGGTAGCGTCATGACGCTCGACCCTCTCTAGATTAACTAGACTTCATCGCATACGTTAGTACATTTCATTGGATGACTAAATAACTGAAGCGTGAAGCTTTTTGCTGATGGATCTAGACCCGCGATCGCGTGAGCAGTTCCTGGGGAACTGCTTAGCATAGAATGCCTCTAACGCTTGATCTCACTCTGGCTAACGACTATGAACTTTAGATGCATGAACGGCTCTGAAACCCTGATGAACCTCATACTCAAAGTCCAAGTGGTCTAATCTGCTGTCGTTTAAAGTTTCAATTCTCCTGTCTACCTACCTACTGAACCTTCCGCATTGAGGCGCTCATGGCTGCTAAAACAACTGACAATTCTGACAAAAACAAAGCCTTAAATCTCGTTCTGACTCAGATTGAGCGTAACTTTGGCAAAGGTAGCATCATGCGCTTAGGCGATGCTACCCGGATGCGGGTCGAAACGATTTCTACTGGGGCATTGACTCTAGACCTGGCGCTCGGTGGTGGTCTTCCTAAAGGGCGCGTCATTGAAATCTATGGACCTGAAAGCTCAAGTAAAACCACACTGGCGCTACATGCCTTAGCGGAAGTGCAGAAAGCGGGTGGTATCGCTGCATTCGTTGACGCGGAGCATGCTCTCGATCCCGTTTACGCCAAAGCGTTGGGTGTAGACATCGATAATCTCTTGATCTCTCAGCCTGATACCGGTGAAGCGGCGCTTGAAATTGTTGATCAACTGGTGCGATCGTCCGCGATCGAGGTCATTGTCATTGACTCCGTTGCCGCCCTCGTACCCCGCGCTGAAATTGAAGGGGAGATGGGCGACTCTCATGTCGGCTTGCAGGCCCGCCTCATGAGCCAAGCCTTGCGAAAAATTGCTGGGAATATGGGCAAGTCTGGCTGTACGGTCATCTTCATTAACCAGCTGCGACAAAAAATTGGTGTGACCTACGGCAGTCCTGAAACTACAACAGGTGGTCAGGCACTTAAATTTTATGCCTCTGTACGGTTAGATACGCGCCGGATTCAAACGCTGAAGAAAGGCACCGAAGAGTTCGGCATTCGAGTCAAAGTCAAGGTTGCCAAGAACAAAGTTGCGCCCCCGTTCCGCATTGCTGAATTTGACGTTATTTTTGGCAAGGGCATCTCAACACTGGGCTGTTTAGTTGACCTGGCAGAAGAAACGGGTGTGCTTGTTCGCAAAGGAGCCTGGTACAGCTATGGTGGCGAGAATATTAGCCAGGGACGTGACAATGCCATCAAATATATGGAAGAGAAGCCCGATGTCGCCCAGAAAATTGAGCAAGAGGTGCGACATAAGCTAGAGATTGGTGCGGTTGTCTCGGCAAACTCTGTGGCTCCGATCGACGCAGACGATGACGAGGATGACTCGCTTGAAGAAGAGGATTAAACTGCCCGTGAGAAAAGGGTGTAACCGTTGGGCATGAGCGCGATGGCTCTGCCTGTAAAGCATGAGGTAACGAGCACCCCCACCCCTTCGGTGCTTTTTCACAAAACACGATCGCTGTAGGGCTTGGGGGATGCTTACTCCGATCGGGTCTGCCTACCGCCGGGACTTTTAGATTTTGAAGACTTCTTAGTTGAGACGTTCTCAGTTATGGTTACCAGGTGTATCTCGCTTCATAAAGCGATCTAAGATCTCCGATTGTTGTCTCATGCTGATCGGGTAAGATGCTTGCTCTGGTGGTAGGTCACTACCAGGCAGAGGTGGTCTCAAAAACATAGAGGTATCTTTCGCATCAGCCGACAATGGTGTGTCCCAGTCTGTTGTGGATAACGGCACACCCGAATCCGTGATCGTCGAATCGTCGGTTCCAGACTCGTACGCCCGGCGAGCAGTAGTGACCTGGTTGATGAGATCGTCTGGCAACGCTTCAGCCGTTTTGGGAGTGTGGCTGATAAAGAAAATAAACACCAGACTCCCCAACCGAATTTGATCACCATCTTTGAGCAAGACACAGTGTCGCACTGGTTCGCTGTTGACGAAGGAACCGTTGGTGCTATTAAAATCAATCAGGTAAAAGCCTTGATCCTGGATGTACTGAATAGCGGCATGACGGCGAGATAGACGCTTATCTTGAATCGGTAGCGCCATTTTGCGATCGCGGCCAATGACCCAAATGCCCTGAGGCTGCAGCACCGATCGCGTTTTGCCACTAAGCAGGTTTGTCATTACATGCACCTGCTGATCTTGTACAACTCCTTGTACATACTGTAAAGCCACTTGCTTGCGTGCTTTCATCCCAGTGTTTTCTAGATCCAGGATTTCATCCAGCAGGCTCCGATGATGTTCATAGAGCTTCAAAAAGACACGATATAAACCCAGGCGCTGCTCTAATTCGGTGTTGCCAGAAGCATTCAACACCTGTGAAGAGTATTCAGCTAATGAGTGTGAGTCGAGCATAACTAATCCCAATGTTAAGCAGTGTGAGGCTGAAGAGCGTTGCTCTCACAGCATGAGAGCTGACTGAACGTGTTGTAAGCACGCTGTTAAAGGGGGCTTCCGACGGCTAGGGGGGATGGTTGGAAACCGCCTCTACCAAACAAACCCTATCTGGGGCCAAAGGGCTGTCTTTGCCAGCGCCGGTTCTAGAATCTGGAGTTCGTGCCGGACTGGATGTGTAATCGCGCCTTTGACCCATGGGGCTAGTCTCCAAGCATGCGATTACGCTCCGGTTAAACGTCACCCACTCAAGAGTCGCACTGACGTTTCAACGTTTTAGCCTTGACGAACGTGCCGTTTGGGTGTTTCCAAAGATGGGCCTCATCTCTACCTTAGAATGCCCAACCTGAAGACATAACCGCACCATCACTGGATCATTTTTGGACGATCCCCTACCGCTTGGTACTGCTCCTGATCAACGGTCATACTGGCGCAGCACTCTCAGGTAATCGTTGTAGACTCTCCGGGCTGGTTGCCTTGTACAAGCGCTTCAAAAGCCTAACGGGTCTAAGGGACTGGCGATTGAAATCGTGCCTTGAGAACAAAGTCCACCTCTGCGGGTCAGGATGCACCAGGCATTGAACATAAAATTTCAGAAAAATTTAAGCATCTAGTTGATCTTCAAAATCACCGTGCTAATGCTTAAGAAGGGTTTCCTGCTTGAGTCAAGCTACTCTTGATTGTAGTAACAATTAAGGGTAGTGAATGCAATGAAGAACCGCTATATTAAACGATGTGATTGATATCACACTTAAACCGCGGCATTGCTAGAGGAACCGCTGCAGCATACCCCAAGCCCTCACCATTAGAGTGGTAAATTTAGACTTTGCTGGTGCTGAAATGCTCCGACTGAGGGATGTTTGGTATCACTTCTTTAAGTCATTCTTTAAGTCATTAAGCAAGCTTAGCGGATGAGAGCCTTTGCTTTTATCGGTGCAGCAGCAGTTTAAGACGCTAAATACGGGTTTGAAGTCAGCGCATCTACTGGAAATTCAATGTTGTCTTATGTGGTTGATGGTGAGGCTGTACGTCATTGACCCAGGTGAATGACGACACGATCGCTCATTTTCAGATTGCAGCAGCAGAGTTATTTTGGTGCTTACTATGTTGCTTTCTTCACCGGGGGACAATGGTTCCTCTCTGTCAATTGATTCGTTACAAAAGCAACCTGATGCTGCGGAGGGACAACGCAGCATCGAAAGCGATCGCGACCCGTCCGATCATACACATGAGTTTTCCTCAAATGGTAGACGTGTTAATTCAGATGCCTCTGAAAGTCGTTCAGCTACTCAGAGTCATGGAGGGACGTTTTTCGAGTCCTTCTCACACCGTCAAAGCTCACGCTCACAGAGTGCGCAGGCGCACGAAACCGAACTCGATGGACTCTATGCGCTGCGGCAAGCGGCAGGACTAAACGCGCTTCGAAGGGCACGAGTCAGCCTGTTAAGCAAGGGTACGCTTGCTAGGCTGGCTGCAAACACTGCCATTGACTACGCTGCTGAGGCCAACAGTTTCGCTGCACCACTATCGCCTCTGAGAGCGCGAGATACTCAAGCGTTGTCTGAACTGTTTTTGCGTGATGACATCTATGCGATCGAAGCGGATGTGAGCCAGAGATTGCTTGCTCTGTTGCCAGAACCCTGCTGGGAAGATGACGTCTTCGCCTTTTTAAAGGAGTTTTTATAGGGAAACAGACAGCCGCTTTCAGACTCCCATACCTGCCACTCTTATACTAGGACTTTTCTAACAGCACCTTTTTAGAACGGAATCTCATCAAAGTCTGGTTCTGAAGCGGTGGTTTCAGGTGCAGCTTGAAACTTACCTGCTTTCGCTTTCGCGGTTGGTGTGGCTGACGCTGGCGCTGATGGCGCTGTCTTCGTTGCTGGCGTAGCCGCAGCGCTTGGTTTTGTGGCTGGATTATTTGTGCTCGCAGGCGCTGCCACAGCAGTAGACGCTTCTAAAGCGGTATCTGCTCCCAAACTGTGAATACGCTGGGCGGTGAGCTCGGCACGTTTTTCCTTAAACCCTTCGGGACGTTCGACCGTATTCATCCTCAAGCTTCCTTCAATCACCACGCGATCGCCCTGATGAAAGCGCTCTTGAATTTCTTGTGCCAGATTGCCCCAGCCCACCACTTTGAGCCGCGAAGGTGGGTCTTCGGCACGTAAACCAGGGAACTCCACGAACATTTCGGCGATCGGCGTTTGAGTGTCTGACGTGTAGCGTAGCTCGGGAGCCTGGACAATCTCTGCCATTAGGATGCAGCTATTCATGGAGCGTTCCTGAAAAAGTTTTTAGCTATTGGTTGTTAGTTTTTAGTTACTTGCTCAAAAAACTAACAACTAATACTCCATTCTAATACTGGCTTTCCGCTTTGGCTGCTTCTGTACCCTGATGTTGATCAACAAAGTTTTGTACCCGCAAGCGGTATTCCCGTAGCGTTTCGTCGACCCAGCCACGATCGTTGCTGTTGGCATAAATGTGCACCACTGGCTCACCCGCATCCGGCAAGATCAGCACCCAGCTATTGTGCTGATGGTTGAAGATCTTGACGCCATCGACCAGTTCCAGGCTATCGATCGGGTGAGTTTCGACCAAGTGCCGCATCAGCGCTCCTTTGGCCGTCCAGGGGCAGCGGACGGTGCAGGTTTTGTGGCAAACACGGGGTAGATCGGCGCGAATCTGTCCGAGCGATCGCTCCTCGAGGGTGAGCATTTCGATTAGCTTGGCAATGCAGAACATGGCATCGAAGCCCGGATGTAGCTGCGGGAAAATGAAGCCCATGTCGCCACTGCCACCCAGAATGACATTGGCATTAGCATGACAAGCTTCCATGAGTGCGGTAGGGTTTGCCTTTGTGCGAATGACTCTCCCATCGTGACGGTGGGCAATTTGTTCGACCGCACTAGACGCATTGACGGGCACCACGATCGTGCCTCTGGGATGGTGCACCAGCAGCATATCTGCCATGAGTGCGGTCAACACTTCACCACGAATGGCGCTGCCAGCTTCATCCACCAAAATCATTTGCTCGCCGTTTGCCGACACCTGCACGCCAAAGTTGGCTTTGAGTGCCTCTACCACATGCCCCAACTGGCTCAGTAAGACTTCGCGATCGGCCGGATTGGGTGCGGTATGGCTGAGGCTGGCATTCAACACAACCGCATCGCAACCAAATTTAGCGAGCAGTTGGGGTAGTACTGCACCAGAAACCGCATAGGCATAATCGATGACTACTTTGGAGCTACTGTGGCGAATTGCTTCGATGTTCAGGTGCTTTTCAAAACAAGCGCTGTAGATCTCAACGACCTGATTTGCATAGACGACATTGCCAATTTCCTGAATTTGGGCGCGGCGAAAATCTTCTTTAAAGTAAGCGCCTTCGATTTTCTTCTCGCGAGCTTTGGAGATGTTGATGCCGTTGTCGTCGAAGAACTCAATTAACAGATGGTCAGGGCGATCGGGATGCATCCGCACATGAATACCGCCCGCGATCGACAGCGTTGGCACAATCGTACGCGCTAACGGAATCGCAGTTGCTTCCAGGTTTTGGACATTCACGCCGACCGACATGAGCCCGGCAATGAGCGATCGTGACACCATCCGCGCAATGCTGCGCTGATCGCGTGAGACAGAAACATGGGCACCGGGCTTCAAGGTCGAACCATAGGCAGCACCTAGCTTCACGGCAAACTCTGGCGTAATGTCAATATTTGCCAGACCAGAGACGCCACGTTGCCCAAAGAGATTGCGATAGGCGGCGTGTCCCCAAATCAGGTTGATATTCAACGTTGCCCCAGACTCAACCCGTTTGCTAGGCCAGACCCGCACACCCGGACTCACTTGCGCTTCTTCGCCGATCGTAGACAAAGGCCCCACAACTGCACCTTCCAGCACATGAGCGCGACGATCGACCCGTGTACCGCGTGCAATGACACAGGCTCGCAAATGGGCTTCTTCCCCAATAATGGCTCCATTGAGGATGATCGGGCGCTTAAGGTCAGCATCGGCCCCGATCGTCACGTTGTCGCCAATCACCGTGCCCCCATCGATCTGGACTCGCGCACCAATCCGGCAGTTGCTGCCAATCATGGCAGGCGTTGAAATTCTGGCGCTAGGGTCGAGGTAGGTGTTCTGCCCCACCCATAAACCCGGCGATCGCTCCTCATAAGCAATATCCAGCTTCACTCTTCGCTCTAACCCGTCATATTGAGCATCGCGATAGGTGTCTAAATGCCCAACATCGCACCAGTAGCCTTCGGCGACATAACCATACATGGGCTCATTCTTTTCGAGCAGCAGTGGAAAGAGATCTTTCGAGAAGTCTGCTTCTTGATTGGGTGGTAGGTAATCCAACACTTCCGGTTCAAGAATATATATGCCCGTATTCACCGTATCTGAGAAGACTTCGCTGGTGGAGGGCTTTTCGAGAAAGCGACGGATGCGATCGTCCTTATCAGTAATCACCACGCCAAATTCGATCGGATTCTGTACGCGCGTTAAAATCAGCGTGGCTTTCGACTGCCGTTGTTTGTGAAACCGAATGGCAGCACTCAGGTCAAAATCAGTGATACTGTCGCCACTGACCACGATAAACGTGCGATCAAGTAAATCTGCAATATTCTTCACGCAGCCTGCCGTGCCGAGGGGTTGATCCTCTTCAACGGCATAGGTCATCTGTACGCCAAAGTCGCTGCCATCCTGGAAGTAGTCGCGCATGACGTCGGGCAAGTAATGCAGCGTCGCAATGATTTCAGTAATACGATGGCGCTTAAGCAGGTTCAGAATATGCTCCGCGATCGGGCGGTTCAACACTGGCACCATCGGTTTGGGCAGGTCGCACGTCAGCGGTCGAAGCCGTGTTCCCGAACCGCCTGCCATCAAAACTGCTCGCATACATTCGCCATCCTAGTGATTCCAAGCGTTTTGAAAAAAGAGTTTGAGTGAGAAGGGAGGCAACAGGCAGGAGGAAGTCAGCATTACAGCAATTTTCGTTTGAATCAGTCACATCAACTGAGTGGGAGCGTCTCGCTCACGCCTGCGAGCAAGATGCTCCCACTGTGGCTGACTCCTTTGCAAACGTCTGTAACTCTGTAACTCTGTAACTCAAAACTTCCCCACGCCCTCCCCCCATCTCTAGTGTCATACGTTAAAGACGATTCGGACGTCCATCAAGGGCATAAACAGAAAAATCTGTGTTCACCGCTGGAAAAGTCTGTGCTTGTTACGATCGCCCGTAAGCTGCAAGCTAGGATAGAGCTAGGTTAGAAAGCCATCCCAAAAGTCTCAAGCTGCTATGCCTGGAACTTTACATAAGTTTTTAAGCAGAGCTTGAGGGGTCTATGAAGCGTCTATGCTGAGACAACTCGACTTTTGGGTGAGCGATCGTTCGTTAACTTAGACTCTTATCGTTTTTCGTTGTTGGCACGTTGTTTTTGACAGCCAGCATCTGGAGCGATCGGGTAGACAGGCGTAGCTTCAACTACAGATCTAGTTTTTTCAGTCGAGTTTTTTCAGTGAATTGAGGATCGATACATGGAAATAGTTGGTGTACTGGCACTCATTGGTTATGGGTTCGGCATCTGGAAATTCTTGTCTGGCTTCAGACGCACCAATTTCAGCAGCGGTCGTGTTTATCTAGCGTTACTCTGGCCCGTCCTCATTTTCAACAAATCTTACCGTCAGAACTTTAACCGGGCGCTGACGGGACGTTGATGGGAGGAGCGGTCAGCGGTCAGCGGTCAGTACTGAATTTAGACTGATAGCTGATGGCTTTGATTGAATCAGCGTTCAGCGTTCAGCACTGAACTGAGGCTGATAGCTGATAGCTGATAGCTGATAGCTGATAGCTGATAGCTGATGCCTCAAGAAACACTGTTGTTAGAGGAACGAATCTGGGTATGGCAAAAAAGCACGAGTCTGAGTCCCAGGGGGCGTTCTCTAGCAACAGCTACCTTAGTTCACTGAAGACACCGCAAGATTGGCAGAGCCAGATTGCAGCTGTTTCGGTGCGCTTTAACCGTGAGTATCGCGGTGAAGCGTTTGACTTGCCAGAAGAAGTGGAAGCAATGCCGATCTTTCGGGAACGTACTTCTGGTTCTCTACAAGCGAAGCTGACATCGCCGTTCTGGGATGTTGCTCAACCGAAGAAAAACCAGCATTGCCTGGACATCGGCTGCGGGGTAAGTTTTTTGATTTACCCGTGGCGCGAGTGGGAGGCACTGTTCTACGGGCAAGAGATTAGCGATGTGGCGCGAGATATTTTGAACGCACGTGGGCCGCAACTGAACTCAAAGCTGTTCAAAGGGGTGGCGTTGGGAGCCGCGCATCAACTGAGCTATGAGGCAAAGCAGTTTGATCTCGCGATCGCCACTGGCGTGAGCTGCTACTATCCGCTCGACTATTGGGCGGCGGTGTTGGCAGAAGCGAAGCGCGTGTTGAAACCCGGCGGTGTGTTTGTCTTTGATGCGATCGACCCAGAAACACCGCTGGCTGAGAATTGGGCGATTTTGGAAATGTACCTGGGCACAGAAGTCTTTTTGGAACCGATCGCGGCCTGGAAAAAACTGATCCAGACAGCAGGCGGCAAAGTTGTGAAGACGCTACCGGGAGAAGTCTTTCAGTTGTTCAAAGTACAGTTTTAACTCAGAAACCTCGGAGTTTTGCTCAAGTAGCGCTTCTACCGACCACCAAGTACGTAAAACTCCGAGGTTTTGTTCGAGAGCGATCGCACTTGAAGTGAGAACATTCCTGTCTCAAGTCAGAGCATTCCTATTTTAAATAAGACCATTCCTGTTTGAAGCGCGATCGTTCCTATTTGAAATGCGATCGTTCCCATTTGAAGTGAGAACGCTCCCATTTGAAATGCGATCGTTCCTGTTTGAAATGCGATCGTTCCCGTTTCAAGTGAGACCATTCCTGTTTGAAATGCGATCGTTCCTGTTTCAAGTGAGACCATTCCGACTTGAAACCGCATTGTTCCTGTTTTGCATGAAAGCGTTGCTGTTTGAGCCAGGAACGATCTCACAGATAGAGTGATCACTCCCCCTTTTCACTCCACCGAAGTCACAGCCAGCCACTACATTTGCGGTTATTCTGAAAGCAGTGATCGTTTCAGTCATTGGCGGCAGTGAGAGCGCAGCATGGTTAAAGTGGCATTACTCATTGGAGTCAGCGAATTTGCCGATACTGCCCTCGCCAACCTGCCTGCTGCCCTTCGAGATATCAATGCCGTCCAAGCCGTGCTGAACGATGCTGAAAGGGGTGGGTTTGATGAGGTTCGCTTGCTGGAGAATCCCGATCGTACTCAGATGGAAGACGCTATCGATGCCCTGTTTCGCGATCGGCAGAAAGATGATCTCGTCTTACTCTACTTCTCTGGTCACGGCATCAAAGACGACACGGGCAAATTCTCGCTAGCAACCCGCATCACTGAGAAACATCGCCTGCGAACCACCGCTGTTGCCGCCAGTTTTGTCCATGATGTCATGTCCAACTCCAAATCCCGACGACAGGTCGTGATTCTCGACTGTTGCTTTAGCGGTGCCTTCGCTACAGGCATGATGGCTAAAGACGATAGCGCCGTTGATGTGAAAGCCCAACTGGGTGGTGAAGGTCGCGCCGTGTTGACTGCCTCCAGTGCTGTCGAGTATGCCTTCGCTCAAGCGGACGAAGAACTATCCGTTTACACTCGCTTCCTGGTAGAAGGCATTCGCACCGGAGCCGCCGACACCGACAACGATGGACAAATCACCGTAGACGAACTGCACCACTACGCCCAACGCAAAGTGCAGGAAGCTGCCCCCGCGATGAAGCCAGAAATTTACGTGGGCAGGGAAGGCTATACCATTCAACTGGCGAAAGCGCCATTGGGCGATCCGACACTGGAATATCGCAAGGAAGTTGAGAAATGCGTCCGCAACGGTCAGATATCGGTAGTGGGGCGCAGAATTTTACAACGGCGGCGACGTGAGCTGAACCTGACCGAAGCCGATGCAAGCGCCATTGAAGCGGCAGTATTAGAACCCTCCCGCGAATACAATCGCAACCTTGGGGAATTTATCCAGGCACTCCAGGCTGCTCTTAATGCTGAGAATGGAGAACTAAGCCCTGAAACCTGCGACGAGCTGAAGCGCTACCAGGAGCTTCTCAAACTACAAGACGAAAATATTATGCCTGTTTTGGCTCAGTTGAGCGTTAATTTATCTGCTCCTGCCCAAGCATCTAAAGCTCCACTTTTTCCACCCTTTATACCCGATGCCCTACCACCAACAAACATTAACGATGATCTCAGCTCCGAGAAAGGTGTTGATTACACCAAACTGCGGGATTTGCTCAAAGCGCAACAGTGGAAAGAAGCAGATTACGAAACCTATCTAGTGGTCTGTCAATTAATTGTTGACGGGTCACAAGGGGGTAAAGTTGAGAAGGATTCCCTTGCCTTCAATTGAATGACG